>JBBAFK010000005.1:0-98990 GCA_041655455.1 Leucobacter sp. | reverse complement strand
AACGGCAGGCTCGAGCACCTCCGCGGCTCCGCGCTCGGATTCCGGAACCTCACGAACTATATTGCGAGATCACTCCTCGAGGCCGGCGGATTCCGACCGCTCCTACACTCCCAAATGCGATGAGCCGGTTAATGCGGGGTCACCGACTGAAAGAAAGCAGCCACAAACCCGCACAATCGAGCCCACATTTCAAATGCGACCTGAGCTAGCAAACAAAACCCCTGATCAAACAAATAAAGGAACCCCCGCAAGTAGAAGCCTTGCGAGGGTTCAGTAACGGTGTAATAGCCGCTACGTGGCTCCGACCGGCATCGATCCGGTGACCTTTCGATTTTCAGTCGAACGCTCTACCAACTGAGCTACAGAGCCAGGCAATCGAAGTAATGACGACCGCCAGAGACGAAGAAGCCCTTCCGAGGAAGGGCTCTTCATCTGGCGACCCTGACGGGACTTGAACCCGCGACCTCCGCCGTGACAGGGCGGCGCGCTAACCAACTGCGCCACAGGGCCATAACTCACAATATTCAATTATATTCATGTCCAGTGACCCCAACGGGATTCGAACCCGTGTTGCCGCCGTGAAAGGGCGGAGTCCTAGGCCGCTAGACGATGGGGCCAAACGGTTTCCCGTTTGCTACCGAGATGAAATACTACGGTGCTTGCGCATGCTCATGCAAATCGGGCGCACCGCCGCCGGTTCCCCGGCGTGTCGCACCCGCCCGGTCAGCCTCCGAGCGCCCGCTGTACGCGCTGCAGCGAGATATTTTCGTGCACGAGCACACCCGAGTCGGTGCGCTGCTCGAAGTGGTAGCCGATGCGCCCCTGCGACAGCAACCCGATCAAGTAGGGCTCGGTCGGGTTCCACATCACCCAGGTCGGCTGGCCGTACTGGTTCGGCCCGAGGAACGTGATCTCGATCTCTCTCCCACCGAAGCGCTGCACGCTGGGCATGAGCCGCTCGGTCGAAAGGGCGACACTGCCCGCTCCCGTCTGCTGCATCTCACTCATAGCTCGATCCTAGCGAAGGAGCGGTCCTTCAGGGTAGACGCCCCGCTCTATGCTCCGGCAAAAAACGCCCCGGTCACGCGTGCGAGCCCGTGCAGGTCGTTGACGTGGGCGAGTTCGCGGGCGGAGTGCATCGAGAGCAGCGGCACGCCGACGTCGACCGTGCGGATCCCGATGCGCGTCGCCGTGATCGGTCCGATCGTCGACCCGCAGGGCACCGTGTTGTTCGACACGAATACCTGCCCGGTCACGCCGGCACGCTCGCAGCTGCGACGCCAGAGCGCAGCACCGTGCGCGTCGCTCGCGTAGCGCTGATTCGCGTTCACCTTCAGCATCGGCCCCTGCCCCGCGAGCGGCTGCACGTTGGGGTCGTGCTTCTCCGCGTAGTTCGGGTGCACGGAGTGCCCCGCATCCGCGGAGAGACACCACGACGCGGCCATGGCGCGCACCGCTTCCTCCTCGGTCGCCCCGACGCCCGCCCGCAGCCGCTGCAGCACATCCTCCAAGAAAGGCCCGGCCGCACCCGAACGCGACGCCGAACCGAGCTCCTCGTGGTCGAACGCTGCAAGCATCGAGATCGTACCCGGCTCTGGTTCCGTCGCGAGCAGCGCCACAAGACCGGCCACGACCGAGCTCAGGTTGTCCAGGCGAGGCGACGCATATAGTTCACTGTTCACTCCGATGCGCGCGGGCGGCTGCGTATCGTGCGTACGCACGTCCATTCCGGCGATCGCATCGGGCGCGACCCCGGCGGCATCGGCGAGCACCTCAAGGAACGGCCGCTCGCCGGCCAGCCCCACCCCGATCACGGGCTGCGTGTGGCGCTGACGGTCGAGCTCCAGACCAGAGTTCGCTTCGCGGTCGAGATGGATCGCGAGCTGAGGGATCCGGCCGACCGGTCCCGTGCGCACGAGTTTCTCGTCGCCCTCGACCGTCACGACTCGGCCCGCGAATTCGAGGTCACGGTCGAGCCACGAGTTGAGGAGCGGCCCACCGTACACTTCGACGCCGACCTGATTCCAGCCGCGGGCGCTGAAATCCGCGTGCGGCTTCACGAGGAAGCCCGGCGAGTCAGTGTGCGCGCCGAGCACGCGCACGGGACTCTCGGCGACAAGGTCGGCGCCCGCACGCCAGGCGATAATCGCACCGTCGCGGCAGACGAACCCGCACCCCTCCGAGGTGAGCGGCTCCCAGGGTTCGGTCTCGACGTGCTCGCGGAAGCCCGCCTCGCGCAGCGCCGTCACTACTGCGGCAACAGCGTGGAAGGAGGAGGGCGCCTCCCCGATAAACGCCGAGAAATAGTCGAGGTACGCGTCACGATCTTTCAGCAGGTGCTGCGGAGCCTTCGCCGAGCGGCTCCGACGTGACCTGCGCGACGTCGAAGCGGAGCTCACTCGGAATCCTCTGCGCTTTCCGGCGCCTCAAACCCGGTCGCGAACTCGGCAAGGAGTCGCGCGCCGAAGCCCGTCGACCCAACCGAACGCCACAGGTCGTCGCTCTCCGCCTGCATCGTTCCCGCGATGTCGAGGTGCCCCCACGGCGTGCCGTCGACGAACTCGTTCAGGAACAGCCCGGCAAGGATCGCCCCGGCGTACTGGCCGCCAATGTTCGAAAGATCCGCAACGTTCGACTTCAGCTGGTCCGAGTAGCGCTGGTCGAGCGGGAAGCGCCAGATGTTCTCGTCCGTCGCCTCTGCGGCCTGCTCGAGCTGGGCTGCGATCGCATCGTCGTTCGCGAGCATCACCGCGGTGCGGGTGCCGAGCGCCGCCATGGCCGCACCGGTCAGCGTTGCGATGTCCACGATGGCGTCGGGTCGACGATCCGCCACTGACGCATCCTCGGTGGCGAGCACGAGGCCGTCGGCCATCACGAGGCGCCCCTCGGCGTCGGTGTTCTTCACCTCGACGGTCTTCCCGCCGCGGATCGAGAGCACATCGCCGAGCTTCGTGGCGCTGCCCGACGGCATGTTGTCCGTGCACATGAGCCACCCGGTGACGGCGGTGGTCGCACCGAGGTCGCGCAGCGCGGTCATCGAGGAAAAGACTGCCGCGGCCCCCATCATGTCAAACTTCATTGCCGCGTGCATCGCGTTCGAGGGCTTGAGGCTGATCCCGCCCGAGTCGTACATGATGCCCTTGCCGATGAGCGCGAGGTGCCCGTCGGCGTCGGCGGGCCGGTAGGTCAGCTTCACCATCCGCGGCTCTTCAACGCTGCCCGCGTTGACGCCCAAAAGACCGCCGCAGCCCATCTCCATGAGCGCAGCCCGGTCGAACACCTCGGTCTCGAGACCGAACTCGGGTGCGAGACGCTCGATGACCTCTGCGAACTTCACCGCGCTCAGGTGACGGGGCGGCGTATTCGCGAGATCCCTCGCAAGCGCCGCGGTCCGGGTCAGCACGAGCGCACGCTCCACGCCCTGCGCGGCCGCCTCCTCCTGGCCCTCGCCGAGCTGCAGCATGAGCTCTTCGAGTTGCACGGTCTTGGGGTCGCTCTTCAGCGCGTCATACCGGTATCGGGCAAGCACCGCACCCTCGACGGCGACCTGCACCGCAATCTCGACATCCCAGTCCGCCGCGGCGAGCACGCCCGTCAGATCGACCGCGAGCCGGCCGCACTCGCGGGCTGCGCGGGTGAACGCGGCGACCGCATCACGCAGCTGCGCATCCGTCTCGATGCTCGCAGACCCCGTCCCGACAAGGACCTTGAGCGGGGCTCCCGGCAGCACCAGCGTCTGGTTCTTCGCGCCCTTGAACCCCGCGGCGGCGAGCGCGGCGCGGTCGATGCCAGCAAGCCCGTCCGGCAGGTCACCCTCGGCGCCGACGAACACCGCCACGGCGCCAGCGTCGCTCGGCGGCTGGGCCGAGACGCTCACCCTCGGGGAGTGCTCAAGAGAAGGAACAGGATCGAAGGCAGGGTCAATCACAACGCTCATGGCCAACAGCCTAGCCCCCGCCACGGACATTCTCTCCGGAGGTCGGTGACGAGCAGGTGAAGCCTCGCGACAGACCCGGGCGAGGGATCCCACGCCCCCAGTCACGGTCAGTGTGCACATGGGGCTCCAGTGTGCACGCGGGCCACCCCACCCCAGGTGCACGCTCACCCCCGGGGTGCACGTTCACAAAAAGCCGCGAGGGCTCCCGCCCCGGCAGCCGGCTCAGCCCCGGTACGCCCCCACGAGCCGCACCGCGCCCCCGTCGACGCCCTTCGCGCCCTGCTCGAACCCGTCGAACGAGCGCTCAGCGGTCGACACCGTGCCGGCCACCCAGGTGTCGAGCCCCTCCGCGGTGAGCGCGGCAGCGACCTGCGGAGCCCGGTCCGCGGCGACGACCGCGAACATTCCGACCCCGAGGTTCCACGCGCCCTCGAGCGACTCGAGCGAGTGCCCGCCGAGCTCCGCGAGGTGGTGGAAGACGGGCAGCGGCGTCCAGGTTGCGCGGTCGACCTCGACCCACGAGCCGACGGGCAGCACCCGCGCGAGGTTCGCGGCGATCCCTCCACCGGTCACGTGCGACAGGGAGTGGATCGCGCCGTCGAGCGAGGAATCCTCAAGCACCCGCAAGAGCGGCGCCGTATAGAGAGCGGTCGGCGTGAGCAGCGCCTCGCCATAGCTCGCCCCGAGATCCGCGCTGTGCTCGTGGTAGCCGATACCCCGCTCGGCAAGGATGTGGCGAACGAGCGAGAACCCGTTCGAGTGAAGCCCTGAGGCGGCCATCGCGAGCACGACATCGCCGTCGCGCACCCGGTCGGGCGACAGCATCTTGTCAGCCTCAACGACCCCGGTCGCGGCGCCCGCCACGTCGTAGTCGTCGGGACCGAGCAGGCCCGGGTGCTCAGCGGTTTCGCCGCCCACGAGCGCGGTGCCGGTGGCGGAGCACGCCTCGGCGATCCCTCGCACGATATCGGCGATGCGCTGCGGCACGACCTTGCCGCAGGCGATGTAGTCCGTCATGAACAGC
Source organism: Leucobacter sp. (assembly GCA_041655455.1). Classification (GTDB taxonomy): domain Bacteria; phylum Actinomycetota; class Actinomycetes; order Actinomycetales; family Microbacteriaceae; genus Leucobacter. Next base: position 94,029 of record JBBAFK010000005.1, on the reverse strand, counting down.
GGCTTCGCGCCGACCACGACGATGTCGTCGACGACCATCGCGACAAGATCCTGCCCGATCGTGTCGTGCTTATCGATCGCCTGCGCGATCGCGACCTTCGTGCCGACGCCGTCGGTTGAACTCGTCAGCAGCGGGCGCTTGTAGCCGAGCAATGCCGATGCGTCGAAGACCCCCGCGAAGCCGCCGACACCACCGATCACCTCGGGGCCGTGCGTGCGGGAGACTGCGGACTTCATCAGCTCGACCGCAAGGTCTCCGGCGGCGGTGTCCACTCCGGACTGGGCATAGATCGACGAGTTCTCGGTCACCAGTCCAGGGTACCCTGCCGCGACGGGGATGCCTCACGAATGTGCGAAACTATTCGTTGCGCCTGTTCGGCGCATCTCGACCCTCGGGGAGTAGTCACCCAGCATGTGCGGCATCGTCGGAATCGTCTCGCAAGAACTCGTCAACCAGCAGGTGTACGACGCGCTGCTCCTGCTGCAGCACCGCGGCCAAGACTCGACGGGCATTGCCACGCTCGACGGCGACTTCTTCCATATGGTGAAGGCGAAGGGTCAGGTGCGCGAGGCCTACCGCACCCGCGACATGCGGAGCCTGCTCGGCAACGTCGGTCTCGGTCACGTCAGATACGCAACGAAGGGATCGGCCGCCACCGAGGAAGAGACGCAGCCGTTCTACGTAGGCGCCCCGTACGGCATCACGCTCGTACACAACGGCAATCTCACGAACACCCGCGAGCTCACCGCCGAGCTCTACAACATCGATCGGCGGCACCTCAACACCCACTCCGACACGGAGCTGCTGCTCAACGTGCTCGCGAACGAGCTGCAGGCCGGAATCCGCGGACTCTCCCTCGATGAGGGGCAGGTGTTCGACGCGGTCGCTCGCGTGCACGAACGCGTCGAGGGATCCTACGCCGCCATCGCACTCATCGCCGGCTACGGGCTGCTCGCGTTCCGTGACCCCCACGGCATCAGGCCGCTCGTGCTCGGGCGGCGCACTGCCGCGAACGGGGCCGATGAGTGGGTCGTCGCGTCGGAGTCGCTCGTGCTCGAGTCGGGAGGCTATGAGGTGGTGCGCGACGTCGAACCCGGCGAGGCGGTGCTCATCTCCCCCGACGGCACGATGGTTTCTCGGCAGTGCGCCGCAGCTTCCCGCCTCGCTCCGTGCGCGTTCGAGTACATCTACCTGGCACGGCCCGACTCGGTGCTCGACGGCATCTCCGTGTACGACGCACGTCTCCGCCTCGGCGACGTGCTCGCCGAGGAGATCGCAGAGCAGCTCGAAGGCGTCGATATCGACGTCGTCATGCCGATCCCCGACTCGGCACGGCCCAGTGCGATGCAGGTCGCGCAGCGGCTCGGGATCGAATACCGCGAGGGCTTCTTCAAGAACCGCTACGTCGGCCGTACCTTCATCATGCCCGGGCAGGCGGTGCGGAAGAAGAGCGTGCGCCAGAAGCTCAACGCGATGAGCGTGGAGTTCAAGGGGAAGAACGTGCTCATCGTCGACGACTCGATCGTGCGCGGCACCACGTCACGCGAAATCATCGAGATGGCACGGTCCGCTGGGGCGAAGTCGGTGACGTTCGCGTCGGCCGCGCCGCCCGTCGTCTACCCCCACGTGTACGGCATCAACATGCCGACGCGGGGCGAACTCGTCGCGCACGGACGCACCACCGAAGAAATTTGCGAGGTGCTCGGAGCCGATCATCTCATCTACCTGAGCGTCGAAGGCATGAACCGCGCCATCATGCAGGGGCAGGATCACGTGACCGAGCTCGAGCAGAGCTGCTTCACGGGCGAGTACATCGCCGGCCACGTCGATGCCGAATACCTTGCGTGGGTCGAGGCGACGCAGGAAAGCTAGGGATCGCGGACCCCTCGGTGTCGCGCTGAATTTCAGCCCACTCCGGCACTCTCAGCGCCGGACCGGTGTTTGTGCTGCGGTTGAGCGCTGAGGCCTACGACGTCTCCCCGTCGTTACGCCGGTTCGAGTCACTGTCGGTGTTCGCGGCGCTATTCGTGTTCGCGGCGCCGTCGGCGCTCGCCGCACTCTCGTTCTTCGCGGATCCCTCATCACCAGCCTGATCCGCGGCATCCGCCGCGCCCTTCGCGCCGGCACCGTCTTGATCGGTGCGGACCTCCTTCTTCAGGATGCGCATCGACTGTCCGAGACTCTTCGCGAGCCCGGGAAGTTTCGGCGCGCCGAACAGCAAGAGGATGATGAAGAGGATGACGACGAGGTGCCACCCGCCAAGGCCTTGGAACATGCTGTTTACACTCCAGTCGGTAGAGGTCGGCCCATTATCGCACGTCAGTCTGGACGGCGACGCCCGAACCGCGGCGGCGCCTCGCAACACGGGCAAGGATGAGGGCGACGATCGCGCCAACGCCGAGGCCGAGCGCGGCCCCAATCAGCGCCACGAACCCAACGATCTGACCGAGCGTGTACTCCGAGGCCGCCGCGAGCGGAGTGAGCAGCGCCAGCAGCGTCGCCACGAGCACACCCACGACGGCTCCGCCGATGATGACGCGACCGAAACGTACCGAACGCTCGATCACGACCTCTTGCTGGCGCTCCTCGACGACCGGCACGCGCTCGGCTGCCGGCTGCTCGGTTTCGGGCTGCGCTGTGTCAGCCTGCTCGGTGCCGCCTTGTCCGGTGTCGTGCTCTCCGGTGTCGTGCTCTCCGGTGTCATTCTGTCCGGCTTCGTGCTGTCCGGCTTCGCGGTGCTCGCCGTCGCGGCGCTCGGCGTCGCGGTCAGGATCGGTCATGCTCATGTGGTCCATTCTCGCAGCCCGCGCCTGAGTGCATGGACCTGAGTGCATGGACCTGAGTGCACGGACCTGAGGGCACAGACACGACTGAATGCACGATCACGTCCCAGCGACGAGCGGCAACAACCCGTCGAGATCCGCTCGGGCCCCTGAGGCCGTCACCCGCGACCCATCGAGCGCGTCGCGCCACGCGAGGCGGCCGGTCGCGAGTTCGATCCAGGTTGCGGGGTCAGTTTCGATCACGTTCGGTGGCGTGCCCCGGGTGTGGCGCGGCCCGGAGACGCACTGCGTCGCACCGAACGGGGGCACCCTGACCTCAACGGTGTTCCCGGGGGCGCGCTCCGCGAGCTCCTCGAGCAAGTACCGCACCGCGGTCGCCAGGTGGGTGCGCTCAGTCGATCCGCCGGCCACCGCGGCGAGTGCTGCGCGCCCATTCTCGACCGTGATTCTTCGCTTCGCCATACCGCCCACCCTAGGGCGGCGTCGCCCGGGGCGCGCTGCCGGTGTCGGCGGCTCGCGCTATCCTGATCGGGTGAAGATCCTCGTGCTGGGGCCGGGTGCCCGCGAACACGCCATTGTCCTTGCTCTCCAGGCCGAACAGGCGGGGCATGAGATCGTCTGCGCTCCAGGCAACGCGGGGGTGGCCGCGAGTGGGGTCGAAACGCCGGAGCTCGACTTCACGAATCCTGCGGCGGTGACAGATTTCGTGAGGGATCGGGGCTTCGACCTCGTCATCGTTGGCCCTGAGGCTCCGCTCGTCGCGGGGGTCGCCGACCCGCTTCGCGCGGCCGGTGTGCCGGTCTTCGGCCCCGACCAGGCGGCGGCGCAGCTCGAGGGCTCGAAGGCATTCGCGAAGCGCGTAATGGATGCGGCGAACGTGCCGACCGGGCGAGCCGCACGCGTCACATCGGTCGACGACGCGGGCCCGATCCTCGACGAGTTCGGCGCCCCGTACGTTGTGAAGGCCGACGGTCTCGCCGCGGGAAAGGGCGTGCTCGTCACCGAGGATCGTGCCGCGGCCCTCGAGCACGTTCGCACCTGGGCCCCTCACGGCGACGTGCTCGTCGAGGAGTTCCTCGACGGCCAAGAGGTGTCACTCTTCTTCCTCGCGGACGGGCACAATGTGCTACCGCTCACCCCCGCGCAAGACTACAAGCGCATCTTCGACGGCGACGAGGGCCCGAACACGGGCGGCATGGGCGCGTACTCTCCGCTGCCGTGGCTGCCCGGCGGCGTGGACGCCTTCGTCGAGGAGGTTACGCGAACCGTCGCGCTGCCGACCGTTCGCCAGCTCGAGTCCGAGGGCACCCCGTTTGTGGGGCTCCTCTACTGCGGTTTGATCGTCACTGCCAAGGGCATCCGCGTCATCGAGTTCAACGCACGTTTCGGCGACCCCGAAACGCAGGTTGTCCTAGCCCGGCTCGAATCCCCGCTGAGCAAATACCTTCTGGCTGCGGCTGAGGGATCCCTCGCCACTCAACCAACTCCCGAGTTCTCCGATGAGCCCGCCGTGATCGTGGTCGTCGCGAGCGAGGGCTACCCGGGCGACGTGGTGACCGGGCGGCAGATCACGGGGCTCGACGCGGCCGCGCAGGTTCCCGGAGTGCACCTCGTGCACGCCGCAACGCAGCACGACGACCTCGACGTGTGGACCGCGACGGGCGGGCGCGTGCTGGGCGTCGTCGCGCGAGGGGCGGACTTCGCTGAGGCTCGGAGTCGAGCCTACGAGGCGGTCGGCCTCATCGGGCTCGAGGGGTCGCAGCACCGCACAGACATCGCCGCACGCGTCGCCTGAGCGGCGATGCTGAGGCGCCATCGGGACGTTGGCATCTGGCGCGGCATCGTCTCGTGCGACGTCACCTGATGCCGCGGTGGCCTGGTTGTTGAGGTGGTCTGGTTGCTTAGGCGGTCTGGTTGCTGAGGCGCGCCAGAGGGCGCCATCAGTCTCCGCGGATGATCGAATCGAAGTCAGGGTCCGGCCCCGCATCATAGGCGGAGGCACCACCCTTCTTTCCAGACGTCGGCGGACCAGGGAGCACGAGCGGGGTGAGGTTCTCGGGCTCGGGCTCCTCGAAGATGCGCCGAGATCGAGGCGAGGGAACCGGTCTGGTGTCGGGTTCTGGTTCAGGTTCTGGTTCCGAGGCTGGATCGGGCTCGGCCGCTTGTTCCGGCTCGGGTTCCGGCTCGGATTCCGGAGCCAGGTCGGGGTCCACTACAGGATCGGGCTCTGCTACAGGATCGGGCACGGTCTCCGAGGAGTCAGCCCCGGTGTCCTCTGCCATTGCCTCGACGTCAGCATCAGCCTCAGCTGCACCCGATTCCGGTTCGACCGCATCAACAAATTCGCGTTCGGCAGTTTCTGACTCAAAAGTTTCTGGCGCAGCAGTTTCTGACTCAATGGCCTCAGCGGCTTCTGCCTCAGCGGCTTCGGGCTCGGCAGATTCCAGCTCGGCAAATTCCAGCTCAGCGGATTCCGTCCCAACGGATTTTGGCGCAATTACTTCGGGTTCGGTGCGATCCGAAGCATCGGTATCCGGCACTTCGGGTTCTGGGAGCACAAGTGCCTCGGCTTCGGCAGGCACGGCGGCCTCCGCCCCAGCAGGAGCGGCGGCCTCCGCCCCGGCAGGAACGACCACTTCGGCCCCGGCAGGCTCAGACCCGTCGGCCGCGGGGAGCGCGGACGCCGATCCCTCGCCCTCAACTCCTGCCGCATCGGAACTCACCGCGGAGACGAGCTTCGCAAGCAGATCTTCCCAGGCACCAAGCGAGGCGGCGGCCCGTGAGGCGGCCCCGTCGAGCGCGTCGAATCCGGTCTCGGTGACGGTCACGCCGGTGTCGGATCCCTGTGAACGGAGCGTGATGAGCACCGAGGTTGCGTTCTCCGACTCGGCCTCGCGCCAACGAAACCCGATTGCGTGACCCTCGACCCAGACATCGACTTCGCCAGTCCGCGACCCGGCACCTTCACCGCTGGCCACGACGTTCTGCGCGGTGATCGCGCCTCCCAGATGCGTCTCGAGTGACGCCGCCGGCCACCACGTTTGCCGTGGCGCGCCTTCCACGAGGTACGTCCAAACGCCTGTCCGTGGCGCGCGCACTCGCGCTCTCGCAACCACCGGGCCCAGCGGAATCATAGGTATTCTCCTCGTAAATCTTGAGCGCTCTCGCCGGAAGGCTGTGCACCGGCGATGAGCTTTGGCGCCCCAGTCATGACTGTATCGCTTCCGCCCGCAAGGTTCGGCTTCGACACCGGGCATGTCGATAACGGTACGGATACACCGCAGCCGGCGACGCGTGGGTAAGACGCGTGGGAGAATGGTGCGCGTGACCACGCTACCTACTCCCCCGCAGCTTCCCGGCTGGCGCCACACCTATTCAGGGAAGGTCCGCGACCTCTACGTTCCGGAGTCCGGCGACGAGCGTTTCCTGCTCGTCGTGGCGAGCAACCGCATCAGCGCGTTCGACCATGTTCTCGATCCCGAGATTCCCGGGAAGGGCGCGCTGCTCACGACGCTTTCGCGGTGGTGGTTCGACCGCATCGACATGCCGAACCATCTCGCCGACGACCACCCCGAGGCTCCAGAGGTGCCGGCGTCAGTGGCGGACCGCGCCATGCTCACCCGCCGGCTCGAAATGTACCCGGTCGAGTGCGTCGTGCGCGGGGCGCTCACCGGTTCGGGGTTCGCGGAGTATTCATCGACCGGGGCGGTCTGCGGCATCGAGCTACCCGGCGGCATCACTGACGGCGACCAGCTCGATGCACCCATCTACACTCCGGCCTACAAGGCACCCCTCGGCGAGCACGACGAGAACATCACGTTCGAGCGGTCGGCGGAGCTCGTAGGATCCGTGGTCGCCGAACAGCTGAGGGCCGCCTCGCTGGAGATCTTCACGCGGGCGAGGGATCTCGCAGCGGCGCACGGCGTCATTCTCGCGGATACGAAGTTCGAGTTCGGCAGGGATCCCTCGACCGGCGAACTCGTTCTCGCCGATGAGGTACTCACGAGCGACTCCTCCCGCTACTGGGACGCGGCAGCCTACCTCGACGCGTCGCTGCCGCGCGCGGAGCGCCTGGCCTCGTTCGACAAGCAGATCGTTCGCGACTGGCTCGCTGCGAACTGGGACCGGCAGGGCACCCCTCCGACCCTGCCGGAGGAGATCGTCGCGCGCACCTACGACCGCTACGCGGAGCTCTTGCAGCGCCTGACCGCCGCCGACCCCGCGTAGCTGCTGCGCGATCCCTCGCCCGCGTGCCGCTCCCGCAGGGCAGATGCTGAGAGCAGGGATCGCTCCCGCCGGCGGTGTGCGAGAATTATCAGAGGTTTACACGAGAAACGGAGACCCCGGGTGCCCACGATTGTTGTTGACGTCATGCCGAAAGCCGAACTGCTGGATCCGCAGGGCAAGGCGACCACCAGCGCCCTCGACCGCCTGGGTCACGGGAAGTTCCAGAACGTGCGGATCGGCAAGCGTTTCGAGTTCACCGTTGACGGCGACGTAACCGAGGCAGTTCTCGCCGAGGTGCGCAAGGTCGCCGACGACGTGCTTTCGAACTCGGTCATCGAAGATGTCGTCGCGATCCGCGTGGACGGCACCGAGGTCGCCGTCACCGACGCAGCCGACGGCGAGGCGCGCTGATGGCCGTTCGCATCGGCGTCCCCACGTTTCCCGGCTCCCTCGATGACCGTGACGCGCAGCGCGCCATCCGCATCGCCGGGGCAGAGCCCGTCCCGCTCTGGCACGCGGACCACGACTTGCAGGGAGTCGACGCGATCGTGCTCCCCGGCGGCTTCAGCTATGGCGACTACCTGCGCCCCGGCGCGATCGCGGCCATCGCCCCGATCATGACCGAGATCATCGACGCCGCGAACAAGGGCATGCCCGTTCTCGGCATCTGCAACGGCTTCCAGGTGCTCGTCGAGTCACATCTGCTGCCGGGCGGCCTCATCCGCAACGCGAACCAGCAGTTCATCCGCCGCGACCAGAAACTCGTCGTCGAGAACAACGACACGGCCTGGACGCACCAGTTCGAGCGCGGCGAGGATATCATCGTCCCGCTCAAGAACGGCGACGGCGGCTACATCGCCAACGACGAGACGCTGAAGCGGCTCGAGGGCGAGGGGCTCATCGCGTTCCGTTACGCAGAGGTGAACCCGAACGGGTCGCTCAACGACATCGCAGGGCTCACGAACGAGCGCGGCAACGTCGTCGGCCTCATGCCGCACCCCGAGCACGCGGTCGAGCCGGGCTTCGGCCCAGACACACCGGCGGCGATGCGCTCCGGCGTTGATGGATTGCGCATCTTCCATAGCGCCATCGAGGTCATCGCGGCGCGCGTGTAGTCACTCCCGCGCGCTAGCGCGGCTGAGGGGGCAAGGGATCCACATCCTTTGCCCCCTCAGCCATTTCCGTTGCCAGCTTCGAGCGGTACCGGCTCAAACGCCGTCTACCCCGACGCGGCACCGAGTCGCTAGCGCGGCTGCTGCAGCACCGAGAAGTCTGGCTGCCCGTCAGGCCCCGCAGGAAGCGGCGAGCCGTCAGGGAAGGTCGGCCACGGGAGCAGGCCCTCCGCCGGCGCCTGCTGCGCGACGGGTTGGGGCTGCACTGCGGGCTGGGGCTGCACGGCAGGCTGCTGCTGCGGCAGCTGCGATACCTGCTGTGCCTGGACCTGCGACGGCTCGACGTTCTGCTGCTGCGCGGCCGCCGGCACCGCCATGCCCAGCGGGTAGTACGGCTGCGCACCCTGGCCCAGCTCCCCCGCCTGTCCGCCAGCGGCGTAGGCCTGGTACTGCTCGCGCGCAGCTGCCCGTGCCGCATCTCGCCGCTCCGAACCGTAGAACCAGCGAAGCAGTAGCGTGATCGACAGCCCGAGCGCCGTCAGGATCAGAATTGCCGTGGCGATGCGCCAGTACAAGTCGGGAATGTACAGGTCGAACGCTTCGATACCGACGGGTGCGGTGAAGAGGATCGCCGAGAGCACCGTCAGCACGCTCGTCACGAACGCGAACCGCGTCACGGCAACCGGCTGCCGGTCACTATTGCGCAGCAGGAGCTGGCAGCACAGAATAGCCAAACGTGTGACGGCGATCACGAGGAGCGACTTCCAGATGATGTCGAGCATCAGCGTGAAGCTGTCGTACGCGGTCATCCAGATCACGATGAGCAGAAGCGCCAGAATGTATGAGTTCGCGATCAGGGCGACGGGTGCGTACCACTCGGATTTCTGCCCGCGCCGAGTGTCGAGCGCGGTGAAGAGCACGAAGACCGCGAACAGCGCGAACGTGGAGAACACCCGCTCGAATTTGCCCTCGAAGTCCCCAATGAACAAGAGCGAGATCGAAGCCACCGTGAGCCCGGCGAGCAGGATGATGCTCACCTTCAAGAAGGTGGAAAGCTTCCGCGGCTGATCCGGTGCCTCGGCCGCAGCCTGCGGGTTTGCCACCTGCGGCGCAACGGGCTGCTGCGCCACAGCCGGCGCGCCTGCAGGACCCTGGGGCTGAGAATTGTCGGCCTGGGCCGCCTGGACGTTCTGCGCGACCTGCTCGTCGGCGGCCGGTGGATTCGTGTTCGGGTCGCTCATGCGTTCCAGTCTCCCGCGTTCGCCTGAGAATCGCTACCCGTGGCGCGAGGTGGCGCCCCTTTGGTCTCCCGGTGCCGCACCTCGCAGCCCGCGAGACACGTGGCGGTGTTCAAGGCGCAACGGCGTAGACTGGAGGCCGTACTTCCGGCGCTCCGACGCCGGCCCGATCCCTCATCAACGGAGCACATCGAGCGTGACTGAACTTGCAGCTGGCGGCCCCCGCCCCGATACCGTCACCGACGCGATCGCGTCCCCCGAGCTGGAGCAGCCCTACGCAGCACTCGGCTTGCAACCCGACGAGTACGCGCAGATCCGTGAGATTCTGGGCCGCCGCCCAACCTCCGGCGAACTCGCCATGTACTCGGTGATGTGGTCGGAGCACTGCTCCTACAAGTCGTCGAAGATCTACCTGCGCCAGTTCGGCAAGAAGGTCAACGACAAGATGCAGGAGCGCCTGCTCGTCGGCATGGGCCAGAACGCGGGCGTAGTTGATATCGGCGAGGGCTGGGCCGTGACCTTCAAGGTTGAGAGCCACAACAGCCCCTCGTACATCGAACCGTTCCAGGGTGCCGCGACCGGCGTCGGCGGCATCATTCGCGACATCATCTCGATGGGGGCACGCCCCATCGCGGTCATGGATCAGCTGCGCTTCGGCGACATCGATCACCCCGACACTGCTCGCGTCATTCACGGCGCCGTCGCCGGCATCAGTGCCTACGCGAACTCGCTCGGCCTGCCGAACATCGGCGGAGAGACCGTGTTCGACGGCGTCTACCAGGGCAACCCGCTCGTGAACGTGCTCGGCGTCGGAGCACTCCGACACGAAGACATCCACCTCGCAAACGCCTCCGGTGCCGGCAACAAGGTAGTGCTGTTCGGTGCGCGCACCGGCGGTGACGGCATCGGCGGGGCATCGATCCTCTCGTCCAGCAGCTTCGAGGAAGACGGCCCGACGAAGCGCCCGGCTGTGCAAGTCGGCGACCCGTTCGCCGAGAAGGTGCTCATCGAGTGCTGCATGGAGCTCTTCGCCGGCGAACTCGTCGAGGGCATTCAAGACCTCGGGGCGGCCGGCATCTCTTGCGCCACCTCCGAGCTCGCCGCGAACGGCGACGGCGGCATGTTCATCGAGCTCGACAACGTGCTGCTGAGGGATCCCTCGCTCACCGCCGAAGAGATCCTCATGTCCGAAAGCCAGGAGCGGATGATGGCAATCGTCGCGCCCGAAAAGCTCGACGCGTTCCTCGCGGTAACCGAGAAGTGGGAAGTCGAGACGAGCGTGCTCGGCGAAGTCACCGACACGGGCCGACTCGTCATCAACTGGCGCGGCGAGGAAATCGTGAACGTCGACCCCACGACCGTCGCCGTCGACGGCCCGGTCTACGAACGCCCGGTCGACTACCCGACGTGGCTTGACGAGCTGCAGGCCGCCGGGGTTCGCGAGTCGGGCCTCGCCCGCGCGGCCTCAGGCAACGACCTGCGGGCACACATGCTCACGGTCGCAGGGTCGCCGAACCAGGCCTCCGTCGACTGGATCACAAACCAGTACGACAAGTACGTGCTCGGCAACACGGCGCTCGCCTTCCCAGACGGGGCGGGCATGATCCGCATCGACGAGGAGTCGGGCCTCGGCATCGCGATCTCGACCGACGCGAACGGCCGCTACTGCTATCTGGACCCGTACCGCGGAGCGCAGCTCGCCCTCGCCGAGGCCTACCGCAACGTTGCCACATCGGGTGCCGTACCCGCTGCGGTCACGGACTGCCTCAACTTCGGCAGCCCCGAGAACCCCGAGGTGATGTGGCAGTTCTCGCAGACCGTCGAGGGCCTCTCAGACGCCTGCCTCGCACTTGAGGTGCCCGTCACCGGCGGCAATGTGTCGCTCTACAACCAGACCGGCGACACCCCGATTCACCCGACCCCGGTGGTCGGCGTGCTCGGCATCATCGACGACGTCGCCCGGCGGATCCCTTCCGGATGGCAGGATCAGGGCGAGCACCTCTATCTACTCGGTGTGACCCGTGACGAGCTGGACGGCTCGGCGTGGGCCGAGGCCGTGCACTCGCACCTGGGCGGCCGCCCGCCCGTTACCGATCTCGATGCCGAGCGCGCACTCGCGGAACTGCTGCAGGCCGCCGCCATTGGCGGACTGGTCTCCGGCGCGGTCGACCTTTCCGAGGGTGGCCTCGCGCAGGCCCTCGCCGATGGTGCGCTGCGCTTCGGTGTCGGTGCCCGCGTGTGGATCGATGAGATCATGTCGCGCGACGGTGTCGACGAGACCGCGGCGCTCTTCTCGGAGTCGCAGGCTCGCGTGCTCGTCGCCGTTCCGCACGAGGAGGAGGTGAAGTTCCGTGGCCTCTGCGAGGGGCGGAACTTCCCCGTGTTGCGCATCGGTGTCACCGACCTCGCGGGAGACGACGCCGCGATCGAGGTGCAGGACCGTTTCACACTGCCGCTGTCGGAGCTGCGTGCATCCTCGGAGGCGACTCTGCCGTCGCGCTTCGGCCCCGTCGTCGGCTAAGTTCGGGTCGGGGTTGGGCGGCTGGCTGGGCCCGGCCTGGCTGGGCCCGGTCTGGCTTGGCCCGGCACGGATTGCGGGCTCGGCCCGGCCGGCACCGATTGCGGCTTGGCCTTCCCAGCCCACTACCGTCTCTCCCGGACGACTACCCTCACTCAACGGCACTGAGTAGGGGTAGACGTCACTGAGTAGGGGTAGACGTCGCTGAGCAGGGGTAGTGGGCGCTGCGAGGGCGCGCGCAAGCGCTCATGGCCGGGTCAACACGGGGACGGTCGGCACGAGAGCGGTCAGCACTGGCACTGTGGGCGCTGGAACGGTCGGCGCTGACTCAGCGCTGAACCAGCGGCGCGACTCGCGAGAGGATGTCTGCGTGTAGCTCATCGACGGGCCGTGCTGCGTCGAGCACAAGGTAGCGGTCCGGGTCAGCAGCGGCGAGGGATCGGAACCCCTCACGTACGGCGGCGTGAAACTCGGCGACCTCGCCCTCGAGACGGTCCGCTGTACCGCCCCGCGCTGCGCGCCGCTGCGCGGCGGCCTCGGGGTCGAGGTCGAGGAGGACCGTGAGCTGCGGCCACAGACCGCCGGCGGCCCACTTGCTGATCCCTCGCACCTCGTCGACCGCGAGGACGCGCCCCGCACCCTGATAGGCGAGCGAGGAGTCGATGTAGCGGTCCTGCACGACGATCGCGCCGCGTTCGAGCGCCGGGCGCACCACCTTCGCGACGTGCTGGGCGCGGTCGGCGGCATAGAGGAGAGCCTCCGCGCGCGGGTCGATGTCACCGACTTCGTCCCCGCCGTGCAAAAGGAGCCGGCGCACTTCGACCCCGAGGCGGGTGCCGCCGGGCTCGCGGGTGCGCACGACCTCGTGGCCGCGGTGTTCGAGCCAGTGCTCGAGTAGCTCCGCCTGCGTCGTCTTTCCCGCGCCGTCGCCGCCCTCGAACGTGATGAAGAGTGCCGTCATGGGTTCCAGTCTGCCGCATGCTCGTCGCATCGGTGTACGACCGGTCTCGGTTCAGCGCCGCGTGCGGACGGAGGTGTCGCCCGGAGAGCCGGATTGACGGGCTACCGCAGTCGCGTGATCTGTGGGTACCTGGTGCGCATGACGCGGTGCCACACGACGGCGACGACCACGATGAGCACCGATGCCGTGAGCGCTGGAGTGAGCAGAAACATCCACCCTGCGCCGCTCATGCTGGCGATCACAGCGTTCGCGACGGCCGGCGGATGCAACACGCGGAGTAGCGCCATAGCCACCACTGCCATTCCGGCGGTGAGCGCGATGCTCCACCAGGTCACCGGGAGGAGGAAACCGATGACGACCCCCACCGCCGATGCGGTGAGCTGGCCGCCGATCACTGCGCTCGGCTGCGACACCGGTGCTTCAGGCAGCGTGAAGACAAGTAGGCAGGTCGGCGCGAACCCGACGAACAGGGTGAGCAGGTCGAGCCCACCTCCGAGCAGGCCGAGCAGGGCAACCGAAATTGCGACGCCGGCGCCGGCCAACACGACACGCTTCCAAGGGAGGCGGGGCTGGTCAGAAGCGAAGAAGTCTCTGAGAAGCAATGCTCCTACTCGGCAGCGGCAGCCGCCGCCGCAGCTTCTGCGGCTCTTCGCTCCGCGTTCGCCTTCCGCGTCGCAGCGGCTTTCTTCGCCGCGGCCGAACGGGCGGGGTCGACCGCCTTCTTCGCCGCCGACGATTTCGCGGTCCCGGCCGCTGCAGCCGTCTTCTTCGCGGCCGGTTTCTTCGCCGCGGTCCGGCGCGCGGGTGCCTTCCGTTTCGCCGGCCCCTTCGCACGCTTGATCGCGAGCAGTTCGACGGCGCGCTCGAAGGTGATCTCCTCGACATCTTCACCGCGAGGGATCGTGGCGTTCGTCTCGCCATCGGTGACGTACGGGCCGAATCGCCCGTCGCGCACCTTCACCGGCTTACCGCTGACAGGGTCGGCCTCGAACTCCTTCAGCGCGCTCAATGCGCGGCGAGCCCCGTACTTCGGCTGCGCGAACAGTTCGAGCGCACCGGCGAGATCGATCGCAAAGATCGCGTCCTCGTTCGGCAGTGTCCGGGTGTCGGTGCCGCGCTTGAGATACGGCCCGTAGCGACCGTTCTGCGCGGTGATCTCCGTCTCCGACTCGGGGTCGGTGCCGACGACTCGTGGAAGGTCGAGCAGCGCGGCCGCGGTCTCGAGATCGACCGTCGCGGGGTCCATGGTCTTGAAAAGGGAAGCCGTGCGAGGCTTGACGCCCTTCGGCAGCTCTTCACCCTCATCCGGTAGTTCCGTCACGTACGGGCCGAACCGCCCGTTCTTCGCGACGATGCGCTTACCGGTCTGCGGGTGCATGCCGACCACGCGGTCTTCTGCGGGTTCCGCGTCGGCGAGTTCGTGCGCCTTCTCCGGGGTCAGCTCGTCGGGTGCCATCCCGTCGGGGATGTTCACACTGCGTGGTTTGAGCGCACCGTCCTCCCCAACCTCGCACTTGTCGTCGTAGACCTCGAGGAACGGCCCGTACTTGCCGTTGCGCAGCGAAATACCGTCGTCGATCTTGATCGTATTGATCGCTCTCGCGTCGATCTCGCCGAGGTTGTCGACCACTCCGCGAAGGCCCGGGTGACTGTCGGTTCCGAAGTAGAACTCACCGAGCCACTTTCCGCGAGCCTCATCACCGGCTGCGATCCGGTCGAGATCGTTTTCCATCTCAGCGGTGAAGTCGTAGTTGACGAGCTCGCTGAAGTGCTCCTCGAGCAGCCGGACCACGGAGAACGCGATCCAACTCGGTACGAGCGCCTGCCCCTTCTTGGTGACGTAGCCGCGGTCCATGATCGTGCTGATGATGGCGGCGTACGTCGAGGGCCGTCCGATCCCGAGCTCCTCGAGTCGCTTCGTGAGGCTCGCCTCCGTGTAGCGGGGTGGTGGGCTCGTCTCGTGGCCCTTCGCTTCCGGTTCGGAGATGTCGAGCGTCTGCCCCGAAGCGAGCTGTGGAAGCGATACGTTCTGATCGCTGCGCTTTTCGCCGCGCTTCTCGTCGCTTCCCTCCTCGTAGGCGAGCAGGAAGCCCGGGAACGTGATCACGGTGCCGCTCGCGGTGAACTCGGCCGAGACGGTGCCCGCAGACTCGTCGACTGAGACGGCGAGTGTCACGGTGTCCGTGGATCCCTTCGCGTCGGCCATCTGGCTTGCGACCGTGCGCTTCCAGATCAGCTCGTAGAGCGCGAACTCGCCCTGCGTGAGCTTGCCCTTGAGCGCGCTGGGCCGCTGAAAACTGTCGCCTGCGGGCCGGATCGCCTCGTGTGCCTCTTGCGCACCCTTGGCCTTGCCGGTGTACACGCGCGGCTTTTCGGGAATCGTCTGCGCACCATAGAGTTCGGCGGCCTGCGAACGCGCCGCCTGAATGGCCTGCTGCGACAGCGTCGGCGAGTCCGTACGCATGTAGGTGATGTAGCCGTTTTCGTAGAGCGACTGCGCGAACGACATGGTCTGCCGCGAACTGTAGCGGAGCTTCCGGGAGGCTTCCTGCTGCAGTGTCGAGGTCGTGAACGGCGCTGCCGGGCGGCGGGTGTGCGGCTTCGTCTCGACGGCACGCACCGTCGCAGCCGTGCCCGCCCCGAGTTGCGCGGAGATGTGTTCGGCACGCTGTTGCTCGAGTCGCAGTACATTTGCCTTCAGCGCCTTGGCGGTCAGGGATCCATCGTCGCCGAAGTCGCTTCCGGTGGCGAGTCGCTGCTCGTCAAGCCGCACCAGGCGTGCTTCGAACGCCGTCGGGTCGGGGGCGCCCGGGTCGGGCGTGAACGTGGCGGTCAGGCCCCAATACTCGGCGGCGCGGAATGCCAATCGCTCGCGTTCGCGGTCCACAACGAGACGCGTGGCGGCCGACTGGACCCGGCCCGCGGAGAGCTTCGGCGCGACCTTGCGCCAGAGCACGGGCGAGATGTCGTACCCGTATAGGCGGTCGAGGATGCGGCGGGTCTCCTGCGCGTCGACGAGTGCGATGTCGAGGTCGCGCGTGTTCTGCTTCGCTTGCTCGATCGCTTCCTGGGTGATCTCGTGGAACACCATCCGGCGCACGGGCACCTTCGGCTTCAGCACTTCGAGTAGGTGCCACGCGATGGCTTCGCCCTCGCGGTCCTCATCCGTGGCGAGCCAGAGCTCATCCGCTCCCTTCATCGCGCGCTTGAGCTCGGTGACCGTCTTCTTCTTATTGTCGTTCACCACGTAATAGGGAGCGAAGTCGTTTTCGACGTCGACAGCGAACCGCCCGAAGGGGCCCTTCTTGAGCTCCGCCGGCAGTTCCGAAGGCTCAGCGAGGTCACGGATGTGCCCGACCGAGGCAATCACCTCGTAGTCGTCTCCGAGATATCCGCTGATCGTCTTCGCCTTGGTCGGCGACTCGACGATGACGAGTTTTTTCGCGCCCGACACGGGTCTCCTTACGTATGACATGCTCTGCGATTCACGGGCGGTGCCGATGCGCCTGGAGCACTGGGTCACCCTGCCGCACCGATTGTTCCGCCCTCGCAGACCGTTCTGCACCGCCACGATACACAGTTTCCGATGAGAATCCACAGTTCTGTCGCTGTGATGAGGATCAAGGGCGGTCACGGAGGGCCGAGATATTCGAAAGGATCGAGGTCGGGAAACGCGTTCTCCGGTCGCGTCGAGAGCGTGAAATGAGTGTGCGCTCCCGACGTGCAACCGCTCATCCCGGCGCGTGCGACCGGTTGTCCCGCAGAGACACGGTCGCCGACAGAGACCCCCAGTGACCCCGTGGAGCCCGGCGAGATGTGGTTGTGGGAACTGTAGATCGAAACGCCTTCGAAATCGTGACGAATCATCACGGAGTGGTTCGGGCCCCGCCACCAACTCGGGCTCGCGATACAGGCGGCCGGCATCCCGCCGCCGTCCGTGCCAACCTGCACCACGACGCCCGCGTAGGGGGCGAAGAGTAGCCCAGCGTCATCGACCGCCAGATCGATCGCGAAGCCGTCATGAAACCCCTGAGTCACCCCTCGCACCGCTGACGGCCACGCCCAACCGTTCTCCCCAACGGCACCGTGCAGGCCGCCCCCTGGCGGGAGCAGTGGAGCGGCTCGCGCTCTCGCTTCGACCGTGCCGAAGGGCGTAAGTACTGTCACGACGGTGCGAGCTTCTCCGGTCCGCGTTTCCATCTCGCAGTCGCGAAGAACCGTACCGGCCGCCGAAGCCACGTCGGCTGCAAGGGCGCAGGGATCGGCCTCGAGTAGACCGCTCAGTGCGTCCGCGGCGGCGAGCGCAGCGGCATCCGCGGCCCCCGCTACCCGATGGCGGGCTTCGAGGTGCGCACTCGCCGAGATGACGGGCACCCCCACGATCACCGCCGCGAACGCGCACGCCAGCACGACAGGAGCACTCACGGCACCCCTCCCAGGTCGTTGCGGGCCGCGCAGCCCGTGCCCCGCACGGAGAGCGCAGCGAGCAGCCCGCCGCCCGGTGTCGCGTTGAGATCGACGCAGAGGAGACTGCCCTCCTCCCGCCACTCGGCCTCCACGCCGGGGCCGAGCACGGCGAGGCGCTCCTCCGCCGAATCGCCTCGAGCCTGGAGCCGCGCTGCATCGCTGGCGGCGGAGACCAGGGTGATGCGGTGTGCTGCGAGCGCGACGCCACCCAGCACGAGGCCCAGCACGACGAGCACGACGGGGAGCACGACGACAAATTCCGCGGTGACGGCGCCACGTTCGTCTCGGAGGAGCCGACGGGCCGGCGCCCGGGTCTCGGTCAACGACCGTGTTACCGTCGACGTACTCTCAGCCGACAAGCTCGCGGCCGACATGCTCGCGGCCGGCGTTCTCTTAGTCGGCGTACTCTCGACCGGCACTCTTTCAGCCAGCATTGTTTCAGCCGGCGACGCCCAGCGCATTCTCGACCAGTTGCACGAGCATCGCACGGATTTCACTCGAGCGCATGATGGCCACGAGCAGCCCGGCAAAAGCAACTGCAGCTAGCGTATAGCTGAAAAAACATACTCTAGGATAGTATGACCTTATGTACAGGAAATCTGCCCCTGATCAGCTGAAAGTCGCGATCTATGCACGCCAGTCAGTCCATGAAGAGCAGGGAATCAGGCAACAGCTCGACGACTGCAACCGAGAAGCTGGCTATCGAGGCTGGCAGGTTGTGAACACGTATCCTGATGACGCCACCAGTGGCTCGAAAGAGCGCGGCCCGGGCACGCACTGGGCTCGGATGCTCAAGGATTTCGATGAGGGCTTGTTCACCGCTGTGCTCGTCAACGACGTGGATCGTCTTACCCGAAATCTCACCGACGTACTTGAAGTACGACCACCGAAGCGCGACATGCGCGTGCTGACCGTTCGCGGCGGCATCGACACCGATGACTCGACCGGTGACTTCCTCCTTAAACAGCTCGTGCTCCTCGCCGAGCGCGAGGTTAAACAGAAAGCGCTGCGAACCCAGCGTTATGCCTTAGAGCGTCGGAAATTAGGGCATCCCACTGCGGGTCGCACGCCCCACGGTTATCGCTGGGTGCCGGCCATTGCTCGCGACGAGAACGATACCCGGTACCGCATCGACCCGGACGAGGCCGCTGACGTCTTGTACATGTTCAACGAGTTCCTGGGCGGCGCTCCGCTAGGACAGATCGCGCGCGACCTGAATGCCAACGGCCGACGCACCCGCGCAGGTGCTCGTTGGCTCGCTACCACGGTACGCAAGTGCCTGATGAATCCTCAGTACGCCGCGCTGCTCGCACCGTCTCAGGAGACCGGCAAGTTCGACATAGCGAGCATCGACCTTGCTGAGTGCGCCCCCGGCTCGTGGGAGCCGATCATCGACGAGGCGACCATCGCCGCCACACGAGCACGGCTCGTGGGAGTCAAGCCCACCCACAACGGAACTGCTAGGAAGTGGCTGCTCTCCGGTCTTGCGGTCTGCGAAATCTGTCGCGTGCCCGTGCGCGCCGCCAGCGGCGAGACGCACCCGACAGCTCGAGTGGACGGTTCCGGCAAGGCTGAGAGCAAGCGCTATCACGCGTACCGCTGTGTGAACGGTCACTTCATGCGCAATGGCGACATCATCGACGAATTCGCAAAAGAGGTCTGCATCGCCCGACTCAACAGGCCCGACGCTATCGATCTGCTGGCACCAAGAAAGGATGGCCCCGACGTAGGTCTGCTGAACACACAGCGAGCGGCGCTAGATTCGCGGGAAGCCACCATCATCGACCTGATAGCCAAGGGGAAGATGAACGCGATCGCCGCCGAAGCCGCTCTCGACGAGCTGGCCGAACAACGACGTGCCATCACCGAAGAGATAGCCAAGGCTGTCTCCTCGGACCCGCTCGCCGAGGTCTTTGCCTCCGGCGACTCTCGTGCGTGGTGGGATGATGCCTCGCTGGCCCGCCGTCGTGCTGTAATCGGCGCGCTCATGACCGTGGCGATTCGGCGCGCAGGCAAGGGGCGTCGTGTCACCACATTGGAGGCAGCGTCCGAGACCGTCGGCATCGAGTGGCACAATGGCACGTAGGCTAGCTGAGATGACCGAAGGGGTCGCTGGTCGAGTGCAATCCGCAGTTCGGGCATACGAACGCTATGCGGACATCTTTGCCCTCACCGGCGTCGAATGGGTCATGCTCGCAGTCCGCGCCGTAGCTCGCGCAGGTGCGGTACTACTCATTGCCGGAACCGTCTCGGGTTCGAACTTCCATGATTATGCCCCCGTCTCTACCAGGTCAGCGTACTTCCCGGAGCCGCTGAGCGCCGCGTAGAGCGTCTGGCGACTCACCCTAAGGTCTCGGGCCACTCGAGCCTTCGGGACGCCGCTGTCAGCCCGCTGGCGAGCCTCAGCTACCTGCTCGGGGGTGAGCTTCGGGGCGCGATCATAGACGCCGTTGCGCTTCGCGATCGCGATACCCTCGGCCTGGCGCTCGCGAAGCGTCGCCCGTTCGAGCTGCGCGACCGCCGCGAGGATCGTTAGCATGAACTCGCCCTGCGGGGTGTCGGTGTTCAGCGCCGGGTTGTCCACGAACTCGACGGCGACGCCCCTAGTCCTGAGCTGCTCGACCAGCGACAGGAGGTCGGTTGTCGAGCGCGCAAGCCGGTCGGGCGACTTCACTCGCACCGTGTCGCCCTCGCGGACGTAGGCAATCATCTCCTTGAGTCGCTCGCGGTCGGAGGTGTTCTTCCCGGATACCTTCTCCGAGAATAGCCGGTCGACCTCGCCGATGGCTTCGAGCTGGCGCGCCTCGTTCTGGTCGGCAGCGCTCACGCGCGCGTATCAGACGACCTGCCCATTATGTTCGCCCATGTCTAGACCCTTCGACGATTCCGTCTAATGATACTCAACAGAAACCCTGATGGACAGGTTCCGCCCGACTTCTCTCAGTGTCCACTCGGGTAGGCCCTGATGGACGCGCTCAATAGCGTGACTGCCACAGGCCTCGATAGATTTGGTGTATGTCAGCCGGTAGTAATCAGCCTCTCCAGTCGTTCAGCTCTGACAGCGAAGACGTGATCCTCTCGCTCGCGGTCTCGTGGGCAGGGGCTGTTCGTGAACAACTGCACAACGTGAAGAAGAGAGTCGCTAACTACATCAACGTCGAGAACATGTATGAACGCATGGATGGCGATGTCACGATGGATCATCTAGCAGCCTCCTGGCAGGCCGCTTGGACTGCTGAGGCGCTGCTCGTTATTAGTGCTGACAGCCTCGAAAGATGGATCAAGCGGCTCTACAAAGAACGAGGGAGGGAGCCTGCGCCCGCCCACCCGCAACTCCGCTCACTGCGCAATGCCATCGAGCATATGGACGAGTCGGGTTTCGATGGCGACGAGTGGGTCGCCCGAGCCGCAGGAAGCAAGCAAAAGAAGGGCCTCGGGTCACTCCCGGACGCCAGCCTCCCCATTGACGTAGGCAGTCGCGACTCAGTATTCGGGCTTGTTAGTCACGAAGATCTCCAAAGCATTGTCGATACCCTGATCCACGAGCTGGAGCAGGAGCTGGACGACTACGCGACAGACATGTTCGCCTTTTACCGAGAAGATCGCTGACGACAATACGCGCCAGAGGCTGCGTGTCATCCGAACCGCAATCAGAACATCGCGCCGGCAGAGGCCGTCGCCGGGTGATTCCTTGACAGATCAGGCATGCCGTCCTGGTTGCGCGACCGTCAGGAGACACCGTGGTTGTTCTCGCCCCCTCTACCTCTAACCGCGAGCAGGAGCTCGTCGCTCGATACTCGCTCTCCAATGCAATCGAGCTAGGAGACCGACGCTTGGCAGTGCTTCTCGCCGAGCATGGTGCTGAAGCGCTCGTTACCGATCCGAGATCATGGCTGCTCCCAAACGAAGTCGACCGTCTCGAAGCCGCCGCCGGCAAAGCAAGACAAGAGCTCGACGCCGCGCGCGAGCAGGGGCTGGTTCCCATCATCCCTTCCGACGAGATCTGGCCATCCCGACTCAACGACCTCGAAGAATCAGGCCCTCTCGCTCCGGCCCAACCTCTGATGCTCTGGACTCGTGGGGACACATCTCTGCTCTCATCTCGCTCGCTCGCGATCACCGGGGCTCGCGCCTGCACCGGCTGCGGCGCGCACGTGACCGCAGAGATCGCCGCCCAGGTCGCCGCCAGCGACGTCGTGGTGATCTCGGGTGCCGCGTACGGCGTCGACGCTGCTGCCCATCGAGCAGCGCTCGCGAGCGGCGGCTCCACCGTGGCTGTTCTCGCGGGCGGTGCCGACCGCGCCTACCCAGCCGGCAACACCCAGCTGATCGACCGCATCGCCGAGGACGGCTGCGTCGTGAGCGAGATACCGCCCGGTGCGGCTCCCACGTGTCACCGCTTCCTCATGAGGAGCCGGATCATCGCCGCTCTCTCAGGTGCTGTGCTCGTCACGGAGGCCGGCAGGCGCTCAGGTGCGCTGCACACGGCCGAACTGGCCCGCGGCCTCGGCCGGACCGTCGGCGCTGTGCCGGGCCCTGTCACGAGTGCCTCCAGCGTGGGCTGCCACATGCTGATGCAGGACGGCGACGCACGCGTCGTCACCGACGGCGCGGACGCCCTGGCACTGCTCGCCTGAATTGCGGCTTCGGTGCCGGATGTTCGCTCTCGGGGATCGTGCAAACGAGATGCGCAACCTCGTGCTACAGTTACTACAGATAGAGAGAGAAGAGACAGTGTCTACTGCAATAGCTACTCACATCGAGCCCGATCAGATCTCTGAAACAGAGCTTGAAACCGTGGTTCAGACCGTCCATGGACTGCCGGTCGGCTCCCCGTTGCGCGATTTCCTTCAGACGGTGATTGACGCGGGCCAGCGCGGTGCCGGTATCACCGCGCTGGCGCAGGACGGCGAACTGACACCGAATCAGGCAGCCAAGGCGCTCGGCATGAGCCGTCCGCATCTGCTGAAGTTCATCCGTAACGGTGCGCTGAATGTGCACTACGTCGGAAGCCACCAGCGCATCTCGTATGCGGATTTCATGGATTTCAAGCAGCGCCACGATGATGCTTCCAAGGATGTCGCTACGGCCCTTGCGGCCGACCACGCCCCCGCTCGCCAGATCACGCTCACGGACGAGGAGATGGCCGAACTCGACGCGCTCTGAGCTACTCGCGCCTGGCGAGATCCAGTAGCGACTGGGCCACTGGCTCAACGGTTTCACACTGCTCACAGACCGGTAGGTGCTCGGCGAGATCGCCCTCCTTGCTGGGGACGATCCAGGTTCCGCAGAGTGCCTTGAGGGCCTCTCCATACACGAAGGCGCCAGCCAGTTTCTTTTTCTCGAAGAAGTGCTGCAGCGTAGGCTCCGGGATGATGGCTGGGCGGGGTTCGTCCCCGGTCGAGGTCGTCACAAGAGCTTGCGCGAGCTGTGCCTGCGTCATCATCAGGCTTACGAGCATTGTCGATCGGTCCATTCCGTACACCTGCTCCCGCAGAGCGGGGTCGGGCTGAAGGAACGGCAGGTACAAACGAAGCACCCTGTCGCGTAGCTCATGATCGCTGACGTCTATTGCCATCGACACCGAGACCTCGCTCAGTGCTTCATGCGCTAAGGACACGTCGGCAGCGGCATCCGAGAACTCGACCTCGAACGAGATCCCGAATGACTTTCCGCCAGAGATTTCGATTACGGTGTCGTGCCTGGTCGGCGATGAACGTACCGCCTCGGACAGTGCTTGGACCATTTCGATGAGGCACGATATGTCCTCGGTCTTTCGCACGGCATCTTCTTCTTCGTGCTCCCGGACTTTGAAGTCGATGCCACTGGGATAGTAGCGATCGCTGTCGGAAAAGATTTTCGGAGCGGACTCGTGGAACTCATCATGCGGGTCGGCGTGGGCGAGCCATGGGTCGCCGCTATCGTCCTTGACGACACCGCCTCGCCAGCCTGCACCGGCGTGACTACGGACCTCATACACAGGCTGCGTTTTCCCGTGCTTCGTGCTCCTGGCCAGCGTAGCCGCCCTGTGCTGGTCAGGGAGCACTCCTGAATCGAAGTACGATCTGGCGTCCGAGATGAGCGGGTGCTCTAGTCGATACAACCGCAACCCCGAAAGTATCTGCTCACGGGCCTCCCGAGAGGCCGTCGGGAGCTGCGCTACTTGGTCGTAAACGGTGGTATCTGCGAACGAGTCACGAGGCAGTCGCCTGATCGTCTTCAACGTAGGTCGCACTTGCCTCATGTCTACCGATCTTATCGAGCTTTCCCGATCTCGTTCCGTGGACTGACGGCCGAGAGAGGGCCCATGGCCGGCGTGCCGGCCCGGGATCACTTGTGAGACCCGGCGACTCCGTCGGGCGATGACTGAGGAGACAAGACCATGAGCGCAGCGCTTACGCCCTACGACATCGGAGATCGACTGGAGCCGGTGCCCTGGTCGCTGGACACTCACGACAGATACGGACTCGTCGACTTCGACGACGAGGAGGGCACGACCGTGTTCACCACCGTCGGCAAGACCTTCGACGACGGCAGCGAGGGCTACCTGCTCAGCGTCACGAGCGGCGCGTTCACGCCGACCGTGGAGATCGACGGCGACAGGACCGTCGTCGTCACCGAAGAGATGATCGCAGGCATGCGCGAGCTCGCCGACTGGGCCGAGCGCGGCTGGCAGGACTTCTGCCACCAGACCCGCGAAACCGACGACTACAGCGCCGTCGACATCGCAGACGCCTCGCATCGCTGGCACCTCGCGCAGGGCGCGCTCAGCAGCCTGCTCGGCGACGCCGGCAATGACCGTGAGAACGAGCAGGAGAAATGACCATGAGCTCACCGACCATCCTCCGCGCCGCGAGCAGCGCGGACTTCCTCGCAGCTCTGCCGCGCCTGACCGGCATGTACGCGCCGGAGAGCCTGTTCATCGTGCTGTTCGACGGCAAGCGCACGCTGGGCTCAGCCCGTGTCGACCTGCCTTCTCTGGAGCAGCTGGAGCACCCCGGCCCGGAGATCACAGCCTGGCTGCATACAGTCGCGGAGATCGCTCTGAAGGGCGACGCTGCGGCCGTGGTTGTGTACACAGGGGCGGAGCTGTCAAATCAGCCCCTGTCGAGCCCGCACGGGATGCTTGCGGGCGTTCTGGTGGACGTGCTGCACGCAGCGGGGGCCTCTGTTCGGGACGCCCTCGTCGTCGGCTCCGATGGCTGGGCGAGCTTCGTGGGGACGAACTTCCCAGCGCTATGCTCACTCGACGAGATCACGAGCAGCCCGCTCCACGACCCATCGTTCGTGCCCCTGAGGGTCGACGAGTGGCGAGACCAGAACCCCGACCGCACGGCCGAGGATCCGAATGAGATCAGCGAGCTCGCCGACCAAATGAGGAGAGAGTCCCGATGAGCTGGAGCACGCTGCAAGACAGCGTCACGCTCGCCTTCAACGGGATCGAGCTCACCGGCAGCATCGAGCACGACCCGGCCCAGAATGCCCTGGAGATGCTGTTCCCCGACGGGGACAGGGAAGTGCTCACGGTGGACCTGCTCGCCTCGGGATACGTCACGTTCCCCGGCGAGGTGTTCGTCAGGGACTACAGCGAGCACACTGGACTGCCCGCGGCGCTCGTCGCGGCGGGCGTCTGCGATGAGGTGGAGAAGCTCAGCGTCGGCCCGTTCGGCTCCGACGCGCGCCGGATGCGCGTGATCGCTGCTGGCTGGGACACTGAGACCCCGGGGCCTGGCGGCCTCGGGGTCTCTTGCCTTTCGTCCGTCAAAGCGCCACACCCGAGGAGTCCAGATCCACGTATCGGGGACGCCCAACAAGTAGAATCTGCTGGTAAACGAGCAAGTATAAGCAGCAAGGAACTCCATCTCAATGGCGAAACGCCTCTCCACCGGCCGTAACGAGGTCGGCATGCTCTCCGACATCAAGGAGATCGCGGAGAAGATCGGCGCCGAAGTCCTCGGCTACCGCATCGAGTGGATGGTCGAGACTACTGCCCAGGGCATCGGCAAGCGCCCAGACGTCGAGGTCCGGCGAGCTGACGGCAATCGTGAGATACTCATCTCCGGCGAGGCGAAGCGCCCGGAGGTCGCCGCCGGCATCCATCCGTATGTCCCCGATGAGGTGAAGGGGGCGATCAAGAAGGCGAAGTCGCTAGGGAGCAGGTACGCCTTCACCACGAACTTCCTCGCGGTCGCCATGTTCGATGCGGACGCGTACGATCCCGAGCACGGCTACCTCGACTCGATGGTCGGCGAGGAAGTGACGCTCCTCGACGAGAAAGAAGCCTCCGTCGCCGACTGGTGGCTCTCGCTGACCGCAGAGCGCCGCGGCGAGCTCGTGGCCCCGGGGCTCGAAGCGTTCTTCTCACAGCTGCGCGCGCTGCTCCATCAGAACGAGATCGTCAAGAAGGTCGGCAAGGACGAGGTCTATCTCGCGATCTTCAAGGCCTCGTCGGACGCGCTGCTGTCCGAGGCCCTCCCGACTTTCACAGACGCGCTCAACAGTCTCACACTCCCGGCAGCAGTCGCAGCCGAGGCGAAAGAGCGCGGCCACGATCTGAAGAAACCGGACGTCGTCCGATACTTCGTGGCTCAGTCGATCGGTGAGGTGCTCACCTCCGGGCTCTTCTACGAGACCGTGCGTCCGACCTTCTCCCTGCGCTCGGTGCTCGGTGGAACTTCACCTGCGACGTCGGCGCTCATGCGCGAGGTCTACCTCAGAAACCTCGACGAGGCGATGCGCGCCACTGGCGACTACGAGACCATCTTCGGTCTCTCCGAGGGCGCGAAGTACGTGCTCGGCATCGAGAGCCAGACCCTGCGAGCGCTCTGGATGGAGCTCTTCTCAGCCCTCGACGGCGTGCGGTTCGACGAGGTGAACTCCGAGATCATCGGCGTCATCTTCGAGCGACTCATCTCTGCCGATCAGCGCCAGGAGATGGGCCAGCACTACACGCAGACCCGGCTCGCTCGCGCGATGACAGCGTGGGCCGTGCAGGGCGAGGACGACCTCGTCGTTGACTTCTGCGCTGGAGGCGGCACGTTCCTCGTCGAGGCCTACACCCGTCTGCGCGAGCACAAGTCGCACGAGCAGGTGCTGGAGCAGGTCTTCGGCAACGATCTCGACTCGTTCGCCGTGCACCTCTCCACCGTGAACCTCGCCACTCGCGACGTCTACAAAGGACACAACTTCCCTGCCGTGTCCAACCGTGACGGTCTCGCCATCCGCCCCGGCGATGCCGCAGTAGAAGTCACCCCGAACATCGGCGAGCACTACCGAATCGACTACCCGGCTGCATTCGAATCGATCGTCGGCAACCCGCCCTACGACGAAAAGGCCGAAGACCCTACCCGCTACCGAAATGACCTCGCCGAGATCGCCGGCAACGGCGGACTGTCCGTGCTGCCGAAGGGAATGCCAGACAATATCAACCTCGCGGCGTGGTTCATTCTCCTCGCCGCGGCTTGGCTGAAGCCGGGCGGCCGGATTGCGCTCGTCCTTCCGGCCTCGATCCTTCAGAACGAGAAGCATGTCACCCTACTCAACTGGCTTCGAAGCCGCTTCGATATCTCGGTCTGGCACACAGAGTCGGACGTTTGGTTCTCTGATGCCCGCGTTGCGACGATCGCGCTGTTTGCCAAGGAGAAGCGAGATCGAGAAGCCTCTTTCGGCAGGTTCGAGTTCATAAACGCCCTTGCACCCCTCGCTGGGGAAATCACCGTCGTTGAAGGTTTTCCCCGTCCTGTGGACGCGCACGAGGTCCGCGATCTCAGCACCCTTCCTCCCGAGAACGACGCGCTGGTTTCCGGAACGAGGGTCAGCTCTCTTGCCGACTTCAGGGCGGCACCTAACACCCTTTCGCTGGACTCCGTTGATCAGATCAGGGTCGCCAGCGGTAACAAGCTCGGGCATCCGTTCTACAAGCTCCGCGATCGAGATCCGAAAGGCCAAGGTCTTCGCCGCTCACTGGTTGGCTTTGACATCCAGACATCGCTCAGTAAGAACTACCTGACACCATTGTTGAGCTCTCCGAAGGACGAGCCAACTGGAGAGTTCGACCCGGCAAGATCCCAGTGGTGGATACTCTCGGCGCCCAAGGTCTTGCCTAAGGGCGGCGAGCTTGAGAAGTACGTGCGCGCAGTAAAACGTGCTGGGGCTGCAGACAAGCCGAGTGTCAGGGCGAAAGGTAAGAGCTGGTGGTCAGTCGACTGGAAGAAAGCCAGGATTGCAGTCGGCATACACCCCCAGTTCCAGCCTCAGGTCTGGTGGAGCGACGAAGAGTTCGTGACGAACAACAACTTCCACACGGTTTCGTTCGACCCATCCGTGCCGAATGATGACCAGGAACTCGTAGCTGCATCTCTGAGCAGCGTCTATGGGAATCTCTCCTCCCTTTACGAGAGCAATGAAGTCGGCTGCGAAGGCGCTCGCTGGGTCTCCACACGGAACCTTGACGATTGGAGCGTGCTCGACTGGAAAAAGGTGACCCCCAGTGACAAGCAAGCGGTTCTCGACGCCTACCGCGAGTTCCGGAAGCTGAAGTACGCCAAGGTTTACGAGATGAAGCGAGCGGTGAGGAGCGCCTGGTTGACGCTGTCATCAGCCGTCGCGAAAGCTGCTGGGATTGCTGATCCGGAGAAGCATGCTGCGGCCGCTCTGAGAGAAGCCCACGAAACCACGCTCCGCCGTCGCGAACGTGAGATCTCTGCGACGAGTGGACGAACAAGGGCGGGTTCCAGCGGGAGCGGCAAGCTGCTGCGCGACATCAAATCGTTCACAGAGAGCAATCTTCAAGCCGCAGCTCAGGCTCTAACGAGTGGCGAGGACTCCTTGAAGCTGAAAACCCAGGACATCGAGCACGCGCTCTTCGACTTTGACAACGAGTCCGATAAGCGCCGGATAGGCAACGCTCTGGTGCCGATGCTCGGGCAAGGGTTCGAGGCCGCGCCGATCTGGGAGGACGCGACGGTCGAAGCTGTCATGAACCTGTACGACATCGTGCTGCGCCAGTTCGTGCAGCTCGATGCCGACGGGTCCGTGCCTGCCGGCCTCACACACACAGCGGACCTGATCCGAGAGCAGGTCACGAAGACGCTCGCCGCTGCTGTGAAGAAGCGACTCTCCTGAAATCCTGACCGCGAGGCCGTATTTGGTTATAACGTGCTCTCATTCTGAGTGAAGAGCATTGTCTCCTCCAGCGGCCGAGGCTCGGAGATACCCCGGATCCTCGCCGGCTTGCCAGGGCTCCGTTCCACTACGCCCTGCACGACGACGGTCTTCGCGGTGTTCATCCAATCGTGAATATCACTGAGCTGCTCCCGACGCACCTGTACCTCGATTCGGCCGAGACGCGAGCTGCCCTGTAGAGGAGTCTGTATGGCAATCTCACCGAAGAGCTCGCCCGGGGCGTGGCTGATGTGGATGATCGGTCCGGTGACTACCTGCAACGGGTTCTTCTTTGGAGACGAGAGCAGCTTCACTGACCTCGCCACAAGTTCTCGCGCCTCAGCATCGGCCGGGATCATCACCGCGCTGGGCGCATCCTTGTCAACAGTTTCGACCGGCGCCCAGGAGAACCCGGTCTCGAACCACGAGACATCCGGCTCGCCAAGGGCGCGGTTCACGTGCGCGAGCAGCTCCTTCGTCCCGCCGGCGATCACCACCTGGTCGAGTGCGAGCGACTGCGGCTCCCGACCAGGCTGGAGCACATGCTTATCAAATGCGGCCATTGCCTGCGCGAGCGTGCGGGTGACGCGGCGCTCCGGTGACTCCGGCGGCGCCGACTCATAGCTCACACCGTCCAGCGGCTCGTGGTTCTCTGGCGCAGGCGGGCTCACCTTCAGGACGACAGGAAATACGAAAGAGCCGTCCTCCGTATGGGCGAGTTTCGCCTCGCGCACGATCTCGTCACCCAGCTTCGAGTAGCTGCTGCCAATCATCTGACGGGTGCGTCGCGCTGCTGTGGCAGCTGCCCTTAGCATGCCGAATGCCGAGCCGATGACCGTGGCGCCGGCCTCAAGCGGCACTGTTTGCCTGCCGTCCACGCGGAAGCGAGTGACGTCGTACCGCACCAGCTCGACAGCGCGCTCAACCCGCACGAGCGGCTCCTCGTGCGCGATTGCTATGCGTTCTAGCAGGTCGCTCCAGAGGAAGGAGCCCAGCGTCACCGAGCTGGGGACGTACATCTCGGAGCCGTGCGCGACCGCTTCGCGCTCGTCGGTCTCGGCTGCGACCGAGCCGCCTGTGCCCGGTGCCTCGTATGCCCACAGATCGGAACCCCCAGGGTTCTCCTCGACCTTGGACCACCCGCGTGACTTCAGGAGCGCGACAAGGTCATCAGCCATGTTCTCGCTCATGCCGCACCTCCTGTTCTGTTCTTGTGGAAGTCGTAGACCTCGTCCCGCCAGTCGTACAGCGTCTCGGCAGTGATGCGGTCCGCTCGGACGAACTTCATAGTTGTCTTGTGGATCGCGGGGTCGAAGCGCTTGCCGAACGCCACGGTGCGATGCACCGTCGACGACGGCTTGCCCTCGATCCAATCACTGACCACCGACGGAACCTTGACCAGGATCACGTAGACGGGAACCAGGCTCTCCGTCCACTTCTCCACCCAGCCGGGCTCCAGCTGCAGCGTGGCTGGGTTGTTCCCGACCTTGAACTGACCACTGCACTTCACCTGGACCTCGGCGCTCGCGCGGCCGAACTTGAGGGTGACGTCGACAGCGTCGACATCTTCGTCGGGCGAGGTCTCCTGCAGGCCGACTCCTGCGTGTGCGGCCAAAGAACGGAGATAGGCGACACCGTAACGTCCCTTGCGTCCGTTGTCGGAGAAGTTCTTGTCTGCTGGGCGAAGAAGGCGTGACGGAGGAAGGACGGCCGCCTGGGCCGCCGCGAGCGTCTCCGTCGTCGTCATCTTCTCAACCTTACCGGCCTGGCTGCCCAGGCCGGTAAGCCTATGCCATGCCGGGCATGGCTTCTCAACCGCCCGCGAATCGCGGGCCGGGATCACCTGCGAGAGCAGCGACCGGCGGCGTAACTGCGTCCATTCACATGAGCAGGACTGCCAGTCGCTTGCCGCTGCCTCTCATCTCTTATCTTCTGAGCGCTTCGGAGGGCACCCATGACCACAACAACAACCGCCGACACTACACCCCGCGTCTGGATCGGATGCCTAGCCTGCTACAACGAAGGCCGACTCGTCGGTGACTGGCACGACGCCAGCGACGCAGACGAGATCACCACCGCCGACGTGCACGGCAGCGCCAGTTCGCACGAGGAGCTCTGGTGCTTCGACCTTGAGAACATCCCCGTGCGCCGCGAGATGAGCCCCAACGAGGCCGCCGAGTGGGGTCGCGTGTTCGACGAGGTCGACGAGCATCAGCGCGAGGCCCTCTACGCCTGGATCGCGAGCGGCGACTACGTCGCCGAGGGCGCCGGCGACCTGCCGAGCCCCTCCGACTTCGAGGAGCGCTACTGCGGCCATTGGGATAGCTTCGACGACTACGCCCGCCAGCTCGCAGAGGACACAGCCCTGATGCGCGACGTGCCCGAGGAGATCGTCAGGTACTTCGATTGGGACAGCTGGACCCGCGACCTCGGCTTCGACTACTCGACATGCGGCACCGACAGCGGCGGCGTCCATGTCTTCAGGGTGCTGTGACTGCGCACGATCCCGGCGACGGCCCTTGGCCATACTTCTGCGTCGACGCCGAACACCGGGCACCGTGGCCCTGCGCGCAGGAGTGGGTCTTCGAACCCGACCTCGGTGCGTTCAAACTCTTCGTCTGCGACGACCACGGACCGGTGTCGATGATTGCGGTCGTCTCTATGACATGACGCGAACGCGGGGTCAGGGTTTCCCTGGCTCTGAGCCTCGAGCGTCAGAGCTTGCGCTACGCCGCTTGACCGGGTTCGCGTCCGCCGGTGCATCGCGCTGCTCAGGCAGCTCGTCGCGCAGCTCGCCGTTCAGCAGCGTGACTGGATCGAGGCCGAGAATCCGGGCAAGCTCATCAAGCGTGTCCACTGTGACGTTGAACTCGGAGCGTTCCAGTCCAGCGATGTATCTCGTCGTGAGACCGACACGGTGCGCGAGTTTTTCTTGCGACAGACCCCAGTGATTGCGCTGCGCCCGCAAAGCGGCGCCGATCCTGATCTTGAGTGAATCTTGCTCCATCCATACAAGGCTGACTGCTAGCACGCTCGCGTTCCATGATGCGATAGGTGCTGGCACGTATAGGTACTACTAGAATCGCTTGGTAGACGAGCAGAAACGATGCCGTCAGACAGAGACGGGAACAACCGCCCGCGTACCTCGCCAGTGCCGGTGTCCTCAGCCCCCTAACGGCCCGACCTGTCGGCGATCACGTCACTACGACAGGAAATGAGGCCCCGTCATGCGTTCCTTGACGAAGAAGTCCATCACGATGAAGGCAGCGGTGTGGGTAGCGCTGCTGATCGCCCTCACCGGCTGCTCGACCCCGAGCGAGCCAGTGCCCAGCGCCCCCACCGAGGCAGAAGCCCCGGCACCAAAGGAATGCTCAGGACTCACCGGTCTCGAAGCGCTTGAGAAGTGGGCGAACGAGGTCGTGACCACCCGTGCGTGGGACACGGCAGGCGAGTACAGCGATGTGAGCGGCTACGACGAGTGCGCCGAGCTGTCGTACATCGTGCTTCGCCCTGCGGAGTGCTGCACCGCGTTCGAGATCACGCCCGTGATGTTCTTCAACCAGGGCCAGTTCATCCCGGCAGCGACCGTGGCCGACCGCGCCCAGGCCAGAACACCTGACACCGTCGCGGAGCGCATCGACGACAGCACCATCGCACTCACCTTTGCAGTGCCAGGAGGCGTGAACATGCCCCCGATCCTGACCAGGACTACCTACACCTGGGATGAAGACTCAGGCGCCGTGATCGCCGAAGATCAAGAGCCCGCTACTGAGGAAACCGTGGGCGGCGACGTCAACGGGCACTGGTGCCCTACCGCCGAGAGTAACGATCAGAACGGGTGCGTGACCATCGCCCTGCCGACGGCCACCTACGACAGCGGCGCCACCAAGGAACTCGTTGATCGAGGCGACCTGAACGGCGACGGCGGCACCGCCTACATCGCACCGGGCGCACCGTTCGG
Source organism: Leucobacter sp. (assembly GCA_041655455.1). Lineage (GTDB taxonomy): Bacteria > Actinomycetota > Actinomycetes > Actinomycetales > Microbacteriaceae > Leucobacter. The sequence goes on along the minus strand of JBBAFK010000005.1, from coordinate 61,599 downwards.
CACGTTCTACCCGGCAGGAACACCCATCGCGCTGCCCGACTACTACGCAGGCGCAGACCTGCCCGACCAAGACCGCATTTGGAACGGCCAGACCGCCGTCATGCTGGTGCGCCAGTAGCTCGCGAAAGGAACAGAAGACATGAACACCCAGCCACGAGCACAACTCGAACAGCGAATCGCTGGCCTATTCCACCTGTTGCAGCGCTTCGAGAGCCTGCAACAGCAGAAGGAAGCAGCCTACCAACGTCACGCGCATCTCTACACCCCGTACATCTCGAAGTGGCGCGCCGGAATGTACTGGCTCTGGGTTCTGATCGGCACCATCGGGTTGACGATCATCGTCGCGATGATCTTCTTCGGCGCGATGTCGGCATGGAGCAACGCCTACCAGAGCGACAGCAGCGCCCAGCCGCCTGTCGGTGTGGCCGCGCTCTTCCTCACCCCTCTGCCGGTGGCCTTGATTCTGGCGGGTGTGCTCGTCGCCGTCCGCAATGGGCGAGTGCCCGCGAAGAACGCGCAGATCGAAGCCGCGAACCAGGCTACCGCGCAGCAGATCGCTCAGCTTGCCGCACCCGAGGTTGGCCCTATCGACGCACAGCTCGCCGCAGCCCGCAAGGAGTACCGCGAGAACTACAACGGATGGTTCCCGGAGAAGTACCGCAACTCCGTGGACGTGGGCGCGTGCTGGCACATCGTTCACGATGGCCGCGCATCCACCGTGCAAGAGGCCGTGAACGCGCTCATCGAAGATCAACGCCACCAGGCGATTCTGGACATGCACGCAGCCCAGATCGCCGAGCAGCAGCGGGCAACCCGTGTGGCCCAGGTCAACGGCATCATCAACGCGAGCATGCAGGGCGCGATGATCGGCACGATGATCGACCAGGGCAACAAGACCCGCGCAGCGATGAACGCACCAGTGACCGTGAGGCTCAAGAAGTGACGGTCGATGCGGCCCCGAAGCGCAAACGCACGCGCTTCTGGGTACTGCTCATCGCAGCGGCGCTCGTCGCCGGTGGCGGGGTCGCCACCATTGTCAGCATCAACGCCTACAGTGCCGAGACCGCGCGCCTGTGCGGCGTCGCGCTCGAGAACACCGAGACGGCTCACAGCGCTGCCCAGGCGGCGGTTGCATCCGCTACCGATGCGCTGACCGCCGTGGAGAGCACCACGCTCCCCGAGGGCGCGGGCACCAGCACCAAGTACGCCGACCGCAAAGCAGTGAAGGCTGTGAAAGCTCAGAAGGCCGAGGACGACAAGCCCGAGGTCAAGGCCGTGCCCGCTCGCCAGAGCGGCGCGGACTTCGTGAAGGACGTCACCGACGTCAAGGCGGGGCTCGCCAAGGCCGAGAAGGCCCTCGCCGACGCCTGCGAGACCCGTGACGACGCCACGGCGATCGACGCCCAGGCGAAGGCCGTGACCGACGCCGCGAAGAAGCTCGACGCCGCGTCCACTGCGCTCACCGAGGACTTCGCTCTCTTCCAGGCTGACGAGGCTGCACGCCTCGCCGCGGAGAAGAAGGCTGCCGAGGAGGCTGCAGCAGCGGAAGCCGCTCGCCTCGCTGCCGAGCAGGCCGCGGCCGAGGAGGCCGCTCGCCAGGCCGAGCAGAGCAGCTGGGACAACAGCTACGGCGGCGGCTACGACGACAGCTACTACAACCCCGGAAACGGCGGTGGCGGTGGCAACAACGGCGGCGGCGGCGGTGGCGGCGGGGGCAACTCCGGCGGTGGCGGTGGCGGCGGTGGCACCATGATCGTGCCCCCGAACGGCGGCGGCGGATGCCCTCCGGGCATGTCCCAGTCTCCGAACGGAGAGGGCTGCTCCTAAGCCCAGGAGACCCCGCGACAGCGATGACGACCCCCGAGGGAGAGATCCCTCGGGGGTCTATGTTTTTCGACTCACCAACCCCTGAGCGCATCAGCGAGCTTACGAGCACCGATCCAGATCAGCCAGCCGAACCCGGCGATGCCACCGAGCGTACCGAGCGCGATGAACAGCTTCTGCCACCACAGTCCGGCTGCCGCGAACGAATCCCATGCCCACCCGAGCAGCGGACCGATACCGAGCGCGTGGAACGCGCCCAGCGTGAGCCCGCCCAGCACAAGCATCACCACTGCGAGCGGGAGCAACGCGAGGCCCAACCGCCCCGCAGCAGTCCACGTCACCCGCGCCGAGAGCGCCTCCACGCGCCTCTCTGCCGCGCTGACGGCGCGCACGACACCCTCAGCCTCACCGATGATGCGTTCTGCCCACACAGAGGCCTCTGCGGCCTGAGTGGCACCGAGAGAAGCGACGCGGTTCTCAAGCTCGCCGAGCCGGGCATCAACGGCCTTGGCAAGCCGCGCGTCAAGAACGCGCACCGCGTGAGCCGCGAGCTTCTCAGGATCAATCACGATGCGGCCTCGGTTGTTCACCGCCGCCGCAAGATCACCCGCCGAACTGCTCATCGTCTCGATCTGCTTCCTGATCCCCTGCATCATCGAGTACGAGGCGAGATCGGACTGCTTCACGCTTTCGCCGCCGGGCAGCTTCACGATCTTCGACGCGCTGAGCGTCTCCGCCATGCTGGCGAGCGTCTTCTCGATCTCGCTCAGCCGCTTCCTCGTCTCGTCGTCGGACTGCGTCGAGACGGGCTCGCGCTGCTGCGAGGTCAACCGGGTCAGCCTCGTGTCCTGCTGCTCGTCCATCACCTTCACAAACCCGGTCAGGTCGGCGACGGTCTTCGTCAGCGTCGTGAGCTGCTGCTCGACGGCGTGCACCGTCGAGGTCAACGCTTCCAGCGTCTCCGTAATCTGCTGCTGTTCGTCGGCCTGCTTGACCTGGTCGAGCACTCCCATGAGCCGCTCCCTTCTGTGCGTGGTAGTCGAAGATCTGCTGGGCACCCTCGGCGGTGAACTCGGGAGTGAGTCCCGAAGCCTTCTTGCGCCCGAGCTTGCCGTTGTCGGCGCGACGCATTTTGTACATCCAGCCATCGCGGTGCGTCACCGCGAGCGTGACCCCGTGCTCGGCGAGCACTTGCTCGAACCCAGCACGGTCTACTGAGCGCGAGTCGGTGAGCGCGTCGAACACCTTGTCGCCGAGCACCTGCTCGAACCCGCCGTCGGCGAACTGCTCACGGCGCTGTTCCCAGTCGGGCTTCGGCTGCTGCGGATCAGGCAGCACGGAGAGGCCTTCCTCAGCCATCAGCTCGTCGTTCAACTGGTGGAGACCGTGCTTCCAACTCGTGTACCGCTGCAAGCTCTTGCCGGTCTTGTTGTCGTGATTCACGACGATGATGTGCGCGTGTGCGTGCCCGCCGGCGGAGTCGGCGTGCACGACAACCAAGTAGTCCGCCGAATGCATCCGCTCGGTGAACTTCACAGCAACATCGCGCACCCGGTCGAGGTCTTCCTGCTTCGTCACGTCGAACTCGTCAGGGCTGAACGCGAGCACATAGTTGTAGGTCTGGTTCTTGCGTCCGCGCGCCCCCGCCAACCGCTCAGCACGCTCGATGAGCTGCTCAGGAGTCGTACCACCCGAAGCCATGCGCATCGCGAAAGCCGCAGCACGGTTCACACCAGCCCGCTGCCCCTGTTTGCTGCCGTAGACGACGTAGACGACGCTCGCCGCTGCCGAGGTAGACGGCTGAACGCTGATCGTACTCATAAGCGAATCCGATCCCCGAACGCAGCACGCACTTCTGTCACTGCGTCGAGCACCTCACGGAGGAGCTGCTCGTTGGTGGCGTTGCCTGCGCGCTGTACCTGGTTCAGATTCACACCCACACGGCGAAGCTGCTCAACCGCGCTCGCCTGCTCAGGCCGATGCTGAAGCACGGCTTCTGCCTCGAGTCGCTCAATCCGAGCACTTCGCGCATCGAGACCGTCGAGCGCGACCGCACGCACCCAAGCACTCGACTTCACCCCGAGCACGAGCGCACGAGCATCGATCGCGCTACGCTCTCCCGATGTCAGCCTCACATCGATGCTGACATCACGGCGCTGCTTCACATCGCCTGCCCGCTCCATCTCATCGCCCGGAACAACGGACGATGCGCTGTCGCTGCGGCTGCGCGGACGGTCGGGAACACCGCCCACCGCTTCGCCGCGTCTAGCATCCGGGCGAGCCTCGGAGCCACTGCTACGCAGCGTCTCACTCACCCGGATACTAGACAGGCCAGCAGGGTACTTGTCCGACAAATCGCTTCGCGATCCGTCTCCCAAGTACCGGCTGGCCTCGTCCTCGCACCCGTTGGGTGCTGCGGGCGAGGGTGCCCCCGGAGCACTCTCGTGCTCCGGGGAAGTCGGCGTGCTCACTGCCATGAGACGCTCACCTCCTCACCGTGATCGTCATCACGCGATGCGTGCTGATCGGGCACGGTCGAAGCCGGGGTGACCGACTTCTTCGCCCGACTCGACCGCTTTGCCTTCTCGTCGGCGAGAGCGCCACGAGCCTTGCTCGCGAGCTTCTCGTACAGGTCGGCGTTCTGCTCGCGCAGGAGCACGACGACCCTCTCGTCGATGCGGCGCTGCTCGGCAGTGGCAGCACGCTTGATCTTCGCGATCTTCTCGGCCGCGCGCTTGCGCTCGGTCGCGATCAGCTCGTCGGTGCGGCTCATGCTCGGATTCGTCATGGTGTTCTTCTCCTTCGTGTCGGTTCAGTACGGAAGCCGGTGGACATCCGTGGGGTGATCGCCGGGTGCCATGCGGGTCATCCGGTCGAGGTACGGGGCGAGCATGTCGAGCGGGAGCATCTGCGACGCCCGCTCAGGACGGCGGGCGTTGTCCCAGTCACCGCGAGACACGGTGCCGAGACCCCACTGACCGAGCCAGGCGAGCTTCTCGACAACCGAGTGGTTGCGGTCAGCGAGCCACGGAATCGTGACGACCCCCTGCCGGTGCGCGATCACGAGCGACATGAGCACGGCGCGCTGGGGAGTGACGATGCGACGCCCCTTGCCGTAGGCGAACCGCAGGTGCCATTCCTGCCACTGGGCGACAGTGCGGAGACATCCCACCTTCGCCATCTCGCGGGCGATGCCGCGTGCGCGCAGGGCATCATCCACCGTCGGCCACGGCTCGGTGCCAAACGTCGCCATCTCGTGCTCGGTGCCGTCGGGCAGCGGCACCAGCTCGGCGGTCATCGACGCCATCACCGGGGAGCGCTTGAGGTCGTAGTCAAGGCTCACCGAGCGGTCGATGCGGCTCGGGATGAAGTCGCGGCGGTCGTCGCGACGGCTCAGCTCCTGGAAGCTCGGGAACCTCGTGTACCCGTTGGGCACGCGACCATCCCGGGTGACAACGGCGCGCAGCAGGTACTCGCGGTCTTCAGCACTGTCGGGCACGATCCCCTTGGGAGCCTTGAGCCCGTTGTGAGCACAGACACCACCGAGGTCTTGCGACACGTTGCCGCGAGTGGTGAAGTTCACCAGGTCGTCCTGAGCGTGCTTCGGCTCCCAGATCGACGGGTCTCCGGTGAGCGCGAGACGTGCCTCCCGCAGCACGTCGGCCAGCCCGTACAGGTCGAGAACTTCCACCTCATGAGCGAGCACGTCGGTGATGAAGCCATCGGTGGTGACGCTGTAGACGTTGCCTCCCTGCTCGGTGATCTGGTTCAGCGCGGCGTGCAACTGGGCACGCACGAACGACGTGGTGAAAGCCGCATGGTACGGACTCGTGATCGCCGAGCCGCCTACATCGCCGTACTCCTGCAACCTGGCATCCCACGAGTGCTGCTCGGCGACATCTTGCGCGGTCTTGCCGTACACCGAGTTCACGCCGGTCTTGAGCGTGCCCTCCTCGATGCTGCCCTTGCCGAACACGCGCTTGGCGGTGTTGCGGTCGTCGATGAGCTGCTTGACACCGTGGCGCAGCACCCGGCTCGGCTCGCCGTCAGCGGTCTTGAGAACCCGCCCCGCATAGCCGATCTGGCAGAAGACCTCAGCACCGAGCCGGAGCGCGAGCCACAGCTCGGGACCACACACCCAAGTGCCTGCTATGCCCTCGCTCGTGCTCGAGTAGATGAGCGTGCCGTCTGCGACGATGGGGAGCGTAGGAAATGCCACGGTGCGAGGGAACGTGAAGCTCACGAACGCGACCACAGGACTGTCCGGCGTCGGCACGTCATCCTGGGTGAGCCAGCGCTCGTGGAACACCTCGTCGATAGCCCCGGCCTCCCAATCGATGTCGAGCACGCTCGCCATCGCGGTCGGGTACGCGTTCTGGGCGTCGATGTCCACCGTCGGCACCGGGTAGTGACCCGGCTTCGGGCACGAGTTGAGACCGCCGTGGTAGCCGCGGGCACAGGAGGTCATGAACTGATCCGCCGCGCCGTCAATGGGTTCCCGCCCACGCTGGGCGTAGAAGCTGAGCTTGTCGTCTTCGACGACCACCTCGAAGCCCTCCACTTCCTCAGGCTTGAGACCAGCAAACAAGCGACGGAAATCCTTGGCGCTGCCCACGCCGAGGTACTCACTGCCGGAGGCGACCAGAGCAGCGGCGGCACCACCGCTCAACGTGATCGGCGGCACCACACCGTCGTCCCAGACACGGGCGAGATACTCGACAACGATGTCCGCGTCGTTCATGCCGTACTCGAGAAATTCGTCGAGATGGTGCTCGCGGTACTCGGTCATGCGCGAGATCCAGGTTCCGGGCACGTCGATCTTCGGTACTCCGCAGGCGTCGCCGAGGTCGGCGAGCCTCTGCTTGCCCGCGGGAGCGTGGGCCATCGTGTCGCGCACGGAGACGCTGAGCGACTGCCACCACCAGTGATTCCGGTCACCGCGCTGCATCCTGAACGGCAGCAGCGTCACGAGGCCTCCGGCAGCGGAAGTCAGACGGGTGAGGTGGTCGAGGTCGCGGGCGCGCCCATCGATGCGGAACGCGGTCAGGTCGGCTGCCCCGTAGTGGCAGGCGAGCACGATGGGAACGCGCAGCTTCGCGAGTTTTTCCGCCCGCTCGTCGTAGTCGTCAGACCAGAACGCCGAGCGTGCTACGCCGCGCGGCCCGACCTCATCGGGCACCAGCGGCGATTCCCACAGCTTCGCGGCACGCACCACCTCCCACAACGCCGTCAGCAGAGAGACGCGGTTGCCCGAACCGAGTTCCGGCAGGATCGCGACTTGAACCATCAACGATGAGTCGAGAGGGTCGGGAACGCTGAACTGGTACGAGTCGATGACGCGCACGCCGCCCGTCGTCGTGAACTCGGTGTCAAAGCCCACGACGATCCCGGCGCGGCCAGTGCCCATCGCCCGCACCGAGGGAAGGTCACCGAACGCGATCTGCGGGGCAACCGCAGGGGCCTGCGCCGAGCCGGTCGCGGCCACCGACACAGCGCCCGCGACGGGCTCATCGGCGGCACGGTCACACGGTCGTAACTCGGGGGTCCCCATAAGGGATAATGACCGTGCCCGTTTTGCCGCATGATTCCGCGGATTTTGAGGGGCGTCAGACTCCGACAGTCGCTGACTGTCGGAGTCATCGACCGCCCCGGACGGCACCGCGAGGCTCGCGGCGGCCACCGGCACGACCACGCCCCGCGCCCCCGCAGCATAGGGCTGCACCCCCGTCGCAGTGACGCGCGGCACGCGTCGGACGAGCACCTCGAACTCGGGCGCCGAGCCGTCAGCGCGCACGCCGTCGATAATGGTGTGCGACGCCCAACCGGGCGCTGCCGCGCTCATCGCGCACCGCCGAGGATCGCGGCGAGCTGCTCTCGCTGCTCGTCGGTCAGGCGCGGCGCGGCGGCGACCACACGTGCGACGGCGCTGCTCGTCTTGCTGGTGGCGGCTGTTTCCTGCGGTTCCACCGGGCGCGCGCGGAGGTACTCCCTCACATCGCTGGCTCGGAACCGCAAGCCGTTGACAGTCTCAACGGCGGGCAGCGCACCGCGACCATGCAGTCCGGTTGCCACCCAACGACGAACGGTGCGTTCGCTCTTCGCAGCGAGCGACGCAACATCGGCAAGAGTCAGCTCGTACTGATCGCGCCGAGCGTGCTCAATTATCTCAGTGGTGTCGTGGAGCACGACAAACTCACCCCTTCAGGGATGAGTTCTCGCCTTGAGTTAGGTCTTACGCTTCGTTATAAGGCTGCCGATTATCAAACTCGTCATGTGCTTCGGTGAAAGTCGGTGACCTTGGAAAGTCTGCCCTCAAACGGCAGCACGAGATTTGCAATCCAAGGGCGCAATCACTCAGGCGCGATGTGTTTAGTTACCGCGACTAAGCCTACACCCCCTTGTCAAGTTTTGGCAAACCTGTCTTCAGAGCCACGCCAGCTTCGCAAGCGTCAGTAGTGCCCCGTAAATTGGTGTAACGAGCTCCGGAGAAACAAGCCCGCTGAAAGACCAGCGTGGCCACCGGGGACACCTTCGAGAAGCCTTCTAACTCTCCCTCGAAAGGGCATCACACCAATGACCACTCCCTCTATTGTCGACCCTGCCACCGTCCTCACCCAAGCCCTCGGCGACGCATCGCCGGATCTGATGCGCACCCTGCTGCAAACCATGATCAACACACTCCTCTCCGCCGAAGCTGACGCGATCTGCGGCGCCGAATACGGCAAGCCTTCTGCTGACCGAGTGAATTCCCGCAACGGTTACCGCACCCGTGAGCTCGATACCCGTGTCGGAACCGTAGACGTTGCGATCCCGAAGCTCCGCTCCGGCACGTACTTCCCCGAGTGGCTCCTCGAACGCCGCAAACGCTCAGAAGCGGCGATGATCACCGTCGTCGCTGACGCCTACCTCGCCGGCGTCTCTACCAGGCGCATGGACAAACTCGTCAAGACTCTCGGTATTCACGCACTCTCGAAATCACAGGTCTCCCGCATGGCGGGCGACCTGGACGAGCATGTGCACGAGTTCCGCACCCGCCCATTGGGCGAGGCTGGCCCGTTCACGTTCGTCGCGTGTGACGCGCTCACCATGAAAGTGCGCGAAGGCGGCCGCGTCGTGAATACCGTCGTGCTCGTCGCGACCGGCGTCAACCATGACGGGCATCGCGAGGTACTGGGGGTGCAGGTATCGACCAGCGAGACCGCGATGGCGTGGAACATGTTCTTCGCGGACCTTCTCGCGCGCGGCCTCACCGGGGTCAAGCTCATCACCTCTGACGCGCACGCAGGCCTGGTGGAAGCTATGCGCGCGAATTTCCCCGGGACGTCGTGGCAGCGTTGCCGCACCCATTACGCGGCGAACCTGATGACGGTGTGCCCGAAATCGATGTGGCCGGCAGTGAAAGCGATGCTGCATTCCGTCTACGACCAGCCCGATGCCCCGAGCGTCGAGGCACAGTTCGACCGGCTCCTGGACTACGTGGCCGAGAAGCTCCCCGATGTGCACGAACACCTCGATGGTGCGCGAGCGGACATTCTCGCGTTCGCTGCGTACCCGAAAGATGTGTGGCAGCAGATCTGGTCGAACAACCCGAACGAACGGCTGAACCGTGAGATCCGGCGGCGCACTGACGTGGTCGGGATCTTCCCGAACCGGGCCGCGATCACCCGGCTCGTCGGGGCGGTGCTTGCGGAGCAGTCTGACGAGTGGGCTGAGGGGCGACGCTATCTCGGTCTCGAGGTCCTTGCACGCTGCCGACTCACCCTGGTGCCAGAGATCACCGAGGAGGAGGTGATCACGGGGCTCCCGCTCGTGTTAAGCGCGTAATCCGATCACTTCTTGAAGGGACTCCGTTACACCACTCCACGGGACTTGACCAATCGTGGCTCATATTTCACGAACAACATGTTCCTGGCCGAACAAACAATAGCAACTTCAACCCGAACAAATCAGGCCCAAACAGAACCCTCGGCCAGCTCAGAGGGGATAATAGTGACAGTACTTCTAGTCCTGTAAAGTTCGCCACCAGGTGCGCCTGGGTCCAACCGAAGTGTCTCCCTGCCAGAAACGGAGATCACCCAACGCGGAACGAGCGTATGGGACTGTGATGACAACTTCCCCTGGCGCTGTCGGTGAATGGCGGGCAGCGAGCGTACCCTGATTGGTCGATTCGATATTCACCACTTGATTCTTAGTTGGAGCTGCTAAACCACTCACTCGAATGGTGGTCTGCTGAGGGCCGGTAACATCCACCTGAATGTCGAGACCAAAACCCACGTCATACACGCCAAGAGATACCATGCTATCTGTGCGGGTTTCGCCCGCGAACGAGTACTCCTGATATCCGGAAACTGTGACCTGACCCATGAGCTGTGTAGGGATGTACGCCCAGCGGCCTTGGGCGTCCGCGGTTAGCGTATGGCCAGCACTCTGCCCGTTCTGGTTCACCATCGTTAAATGCACGGTCGCATGCGGAGCTCCAACACCAATAAGTCGTGGGTAGACTCCAACCTCAACGCCATCGGCTGGCGAGGCGGCCAGCGCGCTCGGCCCATTCTGGGGTTCATCAGTGGAGGGGGTGGTGTCATCGCCCAGCTCATCTGCAGTTTCTGATGGAGTCTCATCACCCGGCTCTTTCAGACCGGAGATTTGATTTTCGTCACGACCGCCGACCGGAGCGGTGACTTCTTCCCCCGCGCCAGTTGTCGTCTCCCGGTCGTCGTCTGACGCTGGGGAGACTGCACTTTCGCCTGTGTCCATAGATGCCTCCGAAGGCACGGGAAGCGTATCTTCGGCTTGCGGGACGAGTGGAGCAGACGAATCGGGAGGAAGTGAGAACGCAATAGAGACTGCCAGAGCTCCGGCTGAGAGCACCGCGAAGGGAACCACCGCTGCTTTAACGACGCCGCTGCCGCCAACCCCCATTTGCACAGCCTCCGCACTGCCCTGAGCCATACTCGCTGCTGCCGCTGACGCAGTCCCTGACTGCAACCATGCGGCATATCCAGAAAAAGCAGAACCGCCGAACAGTACCGGGAGCATCACCAACGCGAGACGCTCGTGCAGCCTTTCCGCCTCATTCGAGAGAACCCCACACCTCGTGCAAGAATCAAGGTGTGAGGCGAGCTTTCGCTCTGTCCGAGCTGAGGACTTACCTCGCACGAACTGCGGGAGCTTCTCCACAACCCACTGACAGTCCGTGGATAAGTGAGTCGCGGGCTCAAGATTCGCCGCGATCCAAGCCTGTTTGAATCCCTCACGAGCCCGTTTCAGGAGCACAGATGCTGCGTTCTCGCTCATCCCCAGGTAGACGCATAACTCCTGAACTGGAAGGCCTTCCACTTCCCGGTACCAAAGTGCTTCCTGCCAGCGGGTCGGCAGTGATGAGAAGACGTGTTGCGTAAACGCACTCTTCACGACAGTGTTCCCGAAGTCTGGCACAGCCGGCAACTGGCTTTCGAAGACATGGTCTTCGACCGAGGTGACCTCATCACCGCTACGATGACGCGCCAAGTTCCTCGCAACGTTACGGGCAGTCATAATCGCGTAAGCACGAAAGGCCGTCTCTGGGCCGCGCCCCTCCCTGAGCTGTTGCAACACTCGCAGAAAAGTTTCTTGAACGACATCGTCCGGATCGAAACCTGTGAAACAACGCGCCGCGACAAGTAACGCGGAACTATGACGCCGCCACAGCTCTCCGTATGCATCCATATCTCCGCTACGAGTCAGTTCGACCAGTGCCATGTCAGACAAAGCAGCAATATCGATGCGCCTCAAGGCTCCACCATCTTCTCACGTATCACTTCAGGTCCTATCCTATTTGCGCGAAACACAGGCTGGATACTGTTCTCCAGAATGCTTCGGAACCTCCGTCAGAAATGAGGCACTCACCGTGTCTATATCATTGAGTAGCTGAACCCCCCATAACCAGCTGCTCAAGAGAGCAACACAATCGTGAAGCCACACTCTTGTCGTTCAGATTCCCTGTTGCTCTTCACTTTGCCCGCCAGACCTTCCCCCGCTTTGCGCCGGTCTGGCGGGCAAAGCTGTTTGGTCCTCCACGGGCCACCACAATTCACAATGCTCGCGGCCGAAAACGGGGGTGGCATCTGCTTCACATCTGAAACAAACACCACCCCCGCGAACAATCGCCCTCAGGCAGTACTAGTACACAGCGTTTTGGGAGCGACGCCGCTGCACCCACAACGACAACGCCACCAGCACACCAGCTCCGCCAGCGCCAAGGAAAATCACAAACGTTCCCATCCCACCCGTGAGCGGAAGTTGCGGCACATCCGACTGTACATTCTCGATGGGAACCTCGAACGCGCTGTCACCACGAACAGTGATCTGGCGCGGAGTGTCATCAAGCACGTATCCGGCCGGAGCTCGCGTCTCCGTCAAGATATAGTCCCCAGCGGTCAGCTCGGTTACCTTGAACCTTCCTGGCGCCGGGTCAACATCGGGCCCTCCGCAGTCGGCAACCTCGTTCTCGATGCAGTCCTCGATTGCGATCGCTGTACCCATCGGGTCCCCGTTCTCATCAACACGCACCAGGGACCACTCAGAACCGGAGAGATGCTCGCTCACCGACCCGGCGTTCACTTTCTCCCAGGAAAGTGTCGACATTTCTACCAGGATCCCCGCGGGGTCGCAGGACTCATCAACCTCTGCGTCTGCCGGGATCGCACATGCGTTATTGACCAACGACCCTCCGGCAGCTTCATCACCCAGCACGATCGAATACTCAATCGTGATGGCGTTGTCCGGCCCAGGGAGAAGCTCCGGAATCACCGCTCCAGCTTCAAGACCAGCGGGGATCGGGTCCAGCCCTGCAAGATCGACACGATCATCTGTGATCTTCACATTAGTCAACGTCTGGTCACCTGTGTTAGTCACCACGAGCCGGTAGGGTACCGTGTCTCCGGCGTAACGCGTCGGATAGTCATCGACGTTCTGAGCGTCGTGCCAGTTCCCGTCTGCATCCTGCACGTACTTCTTCAAGGCAATGGAATTCACTGCCGCGATCTCAAACATGCTTGAGGTTCGCATCTTGAGCTTGGTTCGTTCTGCACGAGCCTCTGCAACATTCACATAGACATCTTCCGCCTTTGCTCCCGTTGTAGTCACAGGAATGGTGAACTCCTGCTGCGCAGACGGTTCCAGTGCGGGCCCGATAACCCGCACCGCTGTGGCGTCTGCGGTAAACGTCGTGCTCCAACCGACAGTGTTCCCATCCGGGTTACTCACCGAACCATTGGAGGGATCTGCAGGGTCCGCCGCAATGGTGGTCGGGTCGGCAGTGGTGTAGTACACCGTCGCCCCCGCCACCGCCTGCACGGGGCCGCTGAGTTTGTAGCTCCCCGAGAAGCTTGTCCCTCGACCGTCGCCGTTGTAAGGAAGAACATCGACCGTGTCGGTGAATGCTTGCGATTTTACATCAGCTGAGGTGATCCGAACTGTCCACGAATCTTCTGCCGAGCCATCTTGATGCGGAACCTTAGCCGCTGCTGCAGTCTTCGTGAGTAACGTTAACCCACTCGTGCGAATCGTCGTCGTCGCATTCGCAGACACTTGGTAGCTTCCGATGCTCGAAGTTGCGGTATTCACGAATTTCGTTCCCGCTTCCGCATTTCCAGGAAGTGTTGCCTGAAAAGTGATGACATAGTCCGTATTCGTGTTGACTGTCGGGAATTCCCAGGTCAACGTTTGGCCGTTCACAGAGGACGGCTCCACTGAAGCACTGCCAGGCACAAAACTCATTCCAGCAGGGAGCGTATCGACGACCCTGTAGTTTGGCACCACAATATCGGTCACACCCTCAGCACGGTACCGTAGCGTGTACGTGACGGTGGCACCAGGAATGGTCTCCACCTCGTCCACCTGCTTCGTAATCTTCGGCTGCGCAACAATCACTCGCATGACGTCCCGAAATGCTCCGGTGAATGGGTAGCGCGAGCCCGGGGTAGCTGTACCCCACGGCTTTATATCTGCTGGTTCCATTGATCGATCATTATCATGCTGCCACGAATTCGATCCGTATTTAACTGCGCCCCACGCCCAGATATCCTGCCCATCCTGGACCCCAGGTTTGATTTTCGAATCAACAAACAACATCACAATCTTGCGATTGGTCATATCGAAGCCGCTCTGGTTTCCAATTTCCGCGCGAACAGCTTTCACGAGGCTTAGATCCGCCGGAGGTGTGGAGACCCAGTCTGAACTCCCCCAGCCGGTGTCACAATTGAAATTGTTTGGGTCATAGGAAGGGCTGCTCGGAGTCACGTTGGGGTCAGTACCGATGTAGTACCACTCGGTGACGTTCGGGTCTGGCAAGATCGCCCCTGAACTGGTATTTATGCCCACAGCGGCCTTTTCGAACTCGACATACTTCGTGTCAAGAATGGTGCACACTTGGTTTTTTGTGGCGTTGATTGTCGGCACGATTCCAACACCCTGTCGAACTGGCCCGCCCGCGAGCTGACGGAAGGTGTCAGTCCAAAAGCTTCCAATTGGACGCGGCCTCATAGTCTGGGGCTGCCATCCCCCTGTGTGGCTGCCACGGGTATAACGCAAGGGATGGGAGTTGTTGCTTGGATCGTCGACAGACGTAGCGCCAGTGCCTGGAGCAGTGTATGTGGGTGTGCTTGCCTGCACCGTGAGGTTACCCGGCTCCGTGTACGCGAAGTACATTCGGATTTTCCCTGACGCAATGACATTCCATTCCGACGGAAGATCGACCCCTGATCCGTCCTGAGTGGGATAGGAAGATTGCGCATAGTCGAGCCCGCTCAGTGTGAGCGTAAAGCTGTTCTTAGCGTCACGAGTAATAGTACAAGTGGGAAATTGGGTCCGCTGGTCTGCTCCTGCAGCACCATCAGACCTCGGATATCCAGAGAAAGCAAGATCCAGTGGCTGGCAAGCACCACTCTCGAACAGTTGGACATCCTGATCAAGCTCATCGGTGACCTTGATGGTGTAAGAAACTGATGCAGGGCCCGCGGGACCATTTGGCCCATGACGAAGCGACCACGGCAACTCGAACTCTTCGTATAGTCCATTAGTACTCGTGCGACTCGTGACAGACCCATCGAATTTTAGATCCATCGCGAACACATTCGTAACCACCAACGGAGGCAATTCTGCAGAGACATTTCCAACGCTGCCAGCAACAGTAACTTGTTCGCCATCGACTGCATTCACCGAGAGACCAGTAATCACAAGTTCGGCCGAACCCTGATCTCGCGTCCCGAGGTTGCACGTCATCGTCTTTCCGTCTTCCGAAATTGACGAGTCCGGCGTGACGCCACCGACCTTGCACACGCTCGGGAGGTTCGTGAAGACCGCCCCCTGTGCCTCGAACGTGAGGGTGACGTTATCTACCGGATCATTGGTGGGTGCGGCACTGTCATCATTGATGTTGTAGCGCCACGTCGTACTGACCACATCACCCGTCTTGACCTCGTTAGGCGTGCCCTCACCCCAACTGCCTTCGATTTCATACACAGTGGCAGCCTGAGCAGGTGCGGGAACTTGAGCCACAGCAAGACCCCCTATAACCACTGCCGTGAGGAAAGCCGCACTCAACTGCTTAAGCCGCCCCCGCAAACCCACAGATTGTGGTCTTCCCGAATGTCGTCGGGGTATTCCCCTAACGTTTGGTGTGAACATAGTTCCGTTCCTCGTAGATCTTCGAAGTGTTGTGAACCGCTTCTCGAGTGCACCCAAAAGATTCGAGCGGCGAGCAGGGCATTGAGCAGTCTCGTTTTATGTCTATCTGGCCTGGATATGGGCCGAGTCTGGGGGGGTCGCCTCGTGTGACACGCCCCCCCACACTCCCATTGGTTAAGCGTCTGCGTGCTGCCGACGACGGTTCATCAACACGAGCCCAGCAGCAACAGCCACCGCTGCCACACCAGCTGCGATGAGCACGATCTGGCCTGCCGCACCAGTCAACGGCAGCTCAGGTACACCCTGTTGCGTGTTCACGATCTCAACATTGTCTGAGACGGTCGTCTCACCGATCTTCACCGTCACCGCAGTGAACGGATCAGCAGGAAGCACGTAGCCTGCGGGAGCGGCGACCTCTTTAAGAACGTAGCATCGCTGCTGTGCATCGATCACAGGATTCACGCTGTCACTCACAAACAGGCCAGCAATCGAGATGACACCAGTTCCCTCAGAGGTGAACTCCGTCGCCCCATTGACTGTTACAGGGTCACCCGTGGCTTCTGCTGCCGAGCAATCAGCCGCATACGGGTCAACAGCGTTGTACACCTCGAACACTGCACCATTCAGGCGACCTTCGTCACCAGCTGTGCCAGCGGCACGCTTCTGCACCTCAAGGCTGCCCCAGTGTGTTTCGACCTCGTTCGACGGAACCGGAGGGTTCGTATTCGGGTCAAAGCCCGGGTTGTTCGGCCACAGTTCAGCCTCGTTGGTGATCGTACCGTTCCCAAGCGTCGTCACCGTACCCGCGAACACGACCTGGATTTTCTTCCCAGCCTGAGCGTTCGGGCCCTGGTTCAGCCAAGCGAGCCCGGCAGCGGTGAAGTTCATCGTGATCTGCTGACCATCAACAGTGAGCGTGTAGTAGCTCGCATCAAGCGGGCTACCATCCACCGTGACAGTCATGTCCGCCGGCGCTACCGGCGTAAGACGGCTATCCAGGGTGTCGCGAATCGCGAACCCGGTCCAATCCTCACCAGTGGTCGGGATCGGAACCGTCACAGGGAACTTCACAACCGACCCGAGACCGGTGTCCTGCTGCTCCTCGATCGTCTTCTCGATCGTTCCTTCACCGTTCTTCGGGTAGGCGTGCACATCGTACACCCAGCCGTTCTCGTGCGGCATCGGAACGGTCACGATGAACGGAGACGCGGAATCGATGATCTGCGCGGGAGCGGACGTCTCGCACACCTGGTATGCGCCGATCGGAAGGGCAACGTTCGCTGCACCATTCGCATCAGTAGCAGGCATCGCCTGCCCCGCACCAAACGTGTATCCGGCAGGTGCCGTGCACCCATCACCAGGCGTAAGATCACCCAGCGCGTCCCAATTCGCCGGCACAGACAGGTCAACCGGCTGCCCATCCTTCAGCAGCGGGTACACCGTGAATACCACACCCTCAACGGGATCCGTGAAATCACCCGCAGCAGGAGCCTCACTAATATCACCGTCAGAGCCGTTGACCTGGTGCAGATACTTATGCACCGTCAACGAGCCTTCCCGATCAAAGTCGATGTCACCGTAGCCCTGCGGCACAGCAACCGCGGCAGAACTCGCGCCCACCATGGCAATCATGCCGACAGCCACCGCACCGACCATCGCGCATACGCGTCGCATCGTTTTTCGTTCAGACACCCGAACATCTCCTTTTCGTAAGCGCAGGGAACCGAGGACCCCTACATCATGACCCGCCGCCAAGCAAAAACTGCGGCGATTAATTACATAGACACTATGCGAGATGCACATATGACGCTGTTACATTTTCGTTACAACAGTTGGGGGCGTCGGCTTTGCTGTGGCGTCGGTACTTAATGGGAACTAGTGGCCTTCCTGAATATCTTCCGAGTCTGCGCATGGGAGTGACACCTGGTGCTTTCTAACGCGCGCATCGACGAACCCTTGGCGTCGGGCATACACCCCAATGAGAAGCGCCCCCGCGCTTCCGATCACTGCCCACCAGGGAAAGCCCGGAATCGTCGGCGCTGCGCCGGCGTTCGCGAGATCTTGTGGAGGGGTCGGGGTGATACGCTCGCCAGTCACCACAATTCGCTGCGAATTGATACCGAGGGGCGTGCAGGTGATCAGGGTGACAAGGTCACGCCCGGGCATCACCCGCAACGAACTCGTCTCGTCTGGATCGATAACTTGAATATCAAACACTCGATAGGTGAGCACTTCCCCCAAGACCTCAACGGTAAAGGTGTCGCCCGAGCGAACCTTGTCAAGGTTTGTGAACATCGTCGCGTTCGCTAAGCCTCGGTGAGCAGTCACCACTGAACGCGTGCTCTCACCCCCCACTGGGAGGTGGCTGCCTTCGAGATGACCGGCACCCTTCAGGAGAGTCGCATCAGACGTACCGTGATAGATAGGCAAATCAACGTTAATGCCTGGTATCTTGATTCGTCCCATCAACCCTTGGCCGTTGGCGTTAAGGATTTCGTCGTAACGTAGATCAACATTAGAGAGATTGCCTGTCCCGACAGGAATGTTGCCTCCTGCTTCGAGGCTCACGCCGGCAGTAAGCGCGTCATTGTAGGCGTGTGCGGCAGCGAGTTGATCTTCCTTACCAGGGGTAAGTGAATCGATGTTCTCTTCTGCGTTCCGAATCACTTGAGATTGATTGTACGAGGACAACCATGCGGCAGCCATGGGATACAGCGCCGCAGCAAGACCAACAGTAGCGAGTACAACGATAGACCAAGTGAGCACACTCGGACGCCACCGACGCATGGCTCCACGAGTTGCTGCTTTCTTGCTGTGCACCACCGCGCTCCTTCAACTTCTATACCCCAACGGGAGTCGTCAATCGAGACACTCCAAGCAAATGAAATCTGACAGCGAAACGAAAACTGATCACATTACTGAAGAGCTGGACGAGACCCGGATGCTTGTCGCGGCATACTCGCCTCCCTCCGAGCCTGTCGAAATGTGGCAGCAGCTTGATTATGACAGGCCCGGGAAGTTTTACGCATGGCCCTACACATATCTCCGTGACCAGCGTCTAAGCACCCGTTGGCGCCAACACCCAACGTGCAGTCAGGTCGACTGAAGTAATAGGTGACATTATCATGGTGCCTACGGCTCAACTTAACGTCTGGCCCGCCGATCGCCTGTCCTGTGAGATCAAGGGGGTCTGACGCGCGTTTAGGTGACATTCTGACCCGACCGAGCTCATGATCGAGATTCAACAGGCCTCCACAGGAACATGCATTGAATGTTCGAAACCGTTGGACGCAGCAAAGTTCTCTCAGCGGACTTTCGTGGCTCCGGTCCCATGTCCACCAGAAGAGCTCAAGCAGGAAGACCTCACTAATGCGAGCGAAAAAGCCGAACTCTCTTCACAGACAATGGACGCCAAGGGGCCTGTCGTCAGGTTCAACCCTGCGGCACCTGGCAAGGAGGAGCTTCACAACTGCGGACAAAATTGTTCGGCATAGTTACTGCGCCTACCTCGACAGGTGGCTAAGAAACGGTTACCCAACGCAAAAGTCAAGTTCGTTTTCTACTATTCACGGCGGCCATGATCACAATCGCGTATTCAGCGGTGACGGCACCGCGCTCGTTGCCGAGGAGGAGCCGATGTTCGTCCGCAGGATCTACCACCCCATTCGCCTTGGCATTCGCCACGCCACTCGCCTCGGCATCAAACTCACGATCCGGCTCCACGGTACTCGCGGCACTCGCCGCCTCCGCCTCAACTTCCGGGGCGGAAAAACGCCCCGCGGGTGAGGCACCATTGGCACCGAGCCCGAGCAGAGATGCCGCACCCCGAGCACCGACCAGGAGTACGGTACGCCACGCCCCTTCAGGCCGCGGTCGGGGGTGCACGACAAACTCTAAGTCACCCGGCCCGTCTCCCTGCGGGCGAGGCCGTGCATCGGTGTTTCGCTCGCCCGATTCGTCGTCGGGCACGAGCGTGAGTGTGGTGTTCATCAGTAGGTTCCCTTCTGTCGCGCACGGCCCCGGCACCCCGCCGGTTCCCCCATGCTGGTCGTCGGAAGCGCTCCGCACCAGCGCGAATCCGCCATTTTGAATAACTTCGGCGCCGAACGGCAACATTCGTTCCTGTGGAGAAAGAACATTGGTCACGGCGGGCCCAGCGGGGCGAGGGATCCCTCGCTACGCGAGACCACCGAGCATCGACAGCAGCACCGGGAGCACGCCGAGTGCAATGAACGCCGGAAGCACGCACACGCCGAGCGGGATGAGCACACGCACGGCGAGACGTTCGGCGTCACGTTCGAGTTCGGCGTGCGATTTCGCGCGGGCGGCTTCGGCCTGCTCGAGAAGCAGCGGGCCGACGGGCACGCCGATTACGGCGGCGGTTGCGAGCACCGCGCGGAGCCTCCCTCCCTCTGTGAACGCTTCGAAGGGCACCCACGTGGCCCGCAGGCCGCTCACGCAGTCCGCGACGCGCACGAGCGCCTCAGAGGGCGGGGCGCCGCCGCTGAGCGCGATCCAGGTGAGCTCTAATTCGAGACCCGCGACCCTGTCGGCGCCCTCGACCCTGCGGCCGAGGGATCGAGCCCACACCACACCGAGCACCAGGAGCGCCGAGCCGACTGCGAGCAGCAGCGCCCCGATCGGGCTCAAGAGCACCGGCACGGGATCGAACCCGAGCAGTGCGCCGAGCACGAGCGCGAGGGGCGGCAACGCCGCGACCATGCGCACGGTGAGCCGCGGGCCGGCCAGGAGCACGTCACGGCGCTCACGCAGCTGGGTCAACGCCTGCAACGCTGCGGCGATTCGCTCGAGCGCCGGTGCGAGCGGCGCCCCGCTGCGCTCCGCGAGTTGCCACGCCACAGCGAGTACGCGCCACTCCGCACCACCCGATCCGCCCACACCGCGCGCCGCACCTCCCCGTACCGCGCCCGCCGCACCCACCAAGCCCGCACCACTCACACCGCCCACTGCGGCGAGCGCCTCGGCGGTTGGTGCGCCCGCGCTGATCCGCGCGGCCGCCGCGACCGCGCCGGGGTCCTGCGTGTCCGCGGCGACCTGGCTGAGTACTCGCGCTTGCGGCACCCCGCCGCGTAACAGCACAGCGCAGTAGACGGCGACTGATGCGGCGTCGGCGGTCGGCGCGCTCAGCCGTTTCACCGGGCCACTCCGTTTCAGACCGGCGCCCAGCTTCAGACCCGCACTCGGCTTCCTCACCCTCCGACCTCCGAGACGGCGAGCCGCGCGTTCCGGTCGAGGTATGGGCGGGCCACTGCAACGATCCGGTGCCCCAGCACGGAACGTTCGAGGTGCACGATCGCGTGCACGGCGGCGACGACCTGGCGCGCCGTCGCCTCGGCGCCGAGACCCGCGAGCGCTCCGAGCGCCTCCAGCCGGGCCGGCACGTCGGCGATGCTGCTCGCGTGGAGCGTGCCGGCGCCACCGTCGTGACCGGTGTTGAGTGCCGTGAGCAGGGTCGCGATCTCCGCTCCGCGACACTCGCCGAGCACGATCCGGTCGGGGCGCATGCGCAGGGCCTCGCGCAGCAGCCGGTCGAGGCCGACCTCCCCCGCGCCTTCGCTGTTGGGCTGTCGGGCCTGCAGCGGCACGACGTGCGGGTGACGCAGGCGGAGCTCGGCGACGTCCTCGATCGTGACGATCCGCTCGTGCGGCGCGACGAGGTCGAGCAGCGCTCCGAGCACCGTCGTCTTCCCGCTCCCGGTGCCGCCGGTGATGAGCAGGTTCCAGCGGTGTGCGACGGCTGCGGTGAGCCACGACGCGAGCGAGGGATCGCACAGCCCCGTCCTCACCATCTCGTCGAACGTGAGCGGCCGAACTCGGGGCAACCGCACCGACACGGCGGCCCCGGAGATCGCGACCGGGGGCAGTACGGCGTGCACGCGAATGCCGTCGCCAACGCGGACATCGGTGCAGGGGTGCAACTCGTCGAGGTGTCGGCCTCCCGCGGCGACGAGGCGCGATGCGAACCGCGCGACAGCGGCGGGTGGCGCCGTCCAGCCCGTGACGAGTTGCGGGCCGCGCCCGCGATCGAGCCACAGCCGCCCGATTCCACGGTCGACGTGCACCATGAGGTCGCGCAGGTCGGGGTCGTCGAGGAGTGGGAGCAGCGCGCCGAACGCGCGCCGGGCGGCGAGGTTGAGCGCGTTGCTGCGGATCCCTGGGGACTGCTGCGGGAGTGATTCGACCGCCCGGTCGGGCCCTCCAACCGCACGCCGGTTCCGCCCGTCCGCCTCGACCACGATGGCGGGTGTGTCTTCCGGTGCGAGGACGCCGTGCGCTCCAATTCTGCTCATCCTGCCAGCACAGCAGGCTCTGCCGCCGCTGTCGCCCGCAAAACCGCCATTGTGGAGAACTTCCCCACTACTCCCGAAAGTGGGTACCTGTGGACGAAGAGCACAACGTGCGTTATAGCCTGAACCCAGCGCTGTCGCTGTGCATCGGTCACTCCGTGGCGGCGCAACCGCCCCACCAGTACCGAGATTGGATAACGACGTCCATGGCTGACCAGCACGGCACCATTGAAAGCCACCCACTCAACGGCGAAACCTACCCGCCGTCACCGGAATTCGTAGCGCAGGCGAACGTCGCGGATTCCTCGCTCTATCTTCGAGCCGCGCAGGATCCGGAGGCCTACTGGGCTGAGGAGGCCGCGAGGCTGCAGTGGACGACCCCCTTCGAGGAGGTGCTGGACTGGACGAACCCGCCCTTCGCGAAGTGGTTCCAAGACGGCGAACTGAACGTCGCGGCGAACTGCCTCGACCGGCACATCGCCGCGGGAATCGGCGACCGCGTCGCCATCCACTTCGAGGGCGAGCCCGGTGACACCCGAACGCTTACCTACGCGGAGCTGACCTATGAGGTGAAGCGGACCGCGAACATGCTCACGAGCCTCGGCGTGCAGGCCGGTGACCGCGTCGCCATCTACATGCCGATGATCCCCGAGGCCGTCATCTCGATGCTCGCGGTCGCGCGACTCGGTGCCGCTCACTCCGTCGTGTTTGGCGGATTCAGTGCCGAGAGCCTGCGCGCCCGCATCGACGACGCCGGCGCGGAACTCGTGATCACCGCCGACGGCGGCTACCGGAAGGGCCGCGTCTCCGCACTGAAACCCACCGTCGACGACGCCCTCGCGCTGCACGGCGGCGGGAGCAGCGTCGAACGGGTGCTCGTCGTGCAGCGCACCGGCAACGACGTCGAGATGGTCGCGGGCCGAGACCTGTGGTGGCACGACGAAATCGGCGCCTACGACGACCAGCACGAGGCGAAGGGATTCCCGGCAGAGAACCCGCTCTTCATCCTCTACACCTCCGGAACGACGGGCAGCCCCAAAGGGATCCTCCACACCTCCGGCGGCTACCTCACGCAGGTCTCCACCACGTTCCGCCAGGTGTTCGATCTGAAGCCTGAAACGGACGTTTACTGGTGCACGGCCGACGTCGGCTGGGTGACCGGCCACAGCTACGTCGTTTACGGCCCGCTCGCGAACGGCGCGACGCAGGTCATCTACGAGGGCACCCCCGACACCCCGGACTGGGGGCGCTGGTGGAGCATCATCGAGAAGTATCGGGTGACGACCTTCTATACGGCGCCCACCGCGATCCGCTCCTTCATGAAGGTCGGCCGTCAAGTGCCCGAGCAGTACGATCTCTCATCGGTGCGGCTGCTCGGCAGCGTCGGCGAGCCGATCAACCCCGAGGCGTGGCGCTGGTACCGGGAGGTCATCGGTGCGGGCGCAGCCCCGATCGTCGATACGTGGTGGCAAACGGAGACCGGCGCATTCATGATCGCCCCGCTGCCCGGGTTGACGAAGCTGAAGCCGGGCAGCGCCCAGGCCGCACTCCCGGGCATCGACGTGAACATCGTGGACGATGACGGGAACCGCGTGGATCGTGGTCAGGGCGGGTTGCTGACGATCCGCCGCCCCTGGCCCGCGATGGTGCGCACGATCTGGGGAGACGACCAGCGCTTCATCGACACCTACTGGAAGAAGTTCGGGGACCAGTATTTTGCGGGTGACGGCGCGCGCGTCGACGAAGACGGCGACGTCTGGCTACTCGGCCGCGTCGACGACGTCATGAACGTGTCGGGGCATCGGCTTTCGACCGCGGAGATCGAGTCGGCACTCGTCGAGCATCACGCCGTCGCCGAGGCGGCCGTGGTCGGCGCCGACGACGAGACGACCGGCCAGGCAGTCGTCGCGTTCGTCATCCTCAAGTCGCAGCAGACGCTCCTCACCGAGGATGATGCGGAGCAGGAGCTAAAGAAGCACGTCGCCGGTCAGATCGGCGCGATCGCGAGGCCGCGGCAGGTGTTCGTCGTCACGGAGCTTCCGAAAACCCGCTCTGGAAAGATCATGCGCCGGCTCCTGAAGGACGCCGCGGAGGGCAAGGAGATCGGCGACACGACCACCCTCGCCGACACGATGGTGATGCAGACGATCTCCGACCGGGTGCGCGCGGAGCGGTCTGCGTCACGCTGAGGCGCTACGTTGCTCAGTTGCGGCAGCCGCCGCGAATAGCGAAGGGGGTGAGGGATCCGCGGATCCCTCACCCCCTCATCGTTCTCCCGCGAGCGGTCAGCCGGACACCTTGAACGCGAACTCGATCTCCACGGGCGCGTCGAGCGGCAGCACGGCGACGCCGACCGCAGAACGCACGTGGATCCCTGAATCTCCGAACACGCGGCCGAGGAACACCGAGGCGCCGTTCGCAACTGCGGGCTGCGCGGTGAACGACGGATCCGAGGCGACGAACGCCGTCACCTTCACGACCTGGGTGATCTTGTCGAGGGATCCAACGAGCCCCCGCACCGCGGCGAGCCCGTTCAGCGCGCACAGTCGCGCGGCTTCCTCGGCGTCCGCCGGGGAGACGAACCCCTCGCCTTCCCCGACCTTGCCGGTGAACGGCAGCTCGCCATCCACGAAGGGCAACTGCCCCGACGTGTAGACGTAGTCGCCATCGCGCACCGCGGGCACATACGCCGCAACCGGCGCGGCCACCTCGGGCACGGTGTAGCCGAGCTCTGCGAGCCGCTCCTCGATAACTGCCATGCTCACGCCTTCCTCTTCAGATACGCGACGTTGCCGCCGGCTGGTCCCTCGATGATCTGCACGAGCTCCCACCCCTGGGCGCCCCAGTTGTTGAGAATCTGAGCCTCATTGTGCAGCAGCAGCGGTGTGACGAAGTACTCCCACCGCGGGGACTCGGTCGATTCACTCACGTGCGTTCTCCTCTCGAGTGATGGCGCGACGTGCGCCGGGCGACGCGCCGAAATCGCGAAGCAGCACCCACTTCGCCGATTGCCAGCCACGTCGTTTACCCTTGATTCTATGACCCCACCCTCAAGTAAGTCGTCGCGTGCACGCTCGACCAAGCAGCGCACCGCAGGTGGAGCTCTCGGAGGCATTATCGGTGCCGTCGCGATGAGTGCTGTCGCCGGCGTGCTCATCACCGCAGCCGTCACCCCCGTCGTGGCCGTGAGCGGTGCCGCCGCATCATCGGCGGTGAAGATCTTCCAGGATCTCCCGAACCACTTGAACCCCGGCCAGCTCGCCCAGCCCTCAACGCTGTACGCGACCCAATCCGACGGGTCCACCGTCGAGATCGCGACCTTCTACGACCAGGATCGCCAGATGGTCGCTTGGAACGACATCTCGCAGTACGTGAAGGACGCGGCCGTCGCGGAGGAAGACCCCCGCTTCTACACCCACGGCGGTGTCGACGCGCTCGCGACCGCCCGCGCCGCGCTGCAGAACGCGGTGGGCGCAGGCTTCTCGGGTGCATCGACGATTACCATGCAGTACGTGCGCAACGTGCTCATCCAAGACGCGATGGCGATCAACGACGAAGAGGAACGCGACGCGGCCTACGAGGACGCGATGCGCCAGGACGTCGACCGAAAGCTCAAGGAGATGAAGCTCGCCCTGAGCGTCGAGAAGAAGTTCACGAAGGATGAGATTCTTCTCGGTTACCTCAACATCGCCCTGTTCGGGCGCCAGATCTACGGCATCGAATCGGCGGCGAACTACTTCTTCGGCAAGTCAGCGAAAGACCTGACGCTCGCCGAGTCCGCAAGCCTCGTTGCGACCGTCAACAACCCGGCAAAACTGCAGATCGACATCCCCGACAACATCCCGGCGAACCAGGAGCGGCGCGACAAGATCCTCGCCAGCATGCTGCAGCACGGCCGCATCACGCAGGCGCAGTATGAAGAAGCCGTCGCAACCGAGGTGACGCCGAACGTCAGCCCGCGCGTGCAGGGCTGCGGCATCGCCGAGACGAACCTCGGCCTCGGCCACTTCTGCGACTACGTGCAGCGCTACATCAAGCACGACCCGAACTTCGGAGACACCCCCGAGGAGCGAGAGTTCAACTTCAGCCGCGGCGGCTACGACATCTACACGACCATCGACCTCGACATTCAGGCGGCGGGACGCGAGAGCATGGCCGCCGTCGTCCCCGCGCAGATGGACGGCATCGACGTCGGCGCCGCGAGCGTCAGCGTGCAGGTCGGCACCGGCCGTGTACTCGGCATGGTCCAGAACAAACCGTTCAGCAACGACCCCGCCGTGCTCGACGCGAACCCCGGCCTCACGAGCATCAACTACAACACGGACTTCGAATACGGCGGCTCCACCGGCTTCCAGATCGGTTCGACCTTCAAGGCCGTGACACTAGCCGAGTGGATCCGCACCGGGCAC
The DNA here is from genome assembly GCA_041655455.1 of Leucobacter sp. Taxonomy (GTDB): domain Bacteria; phylum Actinomycetota; class Actinomycetes; order Actinomycetales; family Microbacteriaceae; genus Leucobacter. Next base: position 35,390 of record JBBAFK010000005.1, on the reverse strand, counting down.
TCCGTGCGAGACATCGTCAACGTCAACGGACGCTCAGTACAAGAAAACTCATTCCGAGCGAACTGCCTCCCCGGCGGCGTGTACGGCTACGGCTCCTTCACGTTCACGAACGACAACATGGGCACCCGCGGCAACCAGCCGGTCCTCACCGCGATCGCCCAGTCCGTCAACGGCGGTCTCGTCTCCATGCAGCAGCGCATGGACCTCTGCGAGACATTCGACACCGCGAAGAAGCTCGGCATGCACCGCGCCTCCGAAGCAACAAACCCCGACCTGCCGAACTACGGCACGACAGACCTCACCATGGTGCCGTCGAACGTGTACGGCGGCATCGACGAGATGGCCCCGATCACGGTTGCCTCGGCCTACGCCGCGATTGCCGGCAACGGCACGGTCTGCACCCCCGTGCCGATCGACCAGATCGTCGGCCCCGACGGTGAACAGGTCGCCTTCGAGAAGTCCGACTGCACGGAAGCGCTCTCCCCCGAGGTGGCCGCTGGCGTCGCATACGCGCTCGAATACGGCGTGAATAGTGGACTCGCACGGCACGCGGCTTCTGCCTACGGTGTGCCGCACCTCGCGAAGACCGGTACCACCGACCACGTCATCGACAACTGGACCGTCGGGTCGAGCACCGAGGTTGCAACAGCGACATGGGTCGGTAACGCTGGCCCGATCCAGATGGCCGACGGCACCTGGGGTCGCGTCTCCACCCAGTACTTCGGCGGTCTCATGTATGCGGACCAGACGATCTGGCCCGCCATGATGAACGTCGCAGACGCGAAATACGGTGGCAGCGCCTTCCCAGAACCGTCCGAGGCGGCGACCCGACAGACCATGGTGCAGGTGCCGGACCTCAAGGGGAAGACCCTCGAGGAAGCGACCGAAGCGCTCAGTCAACTCGGCTTCAGCGCCGCAAACGGCGGCGAAGTCGACTCCTCACTGCCCAAGGGCCGCGTCGCGAGCTCCAGCCCTGAGGCCGGCTCCGCTGCAGGACTCGGATCGGAGATCACGCTCTACATCAGTAACGGTGAAGCCGCCACGGTTCCCGACGGCCTCGTCGGCGCCGAAGCGAACGACGCCCGAAAACGTGTGGAAGGCGCCGGATTCAAGGCCGACCTCACATGTTCCGCAGGCAACGAGAAGCCCGACGGCAAGAGCAAGGTCGTCTCGGTGAGCCCCGAGAGCGGTACGGAAGCTCGCGGCGGCAGCACCGTCACCATCACGGTCGAGTGCGACTAGGCACTCGGATGGGATTCGCCTCACGCCACCCGGTGGTGACCGCACTCGGAGCGGCCACCGCCGGAGTGGCCGTATGGTCCACGCTCATCGAGCGCCGACTCTTCACGATCCGACGGCACACGCTCCCCCTCCTCCCCGCAGGGGCATCACCGATCCGAGTGCTGCAGCTGTCCGACCTACACCTTGCACCCTGGCAGACGAACAAGATCGATTGGCTGCGATCCCTTACCGAGCTCGCCCCCGACCTCGTCGTCCTCACCGGCGACCTCATGGGACACCTGCAGGCACGCAACTCCCTCCTGCAGTCGCTGCGACCACTCGCACACAGCGGCGCACCGATGGTGTTCGTGCACGGCTCGAACGACTATTACGGCCCGATCCTCAAGAACCCGCTGAAATACCTACGCGAACCGAGCCGCCTCAGCACACGGGCCATGGACATCGACAACGCCGCACTCACCCGCGGCCTCGAGGGCCTCAAAGCTATCAACCTCAACAACTCCGCGGTCCGGCTCACGGTGCGCGGCACCGAGATCGAACTCCTCGGGCTGAATGACCCCCACATCCGCTACGACGACGTCGCGGCGATGCGCGAGGCGCTGGGTGCACTCGGTGCTGATGCTGATGCTGATGCTGATGCTGATGCTGATGCTGGTGCTGGTGCTGGTGCTGGTGCTGGTGCTGGTGCTGGTGGCGAGTCTGCCGGTCCCAAAGCCGAGGGCGCTACTCATGGAGCCGAGTCTGCGGCGGTGCGCATCGGCGTGATCCACGCCCCGTACCAGGAGGCGCTGAACGAGCTGCTCGACGACCGCGTGTCGCTGATCCTGGCCGGGCACACGCATGGTGGTCAAGTCCGGGTGCCGGGTATCGGGGCGCTCACCTCGAACTGTGATCTGCCGGCCGACCAGGCGCGCGGGCTCAGCGTCTGGTACGACGCGCATCACGCGGCGTTCCTCAACGTGAGTGCCGGCCTCGGCAACTCGATCTATGCGCCCGTGCGGTTCGCTTGCCGCCCAGAGGCGACGCTGCTGACTCTCGAGGCTCCCCAGTAGCCTTCAGCCCTGCGCCAGCAGCCCGCAACCCTGCGCCCTCAGCTCTCACTTCACAGCCCCGCGCCCGCAGCTCTCACTTCACAGCCCTGCGGCCTCAGCTCTTAGCCCTGCGCCCGCAGCCTTCAGCCCTGCGCCCGCAGCCTTCACTCCTCATCCCCGCGCCCTTCCACTTCTCCCCTTCTCCACTCAGCGGGGGATCTCGCCTCTGCGTACCAAGATTCAAGGTTTCGGGTACGCAGAACAGAGATCCCCCACAGACGAGGGAAACCCCGGGCGCCCTGACCCCAGAGTGCAGCCAGCCCGGGTGCCATGCACCCAGAGCGCAAGCCCCTAGAGCGCAGACGCGCTACGCGGCGAGCTTCTGCGCGACGATCTCCGCGATCTGCACGGCGTTGAGCGCCGCACCCTTGCGTAGGTTGTCGTTCGACACGAAGAAGGTCAGACCGCGTCCGGCGGGTGCCGACTGATCTTCGCGAATGCGGCCGACGAATGAGGGATCCTGCCCCGCAGCCTCGAGCGGCGTCGGCACGTCGCTGAGTTCGACGCCCGGCGCCTCGGCGAGGACCTCGCGGGCACGCTCAGCGCTGATGGGGCGCGCGAACTCGGCGTTGATCGCGAGCGAGTGACCGGTGAACACTGGCACGCGCACGCAGGTGCCCGACACGAGCAGGTCGGGTAGTTCGAGGATCTTCCGGCTCTCGTTGCGGAGCTTCTTCTCCTCGTCGGTTTCGCCCTGACCGTCGTCGACGATGGACCCTGCGAGCGGCAGCACGTCGAACGCGATGGGCTTCACGTAGACCTCCGGCTCGGGCATCTCGACGGCCGAGCCGTCGTGCACGAGCTGCTCGAGCTTGTCGGAGGCGACGGCAGCGCTGACCTGTCCGGAGAGTTCGCGTGCGCCAGCCAGGCCCGACCCTGAGACGGCCTGGAAGGTGGTGACGATGAGCCGTTCGAGGCCCGCCTCGGCGTGGAGGGCTTTCATGACCGGCATCGCAGCCATGGTCGTGCAGTTGGGGTTCGCGATGATGCCGCTGCGCGCCGCGATGATGTCGTCGATTTCGTGCGCGTTGACTTCGCTGACGACGAGCGGAATCTCCGGGTCGAGCCGCCACGCGCTCGAGTTGTCGATCACGATTGCGCCGGACTTCGCGAAGTCGTGCGCGTACTTCTTCGATGCGGCACCGCCCGCGGAGAAGAGGGCGATGTCGATGCCGCTCTTATCAGCGGTGTCGACGTCTTCGACGGTGATCTCCTCACCGCGGAACTCAATGGTTTTCCCTGCCGAGCGGGCGCTCGAGATGAAGCGAATGCTCTTGATCGGGAAGTCCCGTTCGTCGAGGAGACGGCGAATGACCGCGCCGACCTGACCGGTGGCGCCGACGACGGCGACGTTGAAGCCCTGCTGGTGAGCGTTCTGATCTGCCATGGGGAGGGATCCTCTTCTGTTGCTGGTGGGCTGCGGTGGACGCAGCGTCGAAGTGCGTGGTCGGGCAGGATCCCTCGCGAGGGATCCCGGCCCTTCGGGCCTACCGCCCGGTTCCGGCGTAAACGGTCGCTTCGGAGTCGGAGTCGAGCCCGAACGCGGTGTGCAGCACCCGGACGGCCTTTTCCATGAGGTCGGCGCGGGTTACCACCGAGATGCGGATCTCGGACGTGGAGATCATCTCGATGTTGATGCCGGCCTCGTAGAGCGCCCGGAAGAGCTGCGCGGAGACGCCGGTGCTCGTGCGCATGCCTGCACCGACGACCGCGACCTTCGCGATCTGGTCGTCGTACTGGAGGCTTTCGAACTCGAGCGCCTCGCGTTCGGCCTGAAGCGCCTCGATGACGCGGCGTCCGTCGCCGAGCGGGATGGTGAAGGAAATGTCGGTGCGGTTGGTGTCCGCGGCCGAGACGTTCTGCACGATCATGTCGATGTTCGCGTGGGTCTTTGCGACGATCTCGAAGATCTGCGCCGCCTTACCCGGAACGTCGGGAACACCGCCGACGGTGACCTTCGCCTCGCTCTTTTCCGATGCGATGCCGGTGATAATCGGTTCTTCCATGTGCTCCCCCTTCGGGCGCCCCTTCGCGGGGTCGTAGACGATGGTGCCTTCCTCGCCGGAGAACGACGAGCGCACGTGCAGGACGACGCCGTGACGGCGCGCGTACTCGACCGCGCGCAGGTGCAGCACCTTGGCGCCGGATGCGGCGAGTTCAAGCATTTCTTCGGCGGATATGTAGTCGATCTTCTGCGCGAGCGGGGCGACGCGCGGGTCGGTAGTGAACACGCCGTCGACGTCGGTGTAGATCTCGCAGACATCGGCGCCGAGCGCTGCGGCGAGCGCGACGGCGGTCGTGTCGGATCCACCGCGACCGAGCGTGGTGATGTCGCGTGAGTCACGGTTGAAGCCCTGGAAACCGGCGACGATGGCGACGGCGCCCTGGTCGAGCGCCTCGCGCACGCGGCCGGGCGTGACGTCGACGATTTTCGCTGAACCGTGCTCGGCGGTCGTGATCATGCCGGCCTGACTGCCGGTGAACGAGAGCGCCTCGATCCCCATGCCCTTGATCGTCATCGCGAGCAGCGCCATGGAGATGCGTTCGCCCGCGGTGAGCAGCATGTCGAGTTCTCGGGGGGCAGGGATCGGCGTGCAGTCCGCCGCGAGGTCGAGTAGTTCGTCGGTGGTGTCGCCCATCGCGCTGACAGCGACGACGACCTCGTTCCCCGCACGCCGAGTGTCGACGATGCGTTTGGCGACGCGTTTAATGCTTTCCGCGTCAGCGACCGAGGAGCCGCCGAATTTCTGCACGATCAACGCCACGCGGATCCTCCTCAAAGTTTTATGCCAAAGTCCAGTCTAACTGACCCACCTTCGAGGATTCCTCGTATCTGTATTGCGCTCGCGCAGGCCGAGCGGCTAAAGAATTCGAGCGGCGAACAGCGCGATCGTGCCGGAGAGGAGCTTGTCGGTGAGCGACGAGAGGAGATTCGCGGAGAGTACTGCGACCCACATGCCGTGTCCGAGCGCTCCGAGGAACGCGATCACGGTGTTGCTCGCGTGTGCGACGGAACCGTCGAAGAGGAAGACCGTGATCGGCACGGCCGTGAAGGTGCAGGCGAGACCAGCGGCGAGGTTCAGCAGGATGAACCGGACGGGGCCGCGGCCGAAACGGCGGAAACCGTAGCCCCAAACGAGCGCCCCGACGATATTCACGGGTGCGAACGCGAGCGACTCGGGAGACCCTGAAATGGAGACGAGCACGTTGGTCGCGAGGCCGACTGCAGCTCCGTACCAGGGACCGAGCGCGAACGCGGCCGTGGCCGTGCCAACCATGTCGAGGAACAGGGCGAGACCGAACTTCTCGGTCACCGTGTTTCCGAAGATGTTCAGGCCGACGCACCCGACGAGCACCGCGATGATGAGGGCGGTCCGTAGCGTTTGCGCGTGCGCGCCTCCCCCGGCGGGCGTTTGTGTGAAGTCGACGGGCAGTTCGGTGTCGAATACGTGGCCGGAGCTTGCAGACTTTGGCGCCGGCAGGTTCGGCGCAGGCAGGTTCGGCGGCGTCGGTTCCTGCCGCGTCGCTCGTTGCGCGGCGCTCCGAGGCACGGCGGCCCGTTCGGCAGGGATCCGTTCGGCGGCGGCCCGTTCGGCAGCGGCCCGTTCGACAGGATCCGCCGAGCATCCACGCACCTGCCGCGCCAGTAGTCGGCCGCGTCCGCATCCTCACAGAGCGCGATGACGATCTCGGCGACGAGGTCGGGGTTGATTCGGCGGCGGCCGAGGCGGAACGCGTCGAACACGGTCGACCGTGCGATGCGTGCCGCCGCGGCAGTCGCGCCGGCCGCCGCGCGGTTACTGGCGATGCGCGCGGCGACCTCCGCATACGAGACATCGCCCGCGTCGAGCCGCAGCTGCTGCAGATCGCGGGCGATCCCATCGAAGGGGCCGGTCCGGGTGGCAGCATCGGTGTTCACGCCGTGCCCCCACCCCCTCGATTCCCGGTCGAGGTGAGCTTATCAAATGGTGAGCGTTGGACTCACGCAGGCCGTGCGAAACGTATGCGAAAGCGGTGCCTCACGTGTGTGCACGGCGTGCGTCCGCGTGTGCTCCCGGCTTTCGGGGTTACTGGCGGAAAAACGCTTTGACCCCCGGGACCTGCACAAACCACCAGCAGTCTTGCGTCTCGTCGTCGGTTACGAAGATTGCTTGGCCACCGATTGCCCTTTGGAACTCGGCCGGGGTGGGTACACCTGCGGGGCAGTACAGCATGTCTGAATGGCCGGTCGGGCCGTCCGAAACATAACCGCCAGAGAAGCAGCCTTCGTTCATTTCGTTGAATTTGACGCTCGCCTGGCGGTCGAGGACGCGCCCTTTTTCGATGGTGACGCAGTTGGAGAGATCTCCACCGCACCAAGTGCCGTTGATGTCTTCCCACACGGGCGTGACCGATGCCTGCAGGGCGTCCCACGCGGCACCGAGCTCGCCGAGCAGGGTTGGGAGGTCAGATTCGCCGCTCGCGAGCGCACCCGGGTCGAGCGCGTCGATCGTCTGCTGGAGGTGCGCCGACTCAGCCTCGCCCGCCTTGCCTCCGAGGTCCACGATCACCGTCGCGGCGGCTTCGCGCGCCCCATCGGCGACCGCGAGTTGCGCTTCCCAGAGGGCGTCACCGGCGGCCTCGACCCGCTCCGTTTCGGTTCGAATATTGTCAGCCTCGACCCGCAGCTGCTCGGCGGCTTCGCGCAGTTCTTCGGTGTCCTCGGGCACCACGGCCAGCGCGCCCTCGGAGGAATTGCCCGCATCCTCTCCGGCAGTCTCAATTTCGGCCTCGGCAGCATCCACCCCGGCAGCGGCCGCGAGTTCTGATTGCGCTGCGGTGAGGGCCTCGAGCACGGATGCGTCGGTGACGCGATCTGCGGTCACGACGGTGGTGATGGCGAGGGATCCCTCGGCCTCCCCCGTCGCAGACTGCAGCGCGGCAGCGAGCTCTGATCGCGCTTCCTCCACCGCTTCCTGCGCGGAGGTGAACTCGCGCTCGGCTTCAGCGTGCTCGACCGAGCCGATGATGAGCGGCGTCGCGATCGCGGCGGCAATGATGACCGCGGCGGCGGCTCCAAGGCCGACCCAGAGCCCGACGCGCGACTTCTTCTTGGGCTGCCCGGCTGCCGACTGCGGGAAGGTGGGTGGCGTGTAGGGGTCCGATCCGGTGGGCTGTGCTGCGCCCGGGAGTCCGGAGGCGCTGGGCTGTTCGTGAGCGCCCGGCTATTGCGAGGAAGTCATCTCCTCACTCTGCCGAGTTCTCGCGTGATTCCAGGCGGTTTCAATGCGTGGAGCGGGTTTCCGGACAAGTCCGGACAGTCAGTGGGGCTATTTGGTGTGCAGGGCTGGCTATTCGGTGCGCGGGTCGGGCTATTCGGCACGCTGCGGGGGCTGTCCGGCACGGGAGGCTGCTCATGCGACGTACTCGAGCTAGCTTTACGGCAGAGTGGGCAGCCTATTCGACGCGGCGGCGGCCTTCGAACGCACGGCCGAGGGTGACTTCGTCGGCGAACTCGAGGTCTCCGCCGACGGGGAGTCCGGAGGCGAGCCGGGAGACCGGAATTTCAATACTCGTGAGCAGCCGAGACAGGTATGCTGCGGTGGCTTCGCCTTCGAGGTTGGGGTCGGTTGCGATGATGACTTCACGCACGGCGTCATCGCCTTCGCGCGCGCCGAGGCGTCTCATGAGGGCTGGAATGCTGAGGTCGTCTGGTCCAATGCCGTCGATCGGGCTGATCGCTCCGCCGAGCACGTGGTAGAGGCCGCGGTATTGCCGGGTGCGCTCGATTGCGACGACGTCTTTGGGTTCTTCGACGACGCAGATGAGGGTCGCATCGCGTCTCGGGTCGCGACAGATCGCGCACTTTTCCTGCTCCGTGATGTTGCCGCACACTTCGCAGAAGCGGACCTTTTCGCGCACTTCGGTGAGGAGTTCGGCGAGCCGCGAAACATCGAAGTTCTGGGTCTGGAGAATGTGGAACGCGATGCGCTGCGCAGATTTCGGGCCGATGCCGGGGAGCCGGCCGAACTCGTCGATCAGGTCCTGGATGATGCCGTCGTACACGGTCAGACCTCCTGAGTTGGCGGGAGCGGTCGCTCCTCAATGAATCGGGCGCCGAGCACTTCGCGCACGACGGCTTCACCGTAGCGCACGAGCTCCGGGGCGGTGCGCTGCGGTGTGGCGCGGTCTGGCGCGGCGTTGTCTAGCGCGGTGCTGTCTGGTGCAGCGCGGTCTGGTGCTGGATGTGCGGGCGAGGGATCCTGCCGCTCCTCGCCCTGTGGCTGGCCAAACGTGCCGCCCGCGAAGGGATCACCGGCTTCGGGTTCACCCTCTCCGCGACCGCCCGCGTCCGGGTCTCGTTTAGGGAGGTCATTCTCGTAGGGGTCGCCGTCGCCGTAAGTATCGCCACCACTGTACGGGTCACCACCACCGTAGGGGTCACCACCACCGTAGGGATCGTCGTCGCTCGTGGGCTCCACGTAGGCGGGTTCGATGTCGGCGGGTGCGACGGGAGCGTGTACTGATTCAGCGGCGCGTACTGATTCAGGAGCGTATGCCGAAACAGGGTCGCTTCCTGGAACAGAGTCAGTTCTTGAAACAGAGTCATTTCCTGGAACACTGTCGCTTCCTGGGTCGCCGGCTGGCTGCGTGTCGCGACCTATTTCGGGAGCGTTTGCGGTTGTGGTTTCCACCGTAGATGCAGGCACCGCTGGGGACGGAGTTGGCGTCGGAGTTGCAGTCGTGTGCGGTTCAGGGGCTGCTGCCGGTGGTGATTCCGGGGTCGGGTCGGTCGAGGGTTCGGGGTCGGCCCAGGCGGGTGCGGCGAGGGCGGGCCCGAGTCCGAGCGCGCTGAGTCGCTCGTCTGCCCGACGCACGGGGTCGTTCTCGAGAGCATCACCGGGTGCGGCTGGTGAGCCCGCTCGATGAGGCTCCTCTGCGTCGGCATCTCCCTGCGGGGCGCGCGGCTCCCCCGCGTGCCCGCGTGGGCTGCTCGTCGGGCTGATGCGTCGCGGTACATATTTGACGGTCAGTCCGATCGCCGCGCTGATCGTCTCGCGTAGAGCTCCTGCGCCGACGCTCTTGAACGCGGCAAGGTCTGACTCTGACGCGAGCCCCACGGTGAGCACATCGTCTTCGAGCGCGATCGGCTGCACCACGCGTACGGCGTTCCAGGCATCACGATCGACCTGCAGAATTTCCTCGAGGAGTTCTGGCCAGAGCTCAACCAGATCGTCGAAGCCACCCGTCTCTGTGGTTGCAACAGGTTCGACGGGCGCCGGCGATTCGGCGGACGCTGCAGTTTCAGTGGGCGCTGCAGCTTCAGCGGGCGCTGCAGGCACTGCAGTTTCAGTGGGCGCTGCAGGCACTGCAGGTTCAGCGGACGCAAGTTGAGCTGCAGGATCCGAAGGTACCGCGGGTGGTGACGAGGCCGCAACAGTATGCGTGGCCGAGCTACCGGGAGCTTCTTCAGCGGAACCCGTTTGAACCTCGGGTGCGAGTGCCTGCACGGGTTCGTGTGTCTGGTTTGCAGCCGCTGGCTGTCCAGGTTCCGGCGCCTGTAGCACTTCAGGGACCTGTGCGGTTTCAGGTGACTGTGCGGTTTCAGGTGACTGTGCGGTTTCAGGTGACTGTGCCGATTCAGTTACCTGTGCTGTTCCGGGTGCCTGTGCTGGTCCAGGAACTTGTGCTGATCCAGGAATCTGTTCTTGCCCTTGTGTCGGCGGCTCCGAGGGCGCGCGGAATGACGCATCCCGCCCCATTCCCGCGATCTGTTCGCTACTGAGAACATCGGAGATTGGCCGACCAAACGCCGCAGCACCGGTGTTCGGGTGCGGGTTCTCCGCACCGGTCGACGCACCCGCGTCCTCTTCACGCAGGAAGTCGCGGATCGATGCCGCCGTTTGCGCGGCGTTCATAGGCGGTCCGCCCGCCGCATTCTGCTGCGGCTGTGGAGCCTGCTGCGCAGCCGCCGTTTGCGCAGGTGCCTGCGGCTGTGGTGTGCGCTGCTCCGGTGCCTGCTGCTGCGCGGGCTGCTGTGTTTGCGGCTGTGGCACCGCCTGCTGCAGTGGTGCCTGCCACTCTGGCTGTGGTGAAACCTGCTGCGGAACCTGCCCCTGCGACGGCTGGTTCGGCTGAACCGATTGAGTCGGCTGAGTCGACGGAGACTGCTGCGGGGCTCCCGCCGCCGCCGCCGTCGCGACTGCCGGGGCGATACTCGGCTCCCGATCAATCTGGAGCAGAGCCCGAGCGATCATCAGTTCGAGCTGCAGTCGCGGCGCGGTCACCCCCGCCATCCCGTCGAGGCCAACGCTCACCGTGTCGGCGATGCGCGACAGCTCTCCCCGAGCGAAAGCCTGCGACTGCTCGAACATGCGACTGAGCTGATCCTGCGGCACCCCACGGAACACGGCGGCAGCCCCGTCGACCGTCGTGGCACTGACCACGATGAGGTCGCGCAGTCGCTCAAGCAAGTCCTCGGTAAAGCGGCGCGGATCCTGCCCGGTCTGAATGACACGGTCCGTCGCCCGGAACGCCGCCGCCGGGTCTGGTGCGGCGAGCGCCGTCACGACGTCATCGATGAGCTCGGTGTGCGTGAAGCCGAGCAACCCCGCGGCCCGATCGGCCGTCACAGTGTTGCCCTCAGAGCCCGCGATGAGCTGGTCAAGAATCGACAGCGTGTCGCGCACCGAGCCACCGCCGGCCCGAACCACGAGCGGCAGCACTCCGGGTTCGACAGTCACGCCCTCACTGTCGCACAACGACTGCGCGTAGTCGATGAGGGGCCCCGGGGCGATGAGCCGGAACGGGTAGTGGTGCGTGCGCGAGCGGATCGTGCCGATCACCTTGTCGGGCTCGGTTGTCGCGAACACGAACTTCACGTGCGGCGGCGGTTCTTCGACGATCTTGAGCAGCGCGTTGAACCCGCCGGCGGTGACCATGTGTGCCTCGTCGATGATGAAGATCTTGAAGCGATCCCTCGCCGGCGCAAAGACTGCACGCTCACGAAGGTCACGCGCATCATCGACGCCGCCGTGACTCGCCGCGTCGATCTCGACGACGTCGAGCGATCCGCCGCCCTCTCGGCTCAACTCGACACAGCTCGGGCACGTACCGCACGGAGTGTCGGTCGGCCCCTCAGCACAGTTCAGGCAGCGGGCGAGAATTCTCGCCGACGTCGTCTTGCCGCAACCGCGGGGGCCGCTGAACAGGTAGGCGTGCCCGATGCGACCGGTCCGCAGTGCCGTCCTCAGTGGGTCGGTCACCTGGGACTGGCCGATCATCTCGGAGAAGCTCTCGGGCCGGTAACGGCGATACAGTGCGGCAACCACGGGACCATGCTACCCGCGGGCACCGACATCGCGCTGAGCGGGCCAAAGCCTCAGCGCGATCCCTCAGCGCACAGCCCGCAGCACACAACCCACAGCACACAACCCACAGCGCGAAGGCTTAGCCCTCAGCCACCAGCCGCCAGGCCTGCCGCGCGATCTCCGCCTCCTCGTCGGTCGGCACGACCAGCACCTCGACGGCCGAATCATCCGCGCTAATGCGCCGCGCCCCCGTTTCGACCGACTCATTCCGGTCCGCGTCGAGCACGATCCCGAGCCGTTCGAGCCCCGCGCACACCGCGGCACGGATCCCCGCGTGATTCTCCCCGACCCCAGCGGTGAAGACGATCGCGTCGGCCCCGCCGAGCACGGCGTGGTACGCGCCGATGTAATGCCTGATCCGGTGCGCATAGACATCGAGCGCTAATCGCGCCGAGGGATCCCCCGACGTCGCCGCCGCCCACACGTCGCGAAAATCATTCGAGCCCGCGAGTCCCCGAAACCCGGATCCACGATTGAGCAGCGCGTCGAGCTCGTCGACGCTGAGGCCCGAGCGCAGCAGGTGCATGAGCACTCCGGGGTCGATGTCCCCGCCCCGCGAACCCATCATGAGCCCCTCGAGCGGCGTCAGGCCCATCGAGGTGTCCACTGAACGTCCGCCGGCGACGGCACACGCCGACGCGCCATTTCCGAGGTGCAGCACCACCTGGTTCAGTGATTCAAGGGGACGACCCAAAAACTCTGCGGCCGCCCGCGAGACCACCTGGTGCGAAACGCCGTGAAAGCCGTAGCGGCGAATCCCGTGCTCCGCCGCGAGCTTCGCATCCACCGCGTACGTGTATGCAGATTCAGGCATGGACTGGTGAAAGGCCGTGTCGAACACCGCAACGTGAGGCACATCCGCAAAGGTTTCACGCGCCGCGAGAATCGCCTGATAATGGCCGGGGTTGTGCAACGGGGCAAGTTCGGCGAGTTCGAGGATGCGCGCCGCGACACGGTCATCGATGACAGTCGGCTCAATGAAGTCGCTGCCGCCCTGCACCACACGGTGCCCGACGGTGCGGATGCCGAGCGTGTCCACCGGAGCGCCCGTCGCCGCGAACGCCTCAAGCATGAGCACGAAACCCGCGGAGTGATCGGGAACCGGGGTCGAACGTGTGAAAGAGGAGGACGCGCCCGCGGATCCCTCGCCCCGGTGTTCGATATGACCCTCGGGCTCCCCGATCCGCTCGATCAGTCCCGAGGCCGTGCGCAGTCCGGTCACCGCGTCGATCAGCTGATACTTGATCGAGGAGGAACCGGAATTGATAACGAGCACGCGGTCGGCGTGCGGCCGCGTTTCGGCCCCCACCTCACCGCCCACACGTGCGCTGGCCCCGGCGCGTGTGCCGGCCTCGGCGCGTGCGCTGGCCCCGACGCTCGCGTCCGCCCCAGCTTGCGCTTCAGCTCTCGCTCCCGCATTCGCGCTCATTCCGCGTGCCCTTCCTGTCCGGCCTGCACCGCGGTGATCGCGACGGTGTTGATGATGTCGTCGACCGTCGCCCCGCGGGAGAGATCGTTCACCGGCTTTTTCAGCCCCTGCAGCACCGGCCCCACCGCCACCGCATTCGCCGAACGCTGCACCGCCTTGTACGTGTTGTTCCCCGTATTCAAATCCGGGAATATAAACACGGTGGCGCGCCCGGCGACCGCCGATCCCGGCATTTTTGAGGCCCCTGTCGCCGGATCGCTTGCGGCGTCGTACTGGATCGGCCCCTCAATGAGCAGGTCCGGTCGTGCCGCCCGCGCGAGCCGAGTCGCCTCCCGCACCTTGTCGACGTCGGCCCCCGCACCCGAATCGCCCGTCGAGTACGACAGCATCGCGATGCGCGGCTCGACCCCGAACTGCGCGGCCGTCTCCGCCGAAGAAATCGCGATATCGGCGAGCTCCTCAGCCGTCGGATCGGGGTTCACCGCGCAGTCTCCGTACACGAGCACACGATCCGCGAGCCCCATGAAGAAGACGCTCGACACCACCGAAACCCCCGGCTTCGTCTTCACGAATTCGAGCGCCGGGCGAATCGTGTGCGCGGTCGTGTTCGCCGCCCCCGACACCATCCCGTCGGCGAGGCCGAGCTGCACCATCATCGTGCCGAAATAGCTGCCATCCGCCATCGTGTCGCGCGCGTGCTCGAGCGTCACACCCTTGTGCGCCCGCAGCCGGGCATACTCCTGGGCGAACCGCTCGCGCAGCGAAGACGACTCCGGGTTCACGATTGCCGCGGCGTCGATCTCGAGCCCGAGCTCTCCACCCCGCTTCCGCACGGCGTCCTCGTCGCCAAGCAGCGTGAGCCGCGCCACCCCCCGCGCCAGCAGTGTGCTCGCCGCGCGCAGGATCCGGTCGTCCTCACCCTCCGGCAGCACGATGTGCGCGTCGGCCGCCGCCGCCCGTTCGAAAAGCTCATACGCGAACATGACGGGTGTGCGGATCCCTCCCGCGTGCACCCGCAGCCGCTCCGCCAACTCATCGATGTCGACGTGCTGTTCGAAGAGCGCAAGCGCACGATCGAACTTCGCGGGAGATTCATCGGTCAGGATCCCTCGCGACTGCACAATCCGTTGCACCGTGTCGAACGTGCCAAGCGAGGTACGCACAATCGGCAGCGTCGAATCGATGCCGTCGAGTAGCCGTTCGACCGCGGGCGGCAGATCGAAGTCGCCGTTCAATACGACCGCGCCGATCGTCGGGAAAGTCGCGGCCTCGTGCGCCATCGTTACCGCGAGCAGCGTCTCGGAGCGGTCGGCTGCAATCACGACCGCGGATCCCTCAAGCAGACGCGGCAGCACATTCTCCATCGACATTCCCGCGACGACGAGATCCCTCACCTCCCGCACAAGCAACTCAGCGCTGCCCCGCACGAGCCGACCCTCCACAGCCTCGACCACCGTCGCAACCGACGGCGCGATGAGCAGCAGCTCCTCCGGCACCGCCCACACCGGTGCTTCAGGAAGCACTCTGCCGACCGCGGCACGGATCTCGTCAAGCCGCGAGGGATCCGCACGGTTCACCAGCGCCGCAAGCAGCGTCGCGTGTTCCGCCGTGAGCTCCGCAAGCCCGAGCTCGGCGAGCTGCGCGATCTCCTGCGGCGTGCGCGCCGGCAGCTTCCCGAGCGACTCCGCCCGGTCACTCGAACGACCACTCAGCACGAGCAGCACCGGAGTATCCAGGTTCGCCGCGATGCGCGCATTGTAGGCAAGCTCGGTCGGCGCGGCCACATCAGTGAAGTCGGAACCCACCACCACGACCGCATCGCACTCACCCATAAGCCGGTGGTAGGCGGCGACGATCCGAGTCAACGCCGCCTCGGGATCCTGCGCAGCCTCCTCATACGTCACACCCACGCACGCGTCATAGGGCACGTCAGCCGTCGCCCGCGCGAGCAGCAGTTCGAGCACACGGTCGCGCTCCGCCCCCGCCCTTATCAGAGGCCGAAAAACGCCGACCCGGGGCGCACTCGCGCGCAGTGCGTCAAGCACTCCGAGCGCGACGGCGCTCTTCCCCGTGCGGCCTTCGGCGGATGTGAGGTAGATGCTGGATGCCACCCTCCAAGCCTACGCGGTGACGGCGGTGGCGAGGGATCCCTCACCGCGTTCACCACACTCACCACATGCGCCGTTCACCCGCCATTCAGCCCCAGTTTTCCTGCTCCCCTGTCCTGTTTTTCCCCTCAGCTTCTTCAGCCTCTACAGCCTCTACAGCCTCTACTACCGTCAGCGGGGGATCTCCATTCTGCGTACCCAAAACCCCGAAATTTAGTACGCAGAGCAGAGATCTCCCGCAGAGCAGAGAAATCAGACAACAAGCACAAGCACAAGCACAAGCACAAGCAGAAATGTGGGTGGGGCGCACAACCAAGAGCCAGGCAGAAAGCTCGCGCTCGGGCAGCTCGACCTCGGGCAGCCCGAAGTCGACCCCTACAGCCCGAGGTCGGGCTCGGGCAGCCCGAACGAGTGGCGCAGCGCCGATTTCGCCGCGTACCAGCCGGAGAGCCCGTGCACGCCCGGCCCGGGAGTCGTCGACGACGAGCACAAATATATGCCCCGCGCGGGTGCCCGCCAGGGATCCGCCCGAAACACTGGCCGCGCAAACAGCTGCCGCAGTGACACTGCTCCGGCGCTGAAGTCCCCGCCGTGGTAGTTGCGGTTGTAGTCTGCGAGTTCGGCGGCAGTGGTGACTCGCATGGCGCGGATGCGATCCCTGAATCCTGGCGCGAAGCGCTCGATCTGTGCGGTGACGCGCTCCCCCATGTCGACGGTCGACCCGGAGGGTACGTGGGTGTAGCTCCAGACAGCGTTCACCCCTGCAGCGTTTCGGGAGGGGTCGAACTCGGCGGTCTGCGCGAGCAGCACGTAGGGGCGTTCCGGATGCCGCCCGCGCGACACCTCGGCCTCCGCGGCGGCACCTTCGGCGCGGCTGCCCCCGAGGTGCACGGTTGGGGCGAGTGCGACGCGCGGGTCTCGCCAAGGGATCGGCCCGTCCAGCACGAAGTCGACCTTGGTCGCGGCGTCGCCGTATCGGAAGCGTTCGAGTGCACGACGGTACCCTCGCGGAAGCTCGGATCGGGCGATGCGTGCGAGCCCACGCGCGGAGGTGTCAAAGAGTTTGACGTCGTATTCGCCGAGCTCTCGCACGTCGGTGATGGCGCGGCCCGTCTCGATGCGCCCACCGTGGGTAAGGAGGTCGGCGGCGAGCGCGTCCGTGATGGCGCGTGAACCGCCGATGGGCACGGGCCAGCCACTTGCGTGGCCGAGCACGCCGAGCACGACGCCGACGCCCGCGGTCGCGAGGTTCGGCATGCGGCCGATGCTGTGTGCGGCGACGCCGGAGATCAGCGCGGGTGCGGCTTCCTCTCGGAAGCGCGCGTTCCACAGCGACGTGCCCTGTTCGAGTACTCGCAGCCCGGTGGTGAGGGCGGCGGGCACGCTCTCAGGCCACCGCAGCATGGTGCCGCCGAGCGCGAAGTCGACTACGCCGTCGAGGTGCCTCAGCAGTGGGCGGTAGTAGCGCGCGTACGCGGCACCATCGCGGCCGAGCTCGGTCGCGGTGCGTTCGAGATCACGGTAGGCGACGGCCGCGCGCCCCCCGCTCGCGGGGGTGTCGAGCGGGTTCGCGTAGGAGGCATCAGGGATCGCGAACTCCATGCGCCGCTCGAGCTCGAACGCCCGAAAGAACCCGGTGGCGAGCGCCATCGGGTGGATCGCCGAGCACACGTCGTGCAGCACACCGGGTTCGACCACCTCGGCGGTCCGGGTGCCGCCACCGATCGCCTCTGCCGCTTCGAATACGGTGACAGGTACGCCGGCGCGCGCAAGGGTGACGGCGGCGGCGAGCCCGTTTGGTCCCGCCCCCACGACTGCTGCGCCCGAGCTCATGCGACCAGCGTAGCGGGCCCCCGGACTCGGCAGTCCGAAGACCCGGTCTGGGAGCCCGCTACGCCGGCTCGTGTGCTTAGTGTTGTGCTCGCGCTGAGCGACGGGCTCGAAAGATCAGTCCGGCGGCGCCAAACAGGTTGAGCGCCAACGCGATCGCGATGGTGCCGACGAGGGTCGTGTCACCGGTTGATGCGAGACTCCCGTGAGTCGCGGTTCCGGCCGGATTCGTTGCACTCGAGGTCCCTGTACCGCCTTGGGCGGAGCTGCCGCCGACTCCAACGCTGCCGTCAGAGCCGTCAGTACCACCGCCGCCAGCGCCACCGCCGCCACCACCGCCGCCACTGCCACCGCCGCCGACAGGCGCCTCCCCTACGAGCACGGTCTGTGCGGGGTCGTCGATGTCGACGTGCTCGGCAATCGCGTCGTCGCGGTCTCCCACAACGTCACCCGCGAACAACCACTCGAACGCAACGAGTGACTCTCCGGCGAAGCCCGCCGGAATGTCGAAGGTCAGGGTGGCCTCTCCGCTTTCCTCGGCAGCGATGAAGGTCACGGTCCCGGTGATCCCCGTCGCTGACCCGTCCGACTTACGCATGAGCTCACCTGAAACGGTGTAGACGCTTCCGGGTTCGAGGTGTTCGTAGAACACGGTGTCGATGACTCGGCCGCCTTCCCAGTGCACGAGACGATCCCCGTCAGTGGCGTCAACGAGCGACGTCGAAATCGCAGGCAGCGTGAGCCCCGTCCAGCTTACGGATCCCTCGCCTACGACGTGGTTGACGGAAGGTGCCACGAGCATGAGTGACTGCGCGTGGTCCTCGGCGGTCATGGATCCGCTCGGCGTGGGAACGGAGAGAATCATGCAGGTTCCGGCGGAGGCCTGGGCGCTCGCGGTGATCGTCGCCGACCCTACCGCCGTTGCGCCTCGAGTATCGAGGTATACGGCGTCACCGTCTCGGACCACTCTCGAGTCAATGGTGGCCCCCTCGGCGTTCACCAGCGCGAATGGAGTATTCGTGGTGAGGCTCACGAATGGCTCGGTGGTTTCAATCGAGAATGGACCGATGAGGGATCCCGCCACGTGGTCACCCGTCGGGGCTGTCACAGTGACTGTCGGCGTAACCGCGTGGCCCGCCTTCGCTCCATCGACGAGGTACCAGTACAGGGCTTCTGACTGTGCTGTCTCCCAGTTCCAGGTGGCATCCCAGTCCAGGTCGGTGTAACGCCACACCGCGTACTGTGTCGCCTCAACCGCGTCGTTCACGGTGAGCCCCGGCGCGTCGACGGCGAGCGCGAGCGTCTCGAGATCGACGGCGGGGTGCCCGTGTGCGAGCACCCAGGCGATCTGAGACACGTTCGTGTCGAAGTGGTTGTCTCCGAGGAAGTCTCCGGGAGCACCGACCGTCGCGGTGACGTCGAAGTGCCGGTCGACACTGTGTTCGATGCAGTAGGCCCAGGTGTCCGGCACTCCTGACGTCGGCGTTCCTTCGTAGTAGATGGGAACGATGATTGTCCCGCCAAGACCGACGCGCTCGTCGCCTACATGGGCGGATTCGCCGACTTCCGGTGCAGCATACGCGGCAGTCACCGGCCCGAATATGACGAGGGCGAGCACCCCCAGCAGTGCAGTGAAGAATGTCCGATAGCTTCTTGCGGCTCGACTACAACGCAAACTCATACTTCTGCTCCCTTGTGACTGTCAGAACCCGGGCCGTGAGAAAACGGCCCTCAATATCTGAGAGTCACAGGGGTGCAGAAAGCAACGCGGGGGGGCGTTACGGCCGCGACACGCCGAGGAAACTTAGGTCCGCGTTGCTTTTCCAGGCGAACGGACTCTCTTCCTGTGGGCGATGACCTCCGGTCCGCATACGCATCCGTAGTCATCGCTCCGCACGGTGCGCCCGACCGCCCCCGCGTGTGGGGCGCACCGAGCGTCATCCGTGACGGTGGTTGTCGTTTCTCGCACGCTCGGCGATCCCTCGCACACAAAACGGGGGCCGCGCCCGAAGACGCGACCCCCGTTCCATACTGGGGCTTCTTAGAAGTCCATGCCACCGGTCGGGTCAGCCGGCATGGCAGGAGCGGGCTCCGGCTTGTCGGCGACAACTGCCTCGGTGGTGAGGAAGAGCCCGGCGATCGATGCGGCGTTCTGCAGAGCCGAACGGGTCACCTTCGCGGGATCGAGGATGCCCTGCTCGACGAGGTCACCGTACTCGCCGGTCGCGGCGTTGAGGCCGTGGCCGGTCGGGAGGTTCGAGACGCGGTCGGCAACGACGCCCGGCTCGAGGCCAGCGTTCTGCGCGATCTGGCGCAGCGGTGCCTCGATCGCGGTCTGCACGATACGCGCACCCACGGCCTCGTCGTCGGAGAGCTCGAGGCCTGCGAAGGCCTCCTTGCCGGCCTGGATGAGGGCGACGCCGCCACCGGGCAGCACGCCTTCCTCAACCGCAGCCTTCGCGTTGCGGACTGCGTCTTCAATGCGGTGCTTGCGCTCCTTGAGCTCGACCTCGGTCGCAGCGCCGGCCTTGATGACTGCGACGCCACCTGCGAGCTTCGCGAGGCGCTCCTGGAGCTTCTCGCGGTCGTAGTCGGAGTCGGTGGAGTCGATCTCGCGGCGGATCTGCTGCACGCGGCCCTGGATCTGCTCCTCTTCGCCGCCACCCTGCACGATGGTGGTCTCATCCTTGGTGATGATGACCTTGCGTGCGGTGCCGAGCATGTCGAGGGTTGCGTTCTCGAGCTTGAGGCCGACCTCTTCCGAGATCACGGTGCCGCCGGTGAGGATCGCGATGTCCTGCAGCATGGCCTTTCGGCGGTCGCCGAAGCCCGGTGCCTTGACGGCTGCGGACTTGAAGATGCCGCGGATCTTGTTGAGCACGAGCGTGGCGAGCGCCTCGCCCTCGACGTCCTCCGCGATGATGAGGAGCTGCTTGCCCGACTGGATCACGGGGTCGACAACGGGGAGCAGGTCCTTGATGTTCGAGACCTTGCTGTTGACGATGAGGATGTAGGGATCCTCGAAGACCGCCTCCTGGCGATCCGCGTCGGTGACGAAGTATGCCGAGAGGTAGCCCTTGTCGAAGCGCATGCCCTCGGTGAGCTCGAGCTCGGTGCCGAAGGTGTTCGACTCCTCGACGGTGACGACGCCTTCCTTGCCGACCTTGTCGATCGCCTCGGCGATGAGCCGGCCGATCTCTTCGTCAGCGGCCGAGATCGACGCGGTGGCGGCGATCTGCTCGGTCGTCTCGATCTCCTTGGCGTTCGCGAGGAGCTTCTCGGAGACCGCAGCGACGGCCTTCTCGATGCCGCGCTTGATCGCGATCGGGTCGCTGCCGGCAGCGACGTTGCGGAGGCCCTCGCTCACGAGCGCCTGGGCGAGCACGGTGGCGGTGGTGGTGCCGTCGCCTGCGACGTCGTCGGTCTTCTTCGCGACCTCCTTGACGAGCTCAGCGCCGATCTTCTCGAAGGGATCCTCGAGCTCGATCTCCTTCGCGATGGAGACGCCGTCGTTGGTGATCGTGGGTGCGCCCCACTTCTTCTCCAGAACAACGTTGCGGCCGCGCGGGCCGAGCGTCACCTTCACGGCGTCGGCGAGGGTGTTGAGCCCTCGCTCGAGTCCGCGGCGCGCTTCCTCATCAAACGCAATCATCTTTGCCATGTAATTCGCCCCTCCCGGCGTTCGATTATTGGTGGGCACCGCACTGCCGGACATTTCCGGAGCGCGGATCTTTTAGCACTCAGTCGATTCGACTGCTAGCACCAATCTTGGCACTCTGACACTGAGAGTGCAAGGAGAGACGCTCGCGGGCAGCGAACATTTTGCGATTCGAACCCCTGGCACGAGTTCGCGCTCTACTGCACGGGCTGCAGCGTCGCCGGATCCAGCAACTGACCGGTGCCCGGGTCGATGAAGAGTCCGGTCGCCGGATCGATGAGGTATCCAGTCGCGGGGTCGATCTGGTAACCGGTTGTCGGGTCGATCTGCGGCTCGGGTTCAGGCTCGGGCGTCACCTCGGGTTCGAGGCCCGGCCCGCCGTAGTCGACGCCGAGCAGCACGATCAAACGTGCACCGTATTCGGCGTACTCCTCCGTCGGGTAGACCGAGGCTCCGCCGAGCTGCTCGGCGAGACCGAGAGCTGCGGCCTCGTCAGCCGGGTCGCGGTAGAAGATCGCGGAGATCGCGACGTCGGCGCTGATGGCCTTGCCCGAAAAGACGACCTGCCCCCACCCTTCACGGGTGATGGCCTCGTCGACGCGCACGCCGAGCTCGGGGTTCGGGGTGCCGTCGAGTACCGCCACGGTGGCCTCGGGGTCGAGTTCCGCGGTGATCTTCGGCGCTGCAGGTTCCTCGTTCGTTCCGGGTGACGGGCCGATCGGCAACACCGAGCTGCCGATGCTGTGCACTCCGATCACGCCGAGGGTGGTGAGCAGCAGAAAGCCGAGCACGCTGGCCAGCACATACTGCCAGACACGCCGAGGACGAGGGGTGACGCGGTGTGCCCCGACACGACCGCTGCGAGGGATCCCATCGAACCGGTCCGCCGGGTAGTCCTGCCCGCGGGAGCTGCGCACTACGGGGTCACCGCTGCTCTGCGTCACTCTCCACCCCCGGCCAGTTCAATCACTTCAATCACTTCAATCCGATGCGCGCTCCGCGCGGCACCGTAACAGCGTACCCCGGAGATCCCGAGGATCCCTGGAGCGACGCCCGAGGGCACGATTCACGAGGGAAAGGGATCCCTCGCCCTGCCCCTTGCCCTTCACCCGCCGCCCTGTCTACTCCCCACTGCCCTACCCTCCCCCATCGACTTTGCTCCTCCCACTGCCTTGTCTACTCCCCCACTGCCCCGCTCTTCCCCCCATTGTCCTTCTCCACTTTTCCCATTGCTCCGCCCACTTCCCTACCCTTCCCTCGCCCACTTCCCACATCCAACTTCTCTGCTCTGCGGGGTATCTCAGCTCTGCGTACTCGATTCCCCAGATCTTGGTACGCAGAAGCGAGATCCCCCACTGAACAGAGAAACCTGCGACAGGAAACTCCAGCAGAAGAAGGCCAGCAAAGCCGAGACAGCTGCGGCAGCTGAGCCGAGGCAGGCATGCGGGAGATCTCCGCTCTGCGGGGGATATCAGCTCTGCGTACTCGATTCCCCAGATTCTGGTACGCAGAAGCGAGATCCCCCGCTGAGCAGAGAAACCTACAGGTGACGGGGTGAAGGGACTGAGCAGAGAAACCTGCGACTGGAAGCTGCGGAAGCGGAAGAAGAGGCAACTAAGCAGAGAAGAGAACACTGCGGCGGCAGAGGCAGCGGCGGCAGAGCAAAAAAACTGTGAAGAGGGCGAGGGATCCCTGGCGATCAATCGTGACCGCCCGCACACCCCTACTGGTATTCGGCCAGCGACTCCGGCGCGTAGATTGCACGCGCGAGCCCGTCGATCACGTCGGGGATTCGCATGCCCCCAGCGAAGAGGACCTTGTCGTCGACGTCGATGATGCGACGCTGCTGCCCAGCCGCGGTGAGCGCGATGCTCGGCTGCGCGGCAAGCAGACCGTCGACGCCGCCGGCACTTTCGAGGCCGGCCGTCATCACGACGATGATGTCGGGGTCCATGCCGATGAGTGCTTCCTCGGTGAGCGGTTTCTCGCCGACGAGTCCGATCTCCTCGGCCACGTCGATCGCGCCGACGGAGCGGATGAGGCTGTCGACCCCGCTGCCCTCGCCGAAGAGGTAGAAGATGCCCGCGGTGCCGCGAATGTAGAGGAATGCGACGCGCGGCAGCTTGTCCGGGTCGTTCGGGAGGAGCGCCTGCACCTCGGCTTCCTTCTCCGTAATCGCCTGATCGAGCTTCTCGATCATCGCGGGGGCGGCGTCGCCGACGCCCAGCGCGTCCGCGACCTGCTGTGCGGCGATGGCGCTCGTTTCCGGGTTGATCGCCCGCTCCACCGTGACCACGGGCACGCCGGCGTCGCGCAGTTGCAGCACAACATCGGTCGGTCCGATCGAACCGTCGGTGAGGATCAGGCTCGGGCTCAGTGCGAGCACCCCCTCCGCGTCGATAGAGTGCCCGTCCTTGGTGACGACCGGGATGTCCTCGGAGCCCGGGAAGTTCGTGGAAATGTCGCGGCCGACGATCGAGTCGGCGAAACCGAACGCCGACACGAGTTCGCCGACGGACCCGCTGAGCGACAGCGGCACGATCCGTGAGTTGTCCTCGACGGTGATCTCGGTGTCGCCGGAACGGTCGTGCGAGGTGACCGTGACGGGCAGCTGGCTCTCCGGAGCCTCGTCGAGCGGTGACAGGCTCGGCCCGCCGACGACCGCGTGCGTCGGGCCCTCGTACGTGCTCGGATCCTCGAGCGGTGTGATCTCGGCGATAGGCGGAAGCGACACCGTCTCCGTCTCGCCGAGTGCGCCGTGGGCGGCGCCGGTCTGGCATCCGACCAGGCCGATTCCCGTCAGGGCCAGCACTGCGACCGCGATCCCTCTGCGCATGCGTGCCCGTAGCATTTCGACGAAACCGTCCCCTCATCCGATGAATTCCGGAGATTAGCCTATCCCAACAAAGGTAAGATGAACCTTGGACTTTGCAGTTCCAGCCCATCGCCGCGCCCGCTGAAGCACATTTCTCGGGCGCGCATCCACGACGAAAACCGGTTCCCACGCGTATGACCTCCTCCCTGTCTTCGGTGAAGACTCGTCGCGTCACCACCAAGGTCATCCTCTTCTCCGTGCTGACCGCGGCGCTCATCGGGTCGATCCTCGTGTCGGCGGGCACCGGGCAGCTGCCGATCCCTCCGCAGGAGGTGCTCGGATCCCTGTTCCACAAGATCGGAATCAACTGGCTGCCGATGCCAACCCACCCGACCGGTGACGCCACCCTGTGGGCGATCCGGTTCCCGCGGGTCGCTATGGCGGCACTCGTCGGCGCCGGCCTTTCGGTCGCGGGCCTCATCATGCAGGCAATCTTCGGCAACCCCCTCGCCGAACCGGGCGTCATCGGCATCTCGGCGGGCGCCGCAGTCGGTGCAGGCCTCACGATCGTCTTCGGTCTCACCTTCTTCGGCGAGTGGACCACGGCGGTCTTCGCGTTCGCAGCCGGCCTCGGCGCGACCCTCATCGTCTACGGGATGAGCCGAGCCGACGGCCGCACCGAGGTCGTCACCCTCGTGCTCACGGGTATCGCGGTCAACGCGATCGCCGGCGCCGGCATCGCCCTGCTCACCTTCCTCGGCGATACGCAGTCGCGCGAGCAGATCGTGTTCTGGCAGCTCGGCAGTCTCGCCGGAAGCCGCTGGTCGCAGGCGCTCATCGTCGCGCCCGTCGTCGCGGCCGGGCTCATCGCGGCCTACTTCGCAGCACGCAAACTCGACCTCCTCGCGCTCGGCGAACGCAACGCACGACACCTCGGCGTGAACGTCGAGGTTCTGCGGGTCGTCATGATTTTCGTCGTCGCGCTGCTCACTGGTGCCTCGGTCGCGTTCGCGGGCATCATCTCGTTCGTGGGTCTCGTGATCCCTCACCTCATGCGCATGATCCTCGGGCCCGCGCATCTTCCGCTCGTGACCGCGTCTGCCCTCGGCGGGGCGCTGCTGCTCACGCTCGCCGACCTCGGCGCGCGCACGATCGTGCCGAACGCGGACATGCCGATCGGCATGCTCACGGCGCTCGTCGGCGGGCCGTTCTTCTTCTGGCTGCTGCGTCGCACTCGCAAGCGGAGCGGGGGGTGGGGCTGATGGCCGCGCGACGTTTCACGCCGCCCACCCGCCCGGCCGTCGGCGAGGTCGTGTGCGCTGCGGAATCTGTGTCGCTGATTCGCGGCGGAAAGCGCCTGCTCGACGAGGTGTCGGTCGAGCTGCGGGCCGGCGAGGTGCTCGCGCTGCTCGGCCCGAACGGCGCCGGAAAATCGACGCTGCTGAGCCTGCTGTCGGGCGACGTGACCCCCGACGAGGGATCCATCACCTTCGCCGGCCGCGACATTTCCAAGTGGTCCCTCTCCGACCTGTCGCGCCGCCGCAGCGTGCTGCTGCAGGACAACCAGCTCATGTTCCCCTTCACCGTGCACCAGGTCGTCGAGATGGGGCGGGCCCCGTGGCGCCGCACGTCGCGGGAGGACGAGGACAACGAAGCGATCTCGCAGGCCATCAGCGCGGCCGATATCGGGCATCTCGGCAACCGTCGCGTGCCCTCGCTCTCGGGGGGTGAGCGCGCCCGCACCGCGTTCGCGCGCGTGATCGCCGGCCGCACCGGGGTGCTGATGCTCGATGAGCCGACCGCTGCGCTCGATCTCGGGCATCAGGAGGCGGTGCTCGGTCTCGCGAGGGATCGCGCCCGTTCCGGCGACGCCGTGCTCGTCGTGCTGCACGACCTCAATCTCGCGAGCGCTTTCGCCGACCGTATCGCCCTCTTGCGCGACGGCAAGATCTTCGCGTGCGACGTGCCGGACGCCGTGCTGACGTCAGAGATCGTGTCAGACGTGTACCGCACGCCCGTCGAGGTGATCCCTCACCCAGTGACTGGCAAGGGCATCGTCATGCCGCTGCGCGGGGTGCTCGCGTAAAGAGGCTGTGCGTTTGAGTGCACTGCGCATAGTCTCACCCCTATGCGCTCGGCTTCCTGCGCATTGCGCTCTGCACCCTGCTTCTCTCAGCTTTCTCTCTTCTGCGGGGGATATCTGCTTTGCGTACCAGAATCCGGCATACGCGGTACGCAGAGGCGAGATCCCCCGCACAGCGTAGAAACCAACAAGTCAAGAAGCCTCGGGGCGGCAAGGTGACATAACTTGCGAGACAAGGCGCCGCAATAGGGCAAGGGATCCCTACCCGTCGCGAGGACTCCTCCGAGCGCCAGGGATCCCTGCCCGTAGCGAGAGATCCCTCCCCCCCCTACTCCGCAGTCGGCCCTTGCACGCCGTCGGCGCCAGGCTTCTTGCGGCCGGCGACGAGCATGCCCACGGTGACGCCGATCACGAGGATCGCCACACCGCCGATAATGATCGGCACCCACGGCACCGACGTCTCGGTCTCGACGACCTCGACAGGGGCCTGAGTGGTCACCTCGGGTTCAGCAGGTTCAGCAGAATCGGCGGGGGCGCTCGTGTAGCAGCCGGGGAGGGCGAGGTCGATGGCGAGCCGGTCGAGGGTGGCGCCAGCGTCGTAGAACTCGGCGAAGGCTTTGACACCGGAGTTGGTGAGGGTCGTCTCCATGGCGTCGATGGCGAGCCGCTCCTCGACCGGTTCGAGTGAGACAGGGGCGACGACATCGCCGACCCATTCCTGGTCCACGTCGAGGGCGAGTTCGCCTTCGAGATCGGTGCTGCGCGCGTCGAGAAGCAGCGTGGCGACTCCGTCACCTTCGAAGTCGAGGGTGGGGTTTGCGAGGGTGAGGTCGAGCACGCCGTCGTGTCCGGTGAAGTGGACCGTGCCGGTGAAGCTGACGCTGCCGGTGCCGGTTGCGGGGTCGATTTCGCCGGTGCCGCCGGTCCAGGTGAAGTGGGGGGTTTCGTAGGTGGCGCCGTCGGTGGCTTCCCACGAGCCGTTCGCGATCGAGCCGCTGATGTACGAGCGGAAGCTTTCCTTCACACCCCAGGTGAGGGTGCCGTCGGTGACGGTGCAGGCGGCCGCGTCCTCCGCGGGCTGGATGGCGGGCGCTGGCTGGGGCGCGGCGTGCGCGGTGGCGGCGCCGAGGGCGCTCATGCTGAGGAGGGCGCTGGCGGCGATCCCTATGGATGCTGCGCGTTTGATGGTGCGGCGGGTGCGTTGGTTCACGAGGGATCCCTCTCCAATTCTCACGTGGTCAGCCCTGTGCGAGGGCGCTGTGTTGTGCTGCGTCGCTGGTCAGGAGTTGAGTCGGCGCTGCCGGATGGCGAGTGCGGTGGTGCAGGCGGCGATGAGCACGAGTGCGCCGGCGCTTGCCCACCATTCCCAGAGTTGCATGCCTCCAGAGCTGGTGAGCGGGCCGGCTGCCTGGATCGCTTCGGCTTGGATGCCCTGCTCGATTTCGGGGCGCTTCGTCGCCGCTTTCTTCTTCTCGTCGGGGTCGAGGATGTCAATGATGGCGCCGGCGTTCGTGCTGCCCTGAAGGGTGAGCGTGTGTTCGCCTATGACGTCGTCGGGGAGTGTGCCGCTCCAGGTGACGCGGCCGCGCGCGTCGGCTTTCGCCGAGTCGTCGAGGAGGATCGGTTCGGAGTAGAGCACGACGAGCACTCCCTCGTCGTTCGCGTCGAACCCGTAGGCTTCGATCTCGATGCGCCCGCCCGCGCGGATCTTCTCCGGGTCGGTGAGCACGGTGATTCCGGTCGTCGCCGGGGGTGTCGCGGCCGGCGTGCGCTCTGGTTTGGATTTCTCCTGCACCGTTGAGCCGTAGCTCACGCTGCTCGGCGAGCCCACTGTGAAGCTCAGCGGATCCACGCCGAGCGAATAGCTGCTGCTTGAGGACGGTCCGCCCGAAATCGAGCCAGAAACTGGAACGCCGGTCCAGGTCACCTCACCTCCTGCCCCCACAGACTTGGACGCGGCAGCGAGATTCAATCCGAAGCTCTGGCCACCGACGGAGATAGTGCCCGATGATGGGTTCGTCACTGTGATCACGGGGTTGCTGAAGGTTTCACTGAGAAGCCCCTTATGCCCGGAGAATGTCACGGTGCCCGAGTACTGCACGGATCCCGTCTGCGTTGCAGAGTTCCAGCTTCCGCCGGTGGCCTGCGGGAAGAGGTACGCTCCTCTTGCGCTCCCAACACCGCTCGTCGCGATGCTGCCCTTCGCGATCGAACCGGTCACGTAGCTCGCGAATGCGCTCGAGATTCCCCAGGCAAGGGATCCTGCTTGCTGGCCACTTCCACCTGTCGCCGGCGGGGCAGGAGGCGCTGCGACCACCGTCACTGTCGTGGATGCGCTCGACCACGCGTGACCGGACGACGAGGGATCAAACCGCGCCGTGATCGAATGGTCACCGACCGGCAGTCCCGTGACCACTGCGCTCGCCTTGCCCGCGTTCACAGCTACTCGCTTGATCGTGGTGCCGCCCCTCGAGAAGGTCACCGTGCCGCCGAGACTCGCAGGGGTCGTGCGCGCGGTCACCGTCACGCTTGAACCAGCCGTGATCGATCGATCCGAAGCAGAAAGCGCGACTCCAGTCTGCGGGACCGCGGCCTGGTTGATTGAGAACGAGACGGGGAGGAGTTCTGCCCCGGTCGAGTACTCAGGCTTGAAATTCCCATACACACGACCACCATCTGCCGTCATTCGTGCGCTTGCTATGACAGTGCCGGAGCGAAGCGCCGAGGCAGTAAACCGAAGATCGGCAATCTCAACTCGCTGACCGTCATATGCAGGGAAAACTGTGTAGGGAGATTGGGAGACCAGCACAGAGAGCTTTGCCGTTTGCGTCGATGTGAGACGGATCTGAGGGTCCGAGAACCGCTGATCGAGACCCCACCCTGATTCACCGTGCCCAGTGTGTCCCCGAGAAACCATCGCGCCACGGTACGTGATGGTTCCAGAACCATTGACGAGGTCGACTTCCTCCTGCGAATCCTGGTTGACCCAGTTCACACTATTGGTGCCAGTGGCGCCAAGTGTGGCTGGCGCTTCCGCGGAAATCTTTCCACCGGCGATTGGCCCTTCCACATACGTCCACCATGGCGCCAACACCCCCCAGCTGAGGTCTCCACCGGAGACTACGGTTTTCGATTCCTCTTCGGCTGCAACAGTGAGCTGCACAGTCTCTGAAGTGGCATTCGTCCAGGCGGCAGCGTCAGCGGAGATGAATGCGGCCGTGAGTGTCCGCTGGCCGACAGGCAACGCCAACGTCGTCAGTGAAGCCGATCCCTCAACCACGTCGACGGGGTCGCCGAGGGTGCCTGTATCGCTCGCGAATTGCACCGTGCCTTCAGCGTCCGCGGGGTCGAGTGTGGCGATGAATTCGACAGGCTCGCCTTGCACGGCGTTACCCGTCGGGGAAGTACGTAGTGTGATCGTCGTCGTTTCGGCCGCAGCTCCAACAGCAACTTCCACCGTCGCAGAGGTTGAGCCGAGGAATGCGTTGGCGTCGGTCGGAGTGAACTCCGCGACGAACTGATGTGTGCCGCGCGTCAGACCAGACACGGTGACGTTCGCTGTGCCAGCGGTGTCAGTCGAGGCTGCCCAACCATTCCCTGTTCCAACCTGGGTAAATTCGACCGTTCCGGGGGCGGCCGGGCTCACGGTCGCAGTGAACACTGCGTCTTCGCCGACAGCAACGCTCGCGGGCGCGGAAAGCACGGTCGTCGTCTCCTCCGCTACGCGCCCATCTACCGGCAGCGTAAACGTCACCGGATCCAGCGGTGATCCGGGATTGTAACTTGCGTTTGCCGGACCGAAAACCACCGAGCCTGCTTCGGTCATCGTTGCTGCGGCTCTGACCACACCGTCGTCGATGTCGCCAGCATCGAAGGTGAGGTCTGCGATGACCTCACGTGTGCCATCCCTGCTCGGAAAGCCGCTATACGACACCTGCGTCACCTCGAACGAGAGCGTTCCCGTCGTCGCCGAGGTGAGCTGGATTTGGGGGGCTGCGAGCGTCTGATCGAGACCCCATGCGCCCGTAGCGTCTTCAAAGTGGCCCTGAGAGTGCATGCCGCCCTGATAGGTGATCACGCCCGTGCCAGTTTCAGCGTCGAACTCGCCGGCACCGCCAACATAGTCAATGTTGGCACCAGACTTCGCCGCCGGTGCGACTGCCTCGATCAAGCCCCTCGCGATCGGGCCCGCCACATATTCACGCCAGGAACCCAGAAATCCCCATGACATGGTGCTGTCTTCAACCGGTGCCGGAGCGGCGAGGGCAGCGGTCGGCGCAAGCAGCGCCCCGCCGAGCGCGAGTGCGCCCGCCGTCGCCAGTGCGAGTAGTGATCGAAGTGGCCGGATCATACGGAGCTGTTACCTACCTGAACGTTGTGTGTTGAATGCGTGAAGGTCCTGCTGCCCCGACCAGTGGCCGGAGCAGCAGGTCCTCACGAGGCGCTTACTGCTGTGAGGCAGCGCGACGACGGGCGACCAGGATCGACGCCGCACCGATGAGGAGTGCAAGTGCACCGAGGGCGATCATGCCCTCCATGCCGTTCGCACCGGTGCTCGCGAGCCCCTTGGAATCGCTTCCACCAGCAGTTCCGGCGCCGCCTGCAGCGTCAGAGCCGCCACCGGACCCACCGTCTCCACCGCTTGGTGCAGCGACGACCGTGAAGGTCGCTGTGGCCGACACGTCACCCTGAGTGAAGATCACCGAGTGCGTGCTACCGATCTCGAAGTCCGCAGGGATCGTCCAAGTGATCTCCGCCACGCCGGTGAGCGGGTCAGAGGTCACGTTGCCCAGCGAGATCGGATCGGAGTGAACCTCAACCGACACATCTGCGCCGCGCTCGAGGAACGGACCAGCAGTGAAGGTCACGGTCTCACCCGGCTCCACCTCAGCGGCCTCCTGGCCGTTGACGAAGGCGGAGGGCTCTGCAGGATCCCACGCCCAATCGACGCTAATCGCTGCCGGAGCCTTGGTTGCATCACTTCCACTGCCACTCGCGTAGAAGAAGGCACGAACCGAGGAGGGCAGGCTCATGATGAACCCGTTCGCCCAGGCGTCGGTCTTCCCCTCAGACCAAGTGCCGACCGCGGTCGTGTCCACGAAGTCGAATTCGATGTCTGTGCTGATCACGTCTTGCGTGAAGTCGAGCGCATCTGCACCGGTGATGGTCGCGATGACCTGCTCGACCGCTTCGCCTTCCAGTCCACCAATACCGGATCGTACGTCTGCGGACCAGACGCCATTACCTTCGGCGTCGATCGTGAGGACAGGGTACGACAGCTCGATGAGAGGCTTCGAGGTGTCAGGGATCGGGTAGTTGCGGTAGGGATCCGCAAGCAGCGTCGCATCGAAGGAGATCTGCGTGCAGTCCTCTCCAACTATTGCAATACCGTCGGTGAGAACGAATGCGCCATCTTCCACCGTGCCGTTACCTGAAGTAACTTCCTTCGGCCAGTTCGCGGCGTAGGCGCTCCAACCCCAGGTCGCCGAAACTCCGTCGAACGCGGCGCTACCTTCAGCAGGCACGCACGCCGGTGCTGTGCTCGTGTCGACCACGCCGTAATTCTCGGTCGTCACAGTTTCGCTGCCGGTGTAGCCGTTCGACGAGGTGAACTTCGCGCGGAACATGTGACCGCCAGCAACCAACTCGGTCGTGGAAATCTCCGCGACCCCATCGACGACGTCGGCCTCACCGATCTTCGACTCGGTACCGGTGACGGCGCTTGTGGCGAAGAACTCGACCTTCCCCGCAGCGGCGGCAGGACCAACCTCGGCAGTCAGCGTAACCTCGGTACCTTCTTGCACCGGACCCACCGGTGCTGCAATCAGCTTGGTCTCGGTGACTGCTGGCCAATCAAAGTTGACGTTCAGCTGAGCCGGAACCTTCGTTGGCGTATTCGCTGCGGATGTGTCGTAGTAGTATGGCGCGACCGACTGGCTTCCCAGGCCAGGTGCCTTGAGGATGAAATCGGCTGGCCATGCACCCGTGCGACCTGCGGACCACGTGCCGGGTGCGGTGGCGTCGAGGAATCCGAGTGTTACGACACGTTCTCCCTCCTCACCGATGCCGCCACCGGTATACCCATCTACAACACCAACGACGATGCGTTCTGCATCTAGATTCGCCGTATAGTCCACGGCCCCAGTGTTCACCCCGGCAACCCACACGCCCGAACCATCAGCATTCAAGTGCAGGGCCGGGTCGATGAGTTCAATCCAGAAGCCATCCGGCTGAGCAGGCCCATACCAGGTATACGCAGCAGTGCGCAGGGAACCTTCAAAGCTGATAACCGCGCCGCCTGCATCAGCGGTCACGGTGCCGTTGGAGAAATTGAAGAGCTTATTCTCAGCATCAAGGGTCACATCGCCAGAGACGAACTTATCCCACGCAGGAGACCACTGACTCTCAGCCCACGCTTGTCCGCTCCAACCCCAGCTACCAGTTGCCCCCTCAGAGGTCTGTGCATCAGCACCCGGCTCATACGGTGTCGGTGCTCCAGTTTCGACGATGCCGTAGTTACTGCTCGCTCCTGATTCGCTCGTAGCAAATTCTGTCGAGTCATCCGCGGTAAAGACCGCGATAAAGGAATGTCCTCCGGCAGTGAGAGCATCGGTGGTCAACGATGCCGTTCCCGACTCGTCCGTATCTTCATGCCCAAGCGAAACACGCTCGGCTGTGCCGTCGACGACCGTAAAGAACTCGATGCTACCGGTAGGTGTTACTTCGACTTCCTCATCTGCCGCAGCCACTTCGGCAGTGAGCGTCACGTCATCACCGAGCAATGCGCGCGTCTGAGGCGAAACCGAAGTCAGCGAAGTCACCGTCATGGCTGCAGGGACGGAATTCACCTGAACGGTCTGCACAGCGGATGCCGATGCGGCAAACTCTGCGGCATTGGCCGGGGCGAACTCAGCGACGATGGAGTTGGTGCCGAGCGGCAGCGCGATCTCCTCAACGTCGGCGCTTCCGTCAACGACCGGGAGGTCAGTTGCGCCCTCAATCGCCGTGCCGTTGTTCTTGAAGGTCACCGTGCCAGCTGCCTCGGCCGGTGCGACCGTTGCGCCTAGGTCGACCGTGTCGCCGACGATAATCGAGCCGGGCAAGGTACCGAGCGTGGTGCTCGTCGTCGTTGCCGGTGCCACCTCGAAGCTGAAGGTCACGGGATCGAGCGGCGCGCCTTCTGCAAAAGCTGCGAATGCACCGTTTCCGTATGTGACTGCACCTGGAGCAGCCATGACCGCACTGGCTGTCACCGTGCCATCGGCTAAGTCACCGGCTTCAAAGGTTAAGTTTGCAATGACTTCACGCTCCCCTGCCCTCTCAGGGAATGCGGTGTAGTGCGTCTGTGTCACTTCAAAGGATAGTGTCGCGCTCGAGGTCGATGTCAGTGCAATCTGAGGGTTACTCAAATACTGATCCAAGCCACCGTGGTGCCCGTAGGAGACCATTGAGCCGGCGTACGTCAGAGTGCCGCTTCCAGCCTCAACATCAACCGACCCGGCACCATCAACGTACAGGACAGCCTGGTCTGGTGCCTCACCAGCAATAGTGGCTGGGGCCCCCGCAGAGAATTCACCGTCTGCGATTAGACCGGTGACATAATTTCGCCAAGATCCAACGAAGCCCCATTCCAGGGTGCCGCCGTCGATGGTCGCCGGTGCGGCGTACGCGGCGGTGGGTGCAAGTACGGCGCCACTCACCGCGAGAAGTCCGGCCGTAGCCGTCGCGAAGACTGACGTCACCCGCCTCCGCCAGCTCTTCTGTGCAGTCATTACGAGAGCACTCCATTTCTCTGTATGTGATCAGTCGAGCCCGCGTTGCGGCCCATGTCGGATCGAGGTTAGGGTTCCCTACCCTCACAGTCCGGGACTAAGTCTGACGAATATCGTCTGATGATGCAAGTTCGAGTCTCGAGAGGCCCGCGACGCGTACACTGGCGGCAGTCTTGGAAACGTCGAGAAGGGAGCGGGCATGAGCGCAAAACAGGCTGAGGGATCCCTCGCAACCCACTCCACCCACCCGATTCGCGACGGGATCGCGGCGCGCCGCTCGCACTCGAAGGTCACCGACGAAGCACCCTCGACCGCGGAGCTCGAAGAAATCCTGTCGACCATGAACGCGGTCGCCGACCACTCCGCACTCCGCCCGTGGCGCATCATCGAACTCCGCGGCGGCGCCCGCAAGAAACTCGGCAAGGCCCTCGCGAAGGCCGCCGACGGCGACCGGGACAAGTACATCACGAAAGCGCAGCGCTCACCCCTCGTGCTCGCGGTCGTCGTCAGCCCGCGCAAGAGCGGCAAGGTGCCCTACTGGGAGCAGGAAGCCGTCGCCTCGGGTGTCGCCCACTACCTCATCCTCCTCCTGCAAGAGGCCGGCTGGGGCTCCATGTGGCGCACGGGAACCCTCGCCCGCAGCAAACCCGTACGCAAGGCGCACAAGCTC
Source organism: Leucobacter sp. (assembly GCA_041655455.1). Classification (GTDB taxonomy): domain Bacteria; phylum Actinomycetota; class Actinomycetes; order Actinomycetales; family Microbacteriaceae; genus Leucobacter. The sequence continues at coordinate 1,342 of JBBAFK010000005.1, read as the reverse complement.
GAGAAGGGCGAACAGCTGCTCGGCTGGATCTACGTCGGCGGCATCCCCGACCGCGACCGCAAGACCAAACGACGCAAACCGCTCGACCTGTCACGGCACCTGACGGCGCTGTAACGGCGCTGCCATGAGCGCTTCATCGAGCGTCTAGGGATCCCTCAGCGCACCCGACCCGGAATCGCCGCGATCACCACCGCGACGAGCGCCACCAGCGTGCCAATCAGCATACCGACCGTCACTCCCCCGGCGAGCGGGAGCCCCGCCTCGAGCGCCACCGACGCGAGCAGCTGACCCGCCACATTCGACATGCTGAGCAGCAGCACCCCCGCCACACGCACGAGGATCGACGCGATCGCGATGAAGATCACGCCACTCAACCCGCCGACGTAATAGATCGGCTCCGCAGGCCAATTCTCAGGCCAACCGTTCACCGCGACGGACACGCCCGCGACGACCAGCAGAATCGCTGTGCCGACGACGAAGTTCAGGAACGTCGCGGTGACCGCACTCTCGGCGGCGGCCCGCACGAGTCCATTCGAGGCCGACTGCCAGGCGACTGCCGCGCCCGCGATGAACGGAAAGAGGACGAGCCACGGGGATCCCTCGCCAAATTCGCCCGCCGCCGAGATACCGACCGCCACGATCGCGAGAACCGTGCCCGCAATTCTCAGCAGCGAGGGATCAACCCGCCCACCCGGCCCAATACCGACCCGGTCCATGACGAGCCCGCCCAGCACCTGCCCGGCAACCACGCCGACCGTGAACAGCGCGACACCGATCACCGTCGCCACAAGCCCCTGCATGAGCACGAAGAACGCGCCGGATGCGCCACCGAACAGCGCCCACACGGGGAAACGTCGAGTTCGCACTTCGCTGACGAGACGGCCGACGCCCCGCTTCGCGCGCGAGCTCAAGGCCACAATCACGATGAGGATGATGAGCCCGGACCCGAACGACACCGCGGCGGTCACGAAGCCGTTCCCGATCTGCTGGCTCAGGCCGCCGTTGATGCGCGACTGCACCGCCACGAGCGCCCCCGCGAGCCCAGACCCGACGAGCGCCGCGGGAACCCTCAGCTTCTCACGCACCCGACCCACCCTACTCGGCTTCCGCGCTCAGTCAGCCCTGACTTGCCTGCGCCCCGTCGTGGCTGCGCCTTCTCCAGTCCGCGGGGGATCTCCCTTCCGCGTACCAAAAACCCACAATCTGGGTACGCAGAGGCGAGATCCCCCACTGAAGAGAGAAACCACCACAGCACAGCGGCACACATCTCCCTCAGCTTTCTCCAGTCCTTACACTGCACACCTTTCTCTTGCCCTCTCCTCCTTTCTCCAGCCCCACCCCT
>JBBAFK010000004.1:0-99272 GCA_041655455.1 Leucobacter sp. | reverse complement strand
GTTCGGCTCGCCCCTCGCGTTGCTCCGTGGGCTGCCGCTGTAGCGGCACCAGCCGAACTTCCGAACGCTACGCGTTCTCCCAGCTCGGTTGTGACCCAGCGCGGGGGCGACGTGCTTCGCGAACGACTCGAGGTTGCACAGGATGTACTCGGGTCAGAGCTCGTTCGGGATTGCTGAACGTGCATCAAAGCTCCGAGCGTGATGCTCGTTGTTCCTGGCTTCGGCTGAGTGTCATCAAACCGACGTCAAAAGTCATGTACATTCTAGAGTCTGAATTGTACAATAGATTCATGATTACTCTTGCTTCATCCGATGCTCGGAAGAACTTTGCTGATGTTGTGCGTCAAGCGCAATCTGAGCCTGTAACTATCGAAAAGCGTGGCCAACGTGAAGCAGTGATGATTGCGCCTGAGCTGTTCGATTCACTCGTCGAGGCCGCTGAGGAACTCGAGGATATCTCTTCGTTTGATGAGGCCATGGCTGAAGAGGGAGAGAACATTCCCTGGGACGAAGTGAAGGCTGAGCTGGGCTGGGCGTGAGCTACCGTATTGAGCTTCGACCTGCGGCTTTGCGGGCGCTCCGAAAAGTTCATCCCGCTGACCGCAAACGTATCCAAGGCGCCATCGCCTTGTTGGGGCAGGATCCCAGGCCTCCAGTGGCACTCAACCTTCGGGGCCGCAATGGGATGCGAGTGCGTGTCGGCGATTATCGGATCATCTACACAGTTCAAGATGACGTGCTCTTGGTCGTTGTGATGACATTGGGCCGCCGAAAAGAAATCTACCGATAGGCGTCGCGCCGATGTCCGACCTCAATTGCGAGCACGACGAGTTCAGCATCACGAATTCCACAGAGCACGCGATAATCGCCAATGTGGTAACGCCACTTGCCCGACAGTCCAGCAGTGAGGCCCTTGCCCTGTGAACGTGGGTTGTCGCAGCCGTCGATGTTCTTATTCAGCCAGGCAACGATAACGCGGCGAACACCGGGATCGAGCTTGCTGAGTTGCTTGTCGGCTCGCTGTGAATAGAGAAGGCGCCACATTTAGAGGTACTTTGCCGCGACCTCATCGGCTGTCAACGTCTTGGGGTTCGCGTCAAATTCAGCCTTCGCGTCTTCCCAGGCGACAAGATCCAGCTCGTCTTCGATGCGTGAGAGTGCGGTGGTGCGCACGAACTCGGAAATGCTCATGCCGAAGGTCTTCGCGTAGTCAGCAAGCACTTGTTTCTCAGACTCCGCGAGACGCAAGGTGATGGTTGTGGTCGCCATGAGATCCTCCTGTGTTACATCGTAATACACTCAGTTTAGATCGGATACCCCTCGACGGGCCCCTCGGTGTTCGGCTCGCCCCTCGCTTCGCTCCGTGGGCTGCCGCTGTAGCGGCACCAGCCGAACTTCCGAACGCTACGCGTTCTCCCAGTTCAGCTCGCCCCTCGCTTCGCTCCGTGGGCTGCCGCTGTAGCGGCACCAGCCGAACTTCCGAACGCTACGCGTTCTCCCAGTTCGGCTGCCAACCCAGCGCGGGAGCGACGTGCTTCGCGAACGACTCGAGGACGTGCAGGTTGTACTCGGGCCCGAGCTGGTTCGGGATGGTGAGCATGAGCGTATCCGCCTCCATCACGGCGGCATCGGCCTTGAGCTGATCAATGAGCCGGTCCGGGGTGTCCGCGTAGGTCTTCCCGAAGGTCGAGCGGTGCCCGTCGATCACCCCGATCTGATCCTCGGAATCACGGCCGCGGATGCCGAAATACATTTCGTCCTCGGCGGACACGATTGGGAAGACGCTGCGGCTCACCGACACTCGCGGGGTCCCCGTATGCCCGGCCTCGCGGTACGCGCTGCGGAATACGTCGATCTGCTCGGCCTGCAGGTCGCCGAGCGGCTGCCCGGTCGCCTCCGTGAGCAGAGTGGAGCTCATAAGGTTGAGCCCGCGGCGACCGGTCTCCTCAGCGGTCGCGCGTGACCCCGCGCCCCACCAGATGTGATCCCTCAGACTCGGCGAGTGGGGTTCGATCGCGAGCTTGCCGGGAGGCGCCATCTGCGGGTCGCTCTCGGCGATCTTCTCACCCTCGACCGCGCGCAAGAACAGGTCGAACTTTTCGCGGGCAAGATCGGCGCCCCGCGGATCCTGCGACCCCGTATATCCGAAGGCCTCGTAGCCGCGAAGTGCAGGCTCGGGGGAACCTCGGCTGATGCCGAGAGCCAGTCGGCCGTCCGCGATGAGGTCGAGCGCGGCCGCCTCCTCAGCGAGATACAGCGGATTCTCGTAGCGCATGTCGATCACGCCAGTGCCCACCTCGATGTGCTTCGTGCGCGCAGCCATCGCGGTGAGCAGAGGGATCGGCGACGCAGCCTGCCGGGCGAAATGGTGCACGCGCACGTAAGCCCCGTTCACCCCGATCTCGTCCGCGCCCTCGGCGAGCTCGATGGTCTGCTGCAGCATGTCGCGTGCGGTGGGAACGCGCGAGCCGGGAACCGGGCCGTAATGACCGAAAGATAGGAATCCGAAAGCTCTCATGCCGGGTGCAACGCCGCCAGGCATCCCCTATTCCCAGCGAACCGCGGGCAGAAGGCCGGGTCAGTCGGTCCGCTCGATGAGGGCGTTCGCGATCGCCGCGATCCCCTCACCGCGACCGGTGAACCCGAGCCCATCGCTCGTCGTCGCGGAGATCGACACCGGGGCCCCCACAAGTTCGGTGAGCACCGCCTGAGCTTCGTTTCGACGCGGCGCGAACTTCGGGCGGTTGCACACGAGCTGCACCGACACGTTCACCGGCGACCACCCCGCGGCGGCCAACCGTTCGAGCGCCACGCGCACGAAGCCGGTGCTCGCGGCGCCGAGCGTTTCAGGCTCGTCAACACCGACGAGGGATCCGATGTCGCCGAGCCCCGCCGCGGACAGCAGCGCGTCGACGATCGCGTGGCAGGCGACATCGCCGTCGCTGTGCCCGGAGAGGCCGGGCTCGCCCAGCCAGTCGAGGCCCGCGAGACGCAGTGCGGATCCCTCGTCGAACGCGTGCGCATCGACTCCCGTGCCGACCCGGATCACCGTGCCTCCAGGGCTTCCGCAGCGGTCGCGGAGAGGATCGACTCGAGCACGACGAGGTCGTCGGGAACGGTGAGCTTGTGGGCGCGACGCTCACCGGGCACCGTGCGCACCAGTGCGCCGGAGCGCTGCATCACCTCGGCGTCGTCGGTCGGCACTCCCGCCGCCTCACCCTGCAACTGCACGGTCGCGTGCGCTGCCGCGAGCGCCTCGCGCGGGAACCCCTGAGGCGTTTGCACCGCGACGAGCGGCGCCCGGTCGACGGTCTCGTGCACGATTCCCTCCTCGTCCACGCGCTTCAACGTGTCGGCGACCTGGAGGGCGGGCACCACGGAATCACCGGTCCGGCGCACCTCCGCGAGCACCCGCTCGAACAGTTCGACGCTCGCGAAGGGGCGGGCCGCGTCGTGCACGAGCACGGTGTCGACCGAGTCGGGCAGTGCATCGAGGCCGAAACGCACGGATTCGTGACGTTCGCGGCCGCCGGGCACGACCGTCGCATCCCACGATGTCGCGCTCGGGAGCACCGCCTCGACGAGCGCCAAGGCCTCCGCCGCGTGGGCCTCGGGTACGACGAGCACGAGATGCCCGGCGTGGGGGAGCGAGGTCACCGCTGCGATCGAGAACTCGACGAGCTTGCGCCCGTGGATCGTGACGAACGCCTTGGGTGTGTCGAGGCCGAGCCTCTCGCCACGTCCCGCGGCGACAACAACAACGCCGATCGTCGCCAGCGCGTGAGGCGCGGCGCCGATCGGCGTATGTTCGTTCTCGAGAGGTGAGCTGCCCATGCGCCCAGCGTACCCGGGTCGGGCTGCTTCTGCCCGAGGTTGTGGCTAGACCGTGGCCTCGGAGGCGAGCACCTCGTCCAGGGTCTTCGAGGCCTGCTCCTCGTCAGTCTTCTCGGCCAGCGCGAGCTCCGAGATGAGGATCTGGCGGGCCTTCGCAAAGAGCCCCTTCTCGCCGGCAGACAGCGAGCGGGTGCCCTGGCTGCGGCGCCACAGGTCGCGCACGACCTCGGAGATCTTGATGATGTCGCCCGAGGAGAGCTTCTCGTTATTCAGCTTGAACCGGCGCGACCAGTTGCTCGGCTCCTCGGTGAACGGGGCGCGCAGCACTTCAAACACACGCTGCAGACCCTCGGGGTCAATGACGTCGCGGATACCGACCAGTTCAGCGCTCTCGGCGGGAATCTCGATATCGACCGGAGTGGGCTGGCTCGCATGCAACCTCAGGAAGGTCTTCTCCACGCCGCCGATCTTGCGCTTGTTGATCTCGATGATCTTAGACGGTCCGTGGTGGGGGTAGACAACAGTCTCTCCGACCTCAAATTGCATCGAGTCGCTCCTTCATGTTTTCCAACCGCTAGGATACCATATCCCCCGCGGAAATTGGCGGGAGGGCCGGTCTCGCGGCTATGATGGCTCTCGAGCTGTGCGTCGCCTGAATGATGCTCAGCGCGAAACGTACAGACGGCTCGGAGGACCACCTTGAAGATTCGTACCGCATCTTCCCTCGCACTCGCGGCGGGTCTCGTGTTGGGGATGACGGGCTGCGGCCTGATGGCCCCGCAAGCGACCACAGAGGCATACGCTCCCAGCGACGGCATCGACGTGAACGTCGGCGACGTCAACCTGCGCAACGTGCTCTTGATCGCGGACGAGAGCGGCGAGAACTTCAACGTCGTGTTCTCGACGGTGAACTCGACGGCCTCAGCGGCCGAGCTCTCCATTGATTTTCAGGGCGAGGGATCCCAGGCTCGTGCGGAGTTCACCGTTCCCGAGGGTGTTGCCGCGTTTGGCAACCCTGACGGCGAGGTTGCACCCGTGCTGATCACCATCCCGGGCCTCGCAGCGGGTGCGACGATCGGCGCCTACTTCCAGATTCCCGGCGCCGACGAGGTGCAGTATGACGTGCCCGTTCTCGACGGCACCCTTGAGGAGTACCGGGACTACGTGCTCCCGGCAGGCTTCGCGACCTCGACCGACGCGACCGAAGACGACTCCACCGAGAACGAGATCGCCGATGAGGCGCTCGACGGTGAAGAGGTGACCTCGGGCAGCTGACCCGAATCGGACAACAGATCCGAAACGAAACCCCCGGGAGAGCGACGCTCCATCCGGGGGTTTTTGTTTCGGTTCCTGCGCCCTTACGCAGGCTCCCGGTCAGCCGAACCGGTAGCCGACGCCGCGCACGGTCGAGATGAGCTTCGGCTTCGACGGCTCCTCCTCGATCCGCGCACGGATCCGCTTGATGTGCACGTCGAGGGTTTTCGTGTCGCCGTAGTAGTTGCTGCCCCACACGCGGTCGATGAGCTGACCGCGGGTGAGCACCCGGCCCGAGTGGCGCATCAGCATCTCGAGCAGCTCAAACTCCCTGAGCGGCATGGTGATTTCCTCGCCGCGCACGCTGACGGAGTGGCGCTCGGGGTCGAGCTGGACCCCCGACTCGTCGAGCACGGGGCTGTCCTTCGCGCGATCCTCTTCGTCGCCGCCGCTGCGTCGGAGTGCCGCCCGGACACGCGCGAGGAGCTCCCGCGTCGAGTATGGCTTCGTGATGTAGTCGTCGGCGCCGAGCTCGAGCCCCACGACGATGTCGATCTCGCTGTCCTTCGCGCTCAGCATGATGATCGGTACGGTCGAGTCGACCCGGATGGCGCGGCACACCTCCGTTCCCGGAATGCCCGGCAGCATGAGATCGAGCAGGACGAGGTCGGGCGCGCTCGCGCCGAAGGCCTCCACCGCGGTGTTGCCGTTATCGACCACGGTCACCCGGTAACCTTCGCGCTCCAGCAGATAGGCGAGGGGCTTCGAGATCGATTCCTCGTCCTCGACGAGGAGGATGTGGTGTGACACTAGCTGTTTCCCTTCGTACCGTGGACCGACCCGTCTTCCGAGCCGGACGCCTGTGCCCCCTGCACGATCACCCGCTGCGGACCGGTGCGGGCGTCAATAACTGCACGTCGCGCCTTCTTCAAACGCTTCGTGCTCTTCTCGGGGGAGAGACTGTCGTGCCGCGGAAACGCGAGGGTGAAGCTCGAACCCACTCCAGGTTGCGACCACACCTCGATCTCTCCGCCGTGGGCCCGCATCGTGTGCCGCGCGATACTCAGACCGAGACCAGTGCCACCCTCATTGCGGGTGCGCGCGCCATCGACGCGGTAGAAGCGCTCGAAGATGCGGGTGATGTGCTCCGGCGCGATCCCTTCGCCCTGATCAGTTACGGTGACGAGGAAGCGGTTGCGTTTCGTCTCCATCCCGATGCCGACACGCCCGCCACTCGGGGAGTGCCGAATCGCATTGCTGAGCAGGTTGGCGACGGCGGAGCTGAGCGCCGAAGGGCGGCCGTAGATGATGGCCTCCCGCTTCCGGTCGCCCTCCACGACGAGTTCCACGTCGTGCTGGGAGGCGAACGGCCGGTGCGTGTCGACCTCGCGCAGCACGAGATCGGGGAGCGACACCTCTTCGCGATCCTCCGGTCGCAGCGACGACTGCGCTTCGGAAAGCTGAATAATGTCACGGGAAAGCTCGCCAAGACGCCGCGACTCCTTCACGAGGCTCTTTGCGAAGCCGCGCACCGTCTCGGGGTCGTCGGCCGCCTCCTGCACCGCCTCCGCAAGCAACCCGATCGCCGCAATGGGCGTCTTCAGTTCGTGGCTGACGTTCGCAATGAAGTCCCGCCGCATCGCGTTTACGCGCTGCTCCTCACCGAGATCCTCCGCGAGGACAGCGACGAACCGCGACTGGATTCGGATGATGTGCATGCGGATCGAATCGTCGGAATCCGTGGGATCGGGGTCGCGGACCTCGGGGATACCCGACGTCATCACGCGCCGGGCCCGGTTGAGGAAATCGGGATCGGAGATCTGCTCGCCGGTGATGTACCGTTCGTGCCGGGCCGTCGGATTCGCGTAGACCGGTGTGAGGGAGGCATCGAGAATCACGGCGAAGGTTTCGATCTCGTCGAGGATCGTAGTGGCGATCTTCGGGAGCTCGGGGCGCAGCGCCTCGGAGCGGCGACGACCGGCACTGCGGGCCCCGATGATCGCGAACGTGATGCCCGCCCCGGTAAGGATTCCGAGTGCGACGGAGGCCAGCACGAGTGCGGTCGGTGTCATGACTCCCTATCGTAGGCGGGAGGGCACCCGCGAAGTCGTGAGTTCAACTGCTGTTCACCTGTCGGTGCGGCGCGGTTCACCTCGTCACGGCACACTAGAGCCCGGAGTCACCTAACTTTGAGGAGAAGTCAGAAGCATGCGTCAGGTCTTCCAGCAGTCGCTGCGCGACGTGCAGAATCGTCTCGTCGAGATCGCCGAGCTCGTTGAGCAGTCTATCGACAACGCCACGCAGGCCTTCAGCGGCTCGGATGCGTCGCTCGCGGAACAGGTGATCGATGCGGGTGAGCAGATCGAGCAGCTCGCCTACGAGCTCGATCAGCAGACGATCGACATCCTTGCCCTGCAGCAGCCGGTCGCTTCCGACCTGCGGCTCATGGTCGGCGCGCTGCGTATGAGCTCGTCGCTCGAGCGGATGGCGGACCTCGCGCAGCACATCGCGCAGCTCGCCCGTTACCGGTACCCGGAGAGCGCCATTCCGAAGGGGCTCGGGAAGACCTTCGTGCGGATGGGAGCGCTGGACGTCGAGATGGCGCAGAAGCTCACGGAGCTGCTGCGCAACCAGGACGAGGAACTCATCGATGAGATTCGCGACCTCGACGACGACCTCGACAAGCTGCACGCGAAGGTGTTCGAGAAGGTCTTGAGCGACAAGGTCGCCGAGAACCCGGTCGCCGTGGTCGACTCGACGCTCGCAAGCCGCTACCACGAGCGGTTCGGGGACCACGCGGTCTCCGTTGCGAAGCAGATGCGCTTCTTCCTCAGCGGTTCACTCGACTGAGCTGAGCGCCCATCACCGCAGCCCGGCCCTGCGCGGGAGCGCGGAAGTCGGCGGGTAGAGTTGTGAGCGTGAAACAACGCATCTACGATTCGCGCGCGCAGCAGATCGTCGACCTCGAACCTCTCGAACCCGGTCGCGTCGGTATGTATGTGTGCGGCCCGACAGTCCAGTCGGCCCCGCACATCGGTCACCTGCGCAGCGCGCTCGTGTACGACCAGATGCGGCGCTGGTTCCGTGCGACCGGCCACGACGTCACTCTCATCCGCAACGTCACCGACATCGACGACAAGATCCTCGATCACGCGCGAGCGTTTCAGGACGAGGGATCGAACGAGGAGTGGTGGGGGCTCGCCTACCGCGTGGAGCGCGAGTTCACCGCCGCCTACGACGCAATCGGCGTATTGTCGCCGACCTACGAACCGCGTGCGACGGCGAACATCGCCGAGATGATCGCCCTGATCGAGCGCCTCATCGAACGCGGTCACGCGTACCCCGCCGCAGACGGTTCCGGGAGTGTGTACTTCGACACGGCGAGCTGGCCCGAATACGGCTCACTCACCCGCCAAAGCCGGGATCAGATGGAAGCCGCTGCCGATTCCGAACCCGTCGGAAAGCGTGATCCGCGCGACTTCGCGCTGTGGAAGGCGCACCGGGATCACGAGCCGTGGTCCGCCTCGTGGGCCTCGCCGTGGGGTCGGGGTCGCCCCGGCTGGCACATCGAATGCTCGGCCATGGCCACCCGGTACCTCGGCGAGGAATTCGACATCCACGGCGGAGGCCTCGACCTGCGATTCCCGCACCACGAGAACGAGCTCGCACAGTCCACCGCGGCCGGCCACGCCTTCGCGCGGCACTGGATCCACAACGGGCTCGTGAACACGGGCGGGCAGAAGATGTCGAAGTCTCTCGGCAACTCGCTGTTCGCGGCCGATCTGCTCCGGGCGGCCCGGCCGATCGTGCTCCGCTACTTTCTCGGCTCGGCGCACTACCGCTCCGTACTTGAATTCTCGGACTCCTCGCTTGACGAGGCGGCGAGCGCGTTCGAACGCATCGAGGCGTTCGTGGAGCGTGCGACGCGAGAGCTCCCCGATGCGGGGTTGGAACCGCGGGAAGGTGCAGCTCGCAGCGGCGACCTGCCCGCAGAGTTCACCTCGGCCATGCTTGATGACATCGCAATTCCGCAGGCGCTCGCCGCCCTGCACGGCACGGTCCGAGCCGGCAATGCGGCCCTCGACGCGGGGGAACTCGACGTCGGCCGCGTGTGCGCCGAGCAGGTGGTCGCGATGCTCGATGTTCTCGGTCTCGATGCGCGGTCCGCGCAGTGGTCGGAGCATGCGAGCGCCGGCGGCGAGGCCGGGGCACTCGACGCCCTCATCAGTCGCCTCCTCGATGAGCGCGCGCGTGCTCGCGCAGACCGGGACTTCGCTGCGAGCGACGCGATCCGCGACCATCTCCTCGGTGCGGGCATCGTGCTCGAGGACACGCCAAACGGAACACGTTGGAGCCTGACATGAGTAACAAGAAGAGCCGCACGGGCGCTGTGCGGAAAAAGGGGCTCGGCCGCGCTGTCGGATCGGGCGGTCAGGGGCGCCAGGCGCTCGAGGGGCGCGGGCCAACCCCGAAAGCGGAAGACCGCGAGTATCACCCCGCGTACAAGGCGAAGAAGTCACAGGAGCGATTGCAGGCTGCGCGGGAACGGCACGGCGTCTCGCCGACCGGGCGCGGAGAGGGGCGGCGACCGCAGAAGAAGAAAACGGATGAGAGTGAGCTCGTCACCGGGCGGAATGCCGTGCTGGAGGCGCTGCGGGCGAAGATTCCGGCGACCACCCTGTACCTCGCGGCCCGGCTGGAGATCGACGACCGGGTTCGCGAGATTCTGCGTCTCGCGACGAACCGCGCTGTTCCGGTTATGGAGGTGATGCGCCCAGAGCTGGACCGGATGACCGACCGCGACACCGTGCATCAGGGTGTCGTGCTGAAGGTACCGCCGATGGAGTACGCGCACCCGATGGAGATGCTCGACGAGATCGTGGGCCGCGATGAGGTTCCTCTCGTCGTCGCACTCGACGGCGTTACCGACCCCCGGAACCTCGGAGCGATCATCCGCTCCGTCGCGGCATTCGGCGGGCAGGGAGTTGTGATCCCGCAGCGCCGGTCCGCAGGGCTCAACTCAGCGGCTTGGAAGACATCTGCCGGGGCTGCAGCTCGGATTCCAGTGGCGCGCGCAGCGAACCTCACGCAGACGATCAAGGAATTCAAGAAGCAGGGGCTTTTCGTGATCGGGCTCGACGGTGACGGCGAGATCCCTCTGCCCGGGCTTGAGCTTGCGGACCGGCCGCTCGTCGTTGTCGTGGGCAGTGAGGGGAAAGGGCTTTCTCGGCTCGTCGCCGAGACCTGCGACGCGATCGTCTCGATTCCGATTTCGGCGGCCACTGAGTCGTTGAACGCAGGGATCGCCGCGAGCGTAGCGCTCTACGAGGTCTCGAAGCTTCGCGCCGATTGAAGCCGATTGAGGTTGAAGCGCTCGGGAAATTGCACGGTCACAGCACCGTGACCTCGGTCGCCTGCCACCGCTCGCCGTCGCACTCGAGACGCAATGCGACTACCGAGGACCGTGTTGGGGCGTTCAGCACGACCGCGCACTCGATCACGTCTGGGGCCGGTTCCGAGCGGTGCGGCGGACCGGGGGCGGGAACGACTCTCCGCTGATCTCGGTAGAGGGAACGCCGTTCGACCCGGCTGCTGCGCTGCCGACTGAGCTCGGTGAGCACGGTCGGGGAGATCAGCCGCCCCAGTTGCGCGAGTGGCCGGTGACCCTCGACGGCCTCGAACGCCAAGAGGGCGAGACGCTGGATGGCGGCATCTGCAAGCGGAGGCATCAGCGGACGTACGGGTGATGTGTGCAGAGGGATCGGCGTGTGGAGAGCGGGGGCGGACATTCGAGGGCTCCTTTGATCTCGTGCCGGCGCGCCCCCAAGTGTGCACGTTTCCCCTCGCGCGGCGATGAGTGATGCTGTGCCTGCCACCATAGGCAGTCGCGACTGATGGCGGTCAAGCGGTGTTTGCAACCTGGTCTTTTTTGGTGCACTGGGGTGCCAAGGGGATGCACGAGGGCCGGACTCTATGCTTGGAGGTGTGAACGAGGAACCCGAGATCGAGAACACTCCGACCCCGACCCGCGCACAGGGGGCGGTTCCCGCGGCAGCCTCGGAGCAGTGGCAGCGAGTCTCACCCTCGTACGCTTGGGCCGACCTCATCATGAACCTCATCGGGGTGCTCATCGCGGCGGCGGTGGGGGTGGTGCTGCTCGTCGTCCGGCAGCGCTCCGGCGAGGTGCCAATCATGGTGATCGCAGTACTGGCCGCGGTCGTCGTGCTGATGCTCGTCTCCGCGCTGCTCGCGTTTCGGCGGGTGCGGGCGATCGGTTACGTGCTGCGCGAGGATGACCTGCTCTTTCGGCGAGGGATCCTCTTCGAACGGGTGGTCGCCGTGCCCTATGGTCGACTCCAGCTCGTTGACGTCACCAGGGGCCCGCTCCTGCGCGCGTTGGGGCTCGCGAACCTGAAATTCGTAACCGCTTCGGCGGCGACCGGAGTGCAGCTGCCTGGGCTCAGACTGGAGGATGCGGAGGCACTGCGCGACCGACTCGTCGTACTCGCCGAAACTCGAAGGTCCGGGCTGTGACCGACGCCGTCGAGCCGGGCGCGCATGATGGCGCCGGGGCCCCGCCGCTGCCCGGCACACCCGACGCCGAGGGCTGGCGACGGCTGCACCCGTTCTCACCCTTTCTGCGCGGTGGGCTCGCATTTATCGTGATCGTCGGCATCATTATCGCGAACTTCCGGGACCGGCTCGTCAACCTGTTCGTGGCGGAACGCTTCGACTGGGAAGGCGGCGATATTGCCGAGAACGCGGCGCAGACGGGCGACGTGGTGGCCCTCGCCCGGTTCCTCGCCGATCGTGGCCTTCTGCTCGCCGCGATCGGCGCCCTTGTCGGCGTGATCGCGGTCGTCATCGCCGTCTCCTGGCTCGCCTGGCGCTTCTCGACCTACCGGGTCGGTGACGTGGCGGTTGAAGCGCGACGCGGCATCGTCTTCCGCACACACCGCCGCGCCCCGCTCGAGCGCATTCAGAGCGTCAACCTGCAGCGGCCACTTGTCGCGCGCGCCCTGGGGCTCACGAAGATCGACATCGTGACGGCAGGGCAGGGCGGCAAGGTTGAGCTCGCCTATCTTGGGTACCGTGAGGCGAAGGCTGTGCGCGAGCAGATTCTGCGCCGCGCCGCCGCGCAGCGTGACGCGCTGCAGACCGAGACTGCCGGCGCCCCGCTCGCCGACGTGCTCGCGGCGCGTGCAGACGACTTCGTCGATGCCGACGTCGACCCCGCGGCGATCGCCGACGACGCCCTCGTGAAGGTGTCGGTGGGTCGACTCGCCGCAAGTATCGCCCTGAGCTGGGAGACGGTCACCCTGGTTGCCCTCCTCATCGGCGTGATCGTTGGAGGCGCGGTGGTGCAGCCCGCGATCATCCTCGCCGTCATCCCGATCGTGCTCATCATGGCCGGCATCGCCTTCGGCCAGTTCAATCGCGGATTTAACTTCACGCTCTCGCGCGGCGCAGATGCCGTCCGGATCGGTTCAGGCCTCACCTCGACGAACACCGAGACGATCCCTTTCGGTCGCATCCACGCGGTCGAGGCTCGGCAGCCGCTCTTCTGGCGTCCGCTCGGCTGGTGGAAGGTGCGCGTCACCACTGCCGGTCACTCGGTTGCGCAGGGTGGACAAAACTCGATGCAGAACATCGTGCTGCCCGTCGGTCACGAGGCGGACGTGCTGCGCGTTATTGACACGCTGCTGCCAGGCGTCGGCGACGAGGCCCACGAGATCGACGGACTGCGCGAGGGGCTCACCGGCGCGGGCACCGGGTACCTGCGAGCGGGGCGGCGCGCCGGTTTCGTGCTGTGGTGGGGGCGCAGCCGCGCCGGGCTGCTCGTCGCCGACCCCGACACACCGGAAGCCACGCTGCGGGTTCGTCGCGGAGCACTGACGCGATCCCTCGCGATCATGCCAATCGTTCGCGCGCAGTCCGTGCAGTTCAGTAGGCCGCTCGTGCACCGCGCACTCGGGCTCGCGTCGCTGCAGGCGCACACCGTGCTCGGCCCGGTCCGCATGGAAATGCGCGGCATCGATCTCGCCGACGCACGCACGGCGTTCGAGGAGCTCGCCGCCGAGGTGCTGCGCGTGCAAAGCGCCGACGCGACCCGTCGCGCGGAGGGCCTCGGATGAGTGCGGGGGCACAGGCCTCCCGCCTGGGCATCGGGATCATCGGGGCAGGCCGTGTCGGGCCCGTGCTCGGCCGGTCGCTCGCCGGTGCAGGGCACGCGCTGACCGGTATCAGCGCGATCAGCGATGAGAGTCGAGAGCGGGCCGAAGCGATGCTGCCCGGCGTCCCCATCCTCGAAGTGCCCGACATCGTCCGCCGCTCCGAGCTCGTGCTGTTCGCAGTGCCGGGCGCGGAGCTGCCGGGGCTCGTCGCGGGGCTCGCCGCGACCGGTGCCTGGCAGCCAGGCCAGCTCGCCGTCCACACGGCGCCAGAGCACGGTACGGCAGTGTTCGGCCCGGCGCTCGCCGCGGGCGTGATCCCTCTCGCACTGCACCCCGCAATCGTGTTCACGGGAACGAGCCTCGATCTTGCCCGTCTCGCGGGCGCCTCCGTCGCGGTCACGGCGCCCGCGCCGGTGCTCCCGATCGGGCAGGCACTCGTCGTCGAGATGGGGGCCGAGCCCGTCATCGTGCGGGAGGAGGATCGCGCCGCCTACGCCGACGCCGTCGGCGCTGCGGAGGAGCTTTCGCGCGCCGTGGTCCGCAACTCGGTTGACGCCCTGCATCACCTGTCCATCGATCATCCCGCGCGCATCGTTGGCGGCATCGTCCGCGCCACCATCGAGGAGGCGCTGCGCACCGCAGGTGGTGAGCCGCAGCACGGCTAGGATGGATCGGTACGCCGACCCACACGGAGGAACCCGCCACCATGAGTGAGCAGCCCCACGCAGACGCCTCGACCGCTGAGGAGATCTACGAGCAGAAGCAGGTGCGACTCGACAAGCGCGACAAGTTGAACGCGCAGGGCGGGCTCGGCGGCGGCGCATACCCGGTGAGCGTCCCCGTGACGACCACCATCGGTGAGGTGCGCACCCGCTGGGGGCACCTCGAGGAGACTCCAGACGCGGGCTCTGGCGAGACCGTCGGTATCGCGGGCCGGGTCGTCTTCCAGCGGAATGCGGGCAAGCTCTGCTTCGCATCGCTGCAGGCCGGCGACGGTAGTCGGATCCAGGCAATGATCAGCCTCGCAGGTGTGGGTGAGGGATCCCTCGCCGAATACAAGGAGATCGTTGATCTCGGCGATCACCTCTTCGTGCGCGGCGAGGTGATTTCAAGCCGCCGGGGTGAACTCTCCGTGATGGTCGACGACTGGCAGATCGCCGCCAAGGCAATCGCACCGCTGCCGAACATGTACGCCGAACTGAATGAGGAGACGCGGGTCCGCCAGCGCTACCTCGACCTCATCCAGCGCGAGCAGGCGCGCACGAACGTCGTCACTCGTGCGAAGACGATGGCGAGCCTGCGGCGCACCTTCGCCGAGCGAGGCTTCCTCGAAGTCGAGACGCCCATGCTGCAGACCATGCACGGCGGGGCCTCCGCGCGCCCGTTCGTCACCAGATCTAACGCGTTCGACACCGAACTGTACCTTCGCATCGCGCCTGAGCTCTTCCTGAAGCGCGCGGTCGTCGGCGGGCTCGAGCGGGTCTTCGAGATCAACCGCAACTTCCGTAACGAGGGCGCCGATTCGACGCACAGCCCCGAGTTCGCGATGCTCGAGGCCTACGAGGCCTACACCGATTACCACGGCATCGCCGACCTCACCCAGGACCTCGTGCAGAACGCGGCGCTCGCCGTGAACGAGGGCACCGAGCGCGAAGGCACGCATGTCGTCCAGTGGGCAGACGGGACGCTCTTCGATCTCGGAGGCGATTGGGAGCGCATCTCGATGTACGGTTCGCTCTCTGAGGCCGTTGGGCGCGAGATCACGCCCGAGACCCCGGTCGACGAACTGGTCGCGATCGCCGAAGCGGAGGGCGTCGAGGTGCACCTGCCGAACCACGGCAAACTCGTCGAAGAGCTCTGGGAGCACTTCGTGAAGGGTGACCTGACGCGACCCACCTTCGTTATCGACTTCCCGGTGGAGACGAGCCCGCTCACCCGGCATCATCGTTCCGTCGCCGGCGTCGTCGAGAAGTGGGATCTCTACATCCGCGGCTTCGAGCTGGCCACCGGCTACTCCGAGCTCATCGACCCGGTCGTGCAGCGAGAACGCTTCATGCAGCAGGCGGCTGAGGCAGCGCGTGGCGACGACGAGGCGATGCGTGTCGACGAGGAATTCCTCCGCGCCCTCGAGCACGGCATGCCGCCCTCGGGAGGCATGGGTATGGGCATGGACCGCCTGCTCATGGCGCTCACGGGGCTCGGGATCCGGGAGACGATCCTGTTCCCGCTCGTGAAGTAGTCAGACTCGCGCACCCCTCAGGTTTCTCGCTGGCGCGGCCCGGTAGACTGTGCGGCATGGATAACTGGTGGGTGAACGCGGTGTGGTCGGTCACGCCGACCGTTCTCATCGGCATTTTCTTCTTCTTCGTAATCCGCGTGATCCTGCGCGCAGACCGCACCGAGCGGCGCGTCTACCAGGAGATCGAGGCGGAGGAGCGCGCGAAGGCCGGGCTCCCGCCGCGCGACGCCGCCTAGCGCAGACCCCGATAGAGTAGGTCCAGCCGCCCCGTCACGACGGGCGTTGACTGGGGGACCGATGACACTCGACTGGTTAGGGATCAACTGGCCGTATCAGGTGACCCTCGCCGTGCTCATCATCGACAACGTCATCCGTGTCGTCTCCCTTTTCGTCGTGCCGCGCAACCGTCGCCCGACCGCGGGAATGGCCTGGCTTATGGCGATCTTCTTCGCGCCCATCCCGGGGCTCCTACTCTTCCTGATCATCGGCAGCAAGCGGCTGCCCAAGAAGCGGCGCCGGAAGCAGGCCGCGATCAACCAGCTCGTGGCAGACCTCGCCAAGCGCGAGGAGAAGAGCCTCGTCACGCGCAGCGAGTACCTCGCCCCGGGCGTCGACAGCGCGGTGCGTCTCGGGCGATCCCTCGGCGCCCAGCCGATGCTCCGCGGCAACACGGCGTCGATCTGCATCGACTACGAGGCCTCGATCAGGCAGATGGCTGAGGCGATTGACGAGGCCAGAGAATACGTACACGTCGAGTTCTACATCTTCGTGCTCGACGACACCACCGACATCGTCTTCACCGCGCTGCGGAACGCCATCGCCCGTGGCGTGCAGGTGCGCGTGCTGCTCGACCACGTCTCCGCCGTGCGCAACCCGGGGGCCAAGCGCACCCGCCGCGCACTCACCGAGATGGGAGCGGAGTGGGCGTACATGCTTCCGGTGCGGCCGTGGCGGGGGGAATACCAGCGGCCCGACCTGCGCAACCACCGCAAGCTCATCGTCGTCGACGGCAGGGTCGGCTTCATGGGATCGCAGAACCTCGTCGACTCGAGCTACAACAAGCCCTCGAACCGGCGTCGCGGGCTGCACTGGCGCGACCTCATGGTGCGTGTGGAAGGCCCGATCGTGCTCGGACTCGAGGCGGTGTTCCAGGGGGACTGGTACCTGGAGACCGGAGAGTTCCTCGCGAACCTCGCAGAGACCGACATCGAGACGCAGCGACCCGGCGAGCTCGACTGCCAGATTGTGCCGAGCGGGCCAGGGTACGAGGGCGAGAATAATTTGCAGGTGTTCGTGGCGCTCCTCTATGCCGCCCAGCAGCGCATCAGCATCACGAGCCCCTATTTCGTTCCCGAGGGGTCGATCATGAACGCGCTGCGCGCCGCGACCGCCCGCGGCGTCGAGGTGGAGCTGTTCGTCTCCGAGACCGGCGACCAGGCCGTCGTCTACCACGCCCAACGCTCGTACTATGAGGAGCTGCTGCGCGCCGGCGTGCGGATCTGGATGTACCGCCCGCCCTACATTCTCCACTCGAAGCACTTCACGATCGACGACGCAGTCGCGGTCGTCGGCTCCTCCAACATGGACGAGCGTTCCTTCGGCCTCAACATGGAGATCTCGATGGTGGTGCACGGCGAGACGTTCGTGCGCGACCTCGATCAGGTGAACGATCACTACCGCGAGAACTCGCGAGAGCTCACGTGGGAGGAGTGGCAGCGGCAGCCACTCCGCTCCCAACTGCTCGACGGGCTCGCGCGGCTCACCTCAGCGCTGCAATAGCTGCTGAGCTCGTGTTCAAAGAGGTAATGCTGCCTGTTTGAACAAAGACCTTCTGGTGGGCCCAGCCGGGCTCGAACCGGCGACCCGCGGATTAAAAGTCCGATGCTCTACCTACTGAGCTATAGGCCCGGAACTAATCTAGCGTGTTTTCTTGCACGTGCTGTACACACGGGCGACGCCGAGGCCGCGTAGACTCGCCGGGTTCGACCTCTTCCGGCGAAAGGAGCACCATGACGCGGAACCAGCAGCGCGAATTCATGCGCCCCGTGCTGCAACCATCGGGCGATTTCGACTGGTTGATCGGCTCCGACGAGGCGGGTGCCGCCCACCGTGTGGCGCAGGAGACGTCGTGGGCGCTCCTTGACCGTGTGCGGCGTGTCGCTGACCCCGAGGTTGTCGACCGCGTCGTGAGTCTTGCGTCGGGGGAGGGCCTCGACGACATCGCCGAGCTGTGGGCGCGGGAGAGCGCGCACTCGCTCGCGGGCGTGCTGTGGCGACTGTACCTGCTGCGCCGCGCGGTGGACGCCGATCCCGAGGGTGCAGCGGAGCTCTTCCGTCGCGGCGCCGCCGTCGCCGTGACGATCGACCCGATCGTGGCGGGTGCCGCCGAACCCGTGACGCCCGGCGCGATCGCCCGGCTCTGCGACACGATCCTGCGCGGCGCCTTCACCGGCGACCTCGGCGACGCGCTCGACCGCGCGGCAAGCTACTGCCGAGTGATGTCGCTCGGTGCGGCGGACCTCGCGGACTCGCGGGACGCGCACGACGACGCCCACGCGGCGCAGCTCACGACGCGATCCCTGCGGTATTCCACGCTGGCGCACGAACTCCGGGGCGGTGCCGAACGTTGGCGGGATGGCACGCTCGGTTGATCGTGACGCACCGATTCGCCTGCGCTACACTGGGTGGCGCCGGGCCGCAGTAACCCCGGGCTCCAATTTTCGCCGCTTCGAGCGGCCTTCCGCCGAGAGGCGTTCTGCGGTCCGGTCTTATCTTGCCCGGTACTAACCGAAGCGGCCTGACACGTAGTCCTCGGTCGCCTGCACGGCCGGCGTGGAGAAGATCGTCGAGGTGTCGTTGTACTCGATGAGCTTGCCGGGCTTGCCGGTGCCGGCAATGTTGAAGAACGCGG
Organism: Leucobacter sp.; assembly: GCA_041655455.1. GTDB lineage: Bacteria > Actinomycetota > Actinomycetes > Actinomycetales > Microbacteriaceae > Leucobacter. The sequence goes on along the minus strand of JBBAFK010000004.1, from coordinate 80,860 downwards.
TGCGATCGGAGACACGCGAGGCCTGCTGCATGTTGTGGGTGACGATCACGATCGTGTATTCCGTCTTGAGTTCGTCGATCAGATCCTCGATCGCGAGGGTCGAGATGGGGTCGAGCGCCGAGCAGGGCTCATCCATGAGGAGCACCTCGGGCTGGACGGCTATCGCACGTGCGATGCAGAGACGCTGCTGCTGACCGCCGGAGAGCCCAGACCCGGGCTTGTCGAGGCGATCCTTGACCTCGTTCCACAGATTCGCGCCCTGCAGCGAGCTCTCGAGCAGTTCGTCCTGCGCGCTCTTCGACATGCGCGAGTTGTTGAGGCGCACGCCGGCGAGCACGTTCTCGCGGATCGACATCGTGGGGAAGGGGTTCGGGCGCTGGAAGACCATGCCCACCTGTCGCCGCACGAGCACCGGGTCGACCCCGGGCCCGTACAGGTCGTCGCCGTCGAGCAGTACCTCGCCCTCGACGTGAGCGCCGGGGATCACCTCGTGCATGCGGTTGAGCGTGCGCAGCAGCGTCGACTTACCGCAGCCGGACGGACCGATGAATGCGGTGACGCTGCGGGGCTCGATGTTCATGCTCACGCCCTCAACGGCGCGGAACTTGCTGTAGTAGACGTTGAGATCCTTGACTTCAATGCGCTTCGACATGAGTGAAATTCTTTCGTTCGGTGCGGGGAGCTCGGTTGCCTAGCGCCCGGTCTTGGGGGAGAAGTACCTCGCCACGAGTCGGGCGATGAGGTTGAGGAGCATGACGATGACGATCAGCACCAGGGCCGCGGCCCAGGCTCGCTCCATGAAGGCGAACGCGGGATTGCCCTGGTTCGCGAACTGCGTGTACACGTAGACCGGCAGCGACTGCATACGGTCGTGGAAGAGGTTGTAGTTCATGCTCGCCGTGAACCCTGCGGTGATGAGCAGGGGGGCCGTCTCACCGATGACTCGGGAGATCGCGAGCATGACACCGGTCGTGATGCCGGCGATCGCGGTGGGGATGACGACCTTCAGGATCGTCAACCACTTCGGTACCCCGAGCGCGTATGAGGCTTCGCGCAGCTCGTTCGGGACGAGCCGCAGCATCTCCTCGCTCGAGCGCACCACGACCGGAATCATCAGCACCGACAGCGAGATGGCGCCGATGATGCCCATCCGCACGCCGGGCCCGAGCAGGAGCGCAAATACGGCGTACGCGAAAAGACCCGCGACGATCGAGGGGATACCCGTCATGACGTCCACCAGGAAGGTGATCATCTTCGCGAAGCGGCCGCGGCCGTACTCGACGAGGTAAATCGAGGTGAACAGGCCGAGCGGAACCGAGATCACGGTCGCGGCCAGCGTGATGAGGAGGGTGCCGACCATCGCGTGGAGTGCTCCGCCGCCCTCACCGGTCACGTTGCGCATCGACGAGTTGAAGAACTCGGTGTCGAACCTGGCAAGGCCGTTGAGGATCACCGTGAGCGAGACCGAGATGAGCGGGACCATCGCAAGGAGGAATGCGCCCGAGACGAGGTTCGTCATGAACTGGTTCATCGCCTGACGGCGACCTTCGACGGCTCCCGTGATGCCCGTCGAGACGATGAGATGGAGTAGGAGGCCCACGAGGATCGCGCCGACGAGGTTGAACTCCGTGCCGCTCGCCGCCGAGATCAGGCCGAAGAGTGCGAGCCCGACGGCCAAACTGGCGACGAGCACCACCCAGACGGTGCCGCGGGGGAGCTGGCCGGAGGCGAGTGCGCTGCCCGAAGAGACGGGCCGTACCGAGATTGCCATGCTAGTTCGCTCCGCTGAATTCTGCGCGTCGGTTCACGATGTACCGTGCGAGCGCGTTGACGAGGAAGGTGACGATGAAGAGAATGAGGCCCGTGCCGATGAGAACGTTCACGTTCGTGCCGTACGCCTCGGGGAAGCTCAGTGCAATGTTCGCGGCGATCGTGGACGGGTTACCGGAGGTGAGCAGCTGGAACGTGACGATGCCGCTCGCCGAGAGCACCATGGCCACGGCCATGGTTTCGCCGAGTGCGCGGCCGAGACCGAGCATGCTGGCCGAGACGATGCCGGAGCGACCGAAGGGGAGGACGGCCATCTTGATGACCTCCCAGCGGGTGGCGCCGAGGGCGAGCGCGGCCTCCTCGTGGAGGACGGGAGTCTGCAGGAACACCTCGCGGCACATCGCGGTGATGATGGGCAGGATCATGACGGCGAGGACGATGGCGGCGGTGAGGATCGTGCGACCGGTCGCTGACACGGGACCCGCGAAGAGGGGAATCCAGCCGAGGTTGTCGACAAACCAGGAGTAGATGGGTTGCACCGCGGGGGCCAGAACGCCGATGCCCCACAGACCGTACACGACGCTGGGGACCGCCGCGAGCAGGTCGACGACGTAGCCGAGGGTGGCCGCAAGCTTCCGGGGCGCGTAGTGGGAGATGAAGAGCGCGATGCCGATCGCGAGTGGCAGGGCCATGACGAGTGACAGGACCGCGGCCCAGATCGTGCCGAAGATGAGCGGCCAGACGTATGCCCAGAAGTTTCCGGCTTCCCGGAGGATCGACGCGGAGTCGCCCGAAGCGAAGAACGCGGGGATGCTCTGGACAATGAGGAAGGCGGCGACAGCCGCGAGCGTCACCAGAATCATGCCGCCGGCGAAGAGTGACGTGCGCGAGAAGAGTACGTCGCCGAGGCGTGCCTTCGCCTGGAGCCGGGGAACGGTCGAGGTCATCGTGCGGATCCTTCGTGTGTGCGTGCGCTGCGAACAAGGGTAATGCGCCCCTCGGTGCGGGGATGAACTCCCCGCACCGAAAAGCGCATCGTGGCTCTAGCTGATGAGTGCGAGAGCGGCGTCGACCTTGGAGCGCAGCTCCGAGGAGATCGGTGCGTTACCCGCGGACTCCTGCGAGTCGGACTGACCCTGCTCGCTCGAGACGTAGGTGAGGTAGTCCTTGACGAGCTCCGCCTGCGTCGCGTCGTTGAAGGTCTCGCAGGTGATCGAGTACGCAACGAGCACGATCGGGTACACGCCCGATGCCTCGGTGCTGCGATCGAGGATGATCGCGAGGTCGCCCTCGGTGCGGTCCTCGGTCTCGCTCGCGAGCGGCGACGCGTCGACCACGGCTGCGGCAGCCTCCGGCGAGTACGGCACGTACTCTTCGCCGACCTTGACGGCGATGGTGCCGAGGTCGCCGGCGCGCGACGCGTCCGCGTAGCCGATGGTGCCCTGGCCGCCGGTCACTGCCTCGACGACGCCCGAGGTGCCCTGTGCGGCCTCACCGGTGCCCGCGAGGGCGCCCGGCCAGTCGCCCGAGACCTCGTCGGTCCAGACATCGCCGGCTGCCGCGACGAGGTACTCGACGAAGTTCTCCGTCGTGCCCGACTCATCCGAGCGGTGAACCGGCGTGATCGCGAGATCGGGGAGCTCGACGCCGTCGTTCTGCCCGGCGATGACGGGGTCGTTCCAGTTGCTGATCTCGCCGCGGAAGACCTTGGCGATGGTGTCTGCGTCCATGTTCACGTTGTCGATACCGTCGAGGTTGAAAATGACGGCGATCGGTGACACGTAGAGCGGCAGCTGCAGGATGCCCGAGTCGGCGGCGCAGCCGTCGAACGGACCCGCAGCGATCTCCTCGGCGGTGAATGCGCGGTCGCTACCGGCAAAGTCGCTGCCGCCCGCCTGGAAGGTCTCGCGGCCTGCGCCTGAGCCCTGTGGGTCGTAGTTGACGGTGACGTCGGGGTTGGCGGTCTGGAAACCTGCTGCCCAGGCTTCCTGCGCGGCGCCCATCGAGGAGGCGCCGACGCCGACGATCGTGCCCGAGAGCGAGGAAGCTGATCCCTCTCCCTCATCGGTGGTGGCGCCGCCTTCGTTCGCGGCGCAGGAGGTCAGAGCGAGCAGCGCGATGCTTGCGGCTGCGACGGTCTTGATCGCGGGTGAGAGCTTCACTTCAGATCGTGTCCATTTCTCGTGTGGGGCATGATGCGATGAACTCCAGTCGGTGTTCAACACCTACATACGCTAGGGATCCTGCGTAACCAGTCACCGGCCTGGAGGTGAACGGCAGGTGAACGTCGGTCGACCGAACGGTCGCCGCCGGGTGCCCGGTAGAGTAGTTGACATGGAATGGGGAGCTCGCCTGCGTGCGCTGTTGACTGCCGGAACCGCTGCGCTGCTGCTGGTCGGCGCGGCCGGATGCGCGCCGGAACCTGTGCCCGAACCGGAGCCGACACCGGTGGCGGAGCCGACTCCGGAGCCCGAGCCGGAGCCAGAACCCCAACCCGGGCTCGGTCCTGCGTGCCCGACGGATCACTGCGTGTCGGTCGCCGTTGCCGGCGACTTCCTCTTCCACGAGGGCCTGTGGTCGCCGTTCGCGATTCCGACGAACGAGGCTGGCCAGAACTTCGATTTCATGCCGCTCCTCGAGGGCGCCAAACCCTATCTCGACCGCTCGGATCTCGCCATCTGCCAGATGGAGACTCCGCTCGCACCCGTCGGCGGCCCGTACGCCGGGTACCCGCTGTTCAGCACTCCACCCGAGCTTGCCGACACCGCCAAGGCGATCGGCTTCGACGTGTGCACGACCGCCTCGAACCACAGTGTCGACATGGGCACCGAGGGCCTGCTGCGCACACTCGACAAGCTCGATGAGGTGGGTATCGCCCACACCGGCACCTACCGCGCCGAAGCCGACCGTGACGTTCCGCTGATCGTCGAGGCGAACGGCGTGAAGATCGCGGTGATCACGTCGACGTTCTCGATCAACGGCAACTACAACGAGCACTGGTGGCAGGTCGACTACCGTGAAGAGGAACCGCGCGTCGACCCGGAGCGCGCAATTGCGAAGGCGCAGACGGCCCGCGACATGGGCGCTGAGATCGTGATCGGTGTGCAGCACGTCGGCGAAGAGTACTGGACGGAGCCGACCGGGGGGCAGGTCGAGCTTGCCCGCCAGCTGCACGACAGCGGACTGTTCGACTTCGTCTACCAGCACCACACCCACTCCATCCAGCCCATCGAGAACTACAACGGCAACTGGATCCTCTACGGCACCGGCAACTTCATCAGCGAGAGCGCGCCGCCCGAGCGCCAGGTGAACAACGAGTTCCTGCTCACCCGCGTGCAGTTCGCGAAGCAGGAGGACGGCAGCTGGACCTCGAACGATCTCGCGTGGGTGGCGGCGACGAACTCACAAAACGGCGGCTACAAGTGGTGTTCGGTTGCGTCCGACCAACCGCAGGGCGTCTGCCAGTCGGAGGAGTTCGACGCCGGCGTGCGCGAACGCACTCGCGCGACGGTCGATGCCCGCGGCGCGGCGGAGGCGGGCGCGCACGAGTGGCTGATCAGCCAGGAGTAGGGATCCCTCGCCCTCAGGCGTCGTGCACGATCGGATAGGTTTCGACCCCGAGAATGCCGGCGCCCGGGTGGCGGCGCGAGAAGTGGAAGACGGAGAACCCGCCCGGCGGGAGATCCGCCGCCTTGCGCAGGTAGGGGCCCGGCAGGCTCCCCGTTGCCAGGGCGAGTTCCCTCACCGCATCCGGGAGCACCGGGCGGTGGGTGCAGATGATCGTGTTCTTCGCTTTGCGAACGACCTTCCCGATGCTGCGGCGGAGATCATCGGTCTCCCCACGATCCCACGCCTCCTGACTCAGGCCCTCCTGCACGCGCAGCGTCTTATGGAGGTGCTGTGCGATCGGTGTGACCGTGCGCATGCAGCGTTCCGCGTTCGACGAGAGGATGCGCTGGGGGCCGAACGCCGCGAGGGTCGGCACGAGCGTTTCCGCCTGGTCTTCGCCGCGGTCGGCGAGCGGTCGGAGCCGGTCGACGGGGTTCGTGTCGCCCCGCGGCTCCGCCTTGGCGTGGCGCAGCAGGATCACAGAGAACGTCTCTGCAGCGTCGCGGTCGACGAGCTGCCGGAACACGTCGAGAATCTCGCGGTCGGCCTCGTAGCTCAGCCGCTTGCGGGCCTTCTCGAGCGGCACCCACTCGAGCCCGTCGACCTCCTGATTCGGCACGAAGACGGAGGCGTGGACGGTGTCCTCCAGGACTTCGGCCGCCCAGTACTGCACGGTCTTCTCGCCACCGTTCGGCAGCGCGTAATGGACCGTGCCGAGGTTCACCCCCAGGTCGATGTTGAGGCCCGTCTCCTCGAGGGTTTCGCGGACGGCGGCCTGCGGCATGCTCTCGCCGGGATCGAGTTTGCCTTTCGGGAAGGAGACGTCGCGCTGCTTCGTACGGTGGATGAGTAGCACCATGAGCGCCTCACCGCCGTCGCGGGTGGGCACGCGGCGCCAGCACACTGTGCCGGCCGCGAGCAGCTCACGGCTCAACGTGCTCTCCGCGCACGGGCTTCCGTGCGGTCGATCATCACGAGGTCCTGCAGGTCCGGCAGCTTCTCGCCGTTCGGACCCTCCGTGCGGCGCTCCCACGAGCCGTCGGGCAGCATCCGCCACGACGACACCTCGTCGCTGAACCCGAACCCGAAGAAGCGGTCGATGCGGGCGAGGTGCTCCCGATCCTCAATACGGGCGAGCACCTCGATACGACGGTCGAGGTTCCGGTGCATGAGATCCGCGCTGCCGATGTACACCTCGGGCTCGCCGTTGTTCTCGAACGCGTAGATCCGTGAATGCTCGAGGTAGCGGCCGAGCACCGACCGCACCCGGACATTCTCCGACAGGCCCGGCACGCCGGCGCGGATGGAGCAGATACCGCGAATCCAGATGTCCACCTGCACGCCGGCCTGGCTCGCACGGTACAGGGCGTCAATGATCTGCTCGTCCACCATGGAGTTCGCCTTCAACCGGATGCGGGCCGGGCGCCCGGCCCGCGCATGCTCGGCCTCGCGCTCGATGCGGTCCAGCAGCCCCGTGCGGAGCCCCTCCGGTGCGACGAGCAGGCGGTCGTAGTTCGTCTCGATGGCGTAGCCGGACAGCACATTGAACAGCTTCGTCATGTCGCGGCCGACCTCGGGCGACGAGGTGAAGAGACCGAAATCCTCGTAGATGCGGCTTGTCTTCGGGTTGTAGTTGCCCGTGCCGATATGGCCGTAGTGTACGAGACGGCCCTGTTCCTCGCGGATGACGTGCACGAGCTTGCAGTGGGTTTTGAGCCCGACGAGACCGTACACGACGTGCACGCCGGCCTGCTCGAGCTTGCGCGCCCAGCTGATGTTCGCCTGCTCGTCGAAGCGTGCCTTCACCTCGACGAGTGCGAGCACCTGCTTGCCCGCCTCGGCCGCCTTGATGAGCGCAGCGACGATCGGGCTGTCGCCCGATGTGCGGTACAGGGTCTGCTTGATCGCGAGCACGTTCGGGTCGGTCGCCGCCTGCTCGACGAAGGCCTGCACGCTCGTGGAGAACGACTCGTACGGGTGGTGGACGAGCACCTCGCGACGCGCGATCGCGCTGAAGATGTCGGGCTGCTCGCTCGGGGAGCTCGGGCGGAACGCCGACGCCGTCACCGGGATGTGCGGCTGATACTTGAGATCGGCGCGCGGCAGCCCCGAGATTGCGAAGAGTCCGCTGAGGTCGAGCGGGGCGGGCAGCGTGTACACCTGCTCTTCGTCGATGTCGAACTCGCTCACGAGCAACTCAAGCGTCGCATCGTCCATGTCGTCGGAGATCTCGAGGCGAATCGGGGGGCCGAAGCGTCGCCGCAGCAGCTCCTGCTCGAGCGCCTGGATGAGGTTCTCCGTCTCATCCTCCTCGATCTCCACGTCCTCGTTCCGCGTCACACGGAAAACGTGATGGTCGAGCACCTCCATGCCGGGGAAGAGCCCGTCGAGCTGATTCGCAATGAGCTCCTCGAGCGCGATATAGCGCACGTGATCGAACCCCTCCCGGCGGTCCACACGCACATACCGCGAAATGAGGTGGGGCACCTTGAGCCGCGCGAACTCCACCTTGTCGCTACGCGGGTTGCGCACCCGGATCGACATGTTCAGCGCGCGCCCCGAAATGTAGGGGAACGGGTGACCCGGATCGACCGCGAGCGGCATGAGTATGGGATAGATCTTCTGCTCGTAATAGTCGGTGAGGATCGCCCGGTCCGCGTCATCGAGCTGATCCCAGTCGACGATCTTCACGCCCGCCTCGGCAAGCTCCGGCTTGATCTGCTCCGCGAAGCAGCGCGCGTGACGCACCTGCAGTTCGTACGCCATCGCGTTGATGTCGGAGAGTACATCGACGGGCGAGCGGCCCACGTTCGTCGGCACGGCGAGACCCGTCACAATGCGGCGCTTCAAGCCCGCGACACGAACCATGAAGAACTCGTCGAGGTTCGAGGCGAAGATCGCGAGGAAGTTCGCCCGCTCGAGCAGCGGCACGTCAGGATCCTCGGCGAGTTCCAGCACGCGCTGGTTGAACGCGAGCCAGCTCAACTCGCGGTCGATGTAGCGGTCAGCGGGCAGCGGCTCGTCGCCGAGGTCGCGGGTTACTTCGCTCATGCGTCCATTCTGGCACTCGCCCTACCTTCGGCGATACGCAGCCACTGACGGCTTCGTGAATCGATGGTGAACCCCGCGCGCAAGTACAGGTCCACCGCGCGCTCGTTCTCGCCATCGACGTACAGATCGACGCGCGTCGGTCCGTGCTTCGCCATGCGTGCGAGCGTCACGTCGAGCAGCGCCCTGCCGAGGCCGCGACCCGCGTGCGAGGGATCGACGCCGATCGCGTAGAGCTCGACGGCGGGCGCCGATCCCTCGCCCCGCACCGTCTTCACCCACGTGTAACCGGCGAGCCCCGAAGGGCCCGTGAGCATGAACAGGTCGGCCGCATCGAACCAGGGCTCCTCGCGCATGAGCGCGAAGTCCGCCTCGGTAATTCGACCCTGCTCGGGGTGCGTCGCGAACGCCGCGGCGTTCACGCGCACCCAGTCCGCCGAATCGGACTCCCGCGCGGCGTCAAACGTTCGCAGGTTGTACCCCGCAGGGAGCGGCACCGCGGCGGGCTCACGACCGTCCACAGGCAGTAGCGAGGGATCGAGCGCCATCCGGAAGAGCGAGCGCACCGGCGTGAACCCCGCGGCCTGAAGCAGCGCGTCGGCCGCCGGGTTCTCGCCGTGCGACCAGGCGCGCAGTTCGCCCGGCACACCGTCGATGAGATCCGCGAGCACGGCCGAACCTGTGCCTCGTCGACGCGCGTCGGGGGCCACGACGAGGTCGACCTCACCCTCGCCGAGAATGCCGACGGCGACCGTGCGCGCATCCACGCGGTAGAGTCGCATCTCCCGCTGCCCCTGTACGACCGCGACCATCGCCTGGTCCGAGACGGGCGGGCGTCCATCGACCCGCTCCGCGTCGCGGATCAGCTCGCGCGCCGCGTCGAGCGACTCCGGATCCCTCGCCTCACGCACTACGCCGAGCTGTTCCACCGCTTCCCCTCATCGCACTCACTCGTGACCCCTGTCATCGCAATCCGTCATCGTCGACCGCACGGCCGCGAGCGAACCCGTACCCCACGCCGCGCACCGTGCTGATCAGCGCCTCATGCTCGCCCAGCTTCGCACGCAGACGCCGCACATGCACGTCGACCGTGCGCGTACCACCGAAGTAGTCCGTGCCCCACACATCGCCGAGCAGCTGCTCGCGCGTGAACACTCGGCCCGGGTTCGCGGCAAGAAAGTGCAGCAGCTCGAATTCCTTGTACGTGAGATCGAGCGTGCGCCCGTGCACGCGCGCGATGAAGTTCGACTCGTCGATCACCACGCCCGCCGCCTGCACGCTCGAATCCTCCTCCGCTTCAATCCGGCGCTCGAGCAGCCGCAATCGTGCCTCAACCTCGGCGGGGCTCGCCGCGGGCAACAGCAGCTCACTCACCGCCCAGTCCGGGGTGAGCGCCGTGAGCGCAACCTCCGGCAGGATCACCGCGCGAGGAGCGTCGCCGCACCCCGCCAGCGACATACAAGCGGCTCGCGCCCGGCGCGCATCGAGCGTGCCGTCGACGATGATTGCGTCGAACCGCGCCGTCATGGATTCTGGCACCCGCAGCGACAGTGGCGAGGTGTGCAACTCGTGCGGGAGCAGATCGAGCGCCGGAAGCGACTCGGTCGGACTGCGATCGGCCAGGCAGAGGAGTAGCATTCCGACCCCTCCCTCGATCGATTCCGACTCGGTCATTCTACTGCGCACGGTGTTACCACCCTGTTTCCCGGTGGTTTCGGCGACGCCGAGCCCCGGTCACCGCGCCGTCATCGAACGTTCATTTCGGCACACGCGTGTCGCGTCGCGCAAGCGAATCAGGGAGGCGTAGCGTGTGAAGCACCGGGCAGGGTGCCCGGTGGCGGGCGGCTCAAGCGAGGCGCAACTCGCGAAGGCCGATCCGCTGAAGCCGCCAGGGCTTCGGTGTCACGCAGGGGCCCCGGCACGCGAGAAGGAGCCACAGTGCCCGAGATGCATCACCCCGCAACATCCTCGCCCACGGACGCCCACGGGCGCACCGAACTCGCAGGCGAACACGAGTCGATCGCGGGATCCCGCGACGGACTCCGCACCTACGTCCTCGACACCTCGGTGCTCCTCAGCGATCCCTCGGCGCTCTTCCGGTTCGCCGAGCACTCGGTCGTGCTGCCCGTCGTCGTGCTCATGGAACTCGAGAAGAAGCGTCAAGATCTCGAGATCGGGTATTTCGCGCGCCGTGCACTACGCCACCTCGACGAACTCCGCGAACGGCATCTGCGTCTCGACTTCCCCGTACCCGTCGGCGAGACCGGCGGAACACTCCGCGTCGAACTCAACCACTCGAGCATCGAAGGGCTGCCGAGCGGCATGCGCCTCGGCGACAACGACACGCGCATCCTCGCGGTCGCACAAAACCTTGCCTCGGAGGGCCTCGACGTCACCGTCGTGTCGAAGGACCTGCCGATGCGCCTCAAGGCCGCAGCTCTCGGGCTCGGCTCCGAGGAATACCGCGCAGAACTCGCCGCCGACGACGCCTACACCGGCACCGCGGAGGTGGACCTTCTCGAAACAGAAATGCAAGAGCTCTGGGAGGAGGACCGGCTCAGCGACATCGACGCCGTCGCCGAGCTGCCCCGCGGCACGGGCCTCGTGCTCACCTCCCCGCGCGGCTCGGCACTCGGCCGCGTCGACGGCGAGCGATCCCTCCGTCTCGTGCGCGGCGACCGAGAAATCTTCGGGCTCACCGGACGCAGCGCAGAACAGCGCCTCGCGATCGACCTGCTGCTCGACCCGCAGGTCGGCATCGTCTCCCTCGGCGGCAACGCCGGCACCGGCAAGTCAGCGCTCGCGCTCGCCGCCGGGCTCGAAGCGGTGCTCGAGCGCGGACAGCACCGCAAGATCATGGTGTTCCGACCCCTCTACGCCGTCGGCGGGCAGGAGCTCGGTTACCTGCCGGGCGACCGCGAGGAGAAGATGGGCCCCTGGGCGCAGGCAGTTTTCGACACACTCGGGTCGATCGTCTCCGAGAACGTGCTCGATGAGGTGCTCGCGAGGGATCTCATTGAAGTGCTGCCCCTCACCCACATCCGTGGCCGATCCCTGCACGACGCCTTCGTGATCGTGGACGAGGCGCAATCGCTCGAGCGCGGGGTGCTCCTGACGATGCTCTCGCGCATCGGCCAGAACTCCCGCGTCGTGCTCACTCACGACGTCGCGCAGCGCGACAACCTGCGGGTGGGTCGCTACGACGGCATCGCCGCGGTGATCGAGAAGCTGAAGGGGCACCGTATTTTCGGCCACGTCACGCTCACCCGCTCCGAGCGCAGCGACATTGCCGCGCTCGTCACCCAGCTGCTGGGGGAGTGAGTGGCAGTCGAGTAGGCTGAGTCGCGCGCCCGCACCCTGAAACGGCGCAGAGGGGTTGTGATCCGGCATGTCGGCGATCGTCGCTGCACACGGACCATTCGATACGGACCTGGGGCTGCGCATGCTCGCGCGGATGCAGCACCGCGGGCCCGACGGGCACGCAACGCGAGAGCACAGCTCCTGGTGGCTCGGCACTCAGCGTCTCGCGATCATCACACCAGAAGTTGACCCGATCACTGAGATCTCCGGCAATGCGGTCACAACGAGCCTCGTCGGTGACGGGCACATTTACAATCACCGGCGTGTGCTCGCAGAGCTCGATGAGGGCGAGGGATCCGCGGAGTCGGCAGTCTCTGATTTCGAGGCCGCGTTGCGGCTCTACCGGTTGCAGGGAAATGCCGCGTTCGAGAAGCTCTGGGGTGCATTCGCGTTGGTGGTGGCCGATACCGACGGAGACTTCACGGTTGCCCGCGACGCACTCGGCATCGCACCTCTCTACTGGGCCCGACACGGAGACACAACGCTGTTCGCGTCTGAGCTCAAGTCGTTCGAAGGAGAGTGGCGGTCGCGCGTCGAACCATTCCCGCCGGGGCACCTCTGGACTCCCCACGGCGGCTTGCAGGAGGGGCCGGGCATGCCCGGCACCGGGCCGGTGCTGCTGAAAACCCGAGACCCTCGTGAGGATCCACCGGCGTGGGTGTTCGATGCGCTTCGTGAGACGCTGATTCGTGCGGTCACCGAGAACCTTGACGCGCAGGTGCCGATCGGGGTCCTCCTCTCGGGCGGCGTCGACTCAAGCATTATCACAGCGATCGCTGCGAAGGCATTGCGTGAGCGGGGCGTCACCGTTCCGACCTTCGCCGTGGGGATGGCGGGGAGTAGGGATCTCCTCGCCGCGCGGGAAGTTGCGGAGTTCGTCGGAACAGATCACCACGAACTCGTCTATACGGCGGCCGATGCCATCGAGTTGGTGCCGCAGGTGATTTCCCAGCTCGAGTCATTCGACCCGACGCTCGTGCACAGCGCCGTGCCGCATCGTCTGGTTGCTGAGCTCGCGGCAGAGCAGGTCGGAGTCGTGCTCGCAGGAGAAGGGGCGGACGAGCTCTTCGCAGGATATACGCATTTCGAACGGCACGAGTCCGGCGCTGAACTGCACGAAGAGCTTGTGGAGACGCTGGCCGGCATGCACATCGGTGGCCTGCAACGCGTCGACCGAGTCGCTGGCGCGTACGGCATCGAACCGCGGATGCCGTTTCTCGACGTCGATTTTGTGGAACTCGCGATGGCGCTGCCTCCCGAGTGGAAGATGCTGCGCGATGCGCGTCCGGCGAAGTGGCTGCTGCGGCGCGCATTCAACGGCTGGTTGCCGGATTCGGTGCTGTGGCGGCGGAAAGAGCAGTTCGGCCAGGGAACGGGCATGAATGTTGTTCTTCGAGAGCACTATGAGGAGCTGTGCACGGACGCAGACCTGTCGCGGGAGGCCAATCAGATCGATCCGCCTCTGCGCACACGCGAGGAGCTTGCGTACTATCGAATATTTGCGGAGGCGCTTCCCGGGATCGACCCCGAGCGCAATGTCGGCCGCTTCGCCGAGGCGTAACTCGGCCGTGAGGGGCCGGATCCGCTGGAATACCGCGGATCCGGCCCCTCACGAACCGGCTTAGCCGATGAACCCGTTGTCGCGGAGCCACGTCTCCGCAACGTCGCGCGGCTCTTCACCGTCGTTGTCGACCTGGCCGTTGAGCTCGGTCATGACATCGTTTGTAAGTGCCCCGCTGATCGGCGCGAAGATATCGGCGATGACGGGGTGCTCCTCAAGGGTGTCGAGACGCAGCGTGACGAGTCCGGCGTACTCCACGAAGAACTTCTCGTCGTCCTCGAGAACTGTCAAATCGTTCGAGATGATGCGGGCATCAGTTGAGAAGACCTCACCAAAGTTGCACGATTCTCCGACCTGCGTGTAGATGAGGTTGAGGTCGAGCTCGACGACCGGTGTGAACGCAGTGTCGTATGCGGCTTCGAGACCCGGGAGCCCATCGTCACGCGCAATGAATTCGCTCGCCGCGCAGATGCTTGCCTCTCCGGGGTTCGCCGCAATGAATTCAGCGGCATCACTCATTGTTGCGATGCCGTGCTCGTCCGCGAACTCCGACTTCACAGCGATGCGGTATGAATTCTCAAAGTTGGCTGGTTCGAGGTATGCGATGCCGTTGACCGCATCCTCTTCGCTGATCGCAGCGAAGAGGTCATCGGGAAGCTCGTCGGTCGTATTGCCGAGATAGTTCACCCACGAGGTGCCGGTGTACTCCCAGTACAGATCGATTTCGCCGGTCTCGAGCGCCTCGCGCACGGTTGCACTGCCTGAGATGCCGGTCTGGTCAGCGACGTCGGCACCCGCATTCTCGAGCGCGAGAATCGCGATCTGTCCGAGGATGTGAGATTCGGTGAACTCCTTGGAACCGACGGTGAGAGAAGCGCCAGAAAGCTCACCGTCACCCGCGGGAGCTTCAGAGCCGCCGCCGCTGCAGGCGGTGAGTGCGAGGGCAAGGCCCAGACCGGCCGCGGCGACCGCGGTCCTCTTACGGGATATCTTCATTCATCTTCTCCTTCTGGTTGGAAGCGGTTGAAGTCCAAGGGTGGTGCGATATCGAAACACGACGCACCGCCGCGCGTTCTTCAGAGTCCGCGCGGGCGCAGGAGATCCTCGGCGATCCCGGCAATGTAATCGATCGTGAGTGCGAGTACGGCCGTGAGTACGGCACCGACAAGTTGCACGATGAACCGGTTCGTCGAGAGGCCAGCGACGATGATGTCACCGAGCCCTCCAGCGTTGATATAGGTTGCAAGTGTGGCGGTACCAACGTTGATGACGAGGGCCGTGCGCACCCCCGCGAGAATCACCGGCACGGCGAGCGGAAGTTCGATGCGCCCGAGCACCGTAAACCGCGACATCCCCATTCCGCGGCCGGCTTCGAGCACCGAGGGGTCGACCTGCTCGAGCCCGACAATCGTGTTCAGCAGCACGGGTACGATCGCGTAGAGTACGAGCCCGACGATCGCCGCTTCGAAACCGATAAAGAGGAACGCGACTGCGAGCAGCACCAGAATCGCGATTGTTGGCACCGCCTGTCCGAGCGTGAGCAGCGTGATGAGGTAGGGCCGGAACGCGTGGGTGAAGCGCCGGCTCAAGAGAACTCCGAGCGGCACGGCAATGATCAGGGTGAAAAATGTCGACACCGCGGCGAGGGCGATGTGCTGCTGGATCGCGGTGCGGAGCCGATCAGGCGCGAGGGCACGTGCCTCGATCGTGTCGAGTGACTGGCTGGACACGTACAAGAAGAGCGCGAGGCAGACGGCCGCGAGAATCAGCGGCATCGTCAGGTACCGCGCGAATGATCTGCGCGGCGCGCCGCCAATACTGCTGGAACTCTGTGCTGCGAGGGCGTTGCTCATGTCTCGCCTCCGAGTGTTGCGCGCATCTCGTCGCGCGCAACGGCTCGCATGGCCCTGATCGCCTCATGGATCTGTTCAAAATCCGCGACCCCCAGGTAACCGCCGGCGCGGTCAACCACCGCGATTGCGCTATAGCGGGCGGTGATCAGCTCGTTGAGCACGTCGGCGAGGGTCGAACGGGGGTCGACGGTGTTGGTAGCGGTCACCCCGAGTTCCGTCAGTCGCTTTCCTACCCCGCGTTTGAGGTCGCTGCCGGTCACCCATCGCGACGGGAGACCCGAGTCATCGAGCACGAGCAGAGCGCCCTCCGGCACGGAGCGCAGCAGCTCGAGGGCGACCTCGGGCGATTCTTCGGACGCAACCGTCGGCCACTCACGCAGCGGGATCTCGGAAACGTGCGTGAGATTCAGACGCTTGAGTGAAGCTCCGCGGCCAACGAAATCGACCACGAAGTCGTTGGCGGGAGCGGTGAGAATCTGCTCGGGAGTATCGTACTGCGCGATGCGCGATCCCTCCTGGAGAATCACGATCCGGTCACCAAGCTTGATCGCCTCGTCAATGTCGTGAGTGACGAAGACAATGGTCTTTCGGAGCTCGCCCTGCAGCCGAAGCAGTTCGTTCTGCAGCCGATCGCGGGTGATCGGATCGATCGCACCGAACGGCTCGTCCATGAGTAGAACATCGGGGTCGGCGCCGAGCGCCCGAGCTACGCCGATGCGCTGTTGCTGCCCGCCCGAAAGCTGCTTCGGGTACCGGTCTCGGTATTCTGCGGCTGGCATGCCGACCACCTCGAGCAGCTCATCGACCCGGGCGTTGATGCGTTCCTTCTTCCAACCGAGCAGCTTTGGCACGGTGGCGATGTTCTCGCCGATGGTCATGTGCGGGAACAGCCCGATCTGCTGGATCACGTAGCCGATGCGCCGACGAAGTTGGTCGGGGTTGCTCTTTGTGACATCCTCGCCATCGATCAAGATGCGGCCCGAGCTCGGCTCGATGATTCGATTGATCATCTTCATCGTGGTGGTCTTGCCGCAGCCCGAAGGGCCGACGAACACGACGATTTCACCACGTCGGATGTTCAGGTCCAGGCTCTCCACGGCGTCGCGCTGCTGGCCAGGGTAGCGTTTGGTGATGCCCTCCAGGCGGATCATTACGTCTTCGCTGTGCTGGGTTGCGTCAGTCATCGGATTCCTTTGGACGTGGTGAGTCGGCGAACCGCGTAGAACAGCGCGTCGAAGATGATCGCGAGAATGATGACCCCAAGCGTGCCCGCCAAAACGAGATTCACGGCGACCGGTGTACCAACGCGGGCGAGGCCCGTGAAGATGAATTCGCCGTAGCCCGGACCATTCACAATTGCGCCAATTGCGGCAATGCCAAGCAGTGTGAGCGTGGTGACGCGTATGCCGGTGATGATCACCGGCCACGCGAGCGGAAGTTCGATGCGCAGTAGCCGCTGCCACCGGTTGAGCCCGACACCTCGGGCTGACTCGATGACGGCAGGATCGACACTGTTCAAACCCGCGACAGTGTTCCGCACAATGGGCATCAGCCCATACATGGTCAACGCGACGACGACCGGCTTCGCGCCGAGGCCGAGCGGTCCAAGGAGCAGAATGAAGAGCGCAAAAGACGGGATTGTGAGCATTGCTCCGGTGAGTGCCAATACGAACTCTCGCGCCCTGGAGTTTCGATAGGTTACGAACCCGAGGGCGATGCCAATGATCGATGCAAAGAGTACGGAGAGCCCGACAACCGAGGCGTGTCCAATGCCCATTTCGAGCATGTCGTCACTGCGTCTGATCAGGAAATCGATGAAGTCGATAGCCGGTTTTCCGTTTCCTCTCGAAAGCTGAAATCACGTTTGCTGCGTGAACTTACCCCCTTCACCATAGGAGGTTTCACTGCAGAGGGCACATCCTGCCGTGTCGTCAACGCAGAAGACGGGCTGCCTGAGAGCGAGCGTCGATGTCCATTCTGAAGTATGCGTCACGTGCTAATGCTCGCCATAATCGCACGGCCAGCGGGGCATCCTCGCGCTCGAGACGGTCGATGCTTTCGGCACTCAGCACCATCACTTCGAGCCGACCTACGGCCTTCGCAGTGGTCTCCTGCCGGTCGTCGTCACCGAGGGCGAGATCGCCGAACGTCATGCCCGCGCTGAGCTTGCTGAGCTTCACTCGCGTTCCGTCCGTGTCGGTCGCAAGAATATTGACGTTGCCGGAGAGGATGAAGAATACGCCGCCAAAACGCTGCCCGACGCGCCTCACGATGTCACCGTCTTCGAACACCTGATGCTCCATCAGCGCGACGAGCTCCTCGGTGTCAGCTTCGTCGAGCATCGACAGTACAGGAGAGGCGAGTGCGGGAACCGCAGCCGGTGAAGAATCAGCCGAACCGTAGCGTTGCAGGAGGCGGTTTTCGCAGTGAGTGACCGCTTGATCGCGTGTATCAAAACGTCGCGGGCCCTCGTCATCAAAGACCGCTGCGAGAACTTCGTCGGGATCAACGAGCACGAGGGTGCGATGTGCTTCAGCAAGACGCTGTTGGGTCTCGACGAGCATTCGTGCGGCGAGCCGACTGACCTCCGTCACCCTGCGAACATCGATGACGACGAACTCGACGTCATCGGGCAGGCTGGTCAATTCCCGCACCACGGATTCAGTGCCGGCGAAGACGAGATCGCCGGTGAGTTTCACTACGGCGGCGCGGTGGCCATGCTCTCGCAGGGTCTCTTGCGCGTCGTCGGTGCGCCGCGTGCTTGAGGGTTCTCGATCAATCGTGCGGTTCGAGATGATTGCCGACTGACCACTTCTTGCCGCGCGCACAAAGTGCATTCCGAGATCAAAGGAAACCTTGCGGCACGCGGCGACCCCGCGCAGGCTGTTCCCGTGACGATCGAGCGGTGGTGAAAAGACCGCAAGCCCTGCCTGGCCAGGGAGAACCGCCATGATCCCACCGCCAACGCCGGACTTGGCAGGCATGCCAACGCTCGCCACCCAGTCGCCGGCGTCATCGTACATTCCGGAGGTGAGCATGACCGAAAGTACCCGCTCGACCTCGTCCGCGGGGAGTACTTCGACCCCGGTGAGAGGGTTGGTGCCCCCGTTTGCGAGCGTCGCGGCGATGATCGAGAGGTCATAGCAGGACACCTGGACGGAGCACTGCCGGAGATAGGTCTCGAGTGCCCGGGTCGGGTCGCCCTCGATGATGCCTCCGGACGCGAGCAGGTACGCGATTCCATGGTTACGGTGGCTGCGGGCGAGCTCCGCCCGGTAGACGCTGCCGTTGCTTCGAAGAGCTCGAGCGGCGTACAGGGAGTAGTGCTCCTCGATACGCCGGATAGCGGATCGGCCGCCCGAACCCTTGATGAGGGAGGAGACTGCGAGGGCCCCGGCGTTGATCATCGCATTGGTGGGCTTGCCTGACCCCTCGTCCAAGGACAGCTCGTTGAACGCTTCACCTGAAGGTTCGACGTCGACTTTGCTGTCCACCACCTCTGCGCCGAGATCCGCAAGTGCCAAACCGTAACTGAGCGGCTTCGACAGTGACTGCAGCGAGAATTCGCGGTCGGTCGCGCCCACCTCGTATACGTAACCATCGGCGGTCGCGAGGGCAATACCGAAATTTTCTGGGTGTGCAGCGTCACCGAGGCTCGTGTCGTAGGCCGTGCCGCCCGTCAGGCCGCTGAGCTCGGCGTGCACTTCCCGTAGGTAGTCGAGTATCGGTGAATCCATAGCTACTCCGCCCGTGAGATGAGCACGCGCGACGTCGGGAGAGCCTCTGGGTGATGCTCTTGCAACCAGGAGATCATTTGCTCCCGAACGTAGCACTTCAGCGCCCACTGGGCATCAGAGTCCTTAGCCGAAATGAGGAAGCGCACGGTGACGAGACCGCCCTCGGCGCCGGTCACGAGCATGTTGTTTGCGCGACCGTCCCAGAGTTCGGAGCTGTGAAGCACTTCCCCGAACTGTTCCCGAACTCGCTGTATCGGCACCCGCCAGTCGAGGTCCAGATAGACGGTGCCGAGAATGCGTGCGTTGCGGCGCGTCCAGTTCTCGTATGGCTGGTTCGCGAAGTAGGTGCACGGGAGAATCAGCCGCCGTTCATCCCAGATATTGACCACCACATAGGTGAGCGTGATCTCACCGACCGTGCCCCACTCATCTTCGACAACGACGACGTCACCAACGCGCACCGAGTCGCTGAAGGCCAGCTGAATTCCGGCAATGAGGTTTCCGAGGGTGGCCTGGGCGGCAAGCCCGGCGATGATACTGACGATGCCCGCGGAGGCCAGCACGCTCGCACCGACCGCTCTGACCATTGGGAATGTGAACAACGCGACACCGATCGCGAGTACGGCAATCAGTACGAGCATGAGGCGGTGAATCACCTGCAATTGGGTGCGCATGCGGCGCACCTCAGGGTGATTCTCGTCATCGTTCTCGTGCCGTGCCAGCAAGCGTTCGATGCCGAACGTTGACAGGCCCATCAGGAGCCAGGCGCCGGCGACAACCGTGGCGATGAGAAACAGGTGCGAAACGACGGGCCACCAGGAGTGTTCCGCCGGGGCCGTGAGGCCGCCTGCAACCCAGAACGCCGCGATGGCGACGACTACCTGGAACCGCAGGTGGAGCCGCACGATGAGTGTGCGCAGCCACCTGCTCTCCTGTTCCGTATATCGGGCGACCGCGATCCGCACCGCGATCGCGACCGTCACGTTCGCGAGCAGCGCGATCCCTACCGCCGCGAGCGTGCCCCACCAGGTATGCCACTCCATTGCGTCTGGACTCCTTACCTCGCCGTCCTCTTCCTCTTCTGCCTTCTCAGCCTAGTTGCGGCCGTGGTAGGCCCCAGGGGCATTCGTTTCTCCCGAACGTGGGGGATCTCGGCTCTGCGTACCAGAAATCGCGGTTCTTGGTACGCAGAGCCGAGATCCCCCGCACAGTGGAGAAAGGGATCCTGGCGCCGCCCCCAACACCGCCCCACA
Source organism: Leucobacter sp. (assembly GCA_041655455.1). Lineage (GTDB taxonomy): Bacteria > Actinomycetota > Actinomycetes > Actinomycetales > Microbacteriaceae > Leucobacter. The sequence continues at coordinate 60,669 of JBBAFK010000004.1, read as the reverse complement.
ACGCAGGAGGGCCCCGACGCAACGAAACGTCGGGGCCCTTCTGAGTGCGAGTTACTTCGCGACGCCCGGGTGGGTCATCGAGAGGAGATCGAGTGCCTTATCGAGGTCAGCCTCGGTGACCTCGCCGCGCTCGACGTAGCCCAGAGCGACGACGGCCTCGCGCACCGTGATGCCCTCCGCGACGGAGTGCTTCGCGATCTTCGCGGCCGCCTCGTAGCCGATCAGCCGGTTCAGCGGGGTGACCGTCGACGGGCTCATGCCGGCGAGGGTGGCCATACGCTCGATGTTCGCCTCGAGACCCTCGACAGTCTTGTCTGCCAGGACGAGGCAGGCGTTCGACAGGAGGCGAATCGACTCGAGCAGCGCGGTGCCCATGACCGGGATCATCACGTTGAGTTCGAAGTTGCCGCGTGCGCCGCCCCATGTGATCGTCGCATCGTTGCCGATGACGCGCGCACACACCATGAGCACCGCCTCGGGGATCACCGGGTTCACCTTGCCCGGCATGATCGAGGAGCCCGGCTGCAGGTCGGGGATGAAGAGTTCACCGATGCCTGTGTTGGGGCCCGAACCCATCCACCGGATGTCGTCGGTGAGCTTCGACAGCGACACGGCAATGGTGCGCAGCGCGCCCGAGGCCTCGACGAGGCCGTCACGGTTCGCCTGCGCCTCGAAGTGGTTGCGGGCCTCGGTGATCGGCAGGCCACTCGATGCCGCGATCTCGGCGATGACCTTCTCGGGGAACCCGAGCGGGGTGTTGATGCCGGTGCCCACGGCCGTGCCGCCCTGCGGGACCTCGGCGACGCGGGGCAGCGCTGCATCGACGCGCTCGATTGCGTAGCGCATCTGCGCCGCGTAGCCGCCGAACTCCTGACCGAGCGTCACGGGGGTGGCATCCATGAGGTGGGTGCGGCCGGGCTTGACCGCGTCCTTCCACAGCTCGGCCTTCGTCTCGAGTGCCTCGGCGAGGTGGGCGAGCGCGGGCTTCAGCTGCTCGATGAGCGCGCCCGTGACGGCCAGGTGCACGGATGTTGGGAACACGTCGTTTGACGACTGCGAAGCGTTCACGTGATCGTTCGGGTGCACGGGGGCACCGAGGTGGCGGGTCGCGAGGTTCGAGAGCACCTCGTTCATGTTCATGTTCGACGACGTTCCAGACCCGGTCTGGTAGGTGTCGACCGGGAACATGTCGTGGTGCGCGCCACCGATGACTTCGTCGGCCGCGGCGACGATGGCCTCGGCGATCGGTGCGTCGAGGATGCCGAGCTCGCGGTTCGCGATCGCGGCCGCACGCTTGATGCGCGCGAGCGCCACAATCTGCGCGGGCTCAAGGCCTTGACCCGAGATCGGGAAGTTCTCGACGGCCCGCTGGGTCTGTGCGGAGTAGAGCGCGTTCTTCGGAACGCGCACCTCGCCCATGGTGTCGTGCTCGATGCGGTACTCGATCTCTGCGGTCACGGTGCTCCTTCGCTTGAGGGGATGTGGGTCGGTGTGGTCATGATGGATGAGGGATCTCGGGCGTGACTTCGCGCGGGCGAGATCAACGGGTTCGGGGTGTCAGCCGAGCGGCGTGGTTTCGATGTCGAGCGGCCCGACCGAGGTGTAGGGTACGGCGCGGCCCTCGACAAGCCGATACTGGCAGCCGACGATGCCGAGCTCGCCCCGGTCGACGGCGTCGCTGATCGCCCGCGAGCCGCGCAGCAGCTCGTTGACGGTGGCGTTGAGGTGGAGCCTGCCGACGGCGTTCGCGTCGATTTCCGCGGGGTCGACGTAGGGGGAGGCGTGGTGGTCGCGGTGCCACAGCTGCTGTACCGAGGGTCGGATCGGGGCGAGGGTACTCGCAACGGAGGCCGTCGTCTCGGAGGGTGTGCGTCCCGACTGCTCAATTGCCGCCGCGACGGCACCGCAGGAGTCGTGCGCCAGCACGACGATGAGTGACGTTCCGAGTTCGAGGACTGCGTACTCCATCGACGCGGTGATCGACTCCGCGACGACGTGGCCCATGTTTCGGGCGATGAAGAGGTCGCCCAGCCCGCAGTCGAAGATGATCTCGGCCGCGAGACGAGAATCCGAGCAGCCGAACAGCGCCACATCGGGAGCCTGGGTGTTGATGAGTTCAGTGCGCCGCCCGACATCCTGATTGGGGTGATTGGACACACCGCGGATGAACCGCTCGTTGCCGGCGATGAAGGTCTCCCAGGCCTGCTGCGGGGTGACGCGAGGTGCGGTCATTCGTGCTCCTTATTTGCGAGCGATTCGGCGACCGCAGCCGCCAAGACGCGAATGGTCGCGGGGGTGTCGGTGCCGTAGACAAGCACGGTGTCGCCCTCCCATTCGCCGGCGAGACCGAACAGCATGTTCGCCTCATCGGCGCTGCGATCCGAGTGGTCGTAGACGATCCAGTCGATCCCGCCGATCTGCTCGGCGCCGGTCGGGCTCTGCTGTTCGAGTACCTCGGCGATCCAGTCTTCATCGACCGGTGTACCGTCGGATGTGAACGCCTGGACGACACTCGCGAAGGCCTCGTGGCCGGTGACCTCGTCGACGGTGGTGTAGTTCACACGCCAGGTGTTGACGCCGTCGCTTTTGCGCAGCAGCGCCTGCTTCGCCTTCCACGCCTCCGGCACGTCCGGGGCAGCGAGCGTACGGCCGGCACCCGCAGAAGCTTCGCTCGCGAGCGGCGCGACCTCTACCGCGTGGTCCTCGAAGCCGCCCTCGCCGCGCGGCACCATGAGCACGATGACGAGCACGAGCCCGAGGCTCACAAGCAGCGAGAAAACGAGGTTGTTCACCGTCTTCCGCTGACGGTACAGGCTGCTGTCGCGCGCCTTACGTGCCGCGGTCTCGCTCGGAGTCTCCGGACGCCCGAGTTCCGCAACGATCGGGGAGGGTTTGTTTCGTTTCGCCATCTCCTACGCAGCGCCTCCGCCGTCGGCGCCCGCCGCGTCCGACCGCTGCCGGGCGGCCTCGAGTCGTTGCCGTGCGCCGAGGAGCCACTCCTCGCAGCGTGCCGCGAGAGCTTCGCCCCGCTCCCACAGCTGCAGCGACTCCTCGAGAGGGGTGCCGCCCTGTTCGAGTCGGCTCACCACCTGAATGAGTTCGTCGCGCGCCTCCTCATAGTTGAGGTCAGCGGGGTCGCGGCTCGCGGATTCTGCCATGCGGACCAGTCTATCGCGGCGCTTCTGGCAAGATCATCGCCGTTTATGCTTCGCCGGCGGAGGTTGCGGCGAGTCGGCCGCGGGAAAGCGCGACCGTGAGCGCGGTGCCTGAAGGTGCCTGCGAGGGATCCCTCAGCACCTCGCCATTCGCAAGCTGCGCGATCGCATACCCGCGCTCGAGGGTCGAACTTGGTGACAATGCGCGCAGCTGTGACCGTGCGCGCTCGAGGTCGCTCGCGCGGTCCTGGATGCCGCGCTCGGCGAGTTCAGTGCCGCGCGCAACCCACCGGATGAGCTCCTCTGCGCGGTCGTCGACGATGCGTTCCGGCAGCGCCAGCACGGGCCGGTCGCGCAGCTGCGCGATGCGGTCGGTCTCGTGCGCGAGCAGCTGCCCGAGGCGGGATGACAGGCGGGCACGCGCCTGGTCGATCCCGGCGAGCTCCTCGCTGACATCAGGCACGATCCGCTTTGCCGCATCGGTCGGGGTCGACGCGCGCAGGTCCGCAACTTCGTCGAGCAGCGGGCGGTCGGCCTCGTGACCGATCGCGCTTACTAGCGGCGTCGTCGCGGCGGCGGCGGCACGCACGACCAGCTCGTCGCTGAACGGCAAGAGGTTCTGGAAGTCGCCTCCCCCGCGCGCGACGACGATTACGTGGACCTCGGGATCCCTGTCGAGCGCCTCAATGCCCGCCGCGACCTCCGAAGCGGCCCGGTCGCCCTGCACCGCGGCGTAGTGAATCTTGAATCGCACGCCCGGCCAGCGGAGTGTCGCGTTCCGCACCACATCTTTCTCAGCGTCCGAGTCGCGCCCCGTCACGAGGCCGATGAGGCCCGGCAAGAAGGGAAGCGCCCGCTTCCGCTCGGGCGCGAACAGCCCCTCCGACTGCAACTGCCGGCGCAAACGTTCGAGCCGCTCCAGCAACTCGCCGAGCCCCACGTGCGAGAGTTCGAGCACCTGCACCGTGAGGCTGCCGCCCTTCACCCAAAAATTCGGTTTCACGAGCGCCACCACGCGGTCGCCCTGCGAGAACTCGCTCGTCAGCCGCTGCGCCACTGAACGCCACACCGTGATGCTCACCGTCGCGTCCTGCGAAAGATCCTTGAGCTTCCCGTACACGTGACCGCCGCGCACCTGCCACTGCGTGAGCTCGCCCTCGATCCACACCGTGCCGAGCCGCTCGATCCACGCCGCGATCTTCTCACTCATGAGCCCGACGGGCCAGGGCGCCTCACGGGTAGCGGGTGTCTGGGGTGACGATGACATGGGGTCCAGCCTAGTTCGGGCGGACGACATGCCGCGCCGGCTACCGGTCGAGGTCCGTGGCCGCGAGGGATCCCTCGCCCGGGGCTCATTGAGGTTCGGGCGGTAGGATCGGCGGCATGACTGAGGTTTCGACTGCCCCGCGGGACCCGCGAACAATTGGTGCCCCCGTCGTCAGCCTGGCGATGCCGCGCATGCGCCGACAGGTTGGCCGACTCAAGGATCTCCCGACCGACGGCCCGAAGAAGGTGCTGCTCGCCGCCCCGCGCGGATACTGCGCAGGCGTCGACCGCGCGGTCGTGGCCGTTGAGAAGGCCCTCGACCGGTACGGCGCACCCGTATACGTGCGCAAGCAGATCGTGCACAACGTGCACGTCGTCAACACCCTCGAAAAGATGGGTGCGATCTTCGTGGAGGAGGTAGACGAGGTGCCCGAGGGCGCGAACGTCGTCTTCTCGGCGCACGGCGTCTCGCCGGCGGTCGTGCAGGCCGCCTCCGATCGCCACCTGCACGCGATCGACGCCACCTGCCCGCTCGTCACGAAGGTGCACCGCGAGGCCGTGCGCTTCGCGAAGCAAGACATGGAGATCCTCCTCATCGGCCACACCGGGCACGAAGAGGTCGAGGGTACCGCGGGTGAAGCGCCCGACCACATCACGATCGTGAACTCTCCGGACGACGTCGACACACTCGAAGTTGAGGATCCCGATCGCCTCGTCTGGCTGTCGCAGACCACGCTCTCCGTCGACGAGACCATGGAAACGGTGCGCCGGCTGCGGGAGCGGTTCCCGAAACTGCAGGACCCGCCGAGCGACGACATCTGCTACGCGACGCAGAACCGCCAGGTCGCGATCAAACAGATCGCGCCGCAGGCGGACCTCGTAATTGTTGTGGGCTCGTCGAACTCGTCGAACTCCGTGCGGCTCAAGGAGGTCGCGCTTGAATACGGTGCGAAGATCGCCCACCGCATCGACTTCGCGAGCGAGGTCAAGCAGGAGTGGCTCGACGGCGTGCGCACCGTTGGAGTGACGAGCGGCGCCTCCGTACCCGAGGTGCTCGTGCAGGAACTGCTCGACGACCTCGCCGACGCCGGTTATGTGGACGTCGAAGCGACTGTCACCGCGGAGGAAGACCTCGTTTTCTCCCTGCCGAAGGAGCTCAGGCAGGACGCGTCGGGGAACCGCGATGCGCGCGCCCTCGGCGGCCGCGTGCGCTGAGCCGGCGCTGCTGGATTCTTTACACTGTTGGTTTCTCTGCTCTGTGGGCTTCTCTGTCGAGCAGTTTCTCTGCTCTACGGGGGATCTCCCGTCTGCGTACCGTAAACCTAGGATCGCGGTACGCAGAGCGGAGATCCCCCGTCTTGCGTAGTTCAGCGCGGCGCGGCGCGTAGTTCAGCGCGGTGCGGCGAGGACGCGGAGCCCAGGGCGGCCTGGTTAGGGTGCGGTGCCCAGACCTGCCATGTAGTCGAGGAGCTTCGCGGTCGCGTCGGGGTCAGAGGCGGCCTCGAGTAACTCGGGCGACTGCGCCATCGCGATAGCGGTGAAAGCGAACGCGACGATCGCGGCGATCACGCCGGCGGTGAGCGGAACCCAGAAGGTGATCTTCCGCCCGCGCATGCGCTGGATCGAGTAGATGAGGGTAAGCGCGTAGAGTGCCAGAACGATGAGCGCGCCCACGGTGCCGATCGTCTGCACGTTCGAAGGCACGGTGAAGCCTTCGAGGTCGAGCGCGGCGGCGATCGTGGAAAATGTGCCGGTGAGCCCGTAGAGTGACGCCGCGAAATTCAGTGCGCCGATTGCGCCGAGCACGAGCAGCACGATGGTGACGATGCGGTCGCCGAGCCGCGAAGCGGGCTGCTGTGCGGGCCGGTAGGTTGGCTCGCCGGCGCGGTAGGGGGCACCGGGTTGCGGGGGCGTGGTCGCGTCAGGAGCTGCCGGCGGTTGCGGCGCGTGAGTGGGTTGAGCCGGCTGCTGCTGGGCGGGAACGGTACCTCCGTCGACGCCGAGATTGTGCGGAACGCCGGTGAGCTGGCCGGATCCCTCGCGGGCACCGGACGGCGCCGCACCTGCAGTCGGGGCCGCTTCGGTCTCGGGCTTCCAACTCCACCCCTCCGGGGCGTACTCGCCGTACTCCGGCTTCGGGCGCGAGGGATCGGGGGAATTCCGCTGAGGATCCTCGGGCACTATGCACTCACCGACTTCCCGGCGGAACCGAGCTGCTCAGCGGCGAGGGCGATCCGGTCGGCCATGCTGCTCTCGGCGACCTTGCCCCACGCGCGTGGATCGTACTTCTTCTTGTTGCCGACTTCGCCGTCGATTTTGAGCACCTCGTCGTAGTTCTTCAGCATGAAATCGACGACCGGTCGAGTGAACGCATACTGCGTGTCGGTGTCGATGTTCATCTTGATGACGCCGTTCGAGACGGCCTCCGCAATGTCTTCTGCGCTTGACCCTGAGCCGCCATGGAAGACGAGATCGAGCGGCCTGTCGCCGGTGGCGTACTTCTCCTGCAGACCCGACTGGATCTCCGCGAGAAGTTCTGGGCGCAGCTTCACGCCGCCGGGCTTGTAGACGCCGTGAACGTTACCGAAGGTGAGCGCAGTCAGGTAGCGGCCCTGCTCGCCGAACCCGAGGGCCTCGACCGTCGCTACGGCGTCTTCGAGAGTCGTGTAGAGCTGGTCGTTGATCTCGTGGCTGATGCCGTCTTCTTCGCCGCCGACGACGCCGATCTCGACCTCGAGGATGATGCCGATCTCGGCGAGCCGGGGGAGCAGCTCCTTGGCGATGTCGAGGTTCTCGGTGAGCGGTACCGCCGAGCCATCCCACATGTGGGACTGGAAGTAGGGGAGGCCGCCGCGCTTCACGCGATCCTCACTCGCGGCCACGAGCGGCAGGACGAAGCTGTCGAGGTGCTGCTTCGGGCAGTGGTCGGTGTGCAGGGCGACTGTGATGTCGTAGGCCTTCGCGACCTCTTCGGCGAAGGTCGCGAAGGCGAGCGCGCCGCCGGCGCGGTTCGTGACCGTATGGCCCGCGAAGTAGTCGGCTCCGCCGAAGCTCACCTGGATGATGCCGTCGGAACCCGCCTCGGCGAAGCCTTGCAGTGCTGCGTTGAGGGTCTGCGAGCTTGACACGTTGACCGCGGGGAAGGCGAATCCGCCAGCCTTTGCGGTGTCGAGCATCGCTGCGTACTGTTCCGGGGTTGCGACAGGCATTGAGCGCTCCTTAGTCGTTCGTTTCGGATCGGCCGGATCGGGTCGTCCACCGCCTTCGCTGCATCAGTCTACGCGGTAGGGTTGGGGGCATGACTGAACCTTCTTCGCTCGGCGAATGGCAGCCCGACCGTAACCTCGCGATGGAGCTCGTGCGCGCGACCGAAGCGGCCGCGATGCGTGCGACGCCGTGGATCGGGCGCGGGGACAAGAATGCAGCGGATGGTGCCGCGGTCGATGCGATGCGTCGCTTCCTCTCGACGGTGAACATGAACGGCACGGTCGTCATCGGCGAGGGCGAGAAGGACGACGCGCCGTGGCTGTACAACGGTGAAGCTGTGGGCAATGGCCACGGTGCGGAGTGTGATGTTGCGGTCGACCCGATCGACGGCACCCGGTTGACAGCGGAGGGGCGTCAGGGCGCACTCTCGGTCATCGCGGTCGCGGATCGCGGATCGATGTACGACCCGTCGGCGGTGTTCTACATGGACAAGCTCGTCTGCGGCCCTGAGGGGGTGGGCATCGTCGACATTCGGAAGCCCATTGGTGACAACATCCGCGACCTCGCGCGTGCGAAGCGCGTCGATGTTTCTGACATTCGTGTCGCAGTTCTCGACCGGCCCCGCCACGAGCAGCTGATCGCTGATATTCGTGAGGCGGGTGCGGGCACTCGACTGCTGATGGATGGCGATGTCGCCGGTGGCGTGAATGCCGCACGTTGGGATTCCCGCATTGATTTGTGCGTAGGGATCGGCGGCACCCCCGAAGGGATCATCACGGCGTGTGCAGTGAAGGCGCTCGGCGGCGTGATTCAGGGCCGGCTCTGGCCGAATGATGACGAGGAGCGGCAGAAGGCCATCGACGCTGGTCATGATCTGGACCGCGTGCTCGAGGCGGACGATCTTGTCGCGAGCGACAACTGCTATTTCGTGGCGACCGGCATTACGTCTGCGGACTTCGTCGACGGTGTACAGCGCCGCGGCCCGTTCGTACGTGCGGAGAGCATCGTCATGCGCTCGCACTCGGGCACGATCCGGCACATCACGAGCGATATGGACCCGAACCGCTGGGAGTGAGCCCGTCGCCTGAGGTGTCAGGCCGCCACTAGCGGCTCGCCTCTTCGACCTCGTCGAGCTCCGTGAAGATGTCTTCGATGGCGTCATGGGCGCTGTCGGTGCCCGTGATCTCGAGGGTTTCCACATCGCGCAGTTTCCGCTCCACCGCGCGGGTGCGGCGGCCGGCCTCGGAGACCGTATTCTGTACCGTGGTGAGCTGTTTTCCGAGCTTTTCCCACACTTGACCGTATTTTTGGAACTCGAGCTTTGCAGCGGCGAGCACCTGCCACACCTCTGAACTGCGCCGCTCGATGGCGAGTGTGCGGAACCCGAGCTGCAGGCTGTTGAGCAGCGACATGAGCACGGTCGGCCCCGCAACTGTGACGGAGAACTCGTTCTGTAAGCGGCTTGCGAGCCCTGGCCGGCGGATCACCTCGGCGAAAAGTCCCTCGGTCGGAAGGTACATGATCGCGAAGTCCGTGGAGTGCGGTGGCTCGATGTATTTGTCGCGGATGAGTTTGGCCTGGGTGAGGATCACCCGCTCGACGGTCTTGCTCGCTGCCTCGATCTGCTCCTTCTCGCCTGATTCTTGCGCCTCGAGCAACCGCTCGTAGTCTTCCTGCGGAAACTTCGAATCGATGGGGAGCCACACCGGCGTGCCGTCGTCGCTCCGGCCGGGCAGCTTGATCGCGAACTCTACCCGCTCGGCCGAGCCGGGTCGGATGGCCACGTTCTCCGAATACTGCTCGGGCGTCAGCATGTCCTCGAGTTGTCGGGCGAGTTGCACCTCGCCCCAGCTGCCGCGGCTCTTCACGTTCGTCAGAACCCGCTTCAAACCGCCGACGTCTGAGGCAAGCGTCTGCATTTCGCCGAGCCCCTTCTGCACCTGCTCGAGTCGATCGCTGACGAGTTTGAACGACTCTCCGAGGCGGCGTTCGAGCGTGCCCTGGAGCTTCTCATCGACCGTCTCGCGCATCTTCTCGAGCTTCGCCTCGTTGCCCTGCCGGAGCTTCTCGAGCTCTTCGCGCAGGGTACGCTGCAGATCCGCTTGCTTCGCGACGTGGGTCTCCGTGAGCTCTTGGATGCGCTGAGCATTCTCGTCGAGCGAGGTCTTCAGTGTCGCCTGGAGTTTCTCGCCGACGGTGATGCGGACCTGCTCAAGCTTCGCGTCGTTGGCTTCGCGCAGCTCCTCGAATCGCTTCTCAACGGACCCCTTCAGCTCCGACTGCGACTTCAGCGAAGCCTGAGACCCCTCATGCAGGCGGTCGCTGATCCCGGACAGCTGCCGCTGGAGCAGTTCGCGCTGCTCGATCTGCGCGCTGCGGCGATCCTCCCGTTCACGGGCGGACTCCTCGTTCTGCGCGGCTGTCACCGCGCGCAGTCGTTCATCGAGCTGCTGGTGCCCCGCGGAGATGGTGTGCGTGAGTTCGGTGCGTTGCACGGAGAGGTCCTGCCGCAATTCGGCGCTGACCGCCCGCGAGTCGGCATCCGCTGTCTCACCATGGGTTCCGGTGCGTATGAACACCGTCACCAGTACCGCGATGAGCAGCAGGAGGTTTGCGGCGAGGAGAACTACCGTCAGGATCGTCATGTTCCACCAGATCTTTCGAGGGGAAGGGTTGCCGCCGAGAGTAGCGGGTACCTCGGACAGTGCGGGTCGCGGGGCATCACAGTTTGAGGGGGAGTGCCTTCAGCTGGCCGATCCGCACCCCGATCTTCTTCGCGAGCGTCGTGACATCGTCTGCGTCGTGGCGTTTCGCGGCATCGCTGATAATCGCGGCGCACGCCTCCGCATCGGCGAGCGCATCGTGGTGCGCGAACTCGGCAAATCCTGCGGCCGCGGCCGCGAGCGGCAAACGGTGCGACGGAATCTCATAGGTTTTTCGCGACACCTGCACGCTGCACAGGTACTTCAATTTCGGAGTGGGGCTTACGGTTTCGAGGCACGCCGCACGGATGACACCCATGTCGAAGCTCGCATTGTGGGCGACCGCGATATCGAGCCCGATGAAGTCGCGCAGCTCGGCAAGCTGCTCGCCCCACTCACGCGACTGCTCCACCATGTCCGGGGTGATGCCGTGGATCTTGATGTTGAACGGAAGGAACGCGTCGCGGCCCGCAGGCGGGCGGATGAGCCACTCGGCACGCTCCACGACAGAACCGTCGCGTACGCGCACGAGCCCCACCGCGCACGCAGACGAGGGATGACTGTTCGCGGTTTCAAAATCGATCGCGGTGAAATCTACGGACACCCCTCCAGGGTCGCACACACCGCTGACAGGGATCACGACGCGCGCGGTAGACTGATCCCTCGTGGCACTTACAATCGGAATCGTCGGGCTCCCAAACGTCGGCAAATCGACCCTCTTTAACGCGCTCACGCAGAATGACGCGCTCGCCGCGAACTACCCGTTCGCGACGATCGAACCGAACGTCGGCGTCGTGAACCTGCCCGACCCGCGGCTCGAGCAGCTCGCGGAGCTCTTCGGATCGGAGCGGATCCTGCCGGCACCGGTGAGCTTCGTGGATATCGCGGGGATCGTGCGCGGTGCGAGCGAGGGCGAGGGACTCGGCAACAAGTTCCTCGCGAACATCCGGGAAGCCGACGCGATCGCTCAGGTGGTGCGCGGGTTCTCGGATCCAGATGTGGTGCACGTCGACGGCAGTGTGAACCCTGCGAGCGACATGGAGACCATCAATACTGAGCTCATCCTCGCCGACCTCGAGACGCTTGAAAGGGTGCTCGTCAGGTACGAGAAGGAGCTGAAGAACAAGAAGGTCGACCCGGCGGTTGTGGCAACGGCGAAGTCCGCAGTCGAAGCACTCAACGCGGGCAAGTTGCTCTCACTCTCGGGAGTTGACCTGGAGCCGATCCGAGAGCTTGGCCTGCTGACCGCGAAACCGTTCCTCTACGTGTTTAACGTCGACGAGGGGGTGCTCGGCGATCCCTCGCGGCTTGAAGAGCTCGCGGAGCTCGTGGCTCCGGCCAAGGCGATCTTCCTCGACGCGAAGCTCGAGAGTGAGCTCGTTGAGCTCGACGCAGACGACGCTGCGGAGCTCCTTGCCTCGATCGGTCAGGAGGAGAGCGGCCTCGATCAGCTCGCCCGCATTGGTTTCGACACCCTCGGGTTGCAGACCTATCTCACCGCGGGGCCGAAGGAGGCGCGCGCGTGGACCATCAAGAAGGGATCGACCGCGCCCCAGGCTGCCGGTGAGATCCACACTGACTTCGAAAAGGGGTTCATCAAGGGGGAGATCATCTCCTTCGCGGACCTCGTTGAGTGCGGCTCGGTCGCCGAGGCGCGCGCCAAGGGCAAAGCACGCATGGAGGGCAAGGACTACATCATGCAGGACGGTGACGTCTGCGAATGGCGGTTTAACGTCTAGCGTTATTAACGTGATCCGTTATAGAATGACCTTGTGATCAGATCGTTCGGCAACAAAAACGCTGAACTCATCTGGAGCGAACAGTATGTCAAAGGTGTCGACCGGAACGTGCAGCGCGCTGCGCTGAGAAAACTCGAGCTGATCCACGCTGCGAGAGATGTGGAAGATCTTCGGATCCCTCCAGGAAACCGATTAGAAAACTTGTAGGAGATCGCCGGGGGCAGCAGAGCATTCGGGTCAATGCGCAATGGCGGATCTGTTTTGTGTGGAGTGACGGAGGTGCGGAAGATGTCGAACTCGTCGACTATCACTGAGGCTGACTGGATCGAGCCTGTTCACCCGGGCGAAGTGCTGATGGAAGATTTCATCGGAGGATTCGGGATCACCCAGAACAAGCTGGCCGTTTCGATCGGTGTGCCACCGCGGCGGATCAATGAGATCGTGCACGGTAAGCGTGGAATTACTGCAGATACGGCAATCCGACTTGCCCGATATTTCGGTACTTCTGAAGAGCTGTGGATGAATCTCCAGTCGAATTATGAGCTCCGTTTACAACGTCGTGCATTGCGTGATGCAGTTGCCGCGATCACGCCGCTGAAGGTTGCATGATCTGGAACGATCGACTTGGAAGGTCCTCGTCTCATCCTCCTCCGCTCGGTAGTTTCCTGAACGCGGTGAACTGAGGCGACGAGGCAGGATCCCGAGGCACGAGGCGGAATCGTCCGACCCGGCGTGGACACACCCTACGAGGCATCAGCCGGCTGAATCGTAAGCTCGTCGAAGCCAGTCCTTCACCTCATCGTCGACCTGGGCAGGCTCACGGAGCTCGAGGTGGTGCATCCAAACTTTGGCAGAGGGGTGCACAACCTCCTTGAAGCGAGGCGAATGCAGCAGTTCCTCAAGGGCGATGGAAAGAACCGCCGGAACGTCGCTGTCGATGTACTGCGCGGGCCGCCAGACGTACGCGAAACCTCGTCGCCGACGAAATGCGATCTGACTCTTCGAGACGCGAAGCTGCGCTTCCGCGATCTCGTCGACAGCTTGCTTAATGGCCCGGAACACTCTGAGTCCGTCAGGCGAGCCGTCGAAGAACGACTCCGGCGTGCTCCGATCCCCAGGCATGCCAGCGATTGTATGCGAACCGCTGCCGGCCTGTTTGCCGCCTTCATGAAGTAGCCGCCGCGCACTGCGACGGGCCAGCAGAGTCAGTGGCAGGTAACGTGAGACACATTGTGCGACCTGCGTCGTCACCGAGATGCGAGGGTCGACGTATCGAGGGCTGAGGGACATGATGGGATGGTGAATACCATCGTCAGTTTTACCCGGCCCCGAGCTGCAAGGAATCAATTTTCATGAGTTTTTTCGTCTACCTTTCCGGTGAGATCCATAGTGAATGGCGGGAAGAGATCAAGCGCGGCGCCGAGGCAGCTGGACTGGACGTGGTCTTCACCGCGCCGGTGACTGACCACGACGCAAGCGACGCCGCAGGCGATCACTTGGGCGAAACTGCAGATCAGTTCTGGCGTGATCACCAGTCCGCCAAAGTCAACGCCATTCGCACACGCACCTTGATCGCGCAGAGTGACCTCGTGGTCGTGCGTTTCGGAGACAAATATAAGCAGTGGAATGCGGCCTTTGACGCCGGCTACTGCGCCGCGCTGGGAAAGCCATATATCACCCTCCACGAAGCCGACATCGTCCATCCGCTCAAAGAGGTTGATGCAGAGGCCCAGGCCTGGTGCAGGACCAATGATCAGGTCGTAGAGACCCTGCGCTACGTGCTCAAGGGGTGAGTGGCGACGCAAAGTTTTGCGGTTCTTGACACCTTGTGGGCCTCCCGGTCATCGACCGGAGACGCGCCCAAGTGACCCTTCAGGCCTCTGCGGCCTAGGGTTGACAGCGACAAAGAAGTAGTTGAACGGAGAATTCATGTCAGAGCCGCTTCCCGCCTGCCCCGCCTGTCAAGAGTCGTACACCTACGAGCAGGGTGCGCTGCTGGTGTGCCCGATGTGCGGGCACGAGTGGTCCATGGATCAGACCGAAGACAGTGCGCCGGAAGAACCGGTGACGAAGGACGCGGTGGGTAATGTGCTCTCCGACGGAGACACCGTCACCCTCGTCAAGAGTGTGAAGGTCTCAGGCGGAGGAGGCGGCACGATCAAAGTCGGCACCAAGGTCACCGGAATCCGGCTCGTCGCAGACCGCGGTGACGGACATGACATCGACGCGCGCGTGCCTGGCTTCGGCAAGATGCAGTTGAAGTCGAGCATCGTGAAGCGAGCGAACTGAAACGCGTGAACTGAAGCGCGCCTATCATCGGACGTAACCGCTTTTCCGGCACCGGGAGGAATTCACATGACACCGTTCTCTACTACCAAGTCCTCAGACACCGCGGTCATCCGTCGCATGGGGCGGTTCGCCACTTTTACCGGCTCGCTCTTGCTTGCGGGAGGGGGCGCCGCCTGGTGCGCGGTCACTAAGCAGTTGCGCGACGAGAACATTACGGTTCCGGGGAACGCGCCCGCGCTTGCCGGCCGCCGGGTGCAGGATCCTGCGACAGCCTACGTCGAGGCGATCGTGATCAAGCGTAATGCGGAACGCTCGGCCGGCGGGCGCACCTTCGCCGACATCAGCGACGCGATGCGTGAGGTGGAGAAGGGGAGCGACGAGGAGAAGCAGCTTCGCGGGCAGAGCGCAGCACTCTCGACCGCGGCTTCTCTACGCACCTCGCTCATGACCGCCGTGCTCGCGTACGGTGTGAGCGCGCTCGTGATCGGTCTCGGTGGCTTCCTCGCGGTCGTTGGTTCGCAGTTCCGTCGAGCCGGATCCCGCTGACGCCTACGGGCGCACCGCAGTTGACGGTCGTCTAGCAGCGCTTACACGACGAGCCGAGGCGGTTGCGAGGCGGGTGTCCGATCGCCTCGTGGGTTTCATTATGGGAGAGGTCGGCAAGGGATCCCTGACGTTGAAAGCGGCAGCGTCATGCTGAGAATCGATCTCCTTATACCCTGGGGGGTATCGAGGCCTGCGGGTGTGCTTCGAGGGGTGTTGCCGGCGGTGCTTCGGGCGCATACTTGGAGGTGCATCGCTGCTTCGACGACGAGGAGCTACTCATGGCGCACTCAATCGCAACCTATATCGCACTGCCCGGCACCACTGCCGAGGCCATGCAACACTGGCAGGAGGTGTTCGGCGGCGACCTCATGATCCTTCGCTACGGAGACGTACCACCGATGGAGGGTATGCCGTTCGAGCCCGATCCGCAGGCGGTCGCTCACGCGACGCTCACACTGCCCGCCGGAGTTATTGCGGGCGGTGACGCCATGGAGGATGGCAACGACTACGCCGTGCGCGGTACGGCCTATTCGCTGCTCTACACGACCGACGGCCCGGACGAGGCGCGAGAACTGATCGCGGCACTGGTCGCGGGCGGCGGCACGGAGGCGATGCCGTTTGAGCAGGCGCCCTGGGGTGGTTGGTACGGTCAGGTCTTCGACCGCTACGGGGTGATGTGGGCGTTCTCCTGCGACTGACCCGCGGGTAGTGATGAGCGGCGAGGGATCCGCACAGTCCCGTCGCTGCTTACGCGTCGGGCTAGATTGGTGGTGTGTCTCATCTGAACGCTGACCCCGTACACTCCTCGCTCCTGGGAGAGTCGACCGCGCCCACCCGTGTGGCCTTCGTGCACGGCCTGTTCGGGCGCGGGAAGAACTTCACCCGCATCGCAACCGGGCTTCAGCCCGACGCACAAAGCCTCCTGATCGACCTGCCCAACCATGGCAGCTCCGCCTGGACCGAAGAGCTCAGCTTTGAGCAACTCGCCGACCTCGTCGCGGCGCACCTTCGGGCCGGGTTCGCCTCGACCGGCCCAGTGGATATTGTCGGTCACTCGATGGGGGGCAAGGTCGCCATGGTGCTCGCGCTACGACACCCGCGCCTCGTTCGGCGGCTCGTCATCGTAGACATCTCCCCGGTCGTAGCGGGGGAGGTGCGCGGCGAATTCCCGCACCTGCTGTCTGCCCTCCTGGGGCTCGACCTCGCTTCCCTCTCCTCCCGTACCGACGCGCATGAGGCGCTCCGTGAGCAGATTCCGAGCGACACGGTGCGCGGGTTCCTCCTGCAAAACCTCAAGCGGGTCGATGGTGGATTCGCGTGGGAGCCGAATCTTCGCCTCCTCTTCGATGAACTCGGCACGATCTCCGGTTTCCCCGAGGTTCTCGCGGATCCCTTCGAGGGGCCAGTCCTGTGGGTGCGCGGTGAACGGTCCGACTATATCGACCCGGCCGAACTGCCCCTCATGCGGGAGTTTTTTCCGAATGCCGAGCTCGTCACGATTTCGGGGGCAGGGCACTGGGTACACTCGGAGAAACCTGCCGAATTCACCGGGGCGCTGCGGGAGTTTCTCCTCGAGGACTAGACTCCGCTCCGTGTACGGTGTGAATGGTCTCCGTGGATGGAGGAACCGCCCTTGCGCGGGGGCCCGTCAACGCGTAAAGTTGTTCCTTGGTGTGCTCCACTTTCTTGAGCCGTGCCTGCACGACGCAAGGTAGGGGAGCGCCTCAGGGTCCCTCGCTCGCAGAGCGTACACCCCCACGGCATAGCTGCACTCGGCAGTCCCCGTCACTCAGGCGTCGGGGAACGCAGCAGCTCCGCGGTCGCGCAAGCGGTCGCACATGCTTGTCCATTGAAGCATTCCTGTCACCGTGCAGGACGAATGAGGAGAATCAGTGCCTACTATTCAGCAGCTGGTTCGCAAGGGACGGAAGCCGAAGGTCGCCAAGACCAAGGCCCCCGCACTGAAGGCGAACCCCCAGCAGCGCGGTGTGTGCACACGTGTGTACACCACCACCCCGAAGAAGCCGAACTCGGCGATGCGTAAGGTCGCTCGTGTGAAGCTCTCGAACGGAACCGAGGTTACGGCCTACATCCCCGGTGAAGGCCACAACCTGCAGGAGCACTCGATGGTGCTCGTGCGCGGCGGTCGTGTGAAGGACCTCCCTGGTGTTCGGTACAAGATCGTGCGCGGCGCGCTCGACACGCAGGCGGTCAAGGATCGCCAGCAGGCTCGTAGCCGCTACGGTGCAAAGAAGGTGAAGTAATGCCTCGTAAGGGTCCAGCTCCGAAACGCCCCGTTGTCGCCGATCCCGTCTACGGCTCGCCCGTGGTCAGCCAGCTCGTCAACAAGATCCTTGTCGACGGCAAGAAGGGTCTCGCCGAGCGCATTGTCTACGGTGCGCTCGCGACCGTGGCTGAGAAGTCCGGTCAGGATGCCGTAACGGTTCTCAAGAAGGCGCTCGACAACGTGCGCCCCACGCTCGAGGTCCGTTCGCGTCGCGTCGGTGGTAGCACCTACCAGGTGCCCGTCGAGGTGAAGCCGCACCGCGCGAACACCCTCGCGCTGCGCTGGCTCACAAGCTACGCGAAGGCTCGTCGCGAGAACTCGATGACCGACCGCCTCACCAACGAGATTCTCGACGCTTCCAACGGCCTCGGTGCCGCAGTGAAGCGTCGCGAGGACACGCACAAGATGGCCGAGTCGAACCGCGCGTTCGCTCACTACCGCTGGTAACCCCGCTGTAGCCACCTGTCATTCGAGAGGGATCGCGCGCGGTCCCTCTCGAATGCTGCAGGCCCCAGGCCTGCGATGCACAACTTCCATCCCCGCACTCTGGAGGAGACCCCGTGGCACAAGACGTGCTCACCGACCTGAGCAAGGTCCGCAATATCGGCATCATGGCGCACATCGATGCCGGCAAGACCACTACGACCGAGCGCATCCTGTTCTACACGGGTGTCAACCACAAGCTGGGCGAGACCCACGACGGCGGCGCGACGACCGACTGGATGGAGCAGGAGAAGGAGCGCGGCATCACGATCACCAGTGCCGCGGTGACCTGCTTCTGGAACCAGAACCAGATCAACATCATCGACACGCCGGGCCACGTCGACTTCACCGTCGAGGTGGAGCGCTCGCTTCGCGTGCTCGACGGCGCCGTCGCAGTCTTCGACGGCAAGGAGGGCGTTGAGCCCCAGTCCGAGACCGTCTGGCGTCAGGCCGACAAGTACCAGGTTCCCCGCATCTGCTTCGTCAACAAGATGGACAAGATGGGCGCCGACTTCTACTTCACGGTCGACACCATCATCAACCGTCTCGGCGCGAAGCCGCTCGTGATGCAGCTGCCGATCGGCGCGGAGAACGACTTCGTCGGTGTCGTCGACCTGCTCACCATGCAGGCCTTCGTCTGGGAGGGCGACTCCAAGGGTGACGTCACGCTCGGCGCAAACTACGAGACGCGCGAGATCCCTGCCGATCTTCAGGCGCGAGCCGAAGAGTACCGCGCGAAGCTCGTTGAGACCGTCGCCGAGACCGATGACGAACTCCTCGAGAAGTTCTTCGGCGGCGAGGAGCTCACGATCGACGAGATCAAGGGCGGCATCCGCAAGCTCGTCGTCAACAACGAGATCTACCCTGTCTTCTGCGGCTCGGCGTTCAAGAACCGTGGCATCCAGCCCGTGCTGGACGCGGTTGTCGATTACCTGCCAAACCCGCTCGACGTCGGTGCGATCGAGGCTCACGACCCGCAGGACGAGTCGAAGATCATCGAGCGCCTGCCGAGCAACGACCAGCCCTTCTCGGCGCTCGCGTTCAAGGTTGCAGTGCACCCGTTCTTCGGTCGCCTCACCTACGTGCGGGTTTACTCGGGCCAGGTCCCGAGCGGCACCCAGGTCACGAACACGACCAAGGGCAAGCGCGAACGCATCGGGAAGATCTTCCAGATGCACGCGAACAAGGAGAACCCGGTCGACGAGCTTAACGCGGGCAACATCTACGCCGTCATCGGGCTCAAGGACACGACAACGGGCGACACGCTCTCTGACTCCGCGAATCAGGTGGTTCTCGAGTCGATGACCTTCCCCGAGCCCGTCATCGAGGTGGCGATCGAGCCGAAGACCAAGGGCGACCAGGAGAAGCTCGGCACCGCGATCCAGAAGCTCGCCGAAGAGGATCCGACGTTCCGCGTCAGCCTCAACCCGGAGACCGGTCAGACCGTGATCGCCGGAATGGGCGAGCTCCACCTCGACATTCTTGTTGACCGCATGAAGCGCGAGTTCAAGGTCGAGGCGAACGTCGGTAAGCCCCAGGTGGCCTACCGTGAGACGCTGCGTAAGAAGGTCGAGAAGTACGACTACACCCACAAGAAGCAGACCGGTGGCTCCGGTCAGTTCGCAAAGGTGCAGATCGCGCTCGAGCCCCTCGTCACCGAGGAAGGCAGCGACAAGATCTACGAGTTCGCCGACAAGGTCACTGGTGGCCGTGTGCCGCGCGAGTACATCCCCTCGGTGGATCAGGGCATCCAGGATGCGATGCAGTACGGCATCCTCGCCGGCTTCCCGATGGTGAACGTCAAGGCGACGCTGCTCGACGGGCAGTACCACGACGTCGACTCCTCGGAGATGGCGTTCAAGATCGCCGGTTCGATGGCCTTCAAGGAGGCCGCGCGCATGGCTCAGCCCGTGCTGCTCGAGCCGATGATGGCGGTCGAGGTGCGCACCCCCGAAGAGTACATGGGTGATGTCATCGGCGATCTGAACTCACGCCGTGGGCAGATCCAGTCGATGGAGGATGCGTCGGGCGTGAAGGTTGTCAATGCGCTCGTGCCCCTCTCCGAGATGTTCGGGTACATCGGTGACCTGCGGTCGAAGACCAGCGGTCGTGCGGTGTTCTCGATGACCTTCGACTCCTACGCAGAGGTTCCGAAGGCCGTGGCCGATGAGATCGTTCAGAAGGCTAAGGGCGAGTAAACCCGTCCCGACCGGCGGTGGACGAAACGCCGCCGCCGGTCACCCCGGGCTCAGGTCGCGATCACTGGCTTGAGCTTGTAACATAAGTACACGAACCCCGTATTCGAGCCCTTCGAAACCGTCGAAGGGGGAGGGTACTCGACGTCCTGAGGAGGACCATAGTGGCGAAGGCCAAGTTCGAGCGGACCAAGCCGCACGTTAACATCGGAACGATCGGTCACGTTGATCACGGTAAGACGACCCTTACCGCTGCGATCTCGAAGACGCTCGCCGACAAGTACCCGTCGGACACGAACGTCCAGCGCGATTACGATCAGATCGACTCGGCGCCGGAAGAGCGCCAGCGCGGTATTACGATCAACATCTCGCACGTCGAGTACGAGACCCCGAAGCGCCACTACGCGCACGTCGACGCCCCCGGTCACGCTGACTACATCAAGAACATGATCACCGGTGCCGCCCAGATGGACGGCGCGATCCTCGTGGTCGCCGCGACCGACGGCATGATGGCACAGACCAAGGAGCACATCCTCCTGGCCAAGCAGGTCGGCGTTCCCTACCTGCTCGTCGCGCTCAACAAGTGCGACCAGGTCGACGATGAGGAGATCCTCGAGCTCGTCGAGATGGAGGTCCGTGAGGAGCTCTCGAAGCACGGCTACCCCGGAGACGACGTCCCCGTGATCCGCGTCTCGGGCTACCAGGCGCTGCAGGGCGAAGAGAAGTGGGCGAACGCCGTTCTCGAGCTCATGGAAGCCGTCGATGAGAACATCCCCGACCCCGTGCGTGACAAGGACAAGCCGTTCCTCATGCCCGTCGAGGATGTCTTCACCATCACCGGCCGCGGTACCGTCGTCACGGGTCGCGCCGAGCGTGGCACGCTGAAGATCAACTCCGAGGTCGAGATCGTGGGTCTGCGCCCGACGCAGAAGACCACCGTCACCGGCATCGAGATGTTCCACAAGCAGCTCGACGAAGCATGGGCTGGCGAGAACTGTGGTCTGCTCCTCCGCGGTACCAAGCGCGAGGACGTCGAGCGCGGTCAGGTTGTTGTCGAGCCCGGCTCGATCACCCCGCACACCAACTTCGAGGGCACCGCGTACATCCTGAAGAAGGAAGAGGGCGGCCGCCACAACCCGTTCGAGACGAACTACCGTCCGCAGTTCTACTTCCGTACGACTGACGTGACCGGTGTCATCACCCTCCCCGAGGACAAGCCGATGGTGATGCCCGGGGACACCACCGACATGACGGTCGAGCTGATCCAGCCGATCGCTATGGAGGAGGGCCTCGGCTTCGCGATCCGTGAGGGTGGCCGCACCGTCGGCGCCGGCACGGTGACCAAGGTCGTCGCGTAAGTCACCTCGACTACGATTCACCCTCGGAGGCTTCGGCTTCCGGGGGTGAATTGTTTTTTGGTTCGTGCGGGCAGGCAGTTCCGCGGCGCACCCGTGCCATGCGGGGAACGCCCCGTGCACGAGCGGTATCCTCGTAGGGCCGGCAGCACCCCTGTCGGCCCCACGCACACGAAGGGAGGGCGAGTGCCGAACACGGTCGGGCAGCGCGTCACGCATTTCCTGCGGCAGTACGGCGTGCTCTTCCTCTGCGACGCGCTCTCCTGGACCATCGGAATCCTCGCCGCGCTGGTGCTCCGCTTCGACTTCAACCTCGCTCGCATCCACATCGGTTGGACACTCGTGCTCATCGCGGTCACCGTGCTGCTGCAGCTCGGAGCTGGCTGGCTCTTTTGGCTCTATCGCAGCAGGTACGCGATCGGCAGCTTCGATGAGGTTCGCGCGATGGTGCTCGCGATCACAGCGGTCACGGTGATCGCCTGGGTATTCGCCTTCCTTGTCGGGTACGGCAACGGGATCCCTCGCAGCACCATGATCATCGCGGCGCCCATCACCTTCAGTGTGATGGGAGTCTGCCGCTACCTCCTTCGGCTCTCGGCCGAGCGGCGGCTGAAGCCCGGAGCGGAGGCGGAGCGCACGCTGCTCTACGGTTCTGGTTATCTCGGGGTGCAGACCGCGAAGCGGCTGCTCACCGACTCGCGCTCCTCGGCGCTGCCGGTCGGCTTCATCGACGACGATCCGCTCAAGCGTCACCAGGAGGTGCGCGGTGTTCGCGTGCTCGGCGGCCTTGCGGACCTCGAGGCGGTGGCGCGCCTCACCCGAGCCACTCAGCTCATTGTCTGCATCGGCGACGCCGACACGGCGCTCATGCGGCGGGTCGATGAAGCGGCCGACCGTGCGGGAATCACCGCAATGGTGTTGCCGCCGCTCGAACAGATTCTCTTCAACTCCTCGGTGATCTCCGATGTGCGCGAGCTTTCCATCGAAGACCTCATCGGCAGACACCCGGTCCGGCTTGAGACCGAGTCCATCGCGGACTATCTGCAAGACAAGCGGGTGGTCGTCACCGGAGCCGGTGGATCGATCGGCTCGGAGTTGTGCCGACAGCTCGCGAGGTTCGCCCCAAGTGAGCTCATCATGCTCGACCGCGACGAGACGGCCCTGCAGGAGGTGCAGCTCTCGATCAGTGGTCACGGTCTGCTCGATACGAACGACGTCGTACTCGCCGATATTCGAGACGACGCGACACTGCTGCGCATCTTCGAGGAGCGCAAACCGGAGGTCGTTTTCCACGCCGCCGCGCTCAAACACCTTCCGATGCTCGAGCAATACCCCGATGAGGCCTGGAAGACGAACGTGCTCGGCACCCTGAACGTGCTGCGGGCCGCGCAGGCGGTTGGAGTGCGCACCTTCGTCAACATCTCCACAGACAAGGCGGCGAACCCGACGAGCGTGCTCGGCCACTCGAAACGCGTCGCCGAAAAGCTCACGGCCTGGATGGCCGAGCAAACCGGTGCGCGCTACCTGTCGGTACGATTCGGAAACGTCATCGGCAGTCGAGGATCCATGCTGCCCACGTTCCGATCCCTCATCGACGCAGGCGGACCGATCACCGTCACGCACCCCGAAGTGACGCGGTTCTTCATGACGATCCCCGAAGCGTCGCAGCTCGTCATTCAGGCCGGTGGGCTCGGGAGGCCCGGCGAGGTGCTCATCCTCGATATGGGGGAGCCCGTGCGCATCCTCGATGTCGCTCAGCGAATGATCGCCCAGTCCGGCCGAGACATCGACATCGTCTTCACCGGGTTGCGTCACGGAGAAAAGCTCCACGAAGAGCTTGTCGGGCACGGTGAGGGCGACGAACGCCCCTTCCACCCGAAGATCACCCACGCCCACGTTGACACGATCTCACCCGAAGTGCTCGACCACGAGGGGTGGGTCGCTCGTCTCGACCTCACCCGCGCTGCCGAGGAGCGGGTGCAGTGATCGCCACGAACATCGTCGTCATTGCCGTCCTCGCAGCCGGGACGGTTCTCGGCCTGAGCCTCCTCCTGCCGGTCGCCGTGCGCCCGCTCCTCGTGCGGCTCGGCATCATGGACGTTCCGAACGAGCGCTCTTCGCACGACCGGCCGGTGATCCGCGGCCTCGGCCTCGCGGTGCTCATCGCGATGGTGGTCGGGGGATCACTCGCCGTGCTGCTGTTCTCGTTCGGGGGACTGCTGGGGTGGCAGAGGCTTCTGCTCGTGGTGGTCGGCTTCACGCTTTCGGGTCTGCTTGGCCTGCGTGAGGACCTGCGGGGGCTGAGCGTACCGGTGCGCAGCGCTGTGCTCCTCCTGATCGCGCTCGCGTTCGCGGTCTCCCTGCTCGTGTTCGATGAGGGATCGGGTGGCGCCGTGGTGACCTGGATTGCAGGTGTCCCAATCTCGCCGATCCCGCTCTGGGCCGTGATTATCCTCGTGATCTACGCGGTGCTCTTCATCTCGAGCTACATTAACGTCGCGAATTTCATGGACGGCTTGAACGGAATCAGCGGGTTTCACGGGGTGATCGCGGGCGCGGCCTTCGGTGTGGTCGGCTGGCTGACCGCGACCCCGTGGCTCCTCATTATCGGGGTGGTGCTTGCGGCCGGCTACCTGGGGTTCCTGCCGTGGAATCTGACGAAGCCCGGCGCGTTCCTCGGCGATGTTGGCAGCTACCTTCTTGGCGGCGCGACGGCGATGACGAGCTTTGCGGCCCTCTTGTCGGGTGTGCCATTCCTCGCGACGATCGGGCCGATGGTGATCGCGTTCGGTGATGTTGCGGTGACACTCGTGAAACGAGTGCGCCGCGGTGATGCCTGGTACGAACCGCACAAGGAGCACGCCTACCAGCGGATCCAGCAGCTCGGGTACACGCACGTGCAGGCATCGGCAATGACCGCCGCGTGCACAGCAGCAGCCTCGGCGCTCGGGGTGCTCGCCCTGTTCACCGGACTGTGGGGCACTCTTGCGCTCCTCGTCGCGGGGCTCGCTGTACTCGTCTTCTACCTGCTTCTTCCGCGTCTCCTGCCTCCGCGAGCGCTGTCGCCCGACTCGCCCGCAACTACCCCCACTCCGTGACGACTGCCCCTACTCACCGTCGCTGAGCGTGGGGTAGTCGTCGTGGAACAGGGGTACCCCGCAGCTCTCGGGCTCGCGTCCGGCCCGGGCAGCGAGCGCGAAGCGCGAGCGACACGCCTGCAGCCAGCGCTCGGGGCAAGGGCCATTTCTGGCCCTTGCGTACTGGCTGGCGAGCCCGTCTCGGGCTCGCGTCCGGCCCGGGCAGCGAGCGCGAAGCGCGAGCGACACGCCCGGGTTGCACGGATGGCGCCCGGCGTGCGAGAATAGTCAGGTTCAGTACTCCGGGCTTCAGCGCGGATCACTGCCAGGCTGTGCATAGTCGCCGCGGATCCCTCGACGTTTCGAGGTGCTGCGGTCCGGATTAGGCCGCGGGCAGCGAACGCCCCGTACGCCGAATGGCGGCCAGACGAAAGTCGGGCCGTTATTTGTGTGCGCGGGACGTCTCTTCAATGGGAGAGACGATTTGACAGGTGAACAGAGACCCAGCACTGGGAGCCGCGAGGCCCCGTGATGCCAAGGGCGCTGGTACGCAAGACGTCCAATGCCGCATGCCACTGGTGTGCGGTATGACGCAAGTAGAAAGTAGAGAGTCACATGGCGGGACAAAAGATCCGCATTCGACTGAAGTCGTACGACCACGAGGTCATCGACAACTCCGCGCGCAAGATTGTCGACACGGTTACCCGCGCGGGTGCCACCGTGATCGGCCCCGTGCCGCTCCCGACGGAGAAGAACGTGATCGCTGTGATCCGTTCGCCCCACAAGTACAAGGACAGCCGCGAGCACTTCGAGAAGCGCACGCACAAGCGTCTGATCGACATCGTCGATCCCACCCCGAAGGCCGTCGATTCGCTCATGCGTCTCGACCTGCCGGCCGATGTCAACATCGAGATCAAGCTCTAAGGGGGGTCCGAACATGTCTGCAACACGTAACGTGAAGGGTCTCTTGGGCACCAAGCTCGGTATGACCCAGGTCTGGGACGAGGACGGCAAGGTCGTTCCCGTCACTGTCATCGAGGTAGCACCCAACGTGGTCACCCAGATCCGCACCCCCGAGGTCGACGGCTACAGCGCCGTGCAGATCGCCGCGGGTCAGATCGATCCCCGCAAGGTCAACCAGCCTTCCGCTGGTCACTTCGAGAAGGCCGGGGTTACCCCGCGCCGTCATCTCACCGAGGTCCGTACGTCTGACGCTGCCGAGTACGCACTCGGTCAGGAACTGACTGTCGAGGGCACCTTCGAGGCCGGTCAGAAGATCGACGTCGTCGGTACGTCTAAGGGCAAAGGCTTCGCGGGCACCATGAAGCGTCACAACTTCGGCGGCGCCAATGCGTCGCACGGCGCTCACCGCAACCACCGCAAGCCGGGTTCGGTCGGCGGTGCAGCTACTCCGGGTCGTGTGTTCAAGGGCCAGAAGATGGCCGGACGCATGGGTGGCGATCGCGTCACCGTGCAGAATCTCACCGTCCAGGCGATCGACGCCGACAAGGGTCTCATCCTCGTCAAGGGCGCCGTTCCGGGCGCACGCGGCCGTCTCGTATTCGTTCGCAACGCAGTGAAGGGGGCGTAGTTCATGGCTACCGCTACCAAGCTTGAGGTGCTTGACACGAAGGGCAAGAAGGCCGGCTCCGTCGACCTTCCCGAGGCCATCTTCGGCGTCGAGACCAACGTCCCGCTGATCCACCAGGTGGTCACCGCGCAGCTCGCCGCTGCACGCCAGGGGACGCACAAGACCAAGAACCGTGGAGAGCGCTCGGGTTCGGGCGCCAAGCCCTTCAAGCAGAAGGGCACTGGCCGTGCACGCCAGGGCTCGGTCCGCATGCCGCAGCACCGCGGTGGCGGGATCGTCCACGGACCGGTGCCGCGCGACTACGCGCAGCGCACCCCGAAGAAGATGATCGCTGCCGCGCTCACTGGTGTGCTCTCGGACCGCGCTCGCGGCAACCGACTGCACGTCGTCGAGGGCTTCGGCCTGGGCGATAAGCCCAGCACGAAGAGCGCTCGGGAGTTCCTCGCTTCGGTCGCGCCGGGCAATCGTGTGCTCGTGGTCGTCGACCGCGAGGACGAGAACACGATGCTCAGCGTCCGCAACCTGCAGCACGTCCACGTGCTGTTCCAGGATCAGCTCAACGCGTACGACGTGGTCGTCAGCGACGATCTGGTCTTCACCAAGGCCGCGTTCGATGCGTTCGTCGCCGGTCGTGCCGCCAAGGAGGACTCGAAGTGAGCCTGAACAAGTCTGCACACGACGTCATCATCCGCCCCATCGTCTCTGAGAAGAGCTACGGTCTCATCGACACGAACGGCCAGTACACCTTCGAGGTGGCACCGTCTGCCGACAAGACCGAGATCAAGCTCGCGATCGAGCAGGTCTTCGGTGTGAAGGTCGAGAAGGTCCGCACGCTGAACCGCAAGGGCAAGACCCGCCGCACGAAGTTTGGCATGGGTAAGCGCAAGGACACCAAGCGCGCCATCGTCACGCTCAAGTCGGGTTCCATCGACATCTTCACGGCTGCGCTGTAGAAGGGCGAAGAGGAATAGATTATGGCTATCCGCAAGTACAAGCCGACGACCCCGGGTCGTCGTGGATCGAGCGTCGCTGATTTCGCAGAGATCACGCGCTCCACGCCCGAGAAGTCGCTGCTTCGCCCGCTCCCGAAGACGGGCGGCCGCAACAACCAGGGCCGTATCACCACCCGCCACATCGGTGGTGGGCACAAGCGCCAGTACCGTGTCATCGACTTCCGTCGGAACGACAAGGACGGCGTGAACGCCAAGGTTGCGCACATCGAGTACGACCCGAACCGCACCGCGCGCATTGCGCTGCTGCACTTCGAGGACGGCACGAAGCGCTACATCATCGCGCCGAACAAGCTCAAGCAGGGTGACGTTGTCGAGTCCGGTCCGTCGGCCGACATCAAGCCGGGGAACAATCTGCCGCTCAGGAACATCCCGACCGGTACGGTGATCCACGCGATCGAGCTGAAGCCCGGTGCGGGAGCGAAGCTCGCTCGTTCCGCAGGCACCTCCGTGCGTCTCGTCGCGAAGGACGGCCCGTACGCGCAGTTGCGTCTGCCCTCGGGCGAGATCCGCAACGTCGATGCGCGCTGCCGCGCGACTGTCGGTGAGGTTGGCAACGCCGAGCAGGCGAACATCAGCTGGGGTAAGGCCGGACGTCTGCGTTGGAAGGGTGTTCGCCCAACCGTCCGTGGTGTCGTCATGAACCCGGTCGATCACCCGCACGGCGGTGGTGAAGGCCGCACATCGGGCGGTCGTCACCCGGTCAGCCCGTGGGGTCAGAAGGAGGGCCGCACGCGCCGTCCGAACAAGGAAAGCGACAAGCTCATTGTGCGTCGCCGGACTTCCGGTAAGAAGCGTTAGTCGGCAGGTAGGAGAAGAGTAGAAGATGCCTCGCAGTCTCAAGAAGGGCCCCTTCGTCGACAACCACCTGCTGAACAAGGTGGTTGCTCAGAACGAGGCGGGTACCAAGAACGTCATCAAGACCTGGTCACGCCGTTCGATGATCATCCCCGCAATGCTGGGACACACCATCGCGGTGCACGACGGTCGCAAGCACATCCCGGTGTTCGTCACCGAAACCATGGTCGGTCACAAGCTGGGCGAATTCGCGCCCACCCGTACCTTCCGTGGTCACGTGAAGGACGACAAGAAGGGCCGTCGCCGCTAACCCGGTGACGTGAAGGAGGAGAGAACTATGGTGGAGTCGATCGCACGCGTGCGTCATATCCGCATCACCCCCCAGAAAGCCCGTCGTGTCGTTGATCTGATCCGCGGGAAGAACGCTCAGGAGGCTCTGGCCATCCTGAAGTTCGCGCCGCAGGCCGCCTCGGAGCCCGTGTTCAAGCTCGTCGCCTCGGCGATTGCGAACGCGCGCGTCAAGGCCGACAACGAGAACCTTCGTCTCAACGAGGACGAGCTCGTCATTGCTCGCGCCTACGTCGACGAGGGTGCCACGCTGAAGCGCTTCCGCCCCCGTGCACAGGGTCGCGCATTCCGCATTAACAAGCGCACGAGTCACATCACGGTCGTCTTGCAGACCGCAGACGAGCTCGCCGCCGCGAAGAAGGGAGCCTAACGGTATGGGCCAGAAGATTCATCCCTACGGCTTCCGCCTCGGGGTAACGACCGACCACGTGTCCCGCTGGTTCTCGGACTCGACCAAGAAGGGTCAGCGCTACGCTGATTACCTGGCCGAGGACGTCAGGATCCGCCAGCACCTGACGACGCAGCTGGATCGTGCGGGCGTGTCCCGCATCGAGATCGAGCGCACCCGTGACCGCGTGCGTGTGGACATCCACTCGGCGCGCCCGGGCATCGTCATCGGGCGTCGTGGAGCCGAGGCCGAGCGCATCCGCGCCGACCTCGAGAAGCTCACCGGCAAGCAGATCCAGCTGAACATCCTCGAGGTGAAGAACCCCGAGGCTGACGCTCAGCTCGTCGCTCAGGGCATCGCCGAGCAGCTTGCTGCGCGTGTGGCATTCCGTCGCGCGATGCGCAAGGGACTGCAGGGTGCTCAGCGCGCGGGCGCCAAGGGCGTTCGTATTCAGGTCTCCGGCCGCCTTGGCGGTGCCGAGATGAGCCGTTCGGAGTTCTACCGCGAGGGTCGCGTGCCGCTGCACACGCTCCGCGCGAACATCGACTACGGCTTCTATGAGGCGAAGACCACCTTCGGCCGAATCGGCGTGAAGGTCTGGATCTACAAGGGCGACCTCACCAATAAGGAACTCGCTCGCGAGCAGGCGGCCCAGAAGCCGTCCCGCGATCGCGGCGACCGCCGCCGCGCGCCCCGTGGCGCGCAGGCCGAGGCTGCACCCGCTGCAGCAGGAGCGGAGAAGTAACCATGCTGATTCCCCGTCGAGTCAAGCACCGCAAGCAGCATCACCCGAGCCGCAGCGGTCAAGCCAAGGGCGGCACTACTGTCGCTTTCGGTGATTACGGCATCCAGGCGCTCACCCCCGCGTACGTGACCAACCGTCAGATCGAGGCAGCTCGTATCGCGATGACGCGTCACATCAAGCGTGGCGGCAAGGTGTGGATCAACATTTACCCCGACCGACCCCTCACCAAGAAGCCCGCGGAAACCCGTATGGGCTCGGGTAAGGGATCGCCCGAGTGGTGGGTGGCCAATGTCAAGCCGGGCCGCGTCCTCTTCGAGGTCGCCGGTGTCGACGAGCAGCTCGCGCGCGAGGCTATGACTCGCGCGATCCACAAGCTGCCGCTCAAGGCCCGCATTATCAAGCGCGAGGAGGGCGACGCGTAATGGCGATCGGTACCAAGGAACTGGCCATCACCGAGCTCGATACATTCGAGAACGAGCGTCTGGCCGAAGAGCTGAAGAAGGCGAAGGCTGAGCTCTTCAACCTGCGATTCCAGTCGGCGACCGGCCAGCTCGAGAGCCACGGCCGCGTTCGTCAGGTGAAGCGCGACATCGCCCGCATCTACACGGTGCTCCGCGAGCGCGAACTCGGCATCCGGGCCACGCCCGCTGCTGTCGAGGCCCCTGCTAAGAAGAGCAGCAAGAAGAAGACCGAGCAGGCGGACGCCGCCGCTGAGACGAAGGAGGCCTAAGAATGGCTGAGGTCGAGAAGGAACAGCGCGGCTACCGTAAGGCGCGTCGCGGATACGTCGTCAGCGACAAGATGGAGAAGACCATCGTCGTCGAGGTCGAGGAGCGCGTGAAGCACCCTCTGTATGGCAAGGTCATGCGCCGTTCGTCCAAGGTGAAGGCTCACGACGAGCAGAACACCGCGGGCATCGGTGATCTCGTGCTCATCCACGAGACCCGCCCGCTCAGCGCTTCCAAGCGCTGGCGTCTGGTCGAGATCCTCGAGAAGGCGAAGTAGGCCTCCGGCTTACTGATTGAAGGAGTAACAAGTGATTCAGCAGGAATCCCGACTCAAGGTGGCCGATAACACCGGCGCCAAGGAGTTGCTCACGATCCGCGTGCTCGGGGGCTCCGGTCGTCGCTACGCCGGTCTCGGTGACACGATCGTCGCGACCGTCAAGGACGCGATCCCCGGTGGCAACGTGAAGAAGGGCGACATCGTCAAGGCGGTCATCGTGCGCACGCGCAAGTCGACCCGCCGTGTCGATGGTTCGTACATCAGCTTCGACGAGAACGCCGCCGTTATTTTGAAGGCAGACGGGGAGCCCCGCGGCACCCGCATCTTCGGGCCGGTCGGTCGTGAGCTTCGCGATAAGAAGTTCATGAAGATCGTCTCGCTCGCACCGGAGGTGATCTAGTCCTATGGGCGCAAAGATCAAGAAGGGTGACCTCGTCGAGGTCATCTCGGGCCCGTCGCAGGATCGCGGCGGCTACAAGGGCAAGCAGGGGCACGTCATTGACGTCCTCACGGACAGCGATCGTGTCGTTGTCGAAGGCGTGAACTACGTCACCAAGCACGTCCGCGTCGGCCAGTCCGAGCGCGGTGCCCGAGAGGGTGGGATCGAAACCGTTGAGGCGCCGATCCACGTGTCCAATGTCGCCATCGTCGACCCCGAGACGAAGAAGCCGACCCGTGTCGGTTTCCGTGTCGAGGAGATCGAGAAGGACGGCAAGAAGAAGACGGTGCGCATTCGCTACGCCAAGAAGTCCGGGAAGGATCTCACATGACCGAGACGAAGATTCAGCCCCGCCTCAAGCAGAAGTACCGTAACGAGATCGTCGGTCAGCTGCGCGAGGAGTTCGGCTACAAGAACGTGATGGAGGTGCCCGGCCTCGTCAAGGTGGTCGTGAACACCGGCGTCGGCGAAGCTGCACGCGACAGCAAGGTGATCGAGGGCGCTATCGCGGACCTCACCAAGATCACCGGGCAGAAGCCGATGGTCACGAAGGCTCGCAAGTCTATTGCGCAGTTCAAGCTGCGCGACGGACAGCCGATCGGCGCGCACGTCACGATGCGCGGCGACCGTGCTTGGGAGTTCCTCGACCGTCTCGTCAACCTCGCCCTGCCCCGTATCCGCGATTTCCGCGGGCTCTCCGGCAAGCAGTTCGACGGAAACGGCAACTACACGTTCGGTCTCACCGAGCAGAGTGTGTTTCACGAGATCGATCAGGATAAGATCGATCGGGTGCGCGGTTTCGACATCACTGTCGTCACCACCGCGAAGACCGATGATGAGGGTCGTGCGCTGCTCAAGGCGCTCGGTTTCCCCTTCAAATCGGAATAACTGAATAGTCCAAACGGAATGGGTGCCCGGGAATTCCCGGGCACCCCGTCCGTGTGTCACCCAGGTCGCGTTCCGTGTAACGGGGCGTAGAAACCAGGCGAGAAAGAAAAGAGTCACTCATGACGATGACTGATCCGGTCGCAGATATGCTGACCCGGCTGCGCAATGCAAACCGTGCGCATCATGACGACGTTTCGCTTCCCGGCTCAAAGCTGAAGGAGCGGATCGCTGACATCCTCAAGCGCGAGGGATACATCGCTGACTGGAAGGTGGAGCCCGCTCGTGTCGGGACCACCCTCACGATGTCGCTCAAGTACGGCCCCAACCGCGAGCCCTCCATTGAGGGCCTGAAGCGCGTGTCCAAGCCCGGACTTCGGGTCTACGCGCGTTCGACTGAGCTTCCGAGCGTGCTCGGCGGACTCGGTGTCGCGATCCTGTCCACCTCCTCGGGTCTTCTGACCGACCGCGAGGCCGAACAGAAGGGCGTAGGCGGCGAAGTGCTGGCCTACGTGTGGTAAGCCGTCATGTCACGTATTGGAAAGCTTCCCATCGCCGTTCCCGGCGGTGTTGACGTCAAGATCGAAGGCCAGCAGGTCACGGTCAAGGGCAAGAAAGGCGAGCTCTCGCTCGTTGTCGCGGAGCCGATTCGCGTCGCTCTGGAGGACGGACAGGTGATCGTCACCCGGCCGAACGAAGAGCGCGAGTCACGTTCCCTCCACGGTCTCACCCGCACCCTCATCTTCAACAACATCATCGGCGTGACCGAGGGGTATGCGAAGGAACTCGAGGTTGTCGGCACCGGATACCGTGTGCAGCAGAAGGGTGCGAACATCGAGCTCGCACTCGGCTTCTCTCACCCGGTCTCATTCGACGCTCCGGAGGGCATCACGCTCGCCGTCGAGGGGGCCAACAAGATCACCGTGAGCGGGATCTCGAAGCAGGCGGTCGGCGAGACCGCTGCGAACATCCGCAAGCTGAAGAAGCCAGAACCCTACAAGGGCAAGGGCATTCGCTACGCGGGCGAGGTTGTCCGCCGCAAGGCTGGAAAGGCTGGTAAGTAACCATGGCCGCTACGACTTTTCGGGCCAAGGGCCGCTCGGCAGCTCGTCTGCGCCGTCACGCCCGCCTGCGCAAGAAGATCACCGGTACGGAGGCTCGTCCCCGTCTCGTCGTGACCCGCTCGGCGCGCCACGTATTCGTCCAGGTCATCGACGATTCGAAGGGTCACACGCTGGCCTCAGCTTCGACGATGGAAGCGGATCTTCGCGTCCTCGAGGGCGACAAGACCGCCAAAGCGCACCGAGTCGGCGAGCTTGTCGCCGAACGCGCGAAGAACGCCGGTGTCGAGGCAGTCGTGTTTGACCGCGGCGGCAGCAAGTATGCCGGTCGCGTCGCAGCCGTCGCGGACGGCGCTCGCGAGGGAGGTCTTTCCCTGTGAGCAATGAAACGAAGGAGCAGGAAGTGAACGCAGAGGCCAAGGTCGAGAATTCGGCCGGCGCAGCCGCGGCAGCCGAGACCCCCGCTCAGGATCACCGCAGCGAGCCGCGCGAACAGCGTCGCGGCAGCCGCGACCGCGGCACTCGAGGCGAGCGCGGCGGACGCGATCGCAACGATAGCCAGTTCCTGGAGCGCGTCGTGACCATCAATCGCGTCTCGAAGGTTGTCAAGGGTGGCCGCCGCTTCAGCTTCACCGCGCTGGTCGTGGTTGGCGATGGCAACGGCACCGTTGGTGTCGGCTACGGGAAGGCGAAGGAGGTTCCTCTCGCGATCTCCAAGGGGGTCGAGGAGGCTAAGAAGAACTTCTTCCGCGTGCCCCGTGTCGGCAGCACGATCCCTCACCCGGTTCAGGGCGAGGCCGCTGCAGGCGTTGTTCTGCTGCGTCCCGCTGCTGCCGGTACCGGTGTAATCGCGGGTGGTCCTGTCCGCGCCGTGCTCGAGTGCGCCGGCATCCACGACGTGCTGAGCAAGTCGCTTGGTTCGTCGAACACCCTGAACATCGTGCACGCGACCGTCGAAGCACTGCAGCAGCTCGAGGAGCCTCGCGCCGTCGCAGCTCGCCGCGGTCTCGAATTCGATCGCGTCGCCCCCGCCCGCATCGTGCGTGCGGAGGCCAAGGCCGCGGCCGAGGCTGCCGCGAAGGCAAAGGCAGGTGCGTAATGGCGAAGTCCCTGAAGATTACGCAGACCAAATCCGTCATCAGCGAGAAGCAGAACCAGCGGGATACGCTGCGAAGCCTGGGCCTCAGGAAGATCGGCCAGTCGGTCGTTCGTGAGGACACGCAGGCGAATCGCGGTTACATCCGTGCGGTCGCTCATCTCGTGCAGGTTGAGGAGATCGACGCATGAGCGAGAAGAACGAAGAGCGCGAGCAGGTGCTCAAGGCGCACCACCTGCGCCCCGCACCCGGTGCGAAGAAGGCGAAGACCCGTGTCGGTCGCGGTGAGGCTTCGAAGGGCAAGACCGCGGGCCGTGGTACCAAGGGAACCAAGGCTCGCTACCAGGTGAAGGCCGGCTTCGAGGGTGGGCAGATGCCGCTGCACATGCGCACTCCGAAGCTGCGCGGGTTCAAGAACCCGTTCCGCACCGAGTACCAGGTCGTCAATGTCGGTAAGCTCGCAGAGCTCTACCCCGAGGGCGGCGACGTCACCGTCGGCGATCTCGTGGCGAAGGGCGCCGTGCGCGACAACCAGCCCGTCAAGGTGCTGGGCGACGGCGACATCCAGGTCAAGCTCACCGTGCAGGTCGACAAGGTCTCCGGCTCGGCCGAACAGAAGATCGTGGCGGCCGGCGGCGAGATCAAGTAATTCCTCGAGCGATGCTCGAGTAACGGGGGGAGTCGGCTCCGGCAATTCGCCGGGGCGGGCTTCCCCTGTTGTCATTTCAGCCCGCTCGGCAGTGCACTTCTGTGCAGTGCCGCTGTGCGGACGCGCGAAAGCGCACACAGTGTAGGCTGGTCAAGTTGGTTCTCGTCGTGACGGCGGAGGCCCAGGCGACGTTCCCAGGAGGCAGATTTTGTTCAGCGCCATCGGACGCATCTTCAAGACCCCTGATCTCAGGCGGAAGATCGTCTTCACGCTCGGCATCGTGTCACTGTTCCGGCTCGGGTCTTTCATCCCCGCGCCTTTCGTGCAGTTCGACAACGTGCAGGCGTGTCTCGCGGTCAACCAGATGGGCACGTCGGGCCTCTATGAAATGATCAACATGTTCAGCGGCGGTGCGCTGCTGCAGCTGTCGATCTTTGCGCTGGGCATCATGCCGTACATTACGGCCTCCATCATCGTGCAGCTGCTCCGGGTCGTGATTCCGCACTTCGAGGTGCTCCACAAGGAGGGCCAGACCGGTCAGGCGAAGCTCACGCAGTACACGCGGTACCTGACAATCGCGCTCGCGATCCTGCAGTCGACGACTCTCATCACCGTCGCCCGGTCCGGGCAGCTCTTCGGTGCCGCGGCGAATCAGGCGTGTCAGAACCTCGTTGCCCAAGAGTGGTGGGCGATCCTCATCATGATCATCACGATGACCGCGGGCACGGGGCTCATCATGTGGTTCGGCGAGCTCATCACCGAGCGCGGCATCGGCAACGGCATGTCGCTGTTGATCTTCACCTCGATCGCCGCTCAGTTCCCGAATGCGCTGTGGGTGATCCGCCAGTCGCAGGGCTGGGAGGTCTTCTTCCTGGTGATCGCGGTCGGCCTCGTTGTCGTCGCAGCGGTCGTGTTCGTCGAACAGTCCCAGCGACGCATCCCGGTGCAGTACGCGAAGCGGGTCGTGGGGCGTCGCACCTACGGCGGCTCGAGCACCTATATCCCGATCAAGGTCAACATGGCCGGCGTGATCCCGGTCATCTTCGCCTCGGCGATCCTGTATCTGCCGATGCTGATCGCGCAGTTTAACCAGCCGCAGATCGGTGAAGATCCGAAGCCGTGGGTGGTCTGGATTCAGAACAACCTCGTGTTCGGCGACCAGCCCCTCTACATGCTCGTCTTCTTCCTGCTCGTGCTCGGATTCACCTTCTTCTACGTGCAGATCACCTTCAACCCGGAGGAGGTTGCCGACAACATGAAGCGCTATGGCGGCTTCATCCCGGGCATTCGCGCGGGCCGTCCGACGGCCGAGTACTTGAACTACGTGCTCAACCGCATCACGAGCGCTGGATCCCTCTACCTCGGTGTCATCGCACTGATCCCGCTGATCGCGCTCTCCTTCTTCGGCGCGAACCAGAACTTCCCATTCGGCGGTGCTTCGATCCTCATCATCGTCGGCGTGGGTCTTGAGACCGTCAAGCAAATCGACGCGCAGCTCCAACAGCGTCACTACGAAGGGCTTCTGAAGTGAGCGAATCGACGACCCGCCTCCTCATCATCGGGCCGCCCGGTGCCGGCAAGGGCACCCAGGCAGGCCGGATTGCGGAGCACTACGCGGTCCCCGCGATTTCTACCGGAGACATCTTCCGCGCGAACATCAAGGGTGGTACGGAGCTCGGCCAGCGGGTGCAGGCGATCATCGAGCGGGGCGAACTCGTGCCCGACTCCCTGACGAATGAGATCGTGGAGGATCGACTCGGCCAGGCAGACGCGGCCGGAGGGTTCCTGCTCGACGGCTACCCGCGGACGGTCGATCAGGTGCACGCGCTTGACGGAATGCTCGACGGCGATGCGCTCGACGCGGTCGTGCTGCTCGAAGCAGATGTCGACGAGGTCGTCGCGCGACTGCTGAAGCGCGCTGAGATCGAGGGTCGCGCAGACGACACAGAAGAGGTGATCCGCCACCGCCAGGAGGTGTACGCGGAGCAGACAGCACCGCTTATCGACCTGTTCACGCAGCGGGGGATCCTTGTCGCCGTCGACGGACTCGGCAGTGTCGACGAGGTCGCAGGCCGTATCGCCGAGGGGCTTTCGGCCAAGCTGGGGCGCTGAGGTGGCACGTCGAGGGCTGTTGCGGCGTTCGATCTACAAGTCGCCGGCACAGTTGCGGCTCATGATCGAGCCGGGGCGGGCCACTGGAGCGGCGCTGCGTGCCATGCGGCAGGCGGTGCGCCCGGGAATCACTACCCTGGAGCTGGACGCCATCGCGGAGGACGCGATCAGGTCACTCGGTGGTGCACCGAACTTCATGCTCGAACCCGGGTACCGGCACACGATCTGCGCGAACGTGAACGAGCACGTGGTGCACGCGATCCCGACGGACCGGGCCCTCGCGCCCGGTGATATCGTCTCGCTCGACGTCGGAGCCGTTGTCGGAGGTTGGAACGGCGATGCCGCGATCACCGCAGTGCTGCCGGATCACGCCGATGCCGAGCGTACGGCGCACATCACGAAGCTGAGCGAAGTCACCGAGCAGGCCATGTGGCGGGGTATCGCGAGGCTCGCGGAGGCCAAGCACCTGAATGAGGTCGGCGAGGCCGTGTCGGGCTACGTGCGTGCGCAGAGCGACTTCGGTGTGCTCGAGGATTACATCGGTCACGGCATCGGACGCAGCATGCACGAGGACCCACCCGTCTTCAACGTGCCCACGCAGCGGCGCGGGCCCGAGGTGAAGCCCGGCCTCGTCGTCGCGATCGAGCCGATCATTTCCGCCGGCGGCATCGACACCGTGATCGGCGACGATGATTGGACCGTCTCGATCGCGGACGGCTCGATGAGTGCCCAGTGGGAGCATACGGTGGCGGTCCACGCGGGAGGGATCTGGGTGCTCACCGCGGAAGATGGTGGGGCAGAGGATCTCGCACCACTCGGCGTCACCCCGGTGCCGATTCCATAATTTCTTGCAAACCCTGACTCGTGCGGGTATGCTTGATCTTTGGTGCTTTGCGCCTCTTTTTGCGTTCGCGAAATTGGGCCCCAGCATTCGCAAGACCAGTACACCTACTCAAGCGATAGTGAGGCTATGGCGAAGAAAGACGGCGTCATCGAAATCGAGGGAACGGTTGTCGAGGCTCTGCCCAACGCGATGTTCCGCGTCGAGTTGACCAACGGCCACAAAGTTCTCGCCCATATTTCGGGCAAGATGCGCCAGCACTACATCCGGATCCTTCCCGAGGATCGCGTGATCGTAGAGCTGACGCCGTACGATCTGACCCGCGGACGCATCGTCTACCGCTACAAGTAGGTCGCTGGAAAGTAACGGCCCGCGATCCCTCGCGGGTACGAGGACAGCGAACACTGAAGGAAACATCATGAAGGTCAAGCCCAGCGTTAAGCCGATCTGCGATCACTGCAGGGTGATCCGTCGCCACGGACGCGTCATGGTGATCTGCAAGAGCAACCCGCGCCACAAGCAGCGTCAGGGCTAAGCCCTGTCGCAGCGGGAATTGTTCCGCAGCACACAACTGAATTACCGTCATCACTGCGCATCCAAGAAGCCGCACCCCGGTCTGTGACCGGAGCCGCGGTGGACACCTCGGGTGGAGGCCCGAACCCCAGATGCGCTCCACACCTCTACATCCGCAAGGAGAGCCACCATGGCACGTCTCGCAGGAGTCGACATCCCGCGCGAAAAGCGCGTCGAGATCGCACTCACGTACATCTACGGCGTCGGCCGGACCAGCGCGCTGAAGGCGCTCGCTGAAACCGGTATCGACGGCAACACCCGGGTGAAGGACCTGAGTGACGACCAGCTCGTCGCTCTGCGCGACTTCATCGAGGGTAACTTCAAGGTCGAGGGCGACCTCCGCCGCGAGGTGGCCGCCGACATTCGCCGCAAGGTGGAGACCGGAAGCTACCAGGGGCTCCGTCACCGCAAGGGCCTGCCCGTGCACGGTCAGCGCACCAAGACGAACGCGCGCACCCGCAAGGGACCGAAGCGCACCGTCGCCGGCAAGAAGAAGTAACCGCCGGTTCACTGACCCACCACACAGAGCTTTTCAGGAGAACACTTCATGGCTGCACCCAAGGCCGCGGCGCGCAAGCCCCGCCGCAAGGATAAGAAGAACGTTGTTGCGGGCCAGGCCCACATCAAGTCGACGTTCAACAATACGATCGTTTCCATCACCGACTCCACGGGTTCCGTGATCAGCTGGGCCTCATCCGGGGGCGTCGGCTTCAAGGGATCCCGGAAGTCGACCCCGTTCGCCGCGCAGCTCGCCGCCGAGTCGGCCGCACGCAAGGCGCAGGAGCACGGGATGAAGAAGGTTGACGTTTTCGTGAAGGGACCCGGATCGGGCCGCGAAACCGCGATTCGTTCGCTCCAGGCCGCCGGCCTCGAGGTTGGTTCGATCAACGACGTCACCCCGCAGACGCACAACGGCTGCCGCCCGCCCAAGCGTCGTCGCGTCTAACGAGCACTCGTGAGAGGCGGCGTGCCGTGCACGCCGACGGCCCGCCGTCTCACCCCTCATTCCCGATACCGCATGAGTCATATAGCGGACTCCAGCGAAAGGATCACACACCGTGCTCATTGCACAGCGACCCACTCTGACTGAAGAATCCATCTCCGAGTACCGTTCGCGTTTCGTCATCGAGCCTCTCGAACCGGGCTTCGGTTACACGCTCGGCAACTCGCTGCGTCGTACGCTGCTCTCCTCGATTCCGGGCGCAGCCGTCACCAGCGTCCGTTTCGAAGGCGTGGCACACGAGTTCACCACGATCGCAGGGGTGACCGAGGACGTTACGGAGATCATCCTCAACATCAAGGCGCTCGTCGTCTCGAGCGAGCATGACGAGCCCATCACGGCCTACCTGCGCAAGACCGGTGCAGGTGAGGTGACCGCTGCGGACATCTCCGCTCCCGCGGGCGTGGAGGTGCACAACCCCGAGCTCGTCATCGCGACGCTGAGTGACTCGGCGCAGTTCGAGCTCGAGCTCACGATCGAGCGCGGCCGCGGGTACGTCTCCGCGTCCCAGAACCGCAACGAGGACGCGGAGGTCGGCCGGATCCCTGTTGACTCGATCTACTCGCCCGTGCTCAAGGTGACCTACCGCGTCGAGGCGACTCGTGCCGGTGAGCGCACCGACTTCGACCGCCTCGTGGTCGACGTTGAGACGAAGCCGGCCATCAGCCCGCGTGATGCCATCGCATCTGCCGGGTCGACCCTGGTCGAACTGTTCGGGCTCGCGCGCGAGCTCAACACCGCCGCTGAGGGCGTCGAGATTGGCCCAGCGCCGGTCGAGCCGGCCACCGAGGGCGAGCTGTCGATTCCGATCGAAGATCTGGATCTCTCCGTTCGCAGCTACAACTGCCTGAAGCGCGAGGGCATCAACACGGTGAGCGAGCTCGTCGCGCTTTCCGAGGCGCAGCTCATGAACATTCGCAACTTCGGACAGAAGTCGGTCTTCGAGGTGCGCGACAAGCTCACCGAGATGGGCCTCTCGCTGAAGGACGCTGTGCCCGGGT
The DNA here is from genome assembly GCA_041655455.1 of Leucobacter sp. GTDB lineage: Bacteria > Actinomycetota > Actinomycetes > Actinomycetales > Microbacteriaceae > Leucobacter. The sequence continues at coordinate 20,826 of JBBAFK010000004.1, read as the reverse complement.
TCGACGGCGCACAGTTCTACAGCTACGAAGACGACAACAACTAACGATCCGCGGTCAGCCAGACCCGATCGAATATTCACTGGAGTTACACCATGCCGAAGCCCAACAAGGGCCCCCGCCTCGGAGGCGGACCCGCTCACGAGCGACTGATGCTCAACCAGATGGCAGCGCAGCTGTTCGAGCACAAGCGCATCCAGACGACGGAGACCAAGGCGAAGCGCCTGCAGCCGGTCGCTGAGCGCCTCGTCACCTTCGCGAAGCGGGGCGACCTGCACGCACGTCGTCGCGTTATGCGTCAGATCCTCGACAAGTCTGTTGTGCACGAGCTCTTCACCGAGATCGCGCCGCTCGTCGAGAAACGTGAGGGCGGCTACACCCGCATCATCAAGACCGGCTACCGCAAGGGCGACAACGCGCCTCTCGCGGTGATTGAGCTCGTGCTCGAGCCGGTCAACCCGAAGCCGAAGGCGGCCGCTGCCGCGGAGGCTCCGGTCGAAGAGGCCCCCGTCGAGGAGACCACGGCACCCGAGGCCGCTGAGGCTGCAGCCGAGGAGGCGCCGGAGGCCGACGCCGTCGAAACTGAGGCACCCGAGGCTGCTGAAGCAGCAGAGGCCGAGCCCGCCGAGGCGGAGAAGGCCGAGTAACCTCGTTCCTCTCAGCAGAAGCGCCCCGCGAACCAGTCCATGGTCCGCGGGGCGCTTCTGCGTCTGGCATCATCGTTGCATGACCTCAGCCCCTCACCGCATCCGGCTGGACCTCGCCTACGACGGCACCGACTTTTCGGGGTGGGCGGCGCAGCCCGGGCTGCGCACCGTCCAGGGGGAGCTCGAGGCCGCGATGGCAGTTGTGCTCCGCGTGCCCGTCTCGGATGTGAAGCTCACGGTCGGGGGACGCACCGATGCGGGCGTTCACGCCCGAGGCCAGGTCGCCCACCTCGACGTCGCGGACGAACAGCTCGCCAGATGGAACGGGCGGGGCCCCTCGCAGAGCGACGGTGCGGCGGCCTGGGCCGGACTGCGGGCTCGGCGCGTGAACGGTGTGTTGAAACGATCGGCGCCCGACATCGTCGTACATGGCGCGCGCGATGTTCCCCGTGCGTTCGACGCTCGCTTCTCGGCCGCACGGCGACGATATGAGTACCGGCTCCGCGATGCGACGACCCCGCGCGACCCGATGACGGCCCGCTTCACCGCGGAAGTGCCCCGAACTCTCGATTTGGCGGCAATGCAACGAGCCTCGGACAATCTGCTCGGACTGCAGGACTTCACGTCCTTCTGCAAGGCTCGCGAGGGAGCGACGGCCGTGCGCGAATTGCTCCGCTTCGACTGGCGCACGACGGAGGACGGCGCGTTCGCCGCCTGCATCGAGGCCGACGCGTTCTGCCACTCCATGGTTCGCGCGCTCATCGGCGCAACGGTCGCGGTCGGTTCCGGGCGGTTCGACGGCGAGGAACTGGTGCGCTTGCGCGATGCACGGCAGCGGACGAGTCGATTCGCAGTCATGCCCGCGCACGGGCTGAGCCTCGAGGAAATCAGCTACCCGCCCGACGAAGAGCTCGACGCGCGGGCAGCCGTCACGAGGGCGCGCCGTGACGCACTGCCGTCGACCGTGGACCCCGAATAGAGTTGTGAGCATGGAACCCGTAGCGCAGCCACCGGACCCGATCAACCGGGCGCGCGAAGTGGTCCGGCGCATGGTGAATGCCGGCGGCTGCGCGTGGCACGAATCGCAAACGCACGAATCGCTCACTCCCTTCCTCGTCGAGGAGAGCGCAGAGTTCATCGACGCAATCGAGCGCGAGCTCCCCGCCGAATTGGTTCGCGAGGAGCTCGGCGACGTGCTCTACCAAGTGCTCTTCCACGCGGCGATCGCCGAGCGCGACGGCGAGGGATACGACCTCGACGCGGTCGCCGGATCCCTGGCCGATAAGCTCGTCGCCCGCCACCCGCACGTCTTCGGCGACCGCGGGTATATGACCGTTGAAGAACTGCACGCCGAGTGGGAGCGGCTCAAAGAGGACGCCGCAGGTGCAGAGCGTGGCTCTCGCGGCACACTCGAAGGCATCCCATCGGGAATGCCGACGCTCGCTCGCGCCGCGAAGGTCGTGGAGCGTCTGAAGCGGGCCGGGCTGATCGAACCGGGTGATGCCGCCGGGCACTCGGAGGATCCGCTGCGGGCCGCGATCGGGCCGGACGAGCAGCGTCTCGCCGAAACCGCGATCGGGGATGCGATGCTCGCGCTTGTAATGCGAGCGAACGCTGCAGGCGTCGACCCCGACCGTGCGATGCGTCGTTCGGTGGATCGGCTCGCGCAGCGCGCGCAAGCGGAGGCGTGAGCGGCCGCTACGTCGTCAGGGGAGGAGCCGCTCCCGGCGCGCTGCGGCGACCGCCGCGTAACGCCCTGAGACGCCGAGCTTCGCGCTGGCGCTCTTGAGGTAGGCCTTCACCGTGCCCTCGGTGAGGTCGAGTGCCTGCCCCGCCTCCGCGTTCGTCGAGCCGAGGGCGACCTGCGAGAGCACGTCGGTCTCGCGCCGGGTGAGGCGCACCGCCTCGCCGTCGGGCGGCGGTACCGCGCCGCTCAGGCGGGCGAGCCGCTCCTCGACCGCTGTGAGCCGTGCCCGCACCGCGGGGTCGGTGACGGCGGTGCTCGCGCTGCGCAGTTCAGCGTAGCTCGCGCGCAGCTCTTCGAGCTGGGGCGCTGGAAGGGGACTCTCAGTATTGCTACGCCCGCGTGGGACCCGACGGGCGACTTCATCGCGCACTCGGAGCTCACGGCAGAGCGACTCGGTGAGCTCTGTCACGGGACGCCGGAACACGCCCGCAAGCTCCCCGTTCGCGCGGGAACCGCCGTAGAGCACCGCACGCGTCGCCCCCGCAGTGATGATCGGAATCGCGACGAGGGAAACGATGCCCGCGTCGAGTATTTCACGGTCGTAGTCGTGGGTGATGTTTCGCGAGTGAGCGTAGTCGGGCGTGAAGCGGGGCCGCAGCTCCTCCATGGCACGCCCGCCGAGACCCCGGCCGCGTGCGACGCGAAGGCCGTGCAAACTGTTGGTGTGCTCACCTTCAACGGCGGTTACGGTCGTGGTGGCCCCGCGTAAGTAGCCGCCGAACGCAACGGGCAGGCCGGTGACCCGAGCAAACTCAGAGACGACGACGTCGAGCAGCTGTTCGTCGTTCAGGGGCTCCAGGTTCCGCATCGCCATCTCGCTTTCGTGGTGCATCGATCGTAGCGCGGCCACCGACTCAACGCATGGAAGAATAGGGGACCATGGCCCAAGTGAACCCGCCGCGCGGTATGCGCGACTTCCTTCCCGCAGACAAGGCGCGTCGCGAGTACGCGCTCGGAGTGATCAAGAACGTCTACCGGTCGCACGGATTCGATGAGATCGAGACTCCGGTGATGGAGGAGTGGTCGAGACTGCACGCGGGGCTCGGCGGTGACAATGAGAAGCTCAGTTTCTCGATCTTGAAGCGAGGGATCCGGGAGGAGCAGTTCCGAGCCGCGTTCGAGGCGGGTGCTCCCGAACAGCTCGCCGACCTGGGGCTCCGGTTCGATCTGACCGTGCCGCTCACTCGCTTCTATGCGACGCATCGGGCGGAACTGCCGCCGGTCTTCCGTGCGATCCAGATCGCCCCGGTGTGGCGCGCCGAGCGGCCGCAGAAGGGGCGGTATCGCCAGTTCGTGCAGGCGGACATCGACATTCTCGGTGAACCGGGGCTGCTCGCCGAGGTTGAACTCATCACTGCCACCTCGCAGGCGCTCGCAGCACTGGGGCTCGACGGCTGCGTGATCAGGGTGAACGACCGGCGGATCCTGTTCGGTCTGCTCGAGCACTGCGGCTTTCCCGCCGAGACGCACGATCGGGCGCTCATCACGATCGACAAACTCGACAAGATCGGCGCGACTGGCGTTGTGGAGGAGCTCCGCCAGTTCGATGCGGATGGCGCTGAACGGCTGGGCGCCGTGCTCGCCGGAGTCGAGCCCGCGCTCGAAGGCGACGGGGTGCCGCTCGCCGGGGAACGCATCGAAGCGGTACTTCCGGGGGTGGGAGGAGCCACGGAGGCCGCGGCCGCGGGGATCGCGAGCCTCGCAGAACTGGGCACCGCCCTCGAGGGCGGACTGCCCTCGGGAGTGACCGTGCGGTTCGATCCGACGCTGGTACGTGGCATGGGCTACTACACGGGCACCATTTTTGAGGTCGCTCACCCGGGGTCGGGGAGTTCGGTCGGCGGCGGAGGCCGCTACGACGGCATGGTCGGACGCTTCCTCGGACAGGAAGTGCCAGCCGTGGGGTTCTCCATCGGCTTCGAGCGCGTTGTGGATCTCGTCTCGCTTCCCGAACCCACCGGGCCCGAATCGCTCGTGCTCGTGTATGACGCGGAGGCGACGCTCGAGGACCTCGCGGCGCTCAAGCGTGAACTGGTCGAGCGAGGCCATCGCGTGCGTCTCGAGCAGCGGCAGAAGAACATGAAGGTGCTGCTGTCGCGGGTTGCAGGCGAGGGGTTCACGCGGGTCGCGAATGTGCGTGCGGGGGTCCGCAGCGCCGACGAGTTGCAGGTGCGCCCGCTCGAGGGCTGACCCGGCATCTGGCATCGTTGGATGCGGCCACGCTACCCTGGCAGTACAAGGGAGGCGATGACGCAAATGGAGTCTCTGCACCGGACGCTCGGCGACGCCGTGGGGCGTCGAGAACTAGTTATGGTCTCGAATCGGTTACCCGTCGACCGGGTGGTCGCGGAGGACGGGTCGGTGTCGTGGCGTCCATCGCCCGGGGGACTGGTGACGGCGGTTGAGCCGATCGTACGGGAGCTCGGCTGTCTGTGGGTCGGCTGGGCTGGTTCGGCGGACGAGGAACTCGAACCCTTCGAACTTGAAAGCATGCGGCTGTTGCCGGTGGCGCTGAGCGAGAACGAGATCGAAGAGTACTACGAGGGATTCTCGAACGGCACGCTCTGGCCGCTCTACCACGACGTGATCGCTCGGCCCGCGTACCACCGCGAGTGGTGGGAAGCCTACCGCTTAGTGAACCAGCGATTCGCTGAGCGAGTGGCGGAGAGCGCAGGTCACGGCGCGATCGTCTGGGTGCACGACTACCAGCTGCAGCTCGTGCCCGAGCTCGTGCGCGAGCTGCGCCCGGACCTGACGATCGGGTTCTTCCTGCACATCCCGTTCCCGCCGGTGAGCCTGTTTGCGCAACTACCGTGGCGAAGACGGATCATCAGTGGCATGCTCGGGGCGGACGTGATCGGGTTTCAGCGGGTGCAGGATGCCGCGAACTTCCGGCTCGCCGCGGAACGGTACACCGGTGCGCAGGCGCGTGGGAACACTCTGCGTCTGTCGGACTCCGCGGGCACCTCGGGGGAGGTTCTCGCGCAGGAGTTCCCGATCTCGATCGATGCACGTGCCTTCGAAGAGCTCGCCCGACAGCCGGAGGTGCAGCGTCGGGCGCGTGAGATTCGCTCAGAGCTCGGCGACCCTGCCGCGGTCATGCTCGGAGTCGATCGGCTCGACTACACGAAGGGGATCAGGCACCGCTTGAAGGCGTTCAGCGAGATGCTGCAGGACGGGGAGGTCGGCGGACACGATACCGTGCTCGTGCAGATCGCGAGCCCCAGCCGCGAGCGCGTCGAAGCGTACCAGCAGCTTCGCGACGACGTTGAGGTGACCGTCGGTCGGATCAACGGAGCCTACGGTTCAATCGGTCGCACCCCCGTCGTCTACCTGCACCAGGGGTACGGGCGAGAGGAGATGGCCGCGCTCTATCTTGCGGCCGACGTGCTGCTCGTCACACCGCTGCGTGACGGGATGAACCTGGTCGCGAAGGAATACGTCGCGGTCCGCACCGACGAACAGGGGGTGCTCGTGCTCAGCGAGTTCACGGGTGCCGCCGATGAGCTGGTCGACGCATTGCGTGTGAACCCGCACGATATCGAGGGGCTCAAATCGGCGATGCTGCGCGCACTGCACATGCCCGCTCCGGAGCAACGCCGACGGATGTCCGCGATGCGTGAGGTTATCTTCCACGCTGACGTGGCGCACTGGGCTGACCAGTTCCTCGGTGCCGTCGGTGCGGCGGCGGATGCGCGCGGCGAGCAGCCGGAAGACGGCCTGTCGCTGCACACGGGAGAGTTCGCCGCGCAGCAGGCCGGATACGTGCCGCGAAGTCTCGCCGCGAAGATCCGTCGTCTCGCTTCGGCGCCGACGCTCACCGTAGCCACCGACTTCGACGGTACGCTCGCACCGATCGTCTCCAGACCGCAGGATGCGCGAATGCTGCCGCGCGCTCGGCAGGCCCTCGAGGTGCTCACCCGGGCGAATGGCGTTGAGGTCGTGCTGCTCACCGGCAGGTCGCTCGCCGGTTTGCGGGAGACCGGCCTCGACGTGTCGGGATGGACGGTCTCGGGTTCCCACGGCACCGAATTCATCGGTCCGGGAGGAGACGTCGGGCAGGGCCCGGAACCGCTTTCCGACGCCGAATCGGAACGGATTCGGGCGCTCGAACGCCTCTTGCACCGTGTGCTCGGAGACGAGCCGGGCGTGCGCTTCGAGTCGAAGCCGTTCGGTATTGCGGTGCACGCGCGACAGGTCGAGCCCGAGGAACGTGCGGAGGAGCTGCTTGAGGCTGCCGTGAAGCTCGCCGCGACCGCGGGGTTCGACCATCGCGTTGGAAAGCGCGTTCGCGAGTTTGCGGTGCGCGACAGCGACAAGGGATCGGCGCTCGCCGCCATTCGCAAGCGTCTCGAGCCGGCGCCCGTGATCTTCCTGGGCGACGATGTCACCGATGAGGACGTGTTCGAGATGCTCAGCCCCGACGATGTCGGCATCAAGATTGGTGACGGCGACACCGTTGCGCGTGATCGTGTCGGCGACCCGGCGGCGGCGGCGGCGGTTCTCGCGCTTCTCGCAGAGCTGCGCACGGGGGTCGTGATCGGCTCCGAGGGAGATCCGGTCGTGCGCGGTCAGTAGGCTGGTTGTCATGACCTCCCCAACGCGCGGGCGCCCGCACGCCTCCTCCCGCGAGGTCCTCGCTGATGCGGCATGTGAGCTCTTTCTCGAGCAGGGCTATCAGGCGGCATCCGTCGCCGAGATCAGTCGTCGTGCCGGGGTGAGCCGGGCGAGCTTTTTCAACTACTTCGATTCGAAGGCCGATATTCTCTGGTACGCGTTCGACGGGCACGTCTCCGAGCTTGAGACGGCGCTGCGCGACCCGGGTGTGACGCTGTCTGATGCTCTCGTGGGTTTTGGCGACGGCCCGGCCCCTGAGACTCTCGCCCTCGGGATCGTGGATGCGCACACGATGGGGCTCGAAGAAGAGTTGTGCGCGGGGCGTGCCCTGCGGCAGCAGCGGGTTGCGCAAGCGATCGCCGAGAGGCTCCTGCGGGACGGCACCGTACGCGTGAGCGCTGAGATTATTGCGGCCGCATACGCCGCCGCTCTCGCGGGCGCCGTCTGGCGGTGGGCGACGCTCGGGGCCGGACGGCATTCGCTCTCCGAGGTCGTGGGCGAATCGCTGGAGGCTGCCGAGCGGCTGGTGCGAATGCCAGATCAGAGGGCGGCCGCGAGCCGCGTCCCCTGATCGATTGCTCGTTTCGCGTCGAGTTCCGCCGCGAGGTCGGCCCCTCCGATGAGGTGCGCGCGGATCCCTCGAGAACTCAGGTCGTCGAACAGTGAGCGTTCCGGCTCCTGGCCGGTGCACAGCACCACGTTGTCGACCTCGAGTGTCTGCGTCTCGCCATCGATGCGCACGTGCAGCCCCGCGTCGTCGACGCCCAGGTACTCTACGCCGCCGATCATCCGCACGCCGCGTCGCGTGAGTTCGGTCCGGTGGATCCAGCCGGTCGTCTTTCCGAGTCCAGCACCGAGCTTGCCGGCGCGCCGCTGCAGCATGGTCACGTCGCGCGGTGAACTTGCTGCGGTGGGGCGGGCGAGTCCACCCGGCGCAGTCGATGCCGGATCGACTCCCCAGTGGGCGAGGAACCCGGAGATGTCGGCGGGATCGTCACTCCCGGTGTCTGTGAGGAATTCGGCGACATCGAACCCGATGCCGCCGGCGCCGAGAATCGCCACCCGGGGTCCGACAGTCGTCCCGTCGCGCAGCACGTCGAGGTAACCGAGCACGCTCGGGTGGTCGATGCCGGGAAGGTCGGGCCGTCGCGGGGTGACGCCGGTGGCGACCACGATGTCGTCGTAGCCCGCTGCTGCGAGCTCGTCGGCGTTTATGCGGTGGCCGAGACGTACGTCCACCCCGGTCTCGACGAGCCGCACGCGGAGGTAGCGCAGCGCCTCATCGAACTCGCTCTTGCCGGGTACGAGGCGGGCGATGTTCAGCTGTCCGCCGACCTCGCCGCTCTGCTCGAACAGGGTGACCCGGTGCCCGCGTTCGGCCGCCGTGGTGGCGCAGCTCAGCCCCGCTGGCCCCGAACCGATCACGGCGATGCGGCGCGGTTTGGCCGTGGGCGTGATGATGAGCTCGGTCTCGTGCGCGGCCCGCGGGTTGACGAGGCAGGAGGCGAGCTTGCCGACGAAGGTGTGGTCGAGGCAGGCCTGGTTGCAGCCGATGCACGTGTTGATACGTTCGGGCGTGCCCGCGGCGGACTTTGCGACGAAGTCGGGGTCTGCGAGGAATGGACGTGCGAGGGAGACGAGATCTGCCGAGCCGTCGGCGAGGATGCGCTCGGCGACCTCAGGCGTATTGATGCGGTTCGTCGCGATGATCGGGATCGACACGGCGTCGCGCACTCGCTGCGTCACCCACGTGAACGCTCCGCGGGGCACGGAGGCCGCGATCGTCGGGATGCGGGCCTCGTGCCAGCCGATCCCGGTGTTGAGCAGGGTCGCGCCGGCCTGCTCGATACGGCCGGCGAGCTCGAACACCTCCTCGGCCGTTGCTCCGTCGTCGACGAGTTCGAGCATCGACATCCGGTGGATGATGATGAAGTCTGCTCCGACGGCCGCGCGCACGCGCCGGATGATTTCGAGGGGAAAGCGGGAGCGCCGGTCGAAATCGCCGCCCCACCGGTCGGTGCGCTGGTTCGTGCGCGGCGCGGTGAACTCGTTGATGAGGTACCCCTCCGAGCCCATGATCTCCACACCGTCGTAGCCTGCACCCTGGGCGAGCCGGGCCGCGCGCACAAAGTCATCGATGGTCTCCTCGACGTCGTTGTCGCTCAGTTCGTGCGGCACGAACGGGGAGATCGGGGCCTGGATCGGGCTCGGAGCGACGAGTTCGGGGTGCGCGGCGTACCTGCCCGCGTGCAGGATCTGCAGCGCGATGAGCCCGCCTTCGCGGTGCACTGCGTTGGTGAGGAGTCGGTGTGGGAGCGCCTCCGCGGCCTGTGTGAGCGTCGCCGAGGTGGGGTGTAGTCGCCCGGCCGCATTGGGGGCGACGCCGCCGGTCACGATGAGCGCTGCGCCGCCCCGGGCGCGTTCCGCATAGAAGGCGGCGAGGCGTTCGAAACCACCTGGCAGCTCCTCGAGGCCGACGTGCATCGACCCCATGATGACGCGATTGCGGAGCCGCGTCGGCCCGAGGTCGAGCGGCTCGAGAAGGTGGGGGTATGGCTGCGGTGACATGGATTCCTGCGGGTGGTGCTCGGTCGTGCGGTCCCCTCGAACCTAGGCGAGGGATCCTTTGGCAGCGAACCGTTGGTGGAAATGCACAGCGCGCGGGGTTTGACGCGAGCGTTCTGCAGGCGTATTGTCACTTATGGTCAATCTGACTATAAGTGGGGTGAGCAAGGATGCAGTACGAGAGCGCGAGCGTGAGCGAGCGGCGAACACTGCCGCCCGCCGTCGCTGTGTCCACCGTCGCGATCGCACTGCGCCCGCCGCTCGGGGCAGCAGTGGGTGACGCCACAGGGTCCGAGCCGACGCTCTGGCTGCCGCTCGTGCGGCGCACGCGCGCCCCGTTCCTCGGCATGTGGGCACTTCCCGGCGGCCCCACCCGTTGGAACGAGACGCTCTCGGACACGGCACTGCGCACCCTCCACGACGCAGTACTCCGCCCGCCCGGCTATCTCGAGCAGTTGTACTCCTTCGGCGGGGTCGAGCGCTCCGCGGATGCGCAGAGGCTCGTCACGATCGCTTACTGGGCCCTCTACGGTGAGCGGGATCTCGCCCGCGAGCCGAGCTTCGCGGACCGGCGCTCGCGCGCAGGAACTGACACGGGCGATGGCACCGACGCGGGCGACGGCACCGACGCGGAAGCCCCGACGGTCGCGGCGACTGATGACAGCCCGGCCCGCTGGGACGACGTACCGGGGGCCCCCGGGGTCGAGCCGGGCGGGATCGACCTGGCCGAGCAGAGCGCGGATCTCTCGGACCCGAACGTCGCATGGTTCTCGGTCGACGCGCTCCCGCCCCTCGCCTTCGACCATCCGGAGATCGTCGCCTACGCGCTCGAACGGCTCCGGCGAAAGACGGAATACGAGGCGATCGCGCACCGATTCCTTGGGCCCGTTTTCACGCTCGGCCAGTTGCGCGCCGTGCACGAGGCCGTACTCGGCGAGAGCGTCGATCCCGCGAACTTCCGCCGGCAAGAGCTCGCACGAGGCCGGCTCGTCGACACCGGCGAGTTTGAGACGGGCACCCCGTACCGCCCCGCGCGACTCTACCGCTTCCGTGATGATTCGGGGCCAGCCCGTCCCATCGACCGGCCGACCCCCAGCAATTCGATCCCCAGCACCACGACAAAGGACACCCCATGACCAGCGTGAACGAACTCCTTCGCGATGCCGCGAGCCGCGAGACCGCCACCCTCGAGGCCGCCACACGGGAGGCCGCGCCGGGGCGCCGCAAGCCGATTGCACTCCGTGCCACGGGGCTGTCGAGTTGCGACTCCGGCTTGACCCGCGACCCCTGGGCGATCGACCTCGACCCCGGGTACGGGCCTGGCGCCTCCACCGACGACCCGATCCCCGGTGACGCACCGCGCCAGGGGCCGCTTCCTGCGAGCTACACCGACGCCACCGAGGAGGAGCTGCACGACCGGATCGTCGCCGCCAAGGCCACGCTCGGCTCCCGGGTGCGGATCCTCGGCCACTTCTATCAGCGTGACGAGATCGTGCAGCACGCCGATTTCGTGGGCGATTCCTTCATGTTGGCGCAGGCCGCGAAGGCGCACCCCGAAGTCGAGGCCTTCGTATTCTGCGGCGTGCACTTCATGGCCGAGACCGCCGACATACTCTCGAGCCCCGAGCAGGCCGTGATCCTGCCGAATCTGGCGGCCGGCTGCTCGATGGCCGACATGGCCACCATCGACCAGGTCGAGGCCTGCTGGGAGGAACTCACGGCGGCGCTGGGCACGGAGCCCGATGCGGACGGGCGGCAGCCCGTGATCCCTGTCACCTACATGAACTCCTCGGCGGCGATCAAGGCGTTCTGCGGTCGCAACGGCGGGATCGTCTGCACCTCTTCCAACGCGCACACCGTGCTCGAGTGGGCGTTCGAGCGTGGACAGCGCGTCGTATTCTTCCCGGACCAGCACCTCGGCCGCAACACCGCGAAAGCCATGGGGGTGACCGAGGAGGAGATGCCGCTGTGGCGGCCGCACCTGCCGCTCGGCGGAAACACAGTCGAGAGCCTGGAAGACGCGAAGGTCATCCTGTGGAACGGTTTCTGTTCCGTGCACAAGCGCTTCACCGTTGCGCAGATCGAGCAGGCACGCGTGGATTACCCGGGCGTGAAGGTCATCGTCCATCCCGAGTGCCCCGCCCCGGTCGTCGAAGCCGCCGATGGTTCCGGGTCCACCGAGTACATTCGCAAGGCGATCGAGGCGGCGGCTCCCGGCGACGTGATCGCGGTCGGCACCGAGATCAACCTCGTGAACCGGTTGCAGCAGCAGCGCCCCGATCTCACGGTCTTCTGCCTCGACCCCGTTATCTGCCCCTGCTCGACGATGTACCGCATCCACCCCGCATATCTCGCGTGGACGCTCGAATCCCTCGTCGAGGGATCCGTGCCGAACCGCATCCGGGTCTCCGATGAGGTAGCTGGCGACTCGCGTGTCGCCCTCGAACGCATGCTTGCGGCACGCCCGTGATTCTCATCATCGGCAGTGGCGTGGCCGGGCTCGCTGCCGCACTCGCCGCGGCGGACGCGGGAGCCGACGTCGAACTCGTGACGCCGGGTAAACTCTCGGCGTCGGGGAGCGACAGCCTTGCGGGCGGCAATACCGCGCTCGCGCAGGGCGGGATTGCTGTCGCCCTTGCCGAGAGCGACAGCTGGCAGGAGCACCTCGCCGATACCGTTGCTGCGGGCGCGCAGCTCGTCGACCGAGAGGCCGGTGCCGTCCTCGTGCAGGAGGGAACCGCGCGAATGCGCGAGCTTCTCGCAGGCGGTCTCCCCGTCGACCGTGACGCCGTCGGCCGCCCTCTCGTGGGCCTGGAGGCGGCGCACGGCGTGCCGCGCATCCTGCACGCCGGAGGCGACCGCTCGGGAGCGGCCCTGCACGCGCACCTCGCGGCTCGCGTGCTCGCAGAAGCGGCGGTGGGACGAATTTCTGTGCGCAGCTCTCTGACGGCGGTGTCTCTCCTCAGCGACGGCGGCGCCGTCTCGGGTGCGGTGCTCAGGAGTGCCGACGGTGCGCTGTCCGTGCGCCGCGCTGATGCGGTCCTGCTCGCCACCGGTGGGTACGCCGCGCTCTACCCGCGTACTTCGAACCACTCCGGTGCGACGGGCAGCGGGATCGTTCTCGCGGCGCAAATCGGAGCGGTCGTCGCCGATCTCGAGTTCGTGCAGTTCCATCCGACCGTGCTGCACGGCACGGGATCCCTCGTCTCAGAGGCCGTGCGCGGCGCGGGGGCCGTGCTGCGCGACGGCTCCGGCCAGCGGTTCATGACCGACCGGCACCCGCGAGCCGAACTTGCGCCGAGGGATTTCGTTTCGCGCGAGATTCACCGCACGCTGCGTGAACGTGGCGAGGAACACGTCTGGCTCGACGCGACGACGATCGAGGAACGCGAGGGATCAGGTACGCTCGCGCGGCGATTCCCCGGGATCACTGCGGCCGTGCAACAGCTCGGGCACGACTGGACCCGCGAGCCGGTTCCCGTCTCGCCCGCAGCTCACTACACGATGGGCGGCATCGCGAGCGACCTGGACGGTCGCAGCAGCGAGCCCGGACTGTTCGTCGCGGGAGAAGTCGCTTCGACCGGCGTCCACGGGGCCAACCGGCTCGCCTCGAACTCGCTGCTCGAGGGGCTCGTCTTCGGTCATCGGGCCGGACGAGCGGCCGCCGCCTTCACCGCGAAGACCCACCGTGACTGGACCACGAGGGGCAGCGGGTTCCGGTCACTCCAGGAGCGTGCGACCGAGCACCGGATTCAGATCGCGACGCTTCCGGAGTCAGTGGATCCGAGCGAGGCCACGCAGGCAGGGACGAGCGCCGACAACGTCTCCGCCGTGCTCGCGAGCGGCCTCGGAATCGAGCGTGACGCGGCAGGTCTCCACTCGGCCATCACCGATCTCGACGGTGCCGCCGGCCCGCGCGCCGCACTCGCGTCGATGATCGCGCGCGCCGCACTCGGACGCACCGAATCCCGCGGCGCCCATCAGCGCCTCGACCATCCTGAAACCGACCGGGTGCAGGCGCAGCGCACCGCCCAACGCTTCGTCTGCAGCGACGCCTCCGTCGGCGTGACGCAGCCCCACGACCAGAGGAGCCTGACCGCATGCTGACCACGCAGAATATCGAGGACGTGGTGCGTCGATCGCTTGTGGAGGATGCGCCCTGGGGCGACCTCACCGCAGAACTCGCACTTCCCGCCGAGACCCGGATCGAGACGCGGCTCACCGCGCGTGAACCCGGCGTCTTCGCGGGCGGAGCATTGATCGCGGAGGCGTTCCGGCAGACCGACCCGCGGATCGACGTGTCCGATCTCGTGCCTGAGGGCACCCGCTTCGAGGCCGGCGAGGTACTCGCCCGCGTCTCGGGGCCCGCGCGCGGGGTACTCACGGCGGAGCGCATCGCACTGAACTTCTCGCAGCGGATGAGCGGGATCGCCACCCTGACCGCCCGATTCGTCGACGCTGTCGCCCATACGTCGGCGCGGATCGCCGACACACGGAAGACGACGCCGGGCCTGCGGGCGCTCGAGAAGCACGCGGTCCGGGCCGGTGGCGGCAGCAACCACCGCTTCGGGCTCTCAGACGCCATCATGGTGAAAGACAATCATCTTGCTGCGCTCGGCGCCGTAGACGCGGCGACGACGACGGCGGCGCTCACCGGGCTGCGGGAGCGCGCGGGGCACACGACGTCGATCATCGTCGAGGTCGATCGCCTCGACCAGATCGCGCCCGTGCTCGCGGCTGAGGTGACTGGAGTACTACTCGACAACTTCACCCCGGCCGAACTCGCCGAGGGGGTTCGCCTCATTGCGGGCCGGGCGGTCGCCGAAGCGAGCGGCGGCGTGACCCTCGACACGGTTGCGGCCATCGCCGAATCCGGTGTCGACGTCGTCTCGGTCGGCCAGCTCACGCACGGCGCTCGCGCCCTCGACCTCGGTCTCGACTCGGTGTGAAAGCCGTGACCGCCCGCTACCTCGATGCCGCGGCGACCGCGCCGCTGCGACCTGAGGCTCGCGCGGCGATGCTCGCGGTGCTCGACGCGGGCCCGGGCAACCCGTCGAGCGTGCACTCGCCCGGTCACCGTGCGCGGGAAACCGTCGATGCGGCCCGGGCTCAGATCGGGCGTGCACTCGGCGCCCGCGACGCCGAGATCGTGTTTACATCGGGTGGAACGGAGGCGAACAACCTTGCCATCAAGGGCCTCGCCCTCGCGAACCCTCGAGGTCGGCACCTCGTAACCACGCCGCTCGAGCACCCGTCGGTGCTTGAAAGCTGCCGTTTTCTGGAACGGGTCTTTGGTTTCGAACTTACGACCGTGCCGGTCGACGAGCACGGCCGTGTGGACCCTGGGCAGCTTGACGCGGTGCTCCGCGACGACACCACACTCGTGAGTATCGGCCTCGCAAACGCCGAGGTTGGTACGGTGCAGGCGCTACCCGGGCTCGCCGCCCTCGCGCGGTCCCGCGGTGCCCTCGTGCACACGGATGCGGTGCAGGCCGCGGCGTCGCTCCCGGTCTCGTTCGGTGACGGTGTGTGGCCTGGGGTCGCCGTCGACGCTATGTCGGTCGCCTCGCACAAGTTCGGCGGCCCGCAGGGCGCCGGGGCGCTGCTCGTGCGCAGCACGCTCCCGCTCGAACCGCTCCTGCACGGCGGGGGACAGGAGCGCGAGCTTCGCTCGGGCACCGAGAACGTGGCGGCGGTCGCGGGCTTCGCCGCAGCCGTGCGTGCGGCAACCGAAAGCGTCGGTTCGCGTGCGCTCGAGCTCATCCGCAGTCGCGACGAACTCGTCGCTCGCGTGCTCGCGGAGGTGCCGGGCACGGCGCTCACCGGGCACCCCGAGGAGCGCCTACCGGGCCACGCCTCCTTCGTCGTGGCGGGGGTGAGCGGGGAATCCATCCTGGTGGCCCTCGACACGGCGGGGTTCGCGGTATCCTCGGGCTCCGCCTGCGCGGCCGGCAGCGACGAGCCCTCACCCGCACTGCTCGCGCTCGGGATAGAGCCCGTGCTCGCCCAGACCGCGATCCGCTTTACGCTCGCGGCGCCGTTCGCGCCCGCGGATCTCGACCGCGTTATCGCCGTGCTCCGCTCCGAGGTGCGCGGTCCCAGTCCCCACCGCGAATCCAGCGGTGGGGCGGCAGGGGCACGGCCGTGAGCCGCTCGACCATGCGCGAGATCTCGTGTGCGGGATCAATCTCGAGTGCCAGTCCGACCTGCCGTTGCGCCACGGTCTGACTCCCGCTGCCCCACCAGAGCCAGGCGCTCAGGGCGAGCACTCCGGGGCGCAGCGACTCCGGCGCCTCGGCTGCCGCGGTAAGGAGCATCTGGCGGATCGGCCGGAGCCGCTCATGCGCCTCGAATTCGGGCGTGAGGCTTGTGAGGAGACGACGGATCGACCAGACCGAGTCGATCGGGTTCTCCGGCTCCGCATCGGGGTCGATCGGTACGTCGGTGAAGACCCCCGGCGGCAGATCCGGCGCCAGTTCGCCCGGAAATTCCGGGCGAGTGAGGATGCCGACCGCGAGGAGGAGCCACCGGTCCGAATGCTCGGCGGCGCGCAGGAGCCGCGCGGTCATGCGCGGAGTGAGCCGCTCGGTGTCGCCGCGCAGAGCGCGACCGAGCGCGATGACGGTCGCGTCCTCGATGGCGGGGCAGTCCGGTTGGTGCCAGTCCTCGAGCGCCCGCGTGAGTGCCGCCGTGCGCCGGCGATCGGGTCGCGGCAGCGCACCGAGTTCTGAGAGGTCTGGGATCGTCCCGTCGATCTCGCGGGCTTGACGGGAGATCGGACTCTCTTCGATTTCCCGGAGCGGGTGACCGAGCGGCGGCGCGGCGGGTTCGAGATAGCTGACCCAACCGTCCGAGGCGATGCAGCAGAACTCGCGCGGCGCGAAGCCGTCGCGCCGCAGCCGCCGGGTGATACGCCCGGCGAGCACACGCCAGGGTGCATCGCCGGCCTCGGCGAACGTGCGGTCAGTAGTGATGACGAGCGCGGGTGCACCGCCCCCGTCGGGTTCTTCGAGACTGCCGAGGATGTCGCTGAGCAGTTCGAGTAGCGGCAGGGTTGTGCTCGGGCGTTCGTCGGGCGGCAAATCGACGCGCATCGCGCGGCCGGCTCGTTTCCCCGTGAAGCAGACGACGAACAGGCTGTTGGATGCCGTGTATCCGATCAGGTGGGGGAGCGCGGCGAGGAAATCTGCGGTGGTGCGACATGAGAGGACGTCGGGCGGGGGAGAGAGCGTGAGGTTCATGCCTCCGATCCTGCGCTGTTCAGTCGCTAGGTTCGGAGTTTTCCACAGGGGATCGGGCGCGGAGAGCCGGACTGGTGGATTTTGCCTCGTTGTGGGGGAAGGCCGGGGTGACCTCACCGAGTGTTTCGATGAGGTCACCCCGGGCTGGGTCAGTCAGTAAGGCCGAACTGCTGCAGCAGCTCACCAACCACGTTGTTCTGTGTGTGCTTGTGCACAAAATGCTGCCCGATCTTGCCACCGGGAATCTCGAGCGCCTCGCCGTCGCGCATCCGCTTGACCGCTGTGAAGAGTGCGCGTACGTCGTAGGTCGAGTTGAACACCTCGGGCACGCCGCGCTCGACGTCGAGAAGTGTGTACACGGCTTCCATCGGGGTGCGCACCGAGTATTCGGTGGTAAAGATGCA
Source organism: Leucobacter sp. (assembly GCA_041655455.1). Taxonomy (GTDB): domain Bacteria; phylum Actinomycetota; class Actinomycetes; order Actinomycetales; family Microbacteriaceae; genus Leucobacter. Next base: position 3,608 of record JBBAFK010000004.1, on the reverse strand, counting down.
GTCGCGCTCCTTCGACTGGGAGAACTGGCCGATGAACGCGAAGTTCGTCGCTCCCTCGGGCACCACGGCTGGGCGATCTTCATGCTTGCGCGGCATGAAGAATGCCGTCACGTACGGCATCATCACCGGAACCGTCTTGGCGCCGGTCGCGGCGAGCTCATCGATCTCGTCGACCGGCACACCCATGTGGTAGAGCCATTCCTGCGTGATCTCCTCGCCCGTGCAATCCTGCATCGGCTTCTTGACGTAGTCACCCTCCTTCTCCGGGAAGAGTCCGTAGACCCAGGCGACGATCTGGTCCTTTGGCTGCTTCTTGAAGTGCGGCTGTCGGTTGACAGTCCACGACATGAGCCAGCTCGAGTCCATGACGGTGACGATACCGCCCGTCACGACCCTGCCGCTAAATGGGTCGCGCTTCGAGATCTTCTGGATGTATTCCGGAATGCGCTTGTCGAGCGTCGTGACGGTCGCAGATTCCCACTTTGTCTCCGGGATGTGCGAACCGAAGACATCCGGGTTGCCGAAGGACGGATCCTTGGCGGCGATCTTGCGCCACAGATCCCAGGCCGGTGCGGGGCCAGTGTTGAGTTTCGCCGGTGTGTGATGATCACCGTCGTCGGAGTTCTCGGTGAGAGAGCCGATCGTCATGAAGAGCAGATCATCCGCGGTGAGGTCGATCTGCTTCTCTTCACCCTGCTCGATGAGATGGATGCGGTTCGCCTGCTTACGTGATTCGTCCTGTTCGATGGCGAAATCCACGTCGGTGATGACGGTGCTGTAGCGGAAGTTGACACCGTGTTCCTGCAGCCAGGTCACGAGCGGGAGAACGAGGGATTCGTACTGATTGTACTTCGTGAACTTCAGCGTCGAGAAGTCGGGCAGCCCCTTGATCTGGTGGATGAAACGGTGCAGATACAGCTTCATTTCGAGGGCGGAGTGCCACTCCTCAAACGCGAACATCGTGCGCCAGTAGAGCCAGAAGTTGCTGTCCAGGAACTCGGAGGTGAACACCTCGTTGATCCGTTTGTCTTCCATGTCTTCGGGCAGCGCCATGAAGAGATTGGAGATTTCACTTTGCGCCTTCTTGCTCAGCGCGAACTTGAAGTCGGTTCCGCCGTCTTCGCCCTGATTCTTGGTGGTGCGTCGAAGCGTATAGTTGGGGTCGTCGCGGTTGAGCCAGAAGAACTCGTCGAGTACGGTCGCCCCTTCAATCTCGAGCGACGGGATCGAGCGGTAGAGATCCCACAGGCACTCGAAGTTGCTCTCCATTTCGCGGCCACCACGGATGACGAAACCCTTTTCAGGAATGTCGAGGCCGTCGAGGGCTCCGCCCGGCAGCGCCTGCTGCTCGAAAATCGTGATCTTCGAGCCATCCATGTGCGCGTCGCGAATGAGGAACGCCGCACCGGCGAGTGCGGCGAGCCCCGAACCTACAAACCAGGCTCGTTTCTCGTCGACGCCTGCAGGTTTCCGAGGTCTCGCAAAAGCCTCGTAGTTGCCACTGGTGTAACGCATTGGAAATTCCCTTCTGCTCGGCTGTCTACCTGAGCGAAAGGTATCGCGTTTCGATGCCCACCCGCTGGCGCGGGGAGGGAATTCACCCATTGTTTGATACGCGGGGTCACCCGCGACTCATTCCCGCCGAGAGGCAAAGCAACGATCGAGTCGGGGTGCGCGGTGAGGGTGTGGGCTGCTATGCCGACTGTTTGGCCTCGATCTGCCGCAGATCTGCCTCGAGGGCGACCCAGCCGAGCATCGCACATTTGATGCGCATCACGAACTTCGACACTCCCTGCAGCACCACGGCGTCGCCGAGGAGATCCTCGTCCGGCTCGCTCGCGCCGCGTGCCTGGATCATCGCGCGAAACGCATCGATCCGTTCCTGCGCACCGTCGAGCGTGAGTTTTTCATCGCGCACGAGCTGCGACAGGATCGACGCCGACGCCGTCGAGATCGAGCACCCCTGCCCCTCCCAGGCGATCTTCGCGATCGCGCCGCTGCCAGGGTCGACCGCGATCGACAGGTCGATCTCGTCGCCGCAGCTCGGGTTGAACTCGTGGTGCGTCGCCGTCGGGAATCCCTCCGGGGCGTCGAGAGCACCCTTCCCGATTGGTCGCTTCGAGTGATCGAGAATGACTTCCTGATACAGCGCGTCGAGTTCACTCACGACTTGGCCTCCACTCCGAAATACCGCTGAGCGCCGCGGAGCGCGTCGAGGAAACGGTCGATTTCGTCCTCGGTCGTGGTGATGTGCACGCTCGCCCGAGTCGACGAGGTGATGCCGAGCGCGCGATGTAGCGGTTGCGCACAGTGGTGGCCGACGCGAACGAGCACTCCCTCCGCGTCGAGCACCTGCCCGACATCGTGAGCGTGCACGCCGTCGACAGAGACGGCCGCGAGCGCCACGCGCTGCGACGGATCTGAGGGCCCGAGCAGTCGGAGCCCGGGGGTTGCGGCGATGCCGGCGACGAGGCGCTCCACGAGCTCGTGCTCTCGGGTGGCGATGCGCGCCATCCCCACCTCTTCGAGGAACCGTGCGGCTTCCCCCAACCCCACCGCCTGCGAGACCGGCTGCGTGCCGGCCTCGAAGCGCATCGGCGGCGGCATGAACTCGGTGGTCTCCATCGTCACCCTTGTGATCGCACTGCCGCCCGTGCGCGCCGGGGGGAGCGCCGCGAGCAGCTCGGGCCGGCCGACCAGCACTCCGATGCCGTTCGGGCCGAGCATCTTGTGGCCGGAGAACGCCGCGAAGTCGACGCCGAGAGCATCGAAGTCGACGGGAATGTGCGGTACGGACTGGCAGGCGTCGAGCACCGTGATGGCGCCCACCGCGTGCGCGAGCTCGACGAGTTCGGCGACCGGCGCGACAAGACCCGTCACATTGGAGACGTGAGCGAACGCGAAGATGCGTGTGCGCGCGGTGATCGCGGCCCGGGCGTCGTCAAGCGTCCAGGTGCCGTCGTTCCGCACCGGGATATAGCGGAACGTCGCTCCCGTCTTCGCCGCGAGCCGCTGCCACGGAACGAGGTTGGCGTGGTGCTCAGCCTCCGTCACAAGAATCTCGTCGCCGGCACCGAGTACGAAGCGGTCGCTGCCGGGTACGCCGAGCTGTGCGGCAGTTGGCGAGGACGAAGCGATACTTGCCTCGCCGATCCCGAGCGCCACGATGTTCAGTGCGTCGGTCGCGTTCTCTGCCCACACGACCTGCTCGGGAGCGGCAGCACCCACGAAAGTCGCGATCGTCGCCCGAGCACCCTCGAATGCCTCGGTCGCTGCGCCCACCGCGCCACTCGTCCCTCGGTGCACGGCAGCATTCGCGCTCTCGAGGAAGCGCCGCTCCGCATCGAGCACGACTGCGGGCCGCTGCGAGGTCGCTGCCGAGTCGAGATACGCCGGCCCTTCGGTGCGTGCGTCGAGGGTCGCGAAGTAGGGGAACGCCGAGCGCAGCTCGGCGACGTCTGAGGTGGTGAGGGATCCCATGATGTCCATTCTTCCATCCGGACGTGCGGGGCGTCCGATCATGTCAACGGTGAGCGCGCCACGGTTATTCCGATCCCGTGATTCGCGAGATGCCGCGAGATTCCGCGAGATGCCGCGAGCGGGGCGCG
>JBBAFK010000003.1:0-111568 GCA_041655455.1 Leucobacter sp. | reverse complement strand
ATTATCTCAGGTTAAGGCCGAATGTGTTGCGTGCCGATAGTTTTGAGGCGTTGATAACCGCCGCTAGTCCCTCACCTAGTAACAAGGGCGTTCTCACGGGCGAAGCCGGTTGGGTTGCACTCGCGGCGCCGTTCATCACCATCGCCAACCGCCGGCAGCGGTCAGGTTCTCAGCAGTCCCGCTCGTGTCCGCAAGTTGGTCGGGGTGGCCCCGCCGTCGACGGCGCTGAACACCCGCTTAGAGACGTCGATGCGCGGACAAGGACGCGGGCGGCCGATGAAGCGAATACGTCGTGATAACCGTAAGGGTTGAATGCTGCAGTTAGAGAAGCCCGTGTCTGCGCCAGGTGGCCTCCGCGGCCGGGTGGAACGGAATGGGTATCGGTGCGTCGATGGTGTCGGTGACCATGTCTTCCAGCGGCAGGGTCGGTCCGCCCTGCCAACCGGTGCGCTCCCGTGCGGCGACCAGCGCCTCGCAGAACTTCGCCACCACGGCGTGATCGGCGTCGGCGCGGGTGAAAACCAGAAATCCGCTGAAGTCGACCGTGTCGACATCGGCGTCAAGCGTCGGGTAGCGGGTCCTTCCGCAGAGTGCCGGACCGGTAGCCTGCCGCATCCAACCGTGACATGTCGTCCTCGGACAGGCTCAGGAAGCGCAGCCCGGCGTTGTTGGCCGGTTCGACCCAGTTGTAAACGCCTTCATCGAAGATTGCGTCGATGGCGCCGTTGCGTAGGAGCTGCGTACGCACAGACTTGTGCGGCAGCCCGTCGTCATAACTCACCTGACCGCCCCAAGACCGGATGTCGTCGAGGGAGATCCCGACTGACGCCAGCACGTCATCGAGCACCAGGTGCACGCTGTGGGTGGGACGGCTCCCGCGCAGGGACACCCGCAACGGCGGTTTCGCCTCCGCGAGGTCGCCCAGCGAGTGCAGACCGAGTTCGGCGGGCACGGCCAGGCCAAGCTGATCGTAGGACGGCACGGTGGCGATCGCGGCCAGCTCGTCGCCACGAGCACCGGGCAGTCGCAGTAGCGCTGACCGGACCGCAGTGGCCGGGTTGAGAATTGCGAAGTGACTGGCGCCGGTGAGCACGGCCGCCACGCCTTCGATGCCGTCGCTGGCGAACAGCGCCGTACGCCATCGGTCACCGCCCCCACCAGAAAGAGAGGGACCCGCGATGCGGCCCACCCGAGCAGCAACACTGAACGCCCTCACGGTGGCGCTCATCCCGATCGCCAGCCTGCCCGCGCCAAGCCAGGCCGGCGCGTACACCGTCGCCGCCGGCGACGAGATCGCCGTGCACTCGAAACACCGGGTCCACCACCTGCACGCAGGGCTACGCCTTTCGCGCACCGCGCTGAGCTCACACAGAGCCTTGCAAAAGATGACTGAGCCATGAAATCCCATTCACATACGTGACTGAGTTGATGCGAGCACGCATCGCGGCTGTTACGAGAAGATTCTGGTACACCCTCGTGCGACGGTTCGGAGCCAGATGTCGAGCGCAACTTTGATCACTCCGGACCGTTTGCCCCGGACAGCAGCACGTTGTGACCGTTCCAAAGAAGTCCGGTTTCGCCGGCCCGGGTGTCCGACTCGAGACACTAGTACGTGCTTGCAGGCGGTGGGGCCGTCGTCGCTGACAGCCGCGGATCTGGTAGCGGACTGGCATCACTCTGCATCTCCTTGACCTCGCTCCGGAAGATGCGCAACGACTTCCCCAACGCACGGGCCGAGTCCGGCAAGCGCTTCGCGCCGAACAGCAGGATCACGACGACAGCCAGAATTGCCCAGTGCCATGGACTCAGTGCGCCCATTTTGATCTCCTTCAGACGAGCTCGTGTGACCACCCCGGCCCACCACACGAATGCAGAATCACGAATTTTGAATATTAACAACATGAATCAACACGTTGAGCTTGAGACCGATACCGTCGTCGCCGACCGTGAACCGGCTCGCCAGATCCGCTGCGACACCACCCTCGCCGGGATCGTGGCGTACCGGAGCGACCATCAGCTACTCGCTGAGGTTCAGAACCGCACAGATGACGATCCCATCAAATAGCGCCGTAACCGCGGCAATTCAGTGGGTTCGACATCATTCACTACACCGACAGCGCGCCAGTTGTCGCCTCGCCTTTCACCGTTCCGCCCATATCGGACAGTCGGTTACTCAGCGCATCACGTCGATCACTGCACTGAAGTCCTTGTCGGAGTGCTGCGCATTGAATCGTGCGTAGATTTCGGCCGCCAAAGTACCCAGTGGCGCCTTGGTGCCGGCCAAGGACACGGCGTCCATCGCCAAGCCCAGATCCTTGTGCATCAGTGCAGTCGCGAATCCCGGTTTGAAGTCGTTGTTGGCGGGCGAGGTTGGCACCGGCCCCGGCACCGGGCAGTTAATACTCACGGACCAACAATTGCTGGTCGCTCCCGTCACCACGTCATACAAGGACTGAGCTGAGAGTCCCAGTTTCTCAGCGAGGACGAATGCCTCGCCGACCGCGATCTGTTGCACGGCCAGCATCATATTGTTGCACAGCTTGGCAGCCTGTCCGGTGCCTGACTCGCCCGTGTGGATGATCTTGCCCGCCATCGGATCCAGCACCGATCGAGCTCGTTCAACGGCGTCGGTCTCCCCTCCGGCCATGAACGCCAACGTTCCCGCAGTGGCGCCGTTGACGCCACCCGACACCGGAGCATCGATCTGTTGAAAACCAGCTTTCGACGCACTGTCGTGGATTTCGCGCGCGTCCGCGACCGAGATCGTCGAAGTGTCGATGAACAGTGCGCCCGGCTTCGCCGCGGGGAGAATCTCCGCGTAGCAGGCCTTGACCACGGCACCGTTGGGCAACGATGTGATCACCACGTCTGCGTCGGCAACAGCGTCGGTACCCTTTTCAAAGACAGTCGCGCCCTTGCATTCTGCCGCGGCTCTCAACGCCGGAACCAGGTCGAAGCCGCGAACCGCGAACCCTGCGGCCAGCAAGTTGGCCGCCATCGGTCCACCCATGTTGCCGAGCCCGAGGAATGCAATTGTCGTCATTTACAACGCCTTTCATCACTTCTGATCAGGGTTCATCTGCGAAGCCAGTGATCGAACTGCGCCTCGTCGGCCTCTCGGCCACGCTGGCGAGGCCAGCCGGAATGTGGCATGTCGCCCGATCTACGTTAATTGTGAACGACTGCACTTTATCCGCTTTTGAACGACGATCTTAGACATCCCCAGAATTCGCATAACGCTCAAACTATGCAGAATATTCAATTCGTGGCCTGCACTTCATGGCTCGGTCACCCGCAAATGGATCACGAGGAGCCAGCGCCTTCACGGCGTCCATATCTGCTCCAGCGGTGAATGACTCACGCCAGTGCGTCTCACCGGGGGCGGCTGGATGAAGTCGCTCGATCCGAACTCCACGCCACTTCACCATACAAGAATTTGCGGGTGCTGCGGGCGAGATCAAGAAGAGTGCACAGAGCATCAACAGCGAACCGCAAACAAAAACGTCGAATTACATTCAGCGGCGATGGACGTGCGGCGGGCGGAATGGGAAATGCGACCGAACCCGAAAGCGACTTGCGATCACCTCCTGTACGCGGTCAGTCCCGGCGTGTGCCGTCTCGCGGCGCGCCGCAGGATGCACACATCGAGCAACGAAACTGCGGGCGCGGCATGCTCTCCGCACAGTCCTCGGGTTTGCCGCGCGATCGCGAACCTGTCCGGAGATGTGCGACGACGCCGACCTACCGCACACGGGGCCTGTCGACCGGTGGACCGGCCCAAAGCCCTTGCTTCACGTCGGCGAAATCGTCGTTCGGCAGAGAAACCCAGACGGGACGGCCGTCCTTATCGACCAACCGAGCCCGCACTCCCTCGCAGAAGTCGCGCGTGCGCACAATGCGCGTCGCAATGTCGAGTTCCATAGAAAGACAGTTCCGTAGCCCCATCTGCTTTCCCATGGCCAGGGTGCTCATCGTGACTTCGAGGCTCTGCGGGGAGGCCGCGTCCAGAGCTGCCAGAGAGTCTTCTGCCCACTGCGTCGACAGCGCGCCCAGACGGGTGCGTATCTCTGTCACGGTGTTCGCTCCGAAACACCAGTCGATGTCGTCCCGATGAGATGCGAGACGACCGGGCGGCGCGGGGGCGGTTCCCGGCGACAAGGCCCGGAGAGCATGATCGACCGAACCTGTCCGCCGCTCGAGGGCAGAAATGACCATGCCGGCATCAGCGACCCGATGCGTTCCGAGCCCGACGTACAGCGCGTCGGCGGCATCGAGTCGGTAGCCGGTGAGTCCGAGATAGGTTCCCACGGCGCCGGGTAACCTCGACAGGAAGTAGCTGGCTCCGACGTCCGGGAGAAAGCCGATGCCGGTTTCCGGCATCGCCAGTGTTGCGCGTTCGGTCAGCACCCGGAACGCACCGTGCACCGACAATCCCAGACCACCGCCGAAGCAGATTCCATCGATCACCGAGACCAGCGGCGTATCGAGTTCCGCGAGTCGAAGATTGAGCTCATATTCTGCGGTGAAGAATTCGACGTTGTCGGCATGACGTCCTGCCAATGCATTCTGTCGGATCCTGCGGACGTCCCCACCGGCGCAGAAGGCCTTGTCACTGGAGCTGTCGAAGACCAGTACCGTACCGGCGGCCCTCTGCCACTCGTCGAGACATGCATGGAGGGCATGAACAATATCCAGCGTCAATGCGTTCAACGATTTCGGCCGGTCCAGCGTGATGCGTCCCACCGACCCGTTGCGGGTGAAGACGATTCCATCAGATTGTCCGGACATCTCGTGCCCCGCTACGACAGGCTCCCCGTTCATCGTGTCTCCAGATTCCTGACCTACACCGCACAGACGAAAGCGCCGCGATTTTCGCTCATGCACGGTGGATATTCGATGTTTCACTGCGGAATTCGCTCGGCTACCGCGCACCCTCGACCCGGGCGGTATCGAAGTGGCGAATGCGGCCGAGCTACGGACCGGAGGAAGCCTGGGTCAATCGTCGGCTCTGGCTGTCCGTCGACCACGGGATCGGCAGCCGCTAGTCGGTGGGCTCACCGGTTCAGCGTATCTGCACGTCGGCGGCCTTCCGGGCCACGAAACGTCGGAAACATCCGGTCTCCCCGACAGTTTGTCCGGAGCGCTTCACGAACAAGCGCGCTTCGCCGTGCCGGAGCCGTCGTGGCCATCGCAGAGGTCAATCCGACTTGTCCGAGGCTCAAAAACGATTAAACCCGCTGATTAGCCGTACATTTCTTCATCGTTTCCTGACCAGAAGTTCCGGCGATGCCGCACACGTGGCGTGCACCCACCGATCGTGGCCGTCCCGACCGCTCCGCCGAACTGCCGGCAGGTGGCGTAAGCGGCGCTGGCGTCCGGCGCGTTTCAGTACCCAGCCGGACTGACTATCGTCTTCAGTTCGGTCCTTGCGCTCGCCTGCAGGCCGGAGTCTTCGGGCGTCACGGCTGATGTCCTCGCCTATACCGCCGTGCACCCGGGGCAACCTCGCCGACCCGCAAACGGCCAGATCCGGAGTACCCGTACAGCCAGATGCGGTGCACGCCGCACCGTCGAAACCTGCCGCAGCACAGAGCCGATCAGGACTGTGACACCGATCAGCATGGTGATCGACCCGGGCAGATACTGTCCGCCCTGAATCATGGTCAGGCCCAGGATCGTCCCGCCGAAGGCCACCCGCCGCCGGACCCGGCCAACCTGTGGTTTCCGCTGATCTGCGGCCGAGCCGCGGCCATGATCTCCGCACTCTGATCCCGAGCCGCAGGATCGTTCGTCACAGCCGGCGCACCGCAGGACGCCACGTGGCGAGCCAGACGACCGCTCCGATGAGCCCGAGGAGGACTGCGGCAGAGGCGACGCTGATCGTCATGATCGCCAGGAACATCGCGGTCATAAGGCGTTTGCTCATGATCTGGAGAAGTCTCGCTCTCGACTGTGCGGCGTGACAGGCCGCAGGCCGCGGTGCGCACCATCGAGCGCTCGCGGAAGACCTGAACACACAGATCACCGCCGCCGGCCGGAGCCCGCGGCGGTGATCTGCTGCAGAGCTGTCTAGTTCATCGTCGGGATGACGAACTCGGCGCCGTCCTTGATGCCCGAGGGCCACCGCGAGGTCACGGTCTTGACCTTGGTGTAGAACTGGATCACGGCTGGGCCGTTGGCGTTCAGATCGCCGAACACCGAGCGCTTCCAACCACCGAAGGTGTGGTAGGCCACCGGCACCGGGATCGGCACGTTGACCCCCACCATGCCCACCTGAACCCGTGCCACGAAGTCACGGGCCGCGTCACCGTCGCGGGTGAACACAGCAACGCCGTTGCCGTACTCGTGCTCGGTGGGCAGACGCAGAGCCTCTTCGTAGTCCTTCGCACGCACGATGCACAGGACGGGACCGAAGATCTCGTCGGTGTAGATCGGCATGTCCGCGGTCACGCGATCGAACAGGGTGGGGCCGATGAAGTAGCCGCCCTCGAGCTCGCTACCGTCGAAGGTCAGATCGTCGGTGGAACGTTCGCGACCATCGACCACCAGATCGGCACCGGCTTCGGCACCCTTGGCGATGTAGTCATGTACGCGGTCCAGCGCGGCCTTGCTGACCAGCGGTCCGTAGTCGGCCTTCGGATCGAGGCTGTGACCGACCCTGAGCTGGTTCACGCGCTCGACGAGCCTGGCGCGCAGTCGATCAGCGGTCTCGTCCCCGACCGCGACCGCAACGCTGATGGCCATGCAGCGCTCGCCCGCGGATCCGTAACCGGCACCGATCAGCGCGTCGACAGCCTGCTCCAGGTCAGCGTCGGGCAGCACGATCATGTGGTTCTTGGCGCCACCGAAGCACTGCGAGCGCTTCCCGCTCTTGGCCGACTCTGTATAGATGTACTGCGCGATGTCGCTGCTGCCGACGAAGCCGATGGCCTGGATGTCCGGATGCGCCAGGATGGCGTCAACGGCTTCCTTGTCGCCCTGCACAACCTGGAACAGGCCGGCCGGAAGACCGGCTTCGATGAAGAGTTCGGCCAGACGCACCGGGACCGAGGGATCACGTTCGGACGGCTTCAGGATCACCGCGTTCCCGGTGGCCAGTGCCGGGCCCACCTGCTGCAGGGGGATCATGGCCGGGAAGTTGAACGGCGAGATACCCGCGACCACGCCGAGCGGCTGCCGCAACGAGTACACGTCGATGCCCGGCCCTGCACCCTCGGTGTACTCGCCCTTCATCAAGTGCGGGATACCGATGGAGAATTCGATCACCTCGACGCCACGCTGGATGTCACCCAACGAATCGGCGATGGTCTTACCGTGCTCGAGAGACAGGATCTCGGCGAGCTCGTTGGCGTTGGCGTTGACCAACTCGATGAACTTCATCATCACACGAGCTCGGCGCTGAGGGTTCCAGGCCACCCAATCCTTCTGGGCAGCAACAGCAGAAGCGACAGCGGTGTTGACATCCTCCGCCGTTGCGAGCAGCACCTGCGCCTGCACCTCACCGGTGCTGGGGTTCATCACATCCGCGGTGCGACTCGACTTCAGGGTGGCGCGCTTGCCATCGATGAAATGGGGAATTTGCGTGGTCATGTGTTGTCCTTTCCGTTGACCATCTGTTCCGAATTCTCTTGTTCGAACTGAGCGAGATGCTCAGATGCTCCGTCGATCCTGATGAACCCTGTTCGCCTTCTGCCCGTATGTTCGAGCATCAGTGCCTACGAATAGACCGATGAATAGAGTTCCACTATCTGTTCGACATCTGGGACCAACGGATTGTTCGACGGCGAACCGGAGGCCAGCGCCTGTTCTGCCATGGTGGGCACCAACCGATCCCACTCCGCCCGCGCGATACCGTACTGTGCCGGGGTCGGGACGTGCAGATCCAGGCACAGCTCGGCGATACCGTCAACGAACTTGCCGGCGGCCACGTTGTCGCTGTCGCCCGAGCCCGCCAGTCCCATGATCCGACCGCAGTCAGCATACCGGCCCACCGCCGCGTCAACCGAGAATCGGGTCACTTCAGGGAACAACATCGCATTCGAAAGACCATGTGCAACACGAAAATGTGCACCGATGGGCCGACTCATCCCGTGGATCAGAGCCACGCTGGCGTTCGAGAAGGCGATACCGGCCTGGGTGGCAGCCAGCATCATCCCCTCTCGGGCCTCACTGTCCTGCCCGTCGGCGTAGACCCGGCGGAGGTTCTTGGCCACACCCTGCATCGCCGTCAGGCACAAGGCGTCCGCGAACGGGTTGGCCTTGATGCTCACGTACGCCTCGACCGCGTGGGTCAACGCATCGATTCCGGTGTCAGCGCTGAGCCTCTTCGGCATCGTCTGTGTCAGTTCGTAATCGACGATCGCAGCCGTCGGCAGGAATGAATTGCCGATGCAGAGCATCTTCTCATCGGTTTCACTGTCGGTGATGACCGTGAACTTGGTCGCTTCGGAACCACTTCCGGCGGTGGTCGGGATCGCCATGATGGGCAGTGCCGGGCCGCCGTAGTCACGCGGAGCCTTGAAGCTGCGCATCGGTTCGTCGGATACGGCCAACACCGCCAGAGCCTTGGCAGTGTCGATCGGGCTACCACCACCGAAACCGATCACTGCGTCGGCCTCATGCCGATTCAGGCAATCTAGCGCAGGCTGAAGCGATTTCGTCGTCGGGTCTGGGACCGTCTCGGTGAACGCCGCGACACTCAAGCCACTTCGAGCAAGAATGTCGACCAACCGGTCGACGCTGCCGCTCTGAGCCAGAAACGTGTCCGATATCACGATGGGCCGGCGAATACCCAACCTGGAGGCCACATCTGCGGCCGAGCTCAACGTACCGGCGCCGATACGCATCAGCTGTGGTACCGCGATGGTGTAGCTCATGGAATTAATCGTCCATGTTCCATCACGTTCATCAAAAGGTGCAGATCGTCTGCATAATCGCCAGTGCACCGACGATCTGTCGGTTGTCCTCGCGCCGCTGTGTGCGGACACTGGGAGTCCAGCACACCGAAGACCAACAGAAAGGGTCAAAACAGATGCCGAGCAGCACTTTCCGAGCTTTTGTGGTCAACCACCACGAAGACAGCGCCGAACGAATGATCACCGAACTTGCCGTCGATCAGCTCGGTGAGGGCGACGTGACCATCCGCGTGGATTGGTCGGGCGTGAATTACAAAGACGGCCTCGCCAGTATCCACAAGGGGAACGTGGCCCGGTTGCCCAAGATCATCCCCGGCATCGACCTTGCCGGCACCGTGGTGGAGTCTGCTTCACCCGACTACCGGGCCGGCGATCAAGTACTGGTTCACGGTTACGATCTCGGCGTGAAGCACCACGGCGGATTCAGTGAGATGGCACGAGTGCCTGCCGAATGGATTGTCCCGCTGCCAGCCGGCCTCTCCGATCGCGACGTGATGTCCCTCGGCACTGCGGGTTTCACGGCTGCATTGAGTGTGGCCAAGCTCGAAGACCATGGTTTGGCACCGGAAGCGGGTCCGGTGTTGGTGACCGGCGCCACCGGTGGCGTCGGAAGCGTGGCCGTCGGAATCCTCGCCGCCAGAGGCTACGAAGTTGTCGCGGCGACCGGCAAAGAGTCGGCCAAAGAGTGGCTGACCGAGCTCGGCGCCGCCGAGATCATCGGCCGTGAAGAAGCGAGCGGAAACTCCAAGCCTCTGCAGAAGGAACGCTGGGCCGGCGCGGTCGACTGCGTCGGAGGCGACACGCTGGCCAACACACTGAGTGCGTTGCGATACGGTGCCGCGGTGGCCGCCTCGGGTAACACCGGCGGTGTCGCACTGCCGACCACGGTGTTCCCGTTCATTCTGCGGGGTGTGGCCCTACTGGGTGTGGACTCGGTGCAATGCAATCTGGTTACCCGCACGGCAATCTGGAACCGGCTGGCCACCGATCTACGGCCCGTCGGGCTCGATCGGTTGGGGTCGTCGGAGGTCTCACTCGACGAGCTTCCGACGGCTTTGGACCGCATTCTCGCCGGGGAGAACCAGGGCCGGACTTTGGTCAAACTCGCAGGCTGAACCACTTCGACGCGAAATGCGCGCCGTCCGCGGAAGTGGACGGCGCGCATTTCATATGGGCCACAATCTGATTCCGACAGAACAAGGCCTAGATTGCCGTCGGCCATGCCTGACGGTGAAGATGTATCGCGCGGGTTGCCAACATCTTCAACTTCGGCGAGAGCGCGACGCTGGTGCCGGCTGACAGGCGCCGGACGGTCGAATCGAAACGCTCATAGAGCTGGGGTACCGAAATTCCAAACCGGACAAAGACCTCTTCGTCATCCGGTCCCCCGAAAGGAGCCCACAGGATCACGAACTCAAGGATCTCACGCTCACTTTGATCCATGCCGTTGCCTTCCTCATCCCTTGAACATTTTATGGAAGCAGCCCGCGAGTCTGGTCCGATTCGGCAACACGCCCCACGGCCGTCACCATCGATGCGGTACGTAACGAAACACCGCGCTCGCGTGCTTGATCCCGTTCTCGCCGCCAGGCCAGGAGCATTCGCTCCTCCCGGCGTGCCTCGCCATCGACGGCGCCACGGCTGCAGACCTGTTGCGCCGGAACTCGTTCCAAATGCGAGGCGATGTCCCCGCCGGCGCTTGCGAGAATACTCGGAACCACCAGAATTCCTCGTTTGCAGAGAATCTGGTCGGCCGACATGGACGTAGGCCCGTTAGCTGCTTCGACCACCACCGAAGACTGAACCAGATGTGCGTTCTGCGCATTGATGGTTCCTTCGACGGCCGCGGGCACCAGTAGATCGACGTCGAGCTCGAGAATGTCTTCACGGCGGCATGTGTCTCCGCCTGAGAACCCCGCGACTGTTCCGCACTCGTCGAAGTGGGACTCCAAAGCAGCCACATCCAAACCATTTTCAGATTCCACAGCTCCGTGCGCATCGCTGACACCGACGACCCGAACGCCCGAATTCGTCAACAACTTGACGACATTCCGTCCAATCTTGCCGTATCCCTCGACAACAGCAGTGGCCTTCGTCCCGACGATGTCGACCTCATGCAGAGCGGCCAGTGCAAGTTGCACGATTCCGCGTGAAGTGGCGATCTCGCGTCCGCGTGACCCATCGAGTCCCGGCAGTCTTCCCGCCGCGACGCTGACGTCGGAACGTCCAGCCTGGTCCGATAGCGTGTCCGTGATCCATGCGATGGTCCGGTCGTCCGTCCCCAGGTCTGGAAGAACGGTATCCTCTTCCGCTCCCATCAAGGAGGTGACTTCCGTGGTATAGCGCCGAGTCACACGCTCCAGCTCGGCCCGCGAGTACCGGCTCGGGTCAATACGTATTCCCCCGCTGGCACCTCCGCAAGGCAGATCGGCAAGGGCGCATCTCCAGGTCATCCACATAGCCAGCGCACGAAGTTCATCGAGGTCCACATGGGGGCTGAAGCGCAAACCACCACTGACCGCTCCGCGAGAGACGTCGTGCTGAACGCGATACCCGATGAGATTTTCCATGCTGCCGTCATCACGCCTCAGAGGGAGACTCACTGTGACCTCGCGCCCGGGTGCCGCCATCTTCTGCCCGAAACCAGCGTCGTAGCCCAGGATTTCCACCGCTTCGGCCAGTTGAGCCCGAGCGTCTTCCAACGGATTGGGGCTCGGCGGTGCTTCGATATGAGCCAGGGTGCTCATTGAGATGGTCTCCTGTTGCCTTGGGTGAGTCGGTGACGTAGCGGTACGCGATCTCGAACGATTGTGGCGACTCGAGGGCTAGAGGCAGACGCCACGGGTGGAAGGACGCCCTCCAGCGCAGGAAGTCACAGGCGCCGGAGGGCTACCAGCTCACAGAGGACGGGCAATGGTCAAGGGCCGCAGGTAGTCCAGATAAGTCTTCACGCTGTTGACGCCACCACCCCAACCGCTCATCCCGATCCCACCGTACGGTAGGCCGTAAGCGAACACATTGTGGGCGTTGATCCAGCTATTGCCGGCGTGAAGTTGCGCGGCGACCGCACGTGCGTGCGGAAGATCCTGGCTCCAGACGCTGTTCGCCAGCCCGTACCGAGAGTCGTTGGCGATGGCGATGGCGTCGTCGTCGTTCTTGAAGGGCATCACATAGGCAACCGGGCCGAAGATCTCCTCCTGGGCGCACACGTTGGTGGTGTCACCGGTCAGCAAGACAGGGCTGACGAAGAAGCCACCCTCCAGGCCCTGCACCGCGGTCGGGCCGCCGTCGAGCAGGGCAGTGGCACCTGTGTCCTGGCCACGCTGCAGATAGTGCTCGACACGCTTGCGCTGACCATTGCTGATCAGCGCGCCCAGGACGGTGTTCGGATCGTCGTCGGCTCCCATGTGCACTGAGGTGAGCTTGTTAATGGCCGCGTCGACGAACTCGTCGTAGATCGACTCCTGGACCAGCCATCGCGTTGCTGTGCAACAGGTCTGGCCAGCATTGCGCACGACTGCCAAGGACAGCTTTTCTGCGGTGGCTGCAACGTCGACGTCGGGCATCACGATCGCCGCGCCCTTGCCGCCCAGCTCCATCTTGCTCGGCACGAAGTTGCCCGCTGCGGCAATGGCGACCTGCATGCCCGTGCGGGGCGAACCTGTGAACGAGATGTAGTCGATGTCAGGATGGCCGGCAAGGGCCGCACCGGCAGTCTCTCCGAAGCCAGGGACGACGTTGATCACCCCAGCTGGGATGCCGACTTCCTCCGCCAGCTTGCACAGGAACAGGCAACTCATCGGCGCCAGCTCCGGAGCCTTCACGACGACGGTGTTTCCGCCTGCCAGTGCCGGGGCAGTCCCCCAGACCATCAGGCTTCCCGGGGCATTCCACGGAATGATGAAGCCGCACACGCCTCGGGGTAGGAAGCGCTGCTCTGCCTCTATTCCGCGCACTGCCACCAACTCTCGTGGATCAACGTGGTCGGCGACGTCTGCGAAGTATCGGATGCCTTCCGCGGAGAACAGCACGTCGAACTCCAGAGCCTCCGCCAGCGGCTTGCCGATGTCACGAGATTCGATGGTGGCCAACGTGTCTTGGTGTTTTTCGATGGCATCGGCCCAACGGTGCAACAAAACGACGCGATCGCGGGTCGAACGCGCGGCCCAGCTCGGAAAAGCCTGGCGCGCCGCTCGGACGGCGTTGTCGATATCGTCGGCATCGCCAGAGGAGATTGTCGCCAGCAGCTTGCCGGTCGAAGGCCTCAGCACCTCAATCGTGTTGCCGTGCTTACCAGTTGTCCACTGTCCGTCCACATAGAACGGAACAGGGTCCTGTCCAAGGAAGGCATCGGCAGCGGATGTCGGACTGGTCATGCTCTGGACTCCTAGTCTCTGCGCAAAGCGGGTTACCCACGTCACTGTAACCACCGAATAATCGGAATTGACACATTGCGAGCGAATTCGAATATTTTCATGAATTGCATTGCATCGTATGCGAATCTTATGCAAGTTGCGGCTCAGTACGCGGCCGGCCTTGACAGGATGTTGTGGCGCGTTTCACTATTTGTCAATCCTGGCGAGGCTGGCAGAGACCAAACTCACGATCATCAAGATTCTGGCAACCAGGAAACTCACCATTCCGTGAGTGCCCGAGAACTCCCACAACGACGGAGCGAATGTGAACCCCTCATATTTCGAGCGTGATGCAAATCGACGCGAAGTGCTCAAGAGAATGGTCCAGATAGGTCTGACACTTCCTGTCGCGGCTCCCCTCCTGGCTGCCTGCGGCACTGCATCGAACACCGGCGCGGAGTCACAGGTGCCGGCGGTCGAGATCACCGATCCGAACGACCCGCGGTTCGAGCGGCGAACTGTTCTGGATAGCTTCTACACCCTGGACAACGACTACTTCCAGGGGTGGGATCGGGCGTCCCGCGAGATGTGCGCGGTCTACAACCTCGAGAGGGATCGCCAGGTCGACAACTCATCCGTTGATGCTCTGCGTGGCATCTTCGAGGCAGCGGTGACCCGTCAGATTGCCGGTGTGGTGAACGCACCCGCCGTTGCCGCTTCGACGCCGGAGGTCATCGGCATCACCCAGCAGGCCGGGATTCCCACATCCACGGCGTGGTCGAACGCACCGTGGAGCACCCCGTTGGACATCGGTGACTATTTCGTGTCGTACCAGGCCGCAAACGACGAGGCTCTGGCCCGCGCCGTATGCGAAATCTTGTTCAAAGAGATGGGCGGTAAGGGCAAATTCATCCACATCGAGGGACTGCGCGGAAACAGCTCTTCTGACCGCCGGAATGTCGGTGTCGACGAGGCACTGGCCGCCTATCCGAATGTTCAGATGGTCGCCCGGGAAGAGGGCGGTTTCAGTCGTTCGGTGACACAGCCGGTGATCGAAAGCCTACTGACGGCACACCCCGATGTCGCTGGCATCATGTGCTCGAACGACGACTCTGCGATTGCTGTTGTCAATGCACTGGAGTCGCGGAACATGCAGGTTCCCGTCGTGGGAATCGACGTCATCAACGAGTTCCTGGACGCCATGCAGCGCGGTGGGACGGCATTGGCTTCTGCTGCGCCGCACGGCAGTTGGCTCGGCGCCTACTGCATGGTCAAGGTCTTCGACGCGATGAACGGCTTCCAGCTGACGGTGCCGGAGCGGATGATGTACTTCGGCGGGTTCGTGGTCGACACGCCCGAAGCCGCCGCAGCGTACCAGGACCTGATGTACAAAGCCGAACGGTTCCCGTTCGATTACGAGAAGTGGTCCCGTGTGCTGCATCCCGACGACTGGGACCCCCAGAATTCGTTGCGGCCCATCGACCCCAACGCGTACTGGGCCAACTACCCGAAGCCGGCCGGCTACCAATTGCCACCGGACTACGCCACTGCGACGGACTCCGGTGAGTTCCAGCGGATCGAAGAGATGTACAAGACCGCGTTCAAGATCGATCCGTGGAAGGACATCCGCAAGCTCTGCAAGAACAACGGAGGTGCTGACGTCCTATGACGATCACCGAGAACATCTCCCCCGCAACAACTCCGCGGCTGAGTCTCGAACACGTAGGCAAGTCATTCGGCCCGGTGACTGTCCTACGTGACATCTCGTTCACCGTCGCCCGCGGGGAGTTCGTCGGGTTGATCGGTGAGAACGGCGCAGGTAAGTCCACCTTGCTGAACATCCTCAGCGGTGTCACGACCGCTGACCACGGGTCGGTGTTGCTCGACGGCGAGGCATATTCGCCGTCGAACTACCACGAAGCCACGAAGCAGGGCGTGTTTCGGATCTTCCAGGAACTGGCCTTGGCTCCGAACCTGACGGTGTATGAGAACCTCTACCTCTCGCACGAACGTCACCTACGCAAGGCAGGCCTTCTCGACAAGAAGCGGATGCTGCGGATGGCGCGTGAGCTGCTGGACCGGTTCGACCACGGGTGGATCGACGCACGGAAACTGGCGGGCGACTATCCATTCGCGGTTCGCCAGGTGCTCGAGGTCCTCAAGGCGTTCGCCCTGGCCGAGCTCCTTCAACAGCCTCACCCGGTGCTCCTGCTCGATGAGCCCACGGCGGGATTGGCCCAAGAGGAGATCGACTTTCTGGAACAGATCCTGCACCGGGTGCGGAGCGACGCGTCGATCGTGTTCGTCAGTCACCGTCTTTCCGAACTCATCAGCTGGAGCGAGCGGATTCTGGTGATGAAAGACGGTGTGCTGGTAGCTGATCGGGCGGCAGACGCCATGAACGAGGACGAGTTGCACTTCCTGATGGTGGGACGCGAGCGAGACCGCGATTTCTACCACGAGGATCGGCAGCGAATCATCGTCGATGCCGTCGGCACCGACGACGACTCGCCGCTTCTGCAGCTGACGGGCGCCAGCGTCACGGGGTCCTTCAACAAGGTCGATCTGTCGATTCGCAAGGGCGAGATCATCGGTCTGGGAGGCGTTCTCGGTTCCGGGAAGACCGAGGTCGGCCGAGCCGTCGCCGGTGATCTCCTCCTCGACGAAGGTTCGGTGGCGTTCAAGGGCAGCGACATCGGACGGCTGAATCTTCGTCAACGCCAACAGCGCAGCATCGGATACATCCCCCCGGAACGCAAGCGTGAAGGGATCATCGACAACTTCTCGGTGTCGAAGAACATCTCGTTCTCCCGTATCACAACCGGCGGCGGCGGCTCGCTTCTGGACCTCGCCAGGGAGACCAAGGACGCCCACCGCTTCGTGCGTCAGCTGAGCATCAAGACCGACAGCATCAACCAGCAGATCACCCGACTCTCGGGCGGAAACCAGCAAAAGTGCATTCTCGCCAGATGGCTGGCCAGGCCGCTCGACCTGCTGATTCTTGACAACCCGACCCGAGGTGTGGACGCAGGCGCCAAGGAGGACATCTACGCCATCATCCGCGAGCTTGCCGCCAACGATGTCGCGATTCTTCTCATCAGCGACGACCTTCTGGAGTTAATCGGCATGTCCAACGAGATCGTGATCATGAAGGACGGCGAGATCACTCGCCGTCAGGCCGCACCCGTGTCATCGAAACCGACTGAGTTCGACCTTGTTTCGGCGATGGTCTGAGAGAGAGAAATGTCAAACAACACGCAGCAAGCTGAACGCACCCACCAACCGTCGTCGCAGAACCCTCCACGCCCTGATGCCATGGGATTTCTGCGTGAGCACTGGAACACGGCAGCACCGTTCGGCGCTCTGATCGTTCTTGTCGTCGTGTTCACGTTGATGAACTCGACCTTCCTCACCAAGAACAACGGCCTCAACATCCTGAGCCAGTCCTCGGTGCTCCTGGTGCTGGCGATCGCGGCGACCTTCCCGATCTTGATGGGAAGCATCGACCTGTCCATCGGGCCCATCGTCACACTCAGCGCCTCTGTTTGCGCCACCCTCGCGCAGCAGTACGGAGCCTGGGTTTTTCTGCTCTGCCCCTTCATCGGGTTGATCTGCGGCCTGGCCAACGGTCTCCTGGTCTCTTATGCAAAGCTCCCGTCGTTCCTGGTCACATTGGGCACGTCGTTCACCTTCGTCGGCATTGCCAAGTTCGTCACCGATGGACGCCCGGTGCCGGTTGCGGTCAGCGACCTGAGCCAGTGGTTCACCGGCAGCATCTTCGGAATCCCCAAGGTGTCGCTGTGGGCGGTGGTCGCCCTGGTGTTGACCACCTTGATCGCGAGTCGCACTCGGCTTGGCCGCTACATGTACGCCATCGGCGGCAACGAGTTGACCAGTCGCCTGTCGGGCGTGCCCGTCGACCGAACGAAGGTCTACGCGTTCCTCTTGACCGGTTTCCTGGCCGGCGCCGCTGGGCTACTCCAAGCGTTCCGAGTTCGCTCGTCTACTCCAGACCTCGGCGATGCGTTCCTGCTGCTCGCCATTGCCGCCGTTGTTATGGGAGGTACACCGTTGTCAGGCGGGGTGGGCGGTCCACTGCGCACCGTCACGGGCGTCCTGATCATCACCACACTGTCCAACGGCATGGTCATCGGAGCTGTTCACCCATTCCTACAGACAGTCGTTCAGGGTCTGGTCGTGGTGATCGCGGTGGCGGTGACGCTCGACCGCAAAAAACTGGATCTGGTCAAGTAGCGTCCAGGCACACAGAACGGCCACTGTCTCGACGACAACGAGACAGTGGCCGTTCTGTCATGCGGCGACTGTCACGTGATCAGGGCGCGGTCGATGGGCCGCGGGGGCGCCACCGTCCGCCGATTGACCAGCCGAGGCTGGACGATGACGCGCTGGTGCGGCCGCTTGGGGTCGGCAATCCGTTCCAACAACATGGCTACACCACGCTCTGCCATCACCGCGACATCGCAGTTGATGGTGGTCAGGTCGAATCCTCCCCAACTCGCGACAGGAGAGTCGTCGAACCCGATGAGACTCAGGTCGTCGGGGACCTGCAGCCCCATGGCGGTGGCTCGACTGTGAGCTCCGAGTGCGATGACGTCATTGCCACAGAAGATGGCAGTGGTCTCCGGCAAATTCTTCAGGAGACGTCCGGCTTCTTCGTATCCAGTGTCATAACTGTACGAGCCATGTCGTATTGCTTCGTTCGCAATCGGAACCCCACAGCCGGAAAACGCCGCCAAGAAACCTGCTTCCCGATCACGTCCCGTATTGGTGTTCTTCGGACCGCAGATTAGGCCGACATGTCGGTGACCGGCTTCGAGCAGTGCGGTCGCGGCCAATCTTCCGCCGTAGTAGTTGTCCATGGTGCAGGAGTCTGCTTCGACTTCGTCCAGCGACCGATGCACCAGGACCACGGGAAACCCCTGCCGGGTCAGTTCGCGCGGAATGGTCGACTCCAGGGAGCTACTGGTGATGATCACGCCGCCGATCTGTTTGTCCACCAAACGGCGTAACAGCAGAGTGTCATCCACTTTCTCAGTGAACAAAACGGTGCTGTAGCCCACTGCGTTAAATTCGCTTTGCATCGGTGCCACCAAATGCGGATAAAAAGGACTATCCCAATCGGTGGACACGATTGCAATCTGCTCAGCTCGCATGGACACAGGCGGTTTGTTCTGTGCATTGGGAATGTAACCGAGCTCTCGGGCTGCATCGAGAACGCGCTGGCGTGTCTCATTGGACACGAATGCGTAGCCGCGCAACGCTCGAGACACAGTCGGCTGGGACACGCCCGCAAGACGCGCTACGTCCCAACCTGTGACAGCGGCACGGTCCGGTCCAGGGCTGGGACGGACTGCATGTGAATCGGTCATCGGTGACCTCAGTTCTGTAAACCACGGGGCATGCTCCCGCGGATCCTACTTTCCCGGGAAAGCATATGCCGTGTACCCACCAACGTCAGGCACCCGGTTGAATGCAAAGCGCCCCTGGCGCTTAGCGCCAGGGGCAGCTTGCCCTCACCGGGGGGGCTCAAGGCTGTCGCAAGCTCGGCTTGCTCACTTGATGACGGCGCCGACGTCAACCCCCAGTGTCTGACCTGTGACAAATCGAGACTCATCCGACGCGAGCCACAGAACCGCCTGTGAGATCTCCCGAGGGGCGATGAAGTCGACCGGCATGGCATTCAGAGTTCTGAATGCCACCGAGGCGTCTTCGCGGGTTGGGGTCTCGATGTGGGGCACAAACACCTTGTATGTGTCGAGGTTGTGGACCATCATGGTGTCAACCGCGTGCGGGTTGATGACGTTGACACGGATCATGTGCTCTGCGAGCTCATTTGCCATCGCGCGCATCAGTCCGACCACGCCGTGTTTTGCCGCGTCGTAGTGGCCGAGATTGCGCAGGCCCTTGCTGGCCGCCAACGAGCCCGTCATCATGATAGACCCGCCTTCACCCTGCTCGAGCAGCTGCGGAATCGTGGCCAGACAGGTGTGATAGACACCCGTCAAGCAGACGTCGATGGTGTCCTTCCAAGCCTCGGGCGGAATGTTCCACCCGTCGACGAGCCCGCAAATTCCCGCGTTGCAGACAACAGTGTCAAGCCGGCCAAGCTGGGAAACACCCGTCGCCACCGCCTGCTTGAGCGCCTCCAGATCACGCACATCCGCCTCGATGGTGACCGCCTTTTGGCCCTGCTTCTCAACCAGTTTCGCGGTCTCGGCCAGTTCTTCGGACGTCGCCATCGGGTAGCCGATGGTGGGCACATCCTGGCAGATGTCGACAGCTATGATGTTTGCGCCTTCTTCAGCGAGGCGCTCGGCGTGCGCTCGGCCCTGTCCGCGCGCCGCACCGGTGATGAAAGCAACCTTGCCTTCGACTCTTCCTGCCATGGCCACTCCTCGGGAAATTGGTTGCAGCACAGAAAATTACGGTTAATCTCTATTGATTGTGCCGCCAGCTGAATGTGTTCGACTCAACTGTAGTCACCCGGCCGTGATTTTCGCTACCCCTCCGGCCCTTGAAAACTGGTGAATTCGTTGCACATATTATTCAACACTATTCAACCCGCTGGGCCGATACGCAGCACTGCAACGTCGACGGATTCTGGATGTCAACCTAACCCCGCAGGCATCCTTTCGCTCCACGGAGGGCGACGTCATATTCATCTCGTGCGGCGCCAGCGGCGCTGCGCAGGCAAGCCGGCGTAGAGCCGGCACGGATACGGAGCGAACGCGGTACTGATAGATCGACGATCCCCCCATCGCCTTCACATGTCGTATTGGTATCTCTGTAGAATCACCTGCAGCACAGCCGATAACGTTCAGATGCCGGTCTGCGCCGTCACCGGCTCCGGCTGAAGCGTTTGCGGGGATCTCGGGTCGCTCGGGGCCCTGAATGCGCTGGTTGGTCAACGCCGGCCAATCGACTGTCCCGCACTTCCGGTCGGCGCCTACCCAGCCCGGCCCGAGCCTCATCGTATGGACACAGGAAGAATGGAACAGATGCCCAGCCTGACAGGTAGCGAACCGCACGCCGAGGACCTGCTCATCGAAAGCAACGGCCCGGTCCTCACCGTCACTTTCAATCGTCCTACCCACCACAACGCCATGACCCCGCTCATGTACGACGGCCTGCTGCGTGCGTGCGACCGCGCTGACGAAGATGACGTCCGAGTCTTGTTGTTACGCAGCGCTGGTGGCAGATCATTCGTATCAGGTACGGACATTTCGACATTCAGCGGATTCACCGACTCGGCCGGACCGGTAGCTTTTGAGCGACGAGTGTCAGGCGTCATCCGACGGCTCATCAATGTCGATGTACCGGTGGTGGCAGCCATTGACGGCTATTGCCTCGGAGCCGGTTTGGCGATCGCGATGACGAGCGATATCCGAATCGCCAGCCCGGCCGCACAGTTCGGTGTCCCTATTGCCCGAACTCTCGGCAACACGTTGTCGGCGGAAGTGCTGGACCTTGCACTTCGACATTTTGGACGCAGCCGCACAACTGACATGATCTTGAATGCGCGTCATTTCAGCGCAGACGAGATGAGATCATGTGGATTCGTCTCAGAAGTGCACGAGGATGTCTCCCACGCCGCAGCTGCCGTAGTGCAGCGCATACTCCGTCACGCTCCCCTCACCATGTGGGCCACAAAGGAACTCATTCGCCGATTGCAGTCGACCGCAGAGTCGATCGACGACGAAGACGTCCTCTCGCGCGTTTACGGATCCGCCGATTTCTCCAACGGCGTACGCGGCTTTCTCACGAAGAAGGACCACACCTGGGCCGGGCACTAGTCCAACTCTGCGTTGCCGAACAGCGACGTCACCATCACAGCGACGTGCAGAGAAGTTCTGATGTGGGGATCTTCAAGATCCACATCGAGAATGCTCTCGATCTTGGCGAGCCGCTCATATAGCACCGGGCGAGACAGAAGAAGCGACTTCGCGGCAGCGGCTTTGCTTCCAGGTGTCTCGAGAAAGCCCGTGAGCAGCCTGAGCAGATTGGTGCCTCTCGCAGCGTCGTAGGCAATCAGCGGGCCAAGTTCCCGGCGAGCAAAAAGGCGTAGGCGTTCGTCATCCCGCAACAGGTGGATCAAGCCCCGTAAGTGCACATCGGCGAGCGTTATCCAAGGCCGCGGGTCATCAGGATCACTGGCGGCCAGGATGTTCTTGGCGTCGATCAGGGTGCGGAAGGTGTCCTCGAGACGGTGCACCACTTCTCCCCGCGAAATCGTGACATGCAGTGACTGTCTGACCTCACGCGCCAGAGTGGCCAAGACAGAGTTAACAGAAAGTGTCTGTGGAATGCTGATCACACCGATCACATGGTCAGTCTCGACACCCACCAGCATTGCCATCTGCATTGTTCTCGCCGACTTCGCCAACGTCGAGGCGAGATCGGTCAGGGACCAGCTCTTACCGACATCGCTGCCGAGTTTCTGATGAACTGCGACAGCAAAAAAGCTTCGGTCCCGCACCGGGAAATTGGCAGCCTCACACCGAACTATAAGTTCTGGCGTGATCCGCACCGCCCGCAGTTCCGCGATCAAGCCTGTGTGAGTGTTCCTCTCGACGCTATCACGAGCTCTCGACCTCATCTGATGCAACGAGAGCGCCGCCGCGGCACGCTCGACGAGCACGTGATCGCGTCGGCTTGGCACGCTGTCGGTGATCATCACAAGGCGACCCCAATCATCGCCGCGGGAACCGACCACAGTGGTCAGCCACCCAGACGGTCGGTCGTAGCCCGTACGCCCGGCCAATCCGACTCCGCGAGAGCGGCGAGGCCAGTCAGCGAGAATGTCTTTTGCGTCGCGTCCAGCTGAGTTGTACCCGATCACTTGATGGTGCGCCGATTCCAGAACAATTGGCATCCCGGCGATTTGCGTGACTGCGGCCAAGATTTCCTCTGGGCCTGCCGCATCGACGTCCAGGCGGGTGAATGTCTCGTGAATGTGTTCGCTGGCCCTCAAATCCTCCATCTGCGACTCGAAAACGCGGGCGGCCACCTCTTCCACGACTGCAGCGAACCGCACGACCTTGTGCAGCGCGACCAGAACCAAATCCGAAGACTGGCATGCTTGCGTCAGTGCATGCGGAACCTGCGCCCAACGTCGGCCGAGTTCGACAAAAAGTGCCACTACGCCGGCGTCCGCCAGGGATAGGACGTAGGTGCGCATCGCATCGACATCCTCGGACAGCACGATCCCGGTGATGATGACGATCTCTCCGCCACGCAACAAGTGTGCGATGTCGGCCACTTCCGCCGGATGCACCCAGCGGACCTCACGGTCCAGTCCCGCGGAGCCTGCGATGACCTCGGGGTCAGAGGCTGTCAGAAGCGGCATTGCCAGTACTTCCCGAACAGTCGGCAGCACCGCAATCTCCTCTCATTCACGCGTAGACACTATTATCGACCATGCGACTCACAGCCTGCGGAACAGGGCAATCGTTGGTCGGCGCCGGACTCTGGCATGTCCTGGCCACGACATCCATGTGGGACGAGCTTCTCGGCAGTAGCTCCGGACATTGTGACCGAATAGCTGATCGATTCCGACAAATCGCCGCTGGTGCTACCGGTCTGCCGACTGAAGACTCATCCACCACCCGAAGTAACGACACCTGAACACCCAATTGGACAGCCAATTCTGAATAGGAAATACCATGACCTTCGAGACCATCCTCGTTGAGCGTGACGAGCGCGTCGCCACCATCACGCTGAACCGGCCCAAGGCGCTCAACGCCCTCAACAGTCAGGTGATGGCCGAAGTCACCACCGCGGCAGCCGAACTCGACAACGATCCGGGAATCGGCGCCATCATCGTCACCGGCAGCGAGAAAGCCTTCGCCGCGGGCGCGGACATCAAGGAGATGGCCGACAAGTCCTTCGGTGAGATGTTCGGCTCGGACTTCTTCGCCGACTGGGCGAAATTCGCCGCGGTGCGCACCCCCACCATCGCCGCGGTCGCCGGCTACGCACTGGGCGGCGGGTGTGAACTGGCGATGATGTGCGACATCCTGATCGCCGCCGACACCGCCAAGTTCGGCCAGCCGGAGATCAAACTCGGTGTGCTGCCCGGGATGGGTGGCAGCCAGCGCCTCACGCGCGCGATCGGCAAGGCCAAGGCGATGGACCTGATCTTGACCGGACGCACCATTGGCGCCGAGGAAGCCGACCGCGCCGGCCTGGTTTCCCGGATGGTGCCCGCGGCCGATCTGCTGACCGAGGCCAAGTCGGTGGCCACCACCATCTCGCAGATGTCGCTGCCTGCGGCCCAATTGGCCAAAGAGGCCGTCAACCGCTCCTTCGAGGTCACGCTGGCCGAAGGCATCCTCCTCGAGCGCCGACTGTTCCACAGCGCATTCGCCACCGAGGACCAGACCGAGGGCATGAACGCGTTCGCGGAGAAGCGCGCCGCGAACTTTACCCACCGCTAGCCTCGATGTTCGATGGACTGGAAGTGGACGCAGGCCCGCGGTGCACCGAAGTGTGTCGGCGCACCCGAAACGGTCCCAGATCCGCCGTTGAGTCATTCTCTCATCGCGTCCGGTCCGCTGGAAGTGGGTTGCAAGAGGAGGCAACTGCACTGTGATCATCTACCGTTGCGAGAGGGGGCTTTTCGGAGCCGGGCACCTTTTCTCAGCGGTGTCCAGCCAGGGCCAGCTGACTGCGTTGGGCGCAACCCATTTGACAGTCGGTCGGACCGCAAGCTGGTCGGCGTCTAGTAGCGGCCTCGTGTCGCGATCATGATGGGTATGTAGACGACGGGCCCGAGCAACATCGCAATGAACGAAGCGTAGTACGTCTCGTAGAAGCCGAAGATGTCGAGTCCACCTAACCCCGATGCCGAAGGCCATGGCAATGATGCCGGCAGGGTTCCAGCTGCGCACACGTCCTTCTTCGAACGCAATGTTGTCGGTGGGCGCCAGGCGCAGCAACTTTCGGCACACAAAATAGTCGGCGAGTAGGATGAAAATCCAAGTGTTGGTCATGATTCCGGTGACCGCGAGGAACTTGTCAGTGTGTTGGAGCACATTGAGCGGGCAGACGCCGATACCCGACCAGGATGAGACCCACCATCCACCACTGTCGCCCGCTTCGACGCGTGGACAGAGCATCGGCAGCGTTGGAGAGCGCCAGCGATCCGGAGTACAGGTTCATGACGTTGATCCGCACGTGGGTGACCACTGCGAAGATGACACCGAGCAGTCCCATGATGACTGCAAAAAGAGCCCGGGATCGGTGGCTGCGAGTTCGGGATCGGCCTGGGTACCGTCGAAGTGGCGCAGCATGGTGAAGCCGAGGAAGGCGCCGACGAGGACAACGACGGCGCACATGACCAGTTCAGCGAACATCAACCCCGAGGTACCGCGGTAGCCGACCGGGTCTTGACGAACCGGCCGTAGTCGGTGGCGATGAGTCCCTGGAAGACATCTGGCCGTTGACCAGGCTGAGAGCTTGCCACATGGCGGTGGCGCCGACGGTGCCGGTGGCTTCCCACTGGCCGGGGCCGACGAGGACGTAGCCGCTGGTCAGCATGTACATCCCGATGACGAACAGCACGGCGCCGGCACTGCTGCACCACCACGCAAGCGAACATCACCGAAGAAGTCCGGCCCACAGCCCGACGAGAACCAACAGTGAACGAGCGCATCAGTGTTGAGCAGCAGGGGCCGGCGATCGACCATCCATCGACACAACCGTCGACCACATGAAGTGAGCACTGAGCTCACGCCCCCTACTCTCTTCAGCGTGAACAACAGTGGCGTCTCCCCCGACGACGCCGAGCTCGTGTTCTCCCAACGGCAAGCCGCCAACGCCATCGGCGCGGCAGCCACCACCGTCAGCCAGTGGGTCCGCACCGCCAAACTCGGTCCGCCCCCGTGGACACTCACCGAACTGCGCCAAGTCGCTGCATCAATGCGTCAGACCCCCGGCCTGAGATCCGAACACGGGACTGTCTCACGCTGGCGTGCAGGATGCGACTGCCGACGCTGCACCAAAGCGCACCTGGCCGAACTGCGCACCCGCCGCGCCCGCGCCAGCGGCAACGACTACGACTGGACCAAACTTGCGCCCCTCATACTGAAGGCCATCGCCGCCGGAGGCCGCTACAGCGACGTCCTCGACCGCCTCGGAGTCACCTCCCGAGCCGTCACCGCCTACCGCGTCCATCACCCCCAGTTCGCTCAGAAACTCGACCAGGCGCTGATGCAGGGACGCGACGAGACGATCACCCACGGCTGTGACCGGAGCTGGCGAGCAGGCTGCCGATGCCCCGAATGCCGCCAATACCACGACAACACCCGAACCCCGAAGTCCGCGCAGATGGTTACGAAAGCCGATGACGCATGAACGCCGCGCATGACGGTCAGGACCGCCCAGCCAATCCCCTCCGCTCGGGTCCCCCGCGCAAACGCCGGAAGGGGAACCATCAGAAACGGCATCTTTCCAACGCCACGAAGATCTGCGACCGGTGCTGGAAGGCCGTGGTGCGCATCGCTCGTCGCCGACGCCGCATTCCCCTACCCGTGGCCATTCTGGGCACCATCGTCTGCCCGCTGAGTGGCACCCAACACCCATGACCGAGCATGAGGCCCATCGACGTGGACTGGGGATTGCACGTGGTCGCTTTTGAAGAGGATCTCAATCCCACAGCCCCGCTGCCCATCTTGAGCGAGTTCTTCACCTGGGCACCTGGGCAGGCCCCTGCACCATCGGCGCTGCCCCACACGCCCACGTCACCCCCACTGTCGCCGCCCCGCGCCGATGCGATTGACGCCGTTCCCCCACCGGGAATCGGAAAGAGCAACGTTGGTCGCCCACGGTGGATGGCCATCCTCGGTGTGCTGCCTGTCGCCGTCGCGGCCGCTGTGGTCCTGTGGCCAGATCACAACCACACCACGCTGTCCTCACCCTCGACTCCCACCGTCGACACCAGCACCACGGAGAGGCCGCAGGTCGATCCGCGACTGGCCGCCCTCATGCCGCCTGGATACCCGAATGGAACGTGCGCCCCGGCTGCCGCGGCCAATGTGGTGGTCGCGCAGGCCGACTGCGGCCCGAACGCCAGTGCCCCGCACACCACGGCACGGTTCACGCTGTACCGGGACGCGAGTGCCCTGGCCGATGCGCTCGACCGCCTCATCCGCGACACCACCGTGCTGGTCTGCCCAGGCAATTACCAGTCCCCCGGCCCGTGGAGGCATAACGCGGATCTGAGCAAGCCTGTCGGCACCCTGGTCTGCGGAACCAGCCCCCAGGGAAACCCGCGGATCGGCTGGACGCTGGACAGCGAGCTGCTGCTCGCCACCATCGACTCCGACGGCAGCACCCCCAGCCTCGCTCAGCTCTACGACTGGTGGTCACAGCACCCCTGAAGTGGGCGTCTGGTTGCCCGACCGTGCCGCGAGTTGACAGCCGATCTAGTTCCCCCTAACTTGGTGGTACCCCCCCAGTCGCTTCGTCGGCTGGCCGCGAAGCTCTAGGCCGCCAGGTCTGGGGCTTCTGCTCTTTTATGGCCAGGTGGCCGGTTTGGTGAGCTGCTTTCCGTCCGAAGTCACAACGGGGTTCGGCAGTTGGCAGGAGGCCAGAGTGCCAGGTCTAATCGTCTTCAGAAATGTCGGCTTGCAAGCCATCAACGACTTGCTGGACTTGGCGGCCGGATTCAAGATTCCGGTCTTGAGCCCGAGCTCATTCTTGACGATCGCAAGTGGTGTCTTTAGATCCGAATCATTCGTTACGACCACAAATGTGTCGGCGTTGCCACGGAAGGCGTCAACAAGTAGCTGCGTCGCGAGGTTGACGTCCGACCCCTTCTCCTCCCTCTTTATCACTTTGACAGTGTTGGGTGGTGGAGTTGCGCTTGGCATCCGCGTCACGGATTCAAGGAAGTGGCCGTAATGCACTTCCACCGTCGGCAGTGTCTTGAGCGCACGCAAGTAGACCTGCTGCCTCTTGCCTGCATCAGGGTCGTGTGCTGAGGACTTCACTTTCGCTGTGAAGTAGTGGATTCGGCCTATTGAGGCGCCGGGAAGCATTGCAGCGCAGAGCTTTTCTAGGTCAAGCCACTTGTACTGCGTGTTTTTGAGCGCGCGGTAGTACAGGTTGAATCCGTCGATGTAAACATGTGTTGTCATAGTGCCTTGATGTTATGGCGACGGGGTGACGGTTGCGGTGCAGCCGCTTAGGGATGACGAACATGTTGTTTGGCGTTGCTTGAACGCTGAGGTCTGAGGTGGCTGACGGGACGGCCACACACTTCGATCCTGCCGGGTTCGACGGCCGGCGGGGCTCTATTGCGAAGGGGGCGTGTGCACGCAGGCCCGCCCGGCCTCGGTGACGGCGCTGGGTGCGGCCCGCATGCAGCGATCAGGCCACGGGGCTCGCGTCACCATCGTGTGGGCAGCGACTGCATCTGCTGTTCCAGCACGGCGCGACGACCGGCGGCCACCTCGGCATCATCGACGATCCCGCATCCCAGGTATCCCACCTGGTCGGGATCCATCTCCCCAGACGTCCCGATGTCGAGGTCGAGCACCGCTGCGACGTGCACGGCGAAGTCGCAAATCCCCGGTTGCAGCACACGATTGGCCGCCGCCGGGGTGAGGACCAGAGCCGAAACGGTCAGTTTCGTGCGATCGTCGCTCAGCAGGTCGTCGTGGATGTGCTCGCGCTCCACCCCCTCGGCCAACGTGCACACCACAGGGGTCGCGATCGTGCAGAACCAGAACCGCCCCGGCACCGTTGACCGCAACCGACCGGCCACCCCCAACTCCAGCGGCAGGTGGGCCGCGAAGTCGGTCATCGGGACTCCGCGCAGGCTGTGCAGAACAAGACGTGCCACGCGACGACGCTAACACCACCACCGTCCCAATGTGTGTATGAAATGTTCACAGAGTGTCCAACCATGTCCTACTCTGATCAGTGTGGACACCATGTGGGAACCGATCGCCCCAGGCGGGGCGTGCGACGGCGATGCCGCCTCACCGCCGCGCCGACGTGCTGAACAGAGCGGTCTGCGGGGCCTGGCCGCAGCGCTCGCCGTGATGATCATGGCGGGATGCCAGTTGCCCTCAGTCGCAGGGCAGCCGCCCACCGACTACCCGCCCCAGCCACCGGCCGACACCCTCACCGGCCCGGTGCCGGTGACTCGCGTCGTCGACGGCGACACCATCCGGGTCAAGACCGACCAGGGCAACACCACGGTTCGACTCATCGGCCTGGACACGCCAGAACTGCTCGATCCACGCTCCCCTGTCGAATGCTTCGCCCAGGAGGCCTCCGACTACACCAAAGGCCGGCTCACCGGGCAGATGGTGTTCCTCGAGGACGACCCCAGCCAGGACAGCGCGGACCGTTATGGTCGCCGACTGGCCTACGTCTGGACCCTCGACGGCCGCCTGGTCAACCTCGACCTCATCGCCGAGGGCTACGCCCACGAGTACACCTACTCCACCCCCTACCGCCACCAGCACGCCTTCAAGACCGCCGAGACGCGTGCAGTCGAGAAGCAACGCGGCCTGTGGAACCCGAAAACCTGTGCAGGGCAACCATAGTCACCAACCAAATGGGTGGGTATAACCACCCAATTCTGCTAGAATGAGTTCATCAACACCCCGTCCTCGCCAGCGTCAACGCTGACTCTGTGTACCGGACGAATCGGAGGGGAGCACCTACAATGACCATCATGACCGCCGCGCCTCAGCGCCCGACCCACGACGAGGCCGTGCAGTTCGTCGTGACCGCCAACGCCCTCGCCGGCCACGATGTCGACGCGGAAACTCTGGAGACCCTTGGACGGATCGCCCGAGGCGAGATCACCGTGGACGAAGCCGTCGCCGAGGTCATTGCGGAGTTCGCCGAGCCCGCCGAGTAGCGACCAGCAGCATGGCGTCCTACACCAGCTGGGAGGACTACTTCTGGCCGGATGCATCGAACGTCCTGAAGAACCGCCTCAACATCAAGGACAACTGGCGACTTCAGGTCGCCGAGCGGCGGCTGACCACCTACCGGATGTACGAGATCGTCACCCAGACCGACCCGCCCGACGAGTTCGACTTCGACCACTACTGCGGCCTGCACCGCCGGATCTTCAACGATGTCTACGACTGGGCCGGCACTCCGCGGACGGTGCCGGACGGGGCGATGACCAAGCGCTGGCGTGATGTCGTCCACCACTCCCCCGACGACCGCACCGCCCCATGGGTGACGTACCGCTACTTTCCGGGCCCGCAGGTCGCCGGCCGAGGCGCAACCCAGCTCATGATGATGGACTTCGAGCTGAATGATCCGAAAAACCATGCAGCCCAACGGTTCATCCCGATCATGGCGACCTACTGGGCGGGGTTGGACCGAATTCACTCGTTCCGAGAGGGAAACACCCGTTCCCAGTCAGTTCTGTTCCATCAGGTCTGCCGCAGGCACGGCTACGAACTCGACAACGTCGCGCTCTTCGAGCGTCGGGAGGAGTTCATCGGCGCCCGCTTCCACGGTCACGCCACTGGCCAGTACGGCCGTTTCATCTCTCTGCTGCTCGAAACCGTGCGCGAACGCGAGTCTGAACAACTCACCGAGCTCGAGTTGCAGTGGGCCGAATCGCTGCACGAGACCTCTCAACGCAGCTCCGGCCCGGATGGGCTGACCCTCTGACGGCGGTGGCCGGACCCAGGCAGTGGCCCGTCACCGACAGCCCCTGCTCAGCCTGGACGGCCGTCGAGTTCGGTGGCCGAGCAGTCCGGACCGGGGACGGGCAGATAGTAGGTGGCCCCACACTCATTGCACTGCGCGGTGCGGTGCAGGATGCCGCACCGGCAGTGACTCACCCCGATCGTGACCCGATGCGGACCCAACTCGTGCCCATTGACGCACATCGACGGATACGGCGGTTCCGACCATGTGCCGTCACGGTTGCGGCGCAACGGGATACCGTCCACCACGACCACCTCTTCGCCGACATCCTCGCTGCCGCCACGGGCCGCCACAACACCGTCCTTCCTGCTGCCGCCCACACCCGGCACCCACCACAGGATTGGATGGATATAACCACCCACTCTGCGGTAGGCTCTGCTCAACAGGTCTACCCCATCGACACCCGAAGGGATCGCACCAATGC
Organism: Leucobacter sp.; assembly: GCA_041655455.1. GTDB lineage: Bacteria > Actinomycetota > Actinomycetes > Actinomycetales > Microbacteriaceae > Leucobacter. The sequence goes on along the minus strand of JBBAFK010000003.1, from coordinate 81,164 downwards.
CACGCGCGTCGTCCGGAGCCACCACGTCCGGAGCCAAAACGTCCGGAGCCAAAACCTCCGGAGCCAAGAAAACGCCTCCTGAGAACGCCGACACCCCACTGGCCCGGCGCATTCTGCCGGTGGTGGGCGCCAACATCGTCGCCCGTCGCGAGGAGCTCGGCATGTCCCAACGTGCACTGGCGGAGAAGGCCGACGTCGACCGCGGCCAACTGCGCTTCGTGGAGAGCGGTGAACGCACCGCCACCCTGCTGTTTCTCGGCAAGCTGGCAACGGCGTTGAACACGACGCTGCACAAGCTCACCCAGGGCGTCTGAGCCCAACCGGAGGCCCCGATGACCACCGCCGTGACCGAGACGCCGACACTCCCGCAGGGAGTTGTCGGACCCTGCTGGTAAGGATCAAACATGGACGCGCACCCGCACCCGAGAATCCATTTCCAGGCGTGCGGCGTCCACCGGATGAAGGGGGCCAGGCCGTGAACCCGTTCGACAACCCACCGGAGTCTCGGCAGGCTCCCGCCAGCGACAGCGTGTATGTCGCCGCGGTCAAGCCCTACGCCGCGGTCTCCCCCTCCGACCGCCAGCCCCTGGCACGAGTCCGCTACACCAACGGCACCACGTTCATCGGTCATGACCTGCTGCGGCACGTCGACCTGCACCGCGAGACCGGCCGGCCCGTGGACTACTGGCTCGGGATAGACCGTCTTGCCCGTCAGGTCGTCGACCAGATCGAGGGGCTGGTCCGCGACGGCACCGTCCCGCAGGTGACCTGTTTCAGCGAGCTGCACTCCCGCATCGACGCCAACGTCGGCTGGTCCCCCGAAATCGACACCCTGCCCCCGGAGGACTGGGCCGCGGTGCAGTGGCGTGTCACCGACATCCTGCGCACCGGCTAGCCGGACCCACGATCACCCTGCCGCAACATCGCGTTCCCCATGGCGAACGCGATGCCCTGCACCCTCAGCCCGCCCTGCCCACCTGGAAAGGACCGCCCGTGCAGACAATGCAGTTCACCCTGGTCCCCGTGCGGGACCTGCCCTTTCCGCACGGCCTCGGCAAGGGCGAGTACCCCGGTCTCGAGAAGGCCATGAAGGCTCTGCTCGGTGATGACTGGTCGGTGCCCAGCGCCAACCAGGCCGCGTTCTGGACCCCGGCCTACCAACAGGCCATCACCACCCACCTGCGCCCGATCTTCGACACCCGCGGCGACATCGTCGAGATCGCCCGCGAAGCCGCCAGCATCGCCTCCACCAGCCCGCTGCTGGACCAGGTGCTGCCCCGCAGTGACGGCTGGCAGCGCTACGCCGCGACCCTGCCCGACCGCCAGGACTTCTCCACCCCGACGCTGGCCTCCTGGACCCTGTGGCCACCCCGGCTGGAGTTGAACCGCCCCCATGATCCGGTCACCGCCGCCGGACTCGGTGACGGACGGCACCGGCTGAGCCTGCTGCGGTCCCTCATCGAGCCGCAGGGGCCCGAGTTCCCCGTCCTGGTCCAGATCTACCGGTGACACCGCCCGCCGACCTGCGCCGCCACACCCGGGCTGCAGGGACAGGGGCGGTATGCACTCAGGACCCGCGCGGGCCAGGGCCCGCGAGGCTGCGGAAAGCCCCGACTGCGCACACGCCAGGCCTGGACAAGGAGGAAGCCCGCCGGAGTGTGTGCGCTCCGGCGGGCTTCGGCTGTGGTGGGCGGGTGGGTGTCAGGTCTGCACCGGTAGTGTCGCCACCGGCGTAGGCCCGGGGGAACCGTAGACCTCAGTGATCTCCCAGTCGCCGTTGGCGATGATCTCCTCATAGTCCCCGGCGTCGGCGACCAGGCGGTCGTAGAGGACGTGATGGGTGGCGGTGTCGTTGGCACGCTGGGCCAGCGCGTCACCGATGCCCCGCTTGTCCATGGCCGCGACCTGCTCGGCAACCATACCCGATTCGACCAGCAGTGCGGCCGCGGTCTCGCGGGAATACCGCAGGCGGTAGACGACCGTCGCGGTCTGGGTCAGCAGAATGTCCATGTCGGTTACCTCTCGATGTGCTGGATGGAAGACGGACCCGGCGGGCCCGTCAGAACAGGGCGTCGTTGTGAGCCTGTGCCCACAGCGACTCGAAGGCGGGCCGCTGCTTGTCATCGACAACCGCAGGGGCCACGACGTAGAAGTGCTCGCAGTTGGCCGCCGCCGGAAACCGGTGCCGCACAATGCGGTCGGCACCGATGTCGCGGTGCCCCGGCAGCTCACCCAGGCGGGCATCCATGTCGGTCCGTGACCCGGTGGCCAGACGGCGCACCGAACGGGCGGTCACGCCCCTGCGGCCGTCGCGGCCGGCCTGGGTGACCCGGCGGACCTCATAGACGGCGAACTCGGTCTCTGCCATCATCTGCTCGAAGGCCACCTCCACCTCGACCAGGCCGGCCTCGGCGACCATCTGGGCCACACTGCTGCCCGCGATCAGGGTCTGGCGCTCGTTGAGCCGCCGCGACACCGCCTCCATGAACAGCGCCTTGGCGCCGGCCATCGGCTCCCGGCGGTAGCGCTGCACCATGTTCGCCCGACCCGCCGCCGTCGCCAACGCGAACACGCAGAACGTGCAGCAGGACTTCTCCCAGGACACACCCAGCTTGGACTGCACATACGCAGCGCAATCCCCTCTGTCCCAACCAATGTCGATCAGCGGATACCACCCCTGCCGACGCTCGTTGTTGAACAGTCGGTCCTTATCCGCCCGACGCTGTTCGCCGGCTTCGAAGCCGATGACATGCCGATAGGGCCGACCTCCGGTGACTCGGTCGATCACCGGGTCGAGGGCCCACGCCTTCGCGTGAACCGAGCACCGACGCGCTCCACCAAGCTGAGGAAGCGTTCCGGCAGAGAGCATCTCGTCCTCCAGGCTGTACACCCCATCGGTGTAGAGACGCTGCGGGCTGGTCGAATCATCTAGAACCACCACACCATCACCATTTGCTGTTGTCGTACGCGCAGACCTCGCACACTGGATGAACCTGACGCCCTCGCGGCGAATCAGCGGAAGGATGAACTCCTCGACATCCTTTGATGTAGACGCGAACTCGTTGCCCGTCGCTGCGGTAACGATTGCCAGGTCGGCCAGGTCGAAGTCTCGGGTCTCCGGCTCAGTCAGCCAGCGCAGCAAAATTGCTGTGCTATCGAGACCGAGGCCGTAGCTCAGCACAATAGATGGACGACGAGTGTTCTCCGCACCGTCGACATCTGCGACGCCTGCAATGTCCAAAGACAATGCGCCAGTGTTGTCCATCACGCCTCCCCAGTTCTCCAAGTGGATGGTTATACCCTACCACATTATGGTAGGGTATAACCATCCACTTGGAGAACTGATCGGAGAGTTGACCATGACCGACGAGCAAACTCGCCACGACGCCGCCTACCTGAGCGCCCTGCGTCGCAACTACACCTTCGACCCCACCCGCGCCGCCCTGGCCGAGGCCGTCGCGCAGCTCGCCGATGCCCGCGCGACACTGAAGCTGGCACAACGCCTCACCGACCGGCTCGGGGTGGTCGACCACACCGTGCTGGCCCACAGCGCCGCCACGCTCGCCGCCGACCTGCGCACCCTCCAACAAGCGGTGGCAGACACCGCCGACGCCCTCCTCAAGCTCCAGGGGCAGCCGCTGCCGGTGCGCACCAGCGAGTACACCGCCGCCGACGGCATCCGAGTCGTGCAGATCGACACCCCCACCGACGCGGGGCCGATCCGGGTCAACCTCAACGACACCCGCATCCACGACGACGCCGCCGCCACACGGGACGGCGACTACTGGCCCACCGAGGCCGGGCTGGTCGCCCTCGACGCCACCGACCACCCCCGCCGCAGGCCCTGAACCCCACCACCCCAACGATCACCGCACAGGAGAGACCATCATGACCCGCTACCGCTTCACCCTCGACGAAGACCGCACCGTCTACCCCGCCGAGGGCTTCGACCCCTCCTGGAACGGATGGGCCAGCCCCATCGTCACCAGGGAGACCCTGTGCGCCCTCATCGCCGGGGAGGACCCCGACGGCCAGCACCTGACGCTGTCGTTCGCCGGGGCCACCGCCACGCTGTACATCCGCCGCCCCGACGCCACCCACCAGTTCGCCCCCACCGTGCTCAAACCCGACCCGGCCGGCCTGTACCACCTCGCCCCGCTGGGCTGGACCTTCCACGTTCTCGACAACACCAACACCCCCTCCGGGCACCCCGGCCCCGCCACCGGATTCACCGCCACCTGGACGATGGACTTTGAAGACGCCGCCACGCCCCAGGACGCCGCGCGATCCGCCCGCGCCGCCCAGACCGCCCACGGCAGCCTGGCAACCGTCTTCACCATCACCGACAACGCCACCGGGCAGCAGTACCTGATCGACCTGCTCACCGACGACCAGCCCGACACCTACCCGGTCGCCAGCCCCGCCGCCGACGACGGCGGGCGGTGACCCGGCTCGGGCGGCCGGATGCCAGGCCGCCCGAGCCGGGCTGGCCACCGGTCACGACGGCCGTGGCCGCCCAGGGGGACTGACCCTCGATCAGCTCAGAGTCCTTGGCCAGGACGCCGCCGTCCCGGCATGGCGGATGAACTGGGTGCTGCACGTGCGCATCGAACGCGACAACCACCGCCGGCGAAAGAGCCGGCCGAGCTGAAGGGGACCGCCCTGCACCCAGGCCCGGTGACACCGGTCGGGTACGGATCTGCGACCGGGTACCGCGGTGACCCGCCCATGCAGGGAGCGGAGATGCAAAGCCCCGACGATCACGCAGGGCAGGTCCGAGGCTGGTGCCCAGGACGCAGCGGCACAGCACCGAGACGCACCCGCCACGACGCGACAGACCCCCTGAGATTCCACGGCCCGCACGAGACTCCCACGGCACCAGTCCCTCTGGATCCGAGCGTCGACACTGGGCCATGAGACGATGCCTGAGATCCAGGACGGCGGGTGGGCAGCCCCGCTGAGACAACGACACGCAGGCTGAGACTCCGCACCGAATCCATCCGAAAACGGGTGGTTATACCCACCCATTCGTGGTAGGCTATAACCATCCAGCCAGTGAGGATCGGGGGCCGACCATGACCGCGAGCAGCGCCAACCAGCAGGGTACTGTGTCCCCCGGGACTGAACCCGAATTGCGTTGTTACGACATTCTTTTGGTGAACTCGAGCGCCGGTAAGGACAGCCAGGCCACGTTGGATGTGGTGGTCGAAGCCGCCCGCGCCGCCGGTGTCCTCGACCGCGTGGTGGTGGTGCACGCCGACCTCGGTGAAGCTGAATGGGAGGGCGTGCCCGAACTCGCCGCCGAACATGCCGCCCACTACGGCCTGCGATTCGAGCTGGCCCGCCGCGAAGTCGACGGCCAGACCTACACCATCCTCGATCACGTGCAGCGCCGCGGCAAGTGGCCAAGCGCCCAAGCCCGTTGGTGCACTTCAGATTTCAAAAGGGGGCCGATCCGCAAGGTGATGACCAAGCTGGTGGCCGAGCTGCGTGAGAGCGGCCAGGTGGTCGACCGTCCGGTGAAGGTCCTCAACGTGATGGGCCTGCGAGCCGAGGAGAGCAGCGCCCGCGCCCGCCGAATCGCATACTCCCCCAACCCCGGTGCCTCCAACGGACGCCGCCGCGTCGATGATTGGTACCCCCTGCATGCGTGGTCGGTGGTCCAGGTTTGGGACCGGATCCGCTCGGCCGGCACCCGCCCGCACCCGGCCTACCTCGAGGGCATGTCGCGCCTGTCCTGCCGCTTCTGCGTGCTGGCCTCCCGCGCCGACCTGGTGTGCTCGGCTCGCCTCAACCCGGAGCTGGCACGCCGCTACGCCGCCGTCGAGACCCAGACCGGACACCGCTTCCGCGCCGATCTGTCGATGGCCGACATCATCGCCGAGGCCGAAGCCGGCGAGCAGGGCGCGTTCATCGACCTCGCAGACCTCCACCCCATCGGGGCATGACCATCCATACCCGCCAGGAGACGACCATGACCAGCAACATCCTCCACCCCGTCGACGGACGCGACCCCCACAGTGCCCGCCGCGTGGCGGTCTACAAGAACCTCCACAAAGGCGCCTGGTCGATTCGCGCCCTCGACGGACCCCACAAGGGCAAGGTCATCGCCCACGCCGAGGTCGTCGGCCTGCGCGACTGCGCCATGCACGTCGGGGTGGCGGCCCAGCAGAGAATCGCCAGCGGCGCCCAACGCGAGGTGCATGCGTGGGTGGTCGGCAGGCTCGCCGAGATCACCCTCGACCAGCCCGCCCGCCTGGTGTACCGCCCGCACGAACGCCCCGAGTTCTACCTCCTCGAGACCGGTCGCACCGTCCAGACCGCAACCGCCGTGCTGTTCACCGACCACGCCTACGTCAACGCCGCCTGAGCCGAATGGAGAGCCCCATGACCACCCCTGTCCCGGTCCTGCCGATCGTCCCCGACGACGCACTCCGAGAAGTCCTGTGCGCCTACTTCTTCGCCCGCGACGAGCTCTACGAGGCCGAGGCCCAGCCCGCCGGCCCCGACGCTCAGGCGATGCGCGACATCCACCGCCAGGCCGTCATCGACCTCGCCGACGAGCTTGTGGCCCGCTTCATCCCCGACCTCGCCACCCGCTGCACCCTGACCGGCGAATGCCCCGAGGACCTCGCCTACCGCGGCCCCGCGCACCCCCACCCAGGAGACTCCATCTCCGCCATCCAGCCCGGGCCCGGCCGCATCACCGGCACTGTCTTGGCTGTCACCGACCGAGGAGTCGTCGTGCAGTGGCGCAACACCAAGCTGCTGCCCATCACCTACGCCAGCACCCAGGTGGTACCCACCGCCCTGGGATGGCACATCCGACGCAGCTGAACCCCCCGGCCGGGGCCGGGTCTGCGGACGGTATACGCCGTTCTGCCGCCCGACGTAAACCGCCACGACAGCTCCAACCTCCGTCCGGCCCGGCCCGGGCCGAGACGCAGCGACCTGCACCCAGACCCGAGGGTGACGGCGAGCATCCAACCCACCCACCCCAGCCATCCACGAAACGACAGGCCCAGGAGGAGCAATGAGCACCGACGACCTCGTAACACGCGGCAGAGCAGTCCTGCAGGGCGTGACTGAGGGCCCCTGGGAGGTTGACCAGCGTCACCGCATCATCTGGCTCGGAGACTGCGATCTGGGATTCCGCATCGGAGAGCACCACCAGGCCGACGAGAACGCTCGATTCGTCGCCGAAGCCCGAACCCTCATGCCCGAAATGGTCGCCGAGATCGAGGCCCTGAGAGCACAGCTGGCCGCCCACAACCGCCACCAGGGCACCCGACCACCTGTGTGACACGCAGACCCGACAGCTCGGCCACCCCACTCACCTTGCTGCCCGCCGTACATCACAGCCGAGTTGGTGAAAACCGCAGCAACGCAGCACATTAACGCCCACAACTGGATGGTTATACCCCACCATCTGATGGTAGGCTATAACCATCCATTCAGTGTTTGAGAGGAGCTCTCGATGACGATTCCGAGCCGCCCCAGGACCCGCACCGCGCCGGCGTATCGCTACCGCGACCACCTGCTGTGCCCCACGTGCACCCAGGACGCGGTGCTGCCCATCACCGAAGGCGCCGAGTACGACGACGCCGACCATGTCCTCACCGTCGTGGCCGCCGACCGCGGCATCGACCGCACCACTGCCACGGCCGACGACTTCCCGACACCGATCCCCGCAGTCGAGGCCCTCGACCAGACCTGCGCCGAGTGTGAGACAGCCCTGCTGGACACCGACTACTGGACCCTCTACCACGAGGCCCTCGACTCGATCGCGACCGAGGCCGACACCGTCGAGACGCTCATCACCGTGCTCACCCACTACTACCGACCCCAGAGCGGTGCCGCGTTCCACCCCGCCGGCGCCGACCGCACCCTCTGGGACGTCCTGCGCTGGGAACGCACCGACTGGACCACGGCCTGGACCAAGGCCAACTACTGGTACGCGATGCGCGACAGCCGGGGCACCACCTTCACCTACACCGAAGGCGACATCGACCGGGGGTCACGGCCATGACCCCCACCGAGACCATCCCCGACCACCTCGACCAGGACGGAGTCGCCGCAATGACCATCACCATGTACACCAAGCCAGGATGCGTGCAGTGCCGTGCCACCGCCCGACAGTTCCAGAAATGCGGCGTGACGATCCAGACCATCGATGTCACCGCCCACCCCGAGGCCGCACAACTGCTCGACGACCTCGGCTACCGCAGCCTTCCCGTCGTCATGACGACCGACGGCCAACACTGGTCCGGCCACCGACCCGACCGCGTCGACCTGTTGATCAGGACAGTCCAGGACCAGATGTCATGCCCCCGACTCTGACCCAGACCCAGCGCCACCTGCTGACCCTCATCGCCCGCGACAACGGAACCCTGCTGCTGGAGGCCATGATCAACGAGCATGCCATGCGGGTACTGCTGTCCCGACAGGGTGGACTCATGGGCCACACCGCCCCCGAGGGAGCCCCCGAATGGCTGACCGGGTACTGCACCGTCGGCGACCGCTTCGTCGGCCCCGGCCGCGACACACCCCGCGTCACAATCAGCGCCACCCAGATCCGCGCCCTCGGCAACGATCTGCCCGCCGACGTCCAGGCCGAGATCCGCCGATGCCTCGACGCCCACCGCGCCGAGCTCCACCGCACCGGCCGGTGGTGCCGCTGCCCCTACGCCGAGATCGCCCCCAACCCCCACGGCAGACCCTGCACCCGCCACCACCCCACCGCCGCCGAAGACGCCGAGCACCACCACCGCAGCGCCGAGCTGCGCACCTGGACCACCGCACTGCTGCGTCAGGCTCTCAACCCCGCCGCCGGCCACCAGCTCGACCTCTTCGCCACCCTGCGCTGAAGCGGGACCAAGAATCCTTCCGCGCCCTCCACCGCAAGTAATTCTGAAATGCACTGTGCAGAAACATAACCCGGTGTCGGTGGGTGGACATACCCCACCACCTGATGGTAGGCTATAACCATCCACCCAGGAAGAGAGGCCCCACCGATGAGCTGCACCTGCCACGTCATCCGCGAGAACAGCAGCGGCATGAGCTATTCGCTGCACACCCTCGGTGTCCTCTGCGGCTACTGCGAAGCCGTGATCGAGGCCGAGATCGCCCGAGAGGAATGGGAGGCCCTCAGCCCAGCCGAGCAGATCGCCCACCGCTGGAACCACGCCCGCCGGTACCGCCTCCCCGCCCGTCGCCCCGGCTCCCCCGTAGACCCCGACGCCCCACCGTTCTGATCCCCCTCCACCAGCCACCCCACTCGAAGAAAGGACCGGACAATGACCTTCACCCTCACCGACCTGTTCTGCGGAGCTGGCGGAAGCTCCACGGGCGCAACACTTGTCGGGACAGCAGTCCGCTGCGCCAGTAACCACTGGGCGAAAGCCATAGAGACGCACAGCCTCAACCATCCCGGTGCCGACCACATCCAGGCCGACCTGTCCCAGATCGACCCGCGGTACTTCCCCAACACCGATCTGCTGTGGGCCAGCCCGAGCTGTACCAAGCACAGCATCGCCCAGGGCAAGAAGCGGCAGGTGTAGGTTCTCACGCTGCGTGTCATATGTCGGCACGCTGGCCTGCAGCAATGCAAGTGGTCTCACGTTGTGTCATCCGGCTTTGTCTCAAAAGCGTGTCATTTCTTCGGGCTCGCCGCCGATGGGGACTTGGTCGAAGTAGGCCCTGGCGAGGTGGTGGGGCCGACTGGTCCATCTGTTTCGTCACGTGACTGCCAATACGGCAGACAAGGCGCGTAGTGCGACACCATCGCCCAAATTCCAGTTAGTCGTTGCCATATCGCTATCCGCAGCGTTCGCCCACGGAGAGGCCGGCCCGGAGCTCCATCCAACTGCTCCACCCGGACCACTAGGCAGCTGAGCGGTCAGCAAGCTGTGCATCGGCGTTCACCTCTTCTGTCTGCCCGGACCAGTAGGGTCGGGAGCAGGTTGAGCAAGCTGTCTGCGGTGCCGAACCGCGGGGCATACAGGAGGCGAATGCCATTCACGTTTGGGATGCCACCCGAGCCTAACGAGGTCACGTGGGCCACTGGGCGGCTGACGACACGTATCTACGCCAGCCGAAGCTTCAGCATGGCGTTCGGCCAGGACGCCGGTCAGAAGGCGCGATTCGTCCGCAAGGTGTTCGACGAGGTTTCAACCGAGGACGACGATGAATGGGAATGGACAAAGACCGTGGTCTCCACAACTCCTCGCGGACGCAAGCAGATCGAACTTAACGTCGCACGATCGGCGGGCACGGTGCGCAAGATTCGGATCCAGAAGGTGCCGACCTCAGGGGATCTGACCAAGCTAGAACCAGTCCTCGAACTCGACCGCGACCAATCGGCCAGGCTGATCGATCTCATCAAGGCGCTGGACTCGATCCCTGTCGACGGAGAAAACACAGTCATCATCGACGATCAGTTGCTGCGCGACTTCTTCTCCGCCCCGGATGCGATGGGCCGCGCGTACGCCCAGGACCCCGAGCGGTTCCGCGCGCTTATCCAGAGCGACGCTGATGCACGCGACGTTATTGCGTTACAGCATCGTCGCAATGTTGTGGAGACCATGCGTACGTGGCTGACGGACGACGCCGCGTTCGACGCCGAGAAAGAATTGGCTGGTGGGCCCGAACACGCGTGGCAGCAGCTTCTGGAGCTGAACCCGTGGGTCCTCGGCGTCGGTCTCGGCGGACAGCTTCTGACCTCCTGGGATAAAGACAAACTAGAGAAGGTTGTCGTCGGCAGCGACATCCAGACCGTAGGCAAGCGAGTGGACGCCCTGCTGCGCACGAACGGGCTCGTAAGGTCACTGGCCTTCGCCGAGATCAAGCACCACCGAACGGAGCTCCTTGCTGAGCAGTACCGGTCTGGAGCGTGGCGCCCCTCAAACGAGCTGGCCGGAGCGGTGGTGCAGGCCCAGCAGACAGTGCGGATGGCGGTGCGCGACCTTGGGGACTATATCGAGGAACGTGCCGAAGATGGGTCACGGACGGGCACCGGAACCTTCATCGTGCGACCCCGGTCCTTCCTGATCGTTGGATCACTGAGCCAGCTGCTCGGTCAGGGCGGCGGCCCGATCGACGACAAGGTGCACAGTTTTGAACTGTTCCGGCGCAATCTCCACGAACCGGAGATCGTAACGTTCGATGAGCTCCTCGCCCGTGCGGAATGGCATGTCAAGCTCGCAGAGGCCCAGGCGACCGCCGAGGACGCGGACAGCGTGTTAGACAACGACGTGCCTTCCTGACACCCACGATGCCGCGCCTGCCCTCGTCGCTCCTGGCATGTCAAAGGGTAGTCGGACACAAGAGACCCGCAGCAGCGTCAGACGATCATCCGCCAACGGGCAGTTCCTCATGGGGACTTTCATCGGCACCAGGTGACAGCCGGGTGCTCGCCACCGAATCCCGTGCGGTGCGGGTAGGTTCTGTCCCGCACCGCACGGGGAATCAAGCAACGTTTCTGATCGAGACGGCCATAGCTAAGAACGCGGCAGCTTCACCGGACAACCAGGCATCGAATCCCTTGCGTCGTGGTCGCTTTGGTGCCTGATATAGCTTGCCGCGCCGTACATCGAGTACGGCGGGATCAGCGTCCACCTCGGGATGAGTGAGCTCCATCAGCCGGATTGCCGCCTGGATTCCGTCGCGAGACAGTTCGACGTCCTTGAAATATGGCCATACCAAGAACGTTTCGCGCTTCGCATGGAAGATGAACTGCGGCGACACTCGGACATCGAGGCCGCTGTCGTGCCAGAGCGACGGCTCGGAGAACCCCTCCAACGTCTTGCCGCGCCGCCAGCGGTTCCACCCGGTGGCGAGCGCTGCGTAGTGGGGCCGGCGTCTCGGGGTGCATTCGTCGGCCGCACGGGCCACCCGCAACTCATCATCGCCGTAAGCGACGCCATCTGTAATGGCTACGCGGAACTGACGATAGAAGTCGCGGCTGGGATCGTAGCTACCGAACTCGTTGGCAATGACGTTGTGCACAGCCGTAATTCGGCCGCTCGACATCGATGAGGCGAACTCAACGAAGCCGCCTAGGCTAATCCTCGGATTTGCCACGGTTCAGCCCTTCGGCGGGAACGGGTCGTTGCCGGGCGCGACAGTATTGGAGTCACGAATCTTGCCATCCCGGCCATGGATTCGAACTTCGCCGCCACCGCTGTTACGCACGATTTCCGTCGCACGTTGCGTCGCTTGCTTCTGGGTATCGGCGTGGGCGCTAGAGCGACCCGCCCCGGGCTTCTTGACGTCCCACCCGCCTTTCGGATTCGAAACGACATGCCGGCTATTCGCTAACTGATTCTTCGCCACGTTGTGCTCCTGGCACTGGTTGGGCACGGGTTTCCCGTGCAGGGCGAAGCTCAAGGTCGGGTGATCGGAGGGTTACTGCCGCCCCCGGCATACGCCGGTGTTACCGTCGAGGCCTGCGTGCGAAGCAGCCAAGAGGTTCCAGACCAGAACTCCGGTCCAAACCGGCTGGTCTGGACCTCTTGATCATAAACGGGGGTGTCGACGCCATCGGCCGTCGCGAATCCGTCACAGCCAGGTCACACTGTGGATACTTCGGGCCACTACCTCTGGACAACAGGGGATAGTGCAGAAAACGCGCAGCTCAGCGCTGTGACCAGCGAATTCCACAAGTGTAATTTGTTGGGGACAAGTTCCGACGCATTTGCTGACTGGTTGGGCGTGTCGCGCGCGGCCTCGTCGCACCCATGACCGCCATCAGGTCCACCGGGTCAGTCACGCCGATAACGACCAACTATGTCGGGAAGACGGGATCTCGCTCACTCCACTACCGTCGCCACGTTTCATCAGCTAGCGGTGCGTCGTTGAGCAGTTCACGCCGCCGTCGCCAGTCAGGCATCGCATCGTCCATGAGCTTGGTGAATCGTTCCCCGTGGTTGCGTTCGAAGTAGTGCATCATTTCGTGGACGACGATGTACTCCAGGCAATCTGGATGCTTCTTGGCGAGTTCGACATTGAACGTCAGCCGTCGGGTTTCGCGGTTGCAGGTTCCCCATTTGGTACGCATGCGACGGATAATCCAGTCCGGTACTTGTGTGTCGAGCTTTGACTCCCAGGTCGAGATCAAACCGGGGATCGCTTCGCGCAACTGCGTGCGGTACCAGGTGTCGAGCACAGTACGGCGCTGCTCGACGCTACGGTCAGACGGCACATACAGGATCAGTCGATCGCCATCGACCTCCACGTGGGCACGACCTGGCCGCTCGACGACTTTGAGTCTGCGGCGTACACCCCAGACGTAGTGGGATTCCCCGGTGATCATCTCGCGCTCAGACTGTCGATCGGCCGCACTGATCTGTGCGCGTTGGCGCTTGATCCACTGCAGCCGCTGGACGACAGCGAGACGCACTTGGTCGTCATCGAGCCGTAGCGGGGCTGCGACACGTACCCGGCCCATCGGCGGGTAGACACCGATATGCAGGTTCTTGATGTCCTTGTAGACGACGTCAATGTCGATGCCTCGGACGCTGAGATAGGCGTTAGCGGTATTCATCGCGGGCCTTCACCAGATCGAACAGTTCATCCAGTCGGTCGAATTCGTCCGGCAACACCTTGCCGATCGCCCTTCTGACGACCTTCTCCTTCATGGTGTTGCCGACCCAGTCGTGCGGCTTGCTGGTCAGGATCGCGGTGTCAACCTGGATCGGCATCGCTGGGTCAACCCAACCAAAGTCGATCAGCGCGCGGCGTGCGCCGTTGTCGGCCCAGGCCGGGTAGACGGTGTCTGATTGCTTGGCGCCGAGCTTCTTGGCGGCGTCGAGCAGCTTCGCAAGGTATTCCTGATAGTCGATGGCCTGCTGACGGCGTTGTTCGATGATGGCGTCGAGCAGTTCGCTCATCGTGTCGTAATACTTCGGGTTCATCGCGTACTCGTCGATGATCACCTTGCGCATGTTGTTCGTGATCGTCTCGGCGACCGCCTCGGCGTCGTTCTTGATCCCGGCCGGGAGTTGGTCGATGGCTCCTGCTCCGAGGTTGACGATCAGGTCGATCAAGCCCGTGTCTTCAAAATTCGACACCACTTCGGAGGCGCCGGCCTGGATGTAGGTGTCGAGCAGGAACCGCATGCCGGCTTCGTACTGCTTGAAGTCAACGTTCTCCCCAGCCCCGAGTTTCACTTCGGATCGAATATCGACGTAGAGCGCGATCTCCGCCTTGATCGCATCTGTCTCGGCGTCGGTGTAGCCGGCGGCGGCCATGTCGTTGGCGATGTTGGCGTAGGCCCGGGTGACCGCCGCGATCGCCTTGTACAGGGCTACTCGTTTGGGTTCGTTGGCTTTGAGCTGCGCCGCGTTGCCTTGCTCGGCGGCGCAGAAGTACTGCTGATACTGCAGCGTGTTCTTCGGTAGCGAGACGGGTTCGATGAGGGCGCGGATGGTTTCCAGGGCTTCGTCGAGGTCTTCGCGTCCCTTCTCCACGCGGTCGGTGAGCAGGCCGTCGATGTCGGTCTTGTCGTAGCCGTCGAGCGCACCGGAGGTGTAGTCGGTGACGGCGGATTCCAGTGAGTTGAACAGGTCCTGGTAGTCGACGATGTAGCCGTAGTCCTTGTCATCGCCGTCGAGGCGGTTGACCCGGCAGATCGCCTGGAACAGGCCGTGGTCTTGCATTTTCTTGTCGATGTAGAGGTAGGTGGCGCTGGGCGCGTCGAAGCCGGTCAGGAGTTTGTCCACGACGATCAAGAGCCGCATCTGACCGGGGTTCTCGACGAATTGGCGTTTGACGTCTCGCTCGAATTCTTCGACCCGTGTGATCGCCTTGTCGGCGGGTTCGTCGAAGTAGTCGGCGAGCATCCTGCGGTATGTCTCGTACTGGCGGACCTTCTCGGTTTTGCCCGCACCGGCGTCCTCTTTGGCGATGTCGCTGGCGTTGGGGGTGTAGCTGGTGACGATGGCGCACTTGCCGTTGAAGCCTGCATCGATGAACAGGTCGTAGAACTTGCAGGCCTGGTAGATCGATGATCCGACGAGCATGGCGTTGCCGCGGCCGTCGGCCAGTCGGGGTTTGATGGCCATGTCTTTGAGGATGTCGGCGACGATCTTCTCCGCGCGGGACTTGCTGGTTAGCACTTTCTGCATGGTGCCCCAGCGCTTCTTGAGTTCCGCCTTCGATAGATCGGTCATGTTCTGGGTGTTCGCGTCGAACCACTCGTCCACCGCTTGGGGCGAGTCGAGGTGCTGGTCGATGTTGCGGGCTTCGTACTGCAGGTCCACGACTACACCGTCGGCAACGGCTTCGTCGAACTTGTAGGTGTGGATGAACGAGCCGAAGGTCTCGATGCTGGTGGCCTTGTCGGCCTTGAGCAGCGGTGTGCCGGTGAAGCCGATGAACATCGCCTCGGGCAGCAGCGCTTTCATCGCCGCGTGCATGGTGCCGGACTGCGTTCGATGCGCTTCGTCGACGAAGACGAAGATGTTGCCCTTGGCCTTGAAGTCCTTCGGGACAGTCGCGTGGAGTTCCTCGATGAACTCCACGGTCGCCTCATCATCCTCGGAGTCGTTGTCGGCGGCTCGGAACTTGTGCACCAGCGAGCAGATCAACCACTCCGTGCTGGTGTTGAGGGTGCTGATCAGGTCCGCACCACTGGCGGTGCGGTAGATCTGCTCGTTGACACCGTTGAACACCGTCTCGATCTGTTCGTCGAGTTCGGTGCGGTCGGTGATCAGGAGTACCCGGGCGTCGGGTTGGTGCTCCCGAAGCCACTTCGCCAGCCACACCATCGTCAAGCTTTTGCCCGAGCCCTGGGTGTGCCAGATGATGCCCCCCTCCCGACGGGCGATCCGATCCTGGGCAGCCTTCACACCGAAGTACTGGTTGTGCCGCGGACCCTTCTTGACACCCGCATCGAACACGATGAAGTCGTGGACCAGTTCCAGCAGCCGCACCTTGCTGCACATCTGCAGCAATCCCCGGTCCAGCGGGTCAGCGACGCCGGAGGGTTCTTTCCACTCCAGCCAGTACTTCTCCGGTGTGTCAATAAGGCCGTAACGCAACCCCTCGACGTCGTTGCCGGCGAACACAAACTGCACCGTGGAGAAGAACGACCGGATGAATTCGCGCCTCTGATTGCCGATGGTCTGCCGAATACCCTCCGAGACAGCGACTTTAGAACGCTTCAACTCCAGTGTGGCCAGGGCAAGACCGTTGACGTAGAGCACCAGATCAGGACGCTTACCGTGCTGGCCCGCAACGGCGACCTCCTCGGCAACGCCGAAGTGGTTCGCGTCAGGGTTCTTCCAATCGATCAACCAGACGGTCTCAGTCTGCTCACCGACGCCAGGCTTGATCTTCACGCCATAGCGCAACAACCCGTAGACGTCGCGGTTCGCCTCGTAGAGACTGTGGCCGGCGCCGACCGCGGCGGCTTTGCCGAGCTGGTCGAGCGCACGGGTGATGAGGTTGTCGTCGTAGCCGCGGGACTTGAGATTTCGCACCAGTAGTTCGGTCTCGACGTTCGAGTTGCCCTCGCGGTGCGCCCAGTTGCCCAGGTGCTCGTATCCCAGCTGGTCGCGAAACAGTGCCACCACGCGGTTCTGGGCTATACGTTCGACTTCGCCGACGTCACTCATGAGGCGACCTCCACAGGTAGCCGGGTCCGGCCGGTCAGGAGCTGCTGCATCATGCCAGTCTTGATAGAGCGTGCCTTGACAAGTCGGTCGCCGATGAGTCCGATCTCACGGTCTACATCATCCAGAGCAGTTGCGATCGCGATTTGCTCTGCCTCGCTGGGAATCTCGACCTCAAGTACCGCAATCTGTCGCGGATGGATTCGCGCGTGGCTACCTGTCGTGCCTGTAGCGAGAAGCTTCATGCGTGAGGTAACTGCATCAGACTTCATGAGCCACTTCAAGAACGAACGGTCAATACCGTCGGTAGGCGTCATCACGACGAACTCTGTCGACGCGATTGCATGGGCTCCGACTTCCTTCGGTGCCCAGATACGCGGAATCCGCGGATTCAGCTTTGAAACCAGCACCGATTTCGATGGCACCAGAAACTTCACGCTATCGATCGCCGCGCCAGACTCGTTGACCGGCACTTCACCATCGTCAAACGCCGGCAGACTGAAGTGCTGAAAACGGCGGTCGCGTTCCTTACGCGGGTCGATAGTGCGACGGTGCTGGTCAGCGACCGACCCAATAGTCGTACTCCTCCATTCTGCGGTGAACCCTGGCAGGCGGGTACGGCCGGTCAGGAGCTGCTGCATCATGCCCTGCTTGATCGCTTGCTTCTTGGTGATGAGGCGTTCGAGGGTGGCGATCAATTGTTCAGCGTCATCAAGCGCACGGCCAATCGCCCGCTGCTCAGGCTTTCCTGGCAGACGGATAACAACAGACTTTAGATCTCGCTGCCCGATGTTTGCTCGGATTCCCCCTTGACCGCGTGCGGTGATCTGGTTGCGCACGTTTGTCGCCCGCAGCGCATACTTCGAGTAGGCGATTTCGATGTGGGTTGTCGTCGGCCGACCACGAAACACAAAACCGCCAAACACAACTGGCTCTTCATCCAGATATACCGCAGCAAGCCCAACTTCCTCTTGGGTCTCGGAGGTGCGATTGAAGAGAACGTCGGCGCGGTTGACGCGGTACCGAGCGAGAACCTGAGTCGGCACCGTGACTCGCCCGGGAATATCGCTGACAGTTAATGACTCGTTCGTGATCACCTCTAACACGTTGATGAACGGGGTACCACGCCCGTAGGCGGTCCTGTCCGCGTTGATTCCATTAGACAAGCTTAAAAGCTCGCCCAACTCATATTCGTGCCAGTCTGTTGGCCACATCATGGCTCTACTCCCATAGCAGCCAGGTGATCCACCATCGTTGCTTCAAGCTTCTCCAGCTGGGCATCCAGGCTTGAGACAGTATCGGCGTATCGTTCTCCGAGTTGCTGGATGCGCGCAACAAGGTCGATTGTGCATTTCTCGGCCTCACCTTCGACACGGCGCAGGACCGTCGAATGCCACTTGTCATCGAGCACGAGTGTCTTGACGTCGTCCTCGGTGAGATTTCCGTATTCGCTGAGTACTGTCTCATCGAGTGCGGCCTGAAGCTCCTTGACTGACTTCTTTGCTTTGCTCTCGGCGTCGTACAGCTTGATCAGTTGCTGCAGCGCCTTGATCTCAGCGGGATCACCTCGATGCTTCTTTGCTTCTCGCAGGCGTGCCGCGGCAAGGGCTTTGGTGATCTTGTCGTCGTCCATCGCTTCGGCGACGAGACCGTCCTCGACGGCGTGTTCCTCGATGTATTCCTCGACCGCACGTGTCGCTTCTTCCGCGGCCGCTGTCAGGTTGTCGATCTCCGTGGCCGTGTCGTAGTAATAGGTTGAGACCATCACTGATGGCGGGATGAGGTCCATCTTGTACTTGGTGGCGCCGCGTCCGGAGCCGACCACCAGGTCGGGGGTTTCGGTGAGCTTGCGTTCCTTGTCGTCAATGGTCTTGCGCGGCTTGGCGGCTCCCTGCCAGCCGTCGGCCATGATCAGGTAGACGTCGTCGTGCATGGTGTCGTGCCAGTAGGTCATGAGCTGTTCGTAGATGTCGTACTCGTCGAGCAGCGGTACCGGTTTAAAGCGGGCGAGCAGGTCCTCGCTGATGGTGGCGATGAGCTCGTTCGGTCTGGTGTCGGCGGTGATCCCGGCCAGGGTGTCGCGGTGCGCAGTGAACCAGTCCTCGACGATGCCGGTGGCTTCGGCGTGCAGCTTGTGGAAGCCGGGTGCGTCGAAGATGGCCTGCTGTACGGCGCTGACGTCGATGGCCAGGTCGCTGTAACCGGGGCGATTCGGGGTGAAGATCTGGCTGCGCAGCTGCGGGAAGGCATCCCAGTAAGGCTGGAGCGCGTCGAGGTCGCGGTCGGGGATGCCTCCGTGCAGGTGGGCGGACAGGTCTTGCAGGTCCTCGGGTTCGCTAGCGTCGATGTAGCGCGGGATATTGAGGTTGTAATCGTTCTTCGGGTCGGCAATCTCGCTCATCGGCACCAAGCGCGAATAGCGTTCGATCTCGATCTGCTTGGTGAAAGCGTCGACGATCTTGTGGATGTCCTGGCTGCGCAGCCGGTTCTTGTTGCCGTCTTTCATGAAGCCCTTGGAGGCGTCGATCATGAAGACGCCGGTGCGTGCCTGGGCGTTCTCTTTGTCGAGGATCACCACGCAGGCCGGGATGCCGGTGCCGTAGAACAGGTTGGCCGGCAGGCCGATGACCCCCTTGATGAAGCCTTGTTTGAGCAGGCGGGTGCGGATGGTGGCCTCGGCGTGGCCGCGGAACAAGACGCCGTGCGGCAGGATGATCGCTGCTTTGCCGGTGCTCTTGAGTGAGGTGAGGGCGTGGAGCAGGAAGGCGTAGTCGCCGTTCCTCTCCGGTGGTCGGCCATATTCGAAGCGGCCGTAGTCGTTTTCGAGGCCGTTGTTCCATGACTTCACCGAAAACGGCGGGTTCATGACGATGTAGTCGAAGGTCCGCAGATGGTCGCCCTTGGTGAACTGTGGGCTGGTAATGGAGTCGCCCTTGGCGATGTCGGCGATCTCGTTTCCGTGCAGGATCATGTTCATCTTGGACAGCGCCCAGGTGGCGTTGTCCTTTTCCTGGCCGTAGATCGTCATGCCGCGCGGGGCTTCGGCGGCCGCCTTGAGCAGCAGCGAACCGGACCCACACGCGGGGTCGTAGACGGTCTGGTCCTGTCGGGTTTTCGGTCCGATGCCGACGACTTTGGCGAGGATGCGGGAGACCTCGGCCGGGGTGTAGAACTGGCCCTTGCTCTTGCCGGATTCGGTGGCGAAGTGGCGCATCAGGTATTCGTAGGCGTCACCGAGCAGGTCGTCGCCCTCGGCGCGTGAGCCGCGAAAATCTAGGTCATTGAAGATGGTGACGAGTTTGGAGAGGCGGTCCTGCATCTCCTTGCCCTTGCCGAGTTTCTCCTCGTCGTTGAAGTCGGCCTGGTCGATGACGTTGCGCAGGTCGTTGGCTTCGGCCAGTTTGGCGATGATCTTGTTGAAGCGGTCTCCGATTTCCTTGTCGCCTTTGGCGGCGAGCATGGCGTCGAACGAGCCGCCTTTGGGCACTTCGATGAGGCTGTTCGGGTCGGTCTTGGCTTTGTCGGAGACGTACTTCACGAACAGCAGCGTCAGGATGTAGTCCTTGTACTGGCTGGCGTCCATGCCGCCGCGAAGCTGATCGCAACTTGCCCACAGCGATGAGTAGAGGTCCGACTTCTTCAACGCCACCTGGTGTGCTCCTTTACCTGCAGTCCCGGCCGGTGCTCGGGGTCTGACGCGTACCCGCCCCGGCCCGACAAGTCTGTCAGCATCAACACCAGTTCTGGGCAAGAAGGGCTACGCACACCCCGCACACCGCTGGACATGGCGTCATGAGAAGCCTCCAGTTCGGAGCGGTGGGACTCTGTCGACAGCCGCATCTGCATTTGCCTTCGTGTTCTACCCCGCTCGGGCGATGCTCCTCACGTTCATCTGTAGTCCGCAGGCAATCGAGGCGGATTTGGTATTTCCAGTGACTTCTCATGATCCTGAATCGCTCTCACCACGCGTTCACCGTCATCGGTTAGCTGCATTGGGCGTTCATGCCAAGCGCGGATCAGCAGGCTCACGCCGAGTTCGCGTTCGATCCGGTTGATTTGGTTGGTCAGTGTGGAGGTAGCCATGCCCAGGTTTTCTGCGGCGACGCTCAGGTTGACGTAGGTACTCGCTGCCGCGAATCGTTGGAGGCGTTCCCATCCCCGGATTCCGGTTAGTGCTGGTCTGATCAAGGCTGGTGCTGTTGCCGCGAATCTCTGGGCGGCTATGGCGGCGCTCTGGCTGCGGGCCCCTCGCTCGCGCGTCGGTATCGCGTGTATTTTCGCCCAGCGCGCTACATTGGCGCCGCTCATGCCGACGTCGCGGCCAATATCGGGTAGTGCACGGCCGCGGTTCACGTACTGGTCGTAGAGCCAGTCTCGACCGAGCGGCGGTAAGCGGCGCTCGCGCAGCACGATTTGGTAGTCGCTGGCGAGGCGCGAGATCGTCTGGCGGCTGACACCAAAGACCTTCGCGATGGCACCCAAGGACATGTGCTCGTGGTGGTAGAGCTCGATGAAATCGTCGCGCGGAAGCACTGCCTTGACCCTGGAGTAGGCCCGGTTATGGTTCATCGGCCACGGGATCTCCGAGCGCGGCGCCTCGCGCGGCACAGGGTGTGTCGCAAGAAGATGCCTCACGACGTCCAGGCTCGTAGCCAGCGTGGCTGCGGCGGTGCCGAGTCTTTTCTTCCCCGCTGCGCTGACTGCATCGTGGAGTTCCCCGATGCTGATCGAATTCGGATCGGGGCCTGGAAGCGCAAGGCCGTCCAGGAAACTCGTTGGCGGCTGCCACGTCAGGGGTTCGGTTTCGATTCCGCGGTCGGCAAGGAATGCACTTGCATTTGAGTCGAGCTCGCAAGCCAGTTCAGGAGTTAGATATTGGGGGAAGTCTGCAACCTGAGTTCGGAAGCCTTCGTCGTTGACGGCCCACGGTGCGATGCTCGCAGGGAGCCCGCTGATCCGCTCGAACATGTAACACCGTGCGATTCTGGCGCGTGTCGTCCTCGCTCCCGGTGTGGCGGTGTTTCGACAGATTTGTGCCCAGTCCTCGTCCGGCAGTAGCTCTGCGTAGTCCAACCGACGACGTCGGTCGTAGTCGATCGGGACATCGTGGTCCCGCAGATAGGTCGCCATCCGGAGAAGGGCAGAACGAATGTCGCTCCACTGCGGGTGCTTCTCAAGCAGCTGCAATACCCGCGATACTGCCTGCCCGTTGGTTGGGCTGCTGATCAACTGGGCGGCGGCGTTGAGCTTGATCCTGCTTCCGACAAGTAGCAACGCTATCGACAATGCCGGCGCCAAGTAGCGCTGGTGGCAGTTCGGAATCGCCATCCGCAGCGACCATTGCGCCCACAACACGACCGGCAGGCGTTCCACCGGCACGCCTCCACGCCCTGGCGCGGCTGGCATGGGTGCGCCGATGCAATAGCGGAGTTGGTCGCTGACCTTGAGCATCGGATCAAGGGCTGCGAGCTGGACTCCTGTGAGTACGATTGAGGTTCGTTTTCCCCAGCCGAGCCTGGTTCCGCTGACGGCGTATCCGCGGTCGCGGGATGAGGCCACCAGCCAGCGCAGTCGTTCACCGGCGGATGCCACGTCCGGTTTTTCCAACGTCTGAAGCGCAATGACCACTCCTGCTGCGGCGGTGGCAGACCAGGCCGGCGCGGCGAGTCCAGGACGCACAGTTGGCTGGGCACGACGACTCCGCAATGTGGAACTCGTGATGGCGTCTCTATGCGCTGCCGCTAGATCCGCCGGCAGTGCCGTCCTCAATTCGTCCGGGCTGGCGTAGGCCAGGGCACGACCGGCGATTGCTCGGATGTCGGCTAGGACAGCTATACGGGGCTGCGGCCTTGTCTCATAGACACCGAAATCGCTGGTCTTGGAATGGATCACCCTGTTGACGACGTGCTGCGCGTGGATGGCAGGGTGGTTGGCGTCGAAGGTGGTGACAGAGGTGGTCATCAGGTTCGCGTGGCACCGATCTGCACTCCTACCCGTCGATACCCCGGAGGGTTGCCCGCAGCGACCAGGCTGTGGAATGACATCGTTGATGTGTGCCCGGCGCCGTTGAGCAGTACCGCACTTCATGCAGACGTCGGCAAGCAGGCAATTGTGGCTGGTGCAGACGAAGGTCCAGCCTAATCGCCACGCCAATTGCCACCTTCCATCGGTCTCCTCCAAACACATTGGGCAGAACCGAGATGTGTGCCCTGCGCTCCACGGAAAAGCCCGGTTCAGCGTCCCGGTGTCACTATTGATCCGTAGTGCTGCGCCTGAGTACTGAGATAGCGTCATACTCTTCAGCTGCTCACTGCTGATGCCCGTGGCCGTGCTGATCTTCTCAGCCTCGGTGGAGGAGAGTTGGATGATCCAAGACCGAATGCGCTGCTCGTGCGATGTGCTCAATCCGACCGCGTCCAATAAGTCGCCAAACGCGCAATGGGAACGATGCGCGGCGGCTTCTAGCCACGAGTCCATCGCTTCCCCCTCGACCGGGACAACGCGGATCGGCAGGGTTCGCACGGTGTTCATCCGGCCTTACCGATCCGTGTCGTCAGTCGTCGCGCCTCGAAGGCGACCTCCAGTTCTTGGCGGGCTTTCTCCGAGGCCGCGTCGTTCTTGACGCGATCCATCAACTCGCGGCACAGGACTTCAGCCCCGGTACGAACTGCTCGTTGACAGCCGCGGTTGATCAGCGTCATTAACGACCCGATATGTCCGGTACTACGTGCAAAGAGGTAGTCGGAGAGATCGTCAGCGAGCATGCCGGGATGTTGGTCGACCAGTACGATTCGCTGCTCCAAGGCCAGGAGGAGTTGGCGCCACTCGCGGCGATTGCCGTCCGTATCGATGGCGAATGGCCGCATATCGAGTTGTGTTGTTCGCCTGCCAGTTTGAGCGATGACAGCATCCTCGTAAGAGTTCCCTTCGGAGAAGAGCCCGCGAGCTGCCAGACCCACGCCGACGAAGACCAGGGTGACGGGAAACTCGTTGGCGATGTATTTGAAATGGTTGCTGATCTCCACGCCGACGGTGTTACGCCAACGCAGGAAGTGCAGATCGTCCACTATGAGCAGCTTCGTCTCGCAGCTCAATACGTTGTCTAGCGCCCGGTGGGCGTAGTCGGCTGCTTTTCCCCGAGATCCACCTGGATGGGCATAGAACGCGAGCATTGCCCTATTGAATTCGACCATGCCGGTGTTGCCGGTCAACCCCACTCGACAGACCGGCCATCGCTCATGGCCCCCGCTGGTGAACGTTCCCTGCTCCTGGATTTCGCGACGGTGAAACTTCTTGGCGAAATCCAGCACTGAAGTCGTCTTCCCGAGTCCGGGGAAGGCGTCGATGGCCACCGCTCCTTTGGCTTTGTCGCCGTCTTGGGCGTTGCTGTCGACGATGTCCCACAAGTCTTCGTGTAAGTCCGCCAGCTGTGGTGTCCTGATGGGGCCGAGATTGGCGTGCCACTCACGTCGTTGCCGGTTGTAGTCGGCGAACGCCTTCTCGCTGAGTGCCTCAAGTTGACCGCGTGTCAATCGCTCGGGCGGGATGCGGGCCGCCGTGTTGACGAATCGCTGCCACCCCTCTTTGCGGGCCAACGTGAGATTATCCAGGCCGGCCGCTGGCTCGTGGTGTCCTGCTGCCTGATTCACAGTCATGCGTCTTCCAATGCATCTGCGTAGAAATCATTGGTGGTGTAACCATCGAGTTCGTCTTCGACGTCGTCATCGCCGGTCTCGGGATCGGGTTCATCGAGCGCCGTGTCCGGCTCCTCGGCAGCGGAAGGATCCGCCGTCGCCAGTACCCGGGCGACCAACGGTAGGGTGGTGACCTCGTCCTGCCTGTCGGCCTGGTCTAACAAGGCGTCTTCACGCGAGAGCCGCAACGCCATCCGACGTTCGGCCAATGTTGAACCCAGTCCGAGGTTCCACCGCTCCAACAGATCAGCGACCGCCAACCGATCATCAGGGTAGGTATGTTTCGAGGCGGCGAGCTTGCGGGCGAACTGCAGCGCGTCCTCGCTGAGTGGCATCTCCAACGATGGTGCGTGCTCCCACATCAGGGGGTGCCACGCGCGTGTTTTCGGGTCGCGGAAATAGGCGCGGGTGATGTCGTCAGGGTCGTAGTGAATGGCCCAGCGGCCCTTGGCTTTCCCCTTGTGCGCGCTGGTCATATTGCGGTACGGGTTCAGTGACGCGCCGTTGTAGCGGCGGCCGCCGAGGTCCACCCCGTAGTGCTGGACTTTCCGGAACTCGGTCTTGAGGAATTCGTAGGCCAAATCGCGATCACGAGGCGCCTCGATGTACCCGGCTCGGGCGATGCCGTGCTCGAACATCTGCGCCGGGGACATCCGCAACCCCGGCACGTGCGGATCGATCAGACTGTCATGGGGGCGTCGGTGATACACCACGGCCACCCATTCGCGGATGATCGCCTCCAACTCATCGAGGTAAAAGAACGCGTCCGATTCCGGATCCAGCCCGCGAGAGTGCACGTCCGGGCCCTTGTATCCCGGCAGCGCTTGCAGGAGGTCCTCGCGGATGGTCCGGAAGAACCGCTCCACAGGTCCCTTATCCCGACCCGTCCGCAACCGAGCGGGCTGGATCGAAATGCCCAGCCGCTGGCAGACGCTCGTCAAGTGCTCGGAGACGTAGATCTTGCCGTGATCAATCACGATGGTTTCCGGCACGATGGCCGGCCCGGCCGTGCCGACCAATGGTCCTTCAATCACGTCGACATCAATCAGGACTGACCTCGGGACACCGTGTTCGGGCCACACCGCATGGGCTGGCCAGTCCTTACCGGCGGGCCGTGGCCGATACGCCTGATACAACACCGACGCGGCGTCCACCGACTTCGTCGACACCGGCGTCACCCTGACTCCTGTCACGCAGCGGGTGTACCAGTCCATTCCGATCGTCAGTTCGGCCTGCACCCACCGCAACGTGATCGGATCCAGCGCAAAAACGTCCAACCTCGTGGTGTCCATCAGCAGGTATTCGCCCGGCCGGGTCGGGCGCAGCTTCCCGTACACGCCGTCCGGTCGTTCCGCGATGTCGCGGTTCCGCTTGGAACTCAACCGGAAGGTCGGGTACCGGTTCTCTAGCTCGGCAAGAACGCGGAATGCGGTTGCGCGGGCTGGCACCTGCACGACCCCCTCGCCGAACCGCGCGACGACTCTGGCGTTGGTCCGGGTGATCACCATCGTCTGCGATGGGCGTGATTGGTCCTGGTGTTCCACCATTACTTCAATCGCGACTTCAGTCCACCGCGGATCTACCTGCGAGCCCGGGCCACCGGGCCTCCTATCCCGCGTCGATACCAGACCCGCTTCGCCGTGCTCCTGAAACTGGCCAACCCAGCGCGCGATCGTGCGCAACCCGGCTCCGAGCTCACGGGCCTTAGTTGCATAGCGCTGCGACAGCGGCCGGTCGGCTCGGTACTCAGGTCGTGGCTCTCCGGGTAGTGCCAACTCCTCGCTGCCGGACCGGAATCCGGTCAGCACTTCACGCACGTGCGCAGCCCGGTCGGTCAACTCCTTTCGCTGGGTATCGCTCAGCTGAGCAAGGACAACGCTGGCGGTGTCGAAGTCGTCGTCACTAGATGGCCCGTCCGAGTCCGCGATTACGCGGGTGGCATCGGAGATGAGAAGATCGTTGAGACGGGCACGGATGAACGTTCGCTTCCTCGCCCCCATCATCACGACTTCCATACCTGTCTGGCCAGCATGGATCTCAACAATCTCCACCAACTCCCCGTCGTGCACGAGCCGGGTCCCCACGCCGATTCGCACTCCGGCTGAAGTCATGCTGCCCTCCTCAGTTCTGTCCGTCCGCTAAGTGGCTCGCTCAGATCGATCAACAGTTCCTGGCGCCAGAGAAGGTGCAGCAGGGCAGATCTGACGTGGTGGACCGGCTCCGCTGGCAGACACCTGATCGCGTCCACGAGTAGTGAACCGTCCAGATCCTTCTCCTGTAGTTGTGCCAGGAGCTCCGACCGGAATAGCCAGCCACGCCGGTATCCGGCTAGGAAGCGAACATTCGCCAGCTCTACTGCGACGGGCTCGGTCGCCACTTCATAACGCCAGCCTCGCGCCTCCACGAGTTCGCGGGTCCACTCGAATGTGAAGGCCACCTTGGGATCGGTGAGCCGCCGGGCCGGCTTCACATCGACGACTACAGGGCCTGTGTCCGTGATCAACAGATAGTCTGGGATGTGCTTGCGCAGTTTGCCGTCCACCGACGCCCGGAGCAGAAATGGTTGAGCAACGATTTGACGCACACCCATGTCGAAATCAGAAAATAGTAAGTGCGCCAACTCAAGTCGTGATTCGTAGATGATATGGCCCCCGACGGTACTCGACCAATAAGTACCCGAGTAATGCCTCTGCCCGTGGCACCACCGAAACGTCCGCCACGCAGCAGCGTCTTCAAGTTCGCCGATACCGACCGCAAACCACCCGCCGGTGACTTCATTCAGATCATCAAGGCGCCGGTAAGAGACGACGACGTCGGTTGCCCTGCCTACGCCACCACCCACGGCGATCACCTCGGCCCTGCAATCGGATCAGACTGCTCTAGGTGATCCGATCGTCACATGAGGTTCGGCGCGGTACCGGCATTGAACAACCCGCGTGTCTCACGAACTTGGCAGATCTGCCAGTCGCATGCCATTTGCCGTGAGATTCTGCCACGGTTCGTGAGACCCTACAGCAGGACGCCCAGCCCGACCTGTTCGGCGAGACCCTGCCCGAGGAGGCCGCCGAACGGAGCCGAGCGACGATGTGGGACGTGGTCCGCTTCGCGGAATACCACCAGTACCGCGCCGTGATCGTCGAGAACGTCGTCGACGTGGTGTTCTGGCCTCCGTTCCAGGCGTGGCGCATGGCGATGGAGTCCATCGGCTACACCGGCCAAGAGGTCTACATGAACAGCATGCACAGCCAGCTGTACGGCCCCGGCGCCCCTCAATCCCGAGACCGGTTTTATGCCGTCTTCACGCGCGTCGGGGACCCCAAACCCGATGTATCGAGGCTGGTTTCGCCCCAGGCGGTGTGCCCCGAGTGCGGTCCGATCCGCGCCCGCCAGGTGTTCAAGCGCCACGACCGCGCTCCGTGGGGCAAGTACCGCGCCCAGTACGTCTACCGCTGCCCCAACACCGAGTGCCGCAACCAGATCGTCGAGCCGCTGTTCCGGCCCGCCGCCGAGATCATCGACTGGTCGCTGACCGGCACCCGCATCGGCGACCGCAAGCGTCCCCTGGCCGACAAGACGATGGCCCGCATCGCCGCCGGGATCCAGCGGTACTGGACCCCGATGCTGGTGCCCGTCGAGGGACGCGAGGGCAAGAACGCCGTCCCGGTCGACCAGCCCGCCCGCACGATGACCACCCGCAGCGAGACCGGCCTGCTCGTCCCGACCGGCGGCACCTGGCGCACCGAGGCCGTCCCCACCCGTGAGGCGATGCCCACCCGCACCACCCGCGAGAACGACGGAATCGCCTTCCCCGCCTTCGTCGCCGAACTGCGCGGCGGCTCCAGCGACGCCCGCGCCGTGTCGGAACCGCTGGCCACCGTCACCGCCTCAGGCAACCACCACGGCCTGGTCTACGCCGACGGCACCCGCCCGCTGATCACCAGCTTCTACGGCACAGGAGGCAACACCACGGTCGACCAGGCGTTGCCCACCGTTACCACGCTGGAGCGCCACGGCCTGATCAACCGCGGCCCGGTGCCGACCCCGCCGCCGGTCATCGACATCGACGACGTGTTCTTCCGGATGCTCGAACCGCGCGAGATCACCGCCGCGATGGACTTCCCCCGGCACTACCAAATGGTCGGCACGAGGCGCGAGCAGGTGCGGCTCGCGGGCAACGCCGTCACCCCGCCCGCCGCCCGCGACCTCGTCGGCCTGGTCATCGAAACCCTCACCGGCGAAACCCCCGACGTCCCCGCCACGTGACACGCCGCCCGGTGGGGGCGCTCCCCCACACCCCCACCGGGCCCACACCCACAGACCCAACCGGAACCCAAGGAGCCAGTGTCATGAAGTTCTTTTATCTGGGTACCTCAGAGGTGAGATGGCTAGGCCAGGCCAACGTGCCACTGTTCATTTCGCACCGCCGCCTCGCCGGCCGCAAGAGCTTCCCACGTGCCCTCACCGGCTGGGCGCTGGACTCCGGCGGATTCACCGAACTGTCGATGTACGGAGAGTGGCGCACCACCGCCCGCGAGTACAACGCTGCGGTTTGGCGCTACGACCAGGAGATCGGCAACCTCGAATTTGCAAGCCCAAACGACTGGATGTGTGAGCCATCGCAACGGGCGCACACCGGGCTGACGGTGCTGGAGCACCAGCGCCGCACCATCGCCAACTTCCAAGAGCTGCAAGACCTCTGGCCTGGCCCGGACTGGCATGTGCCTTACGTCCCGGTGATCCAGGGGTGGACGCCCGACGACTTCAAGAGATGCGTGGACATGTACTACGCCGCCGGTGTCGACCTGTCCCAGTGCTTCCTCGTCGGCGTCGGCACGATGTGTCGCCGCCAGGCCAGCGCCGAGATCGACGTCATCCTGTCGACTATCCAGCGCCACGACCCCGAGATCCCCCTGCACGCCTACGGGCTGAAGATGTCCGGGCTCCGGCGCTACGGCCACCGCGTCACCAGCGCGGACTCGACAGCGTGGTCGTACCAGGCTCGCCGCGGTGCGCCGCTGCCGGGCCACACCCACCAGAAGTGCAACAACTGCCTCGAATTCGCCCTGGCTTGGCGTGAGCGCGTGCTCGCGATCAAGCCCTCAGCCCAAATGAGCCTGTTCGACGCCGCCTGACTCCACCCGACCCCACCGAACCCGAAGGAGGACAGCATGTCCACGTGCAGCGACGGCAACGCCGACCACTACGACCAGGCCCCCGGCCCGGACCACCAACACTTCACCGAGCACACAGTGAAGCTGGCGACGTTCGCCGCCACCGGCGACGTCCTCGTCGAGGACGGTCGCGTCGTTCGGCACCGCTGGACCATGCCGGTCGCCGACGGCACCGACGGCACCCACCAGTGGTACGACGACGGGCAGACCATCACCGTCGTAGACCACATCAACCAATGGCACATCCCATGAGCCCCGCCGCCTCTCACAGGCCGGCCGACCCGCTGCGGCCGATGCTGGTGTCGCTGACCGCGCTCATCGCCGAACACGACGCGATGCAGGAGGTGCTCGACTCCGCTCGGGACAGCGACACCCCACACGCCCCCCTCTACCTCAAACCCCGCGCCGACATGGTGGGCAGGTTCGAACTCGCCGACGGACACCATCGCGTCGCCGCGGCGCTGCGCTCCGGCATCACCGTCCTGCCCGCACTGGTCGAGGACCAACCCGACGACGAGCCATACCAGCCACCGTTCTTCGACTTCACCGCTGCGGCCAGCGCAACAGCGACCGCCCGCCGCTGACCCGGCATCCCCCAACACGACAACGGGTGCGGACTCGACAGTCCGCACCCGTTTCCATGTCACGCCCGTTGAGTCACCACAACCGTGGCTGGTCCCCCAACATCGCCTCCTCCACCGCGGCCGAATCCCAACCCGACCGAACCGCCTCCCGCAGCGCCAGCGCCCGCTCACGTCGCGCCCGCAGCCCCGCGCCCCGCGCAATCAACCGTGGCCGGCCCCCACCCCGGCCCCGCGCGACCATCTGCTCCATGTTCTCCCGCTGCGTGCCCGCGGTCACGTGCGGCCGCACACCGGCAACCAGCTCCTGTTCCGTCACGACCCGCACGCACAGCGTCACATCACATTCGTGCAGTGCCCGCACCTCACCCGGTAGCGGTTGCCCCGCCAGGGCGAGCGCCAGCGCATAACGCGACGGCCGCACCATCACGACCTGCCGCCACCCACCGCGCCGCAACGCGAACCTCCCGTAGCCATCCGAACCGATGGCCCCAGTCCACAGCCAGCAGTCCTGGCGCCCCGGCCCGCGCGCCACGTGGTTGAAGAACCGGGCGACCTCACCGGCATGAGACTGCGGATCCACCACCAGATCGCGGCCCTGTCGCATTCGGGAGTGGGTGTAGCGCGCCACGGCGGTCTCAGGCGCTCAACGCCTCAGCGACCGGCCCCGCCTCCACGCTCACGGCCGCCTGGTGCCCATCCGCAGTCGCCTCGCCGCCGCCCGGCTGCCCGTCCTGCTCGGCACGTCCGGACAGCTCGCCCGGCTCCTGGTCGCCGGCCGCGCCGCTGTGGTCCTCACTGTCGGCCAGGCGCAACAGTTCTCGCACGCGAGCCTGCGTCTGGCCACTCTGGGCCGCGATGCTCGCGACCGTCTCGCCGTTGGCCCGCATCACCTGAGCCGCCGCGCCGGCCGCCTGCCGGATCACCGCGGCCTTCTCCTCGGCGGCCTGCCGAATCCGCTCCACCCGCTCGTTCAGCTCCCGCTCGATCCGCGCAATCTGCTCGGCGGCCTTGGCCCGCGCCGTCTCTTCGCTCCTGGCGGCCGACTGCTCGGCATGGTCGAGCTTGTCCAACTCACCGAGGAACTCACTGAGCGACCGCACAATCGCCTGTTCCCGTGCCTCACGCTCAGCGTTGGCGATCCGCCGCGCCTCCAAAGCCCGTTGCAGATTCGAGGATTTCGTCATCGTTTTGCCCATGTCCGCGGACTTTAACCACCCCTGGTGACTAAATCACCCTTCCAACACCCCTCCTCACCAACACCCCTCACCCCACCCCACTCCATCCTGCTCTCCCCTCACCCACACCACCCACCCCTGCCCATTCCCAGCCCCCACCCCTTCCCACCTGCACCATCACCCTTCAGCCCACCTCTGTCCCACACACCTCTTGCACTCAGGTCACGGATCGGTAACGGGGTGTGTGCGGCAGGGGGCGTCCGAGGCTTCAGATCGGCACCACACCCGCCTAGCGTCCGAGTCGTGATGGGCATCCACAAGCTCACAGCAGGCACCGGATACCTGTATCTGGTGCGGCAGGTGGCCGCCCATGACCGCACCCACACCGGACCCGACTCGCTCGGGGACTACTACTCCTCCAAGGGGGAGACGCCCGGCCGCTGGGCCGGTCGCGGTCTGGCTGGGTTGGCCGCCGGAATGGAGCACCGCGCCTACACCGACCAGGGTGCGGCACTGTGGAACATCGAGGCCGGGTCCGAGGTCGCCGAGGACCAGATGAAGAATCTGTTCGGTCTCGGTGTGCACCCCAACGCGACCCCTCTGGCGCGGCATCTGATGGCTCAAGGGGCCAGCCGCAACGGCGCACTGGCAGCGGTGAAGCTGGGTCGCCCGTTCCACGTCAACGCCGGGGAAACTCCTCTGCAGCAACGGCTTGCCGTGGCCTTCCGGGACCACAACCTCAGCCAGGGCAAGCACTGGAACGCGCCCATTGAGGAGGAGGTGCGGGCCCAGATGCGCACCCGCATCGCCACCGAGATGTTCGAGGAGGAACACGGTCGCGCCCCCGCCGACGAACGCGAACTCACCGGCTACATCGCCCGCGGCACCCGCCAGCTCACCACCTCGGTGGCCGGATATGACATGACCTACACCCCGGTCAAGAGCGTGTCTGCGCTGTATGCGCTGGCTCCGCTGCACATCGCCGAGATCATCGAGAAGTGCCACAGCCGCGCGGTCGAGGACGCCCAGGACTTCCTGCAGGACACCGCCTGCTACACCCGCATCGGCGCCCAAGGAGTCGCCCAGGTCGACACTGAAGGCTTCATCGCCGCCCACTTTCTGCACCGTGACACCCGCGCTTCCGACCCCGGACTGCACACCCACGTCGCGGTGTCGAACAAGGTTCGCGCTCAGGGCACCGACGGAATCTGGCGCTGGTACGCCCTCGACGGACGCCCGCTGTACGCCTCCACCGTCGCCGCCTCCGAGTTGTACAACACCCGCCTGGAGGCCTACCTCGGCGCCGAACTCGGCATGCGCTTCGCCTCACGCGGGTACACACCCGAGGGCAAACGTGAGGTCCGTGAAGTCGTCGGCGTGGACCCCGAACTGCTCGAACTGTGGTCCTCCCGTCGCGCCGCCATCGACGCCGAGTACGCCGTGCTGGCCAAGAGGTTTCAGTCTGAGCACGGCCGCGAACCGACCACCCCGGAGTCGATCGCACTGTTCCAACAGGCCAACCTGGCCACCCGTGCCGCCAAGCATGAACCGCGCTCCCTGGCTGAGCAGCGGCAGGAGTGGCGAGCCCAGGCCATCGGCCTGCTCGGTGACGAACGCGCGTTGAACACCATGCTCGGCCGCTGCCTCGGTGGCCGCGCCCGCGTCGCCCCCGCCATCAGCTCCGAGTGGCTCAACACCCAGGCGCAGCGCGTCATCACCACCGTGTCGCAGTCCCGATCGACGTGGCAGCGCACCCACGTTCTGGCCGAGGCGCTGCGCGTCATCCGCTCCACCGGACACGCCAACACCGACGGTCTGGCCGAACAGATCGCCGACCTCGCACTGTCGGAACCGCTGAGCATCCGCCACGCCCACACCCCCGACACCGACCTCGGTGAACCCGAACTTCTGCGCCGCAAAGACGGCACCAGCGTGTACCGACTCGCCGGCAGCCAGACCTACACCAGCGCTGACATCCTGGCCGCGGAGAAGCGCATCATGGCCGCCGCCAAGCTCACCGACGGCCGCCGCGTCGACCCGATGGAGGTCGAGATGGCACTGCTGTCGGAGGCCGCCCATCGCCGTGAACTCAACGCCGGCCAGGCCGAACTCGTCCGCCAGATGGCCAGCCGCGGTCAGCGAGTCATGCTGGCACTGGCCCCAGCCGGTGCCGGAAAGACCACCGCGATGAGCGCACTGGCCCGCGCCTGGGAGGGCTCCGGCGGCACCGTGATCGGCCTGTCGCCCAGCGCGAGTGCGGCCCAGATCCTGCGCGACGAAATCGACATCGACGTCGCCGACACCCTCGACAAGTTCAACTGGCTCTCCACCAACCCGCACGCCGATGCCGCCGATCCGGCCCGCCAGTGGTTCGACCGCATCGACCACAACACCCTGCTGATCGTCGACGAGGCGGGCAAGGCCGGCACCCTCGCACTCGACGCGGTGATCGCCACAGCCCTGGCCCGCGGTGCCTCAGTACGGCTGATCGGCGACGACAAACAGCTGTCCTCGATCAGCGCCGGAGGCGTGCTGCGCGACCTCGCGCACGACAGCGGAGCCATCACCCTGTCGCAGGTGATGCGGTTCGCCTCGGCCGCCGAAGCCCAGGCCGGACTCGCTCTGCGCGAGGGTGATCCGTCGGGTATCGCGTTCTACATCGACCATCAGCGTGTCCATGTCGGCACCGACGCGATGGCCATCGACATGGCATTCGAGGCCTGGCGAGAGGACAACGAGAAGGACCACCACTCCCTGCTGCTGGCCCCCACCCACGATCTGGTGACCGAACTCAACGAGCGGGCGAGGCTGCATCGACTGACCAGACTGGGTGAGCAGGCACCCACTCTCGAGGCGCAGTTGGCCAGTGGTTCCCGCGCCAGCGTCGGCGACATCGTGTTCACCAAGAAGAACTCCCGAGCACTCACCGTCGGCCCCAACGACTTCGTCCGCAACGGCTACCGGTGGGAGGTCACCGCCGTCGACCCGGACGGATCACTGACCGTGACGCACCTGGAATCCGGTGCCCATCGCCACCTCCCCGGCGAGTATGTGCGAGCCCACGTCACCCTCGGCTACGCCGCCACCATCGACAGCGCACAGGGCGCCACCGCCCGCCACCGCTGCCACACCGTCGGCTCCGACCGGCTCAGCCGCCAGCAGATCTACACCGCCCTGACCCGGGGCGTGAAAGAAAATCACATCTATTTCTCCACCGCCGAGAACGATCCGCACCGCATCCTGACCCCCAAGGCGACCCACCCCGACACCGCCGTCGACGTGCTGACCCGGGCACTGGCCCGCGACGCCGCACAGGTGTCGGCCACCTCTCTGGAACGCGAAACCGCCGACCCGCGCCGTCGACTCTCGGCCGCGGCGCACATGTACGCCCACGCTGTCGGGGCGGCCGCCGAGCA
Organism: Leucobacter sp.; assembly: GCA_041655455.1. Taxonomy (GTDB): domain Bacteria; phylum Actinomycetota; class Actinomycetes; order Actinomycetales; family Microbacteriaceae; genus Leucobacter. The sequence goes on along the minus strand of JBBAFK010000003.1, from coordinate 46,511 downwards.
GCTTCTGACCCCCGCCGAACACGCCGCTCTCGACCGGCAGGCCGAGGAGATCCTGCCCGGATTGACCACCGCCACCGCGTGGCCGGTGCTGCGTCAACACCTGTCACTGATCGCCGCCAACGGCTACAACCCGCTCAAGCGGCTCGCCGCTGTGGTGCGGGCCGGGGAGTTCGACGACGCCGCCGATCCCGCCGCTGTCATCGACTGGCGCCTCGACCCGTCCGGATCGCACTCCGGCGGCACCGGGCCGCTGCCCTGGCTCCCGGCGATCCCCTCCCGGCTGCGCGACGACCCGCACTGGGGTCCGTATCTGCACCGCCGCGCCGCGCTGATCCAGGAACTCGACACCGCGGTGCGAACCGAAGTGGCGGCGTGGACGACAGCCACCGCGCCCCGCTGGGCACGACCCATCGTCGGCGCCGACGCCGCGCTGGCCGCCGATCTGGCCGTCTACCGTGCCGCCACCGACGTCGACGACGCCGACACCCGCATCGCCGGAACCGAGCAATACCCTGCCGGACTCCGCGCGTCCCAGCGCCACCTCGAGAAGCGGGCCGCAGCCGTCGTCGGTGCTCAGATCGGCCACCGCCGCTACGACAAACTGGTCGACTCGATCAACCCGAACATCCGCAAGGATCCGTTCTGGCCACAGTTGGCCAGCCACCTCGCCGAGGCCTCCCGCACCGGCGTCGACGTCAAACAGTTGGTCCGCACCACCGCAGCCGAACGTCCGCTGCCCGACGAACTCCCCGCCGCTGCACTGTGGTGGCGACTGTGCGGCACACTGTCGCCGGCCGTCGTCGAGACCGCCCATAATGGCCTGCGCCCGGACTGGCTGCCCGACCTGCACACCGTGTTCGGCAGCGCCCTGGCCGAGACCATCGCCGCCGACCCGGCATTCCCCGCGCTGGTGTCGGCCATCGCCAACGCCGACCCCCAACGTTGGCAACCGCTGGAATTGCTGCACGTCGCCGCCGAGCATCTCGCCGACGCCGACGCCACCCTGCGCCACCACCTGCGCCCCGACGAGTACGCCCGCCTGTTGACCTACTCCATCGACCTGTTCACCACCGACACCCCCCACGACATCCCCGCCCCCGAACACCCGCCGCTGACTGACGAGGAATACGAGGAACTCCTCCACCTGCACCCCGACCCGCAGCGGCCGCACCCCGCTGTCGACCCGCTGGTGCTCACCGACGCACTCGCCGACGCCGACTTCCTGGCCGCCGCCCTCGGATTCCACGACGACCTGCCCGCCGACCCGCACGACGACCTGTGGCTGGCCCCACCGGACGCCGACTACGCCGCCCCGGAGAACTACCTCGACTTCGACTCCCTCAGCACGACCCGGCCCAGCCTGGCGGCGGCGCTGGCCGCCGCCCAGGCCGACGTGCAGACCCTGCGGCAACGCTACGAAGCCGCCATGGCCGACTACGAAGCCCTCGCCGCCCAAGTGCAGTCCACCACCGGCGGCCCCGCCGTCGAGGCCGCTGGCCCCCGCATCACTGAGATGCGGGCCCGCGCCGACGCCGACCGCCCGCACCTGGCCGAAATCGAATCGGTCATCGACCGCTGGCACGATGACGACGAAACCTACAACCGCACCCTGGCCCTCATCGACGCCGCGCAGCAGGAATACGACACCCTGCGGGCCACCGCCGACAGCGACCCGCTCGACGTCGCCTCGGCCGCCCAGCACCTCACCTGGCTCAAAGAGGTGGCGCTGCCCGCGCAGACCCCCGCCGAGCGCTGGTTCCCGGCACTCCAGGAAGCCACCGAACGCCGTGAAGCCGCCGCCGGCGGAGCCGACAACATCGTCACCCACGCCGACGTCGACGCGCTGTTGGCCGAGCTGCGTGCCGAGGACAGCCGACTGCTCGCCACCCGCCGCGCCGAGCTGCGCCGACTGCTCGACGATCTGCTCACCGCAGAGACTGCCGCCGCCCGCGCCTTCGCCGAGGCACAGATGCGCACCTCCGACCACATCGTCGACCAGCTCCCCCGCATCGCCACCGAGCTGCGGGTGCTCACCGCCGCCGGCCACAACACCTTCCAGCCGCCGCTGCACCTCGACCCGCAGGCACTGTCCAAGCTCTCCCCCATCCCCGCAACCGCCCTGTCGTCGGTGGCAGCCACCCCCTTCGCCATCACCCCCGTCACCGCCAGCGACCGAACCGAACTCATCTCCCAGATGGCCCTGCTCGACGCTGCGGCCACCAGCGAGGACCGCCACATCATCTGGTCCGCCCCGACCGAGGTCCTCACAGATCCCCGCACTGCGGCCCTGCGCCCCGAGATGGTCGACACCACAACACTTCGCCTCGACCCCGACACCACCACGACGGGCACCATCGTCGTCGTCGACCACGCCCAGCGACTGACACCCGAGCAGATCGCCGACCTCGCCGACAATGCGGTCACAGCGCAGGCCCGCCTGGTGCTCATCGACACCGACACCCGCCAGTGGTCGACCGCACCATCTGCACCGCTGCTGCGTCTGCTCAACAAGGACCTGCCCTGGTCGCGCACGCTCAGCGCCGACTCCAGCGCGCGCCACCACCCCGCGCCCTCAGAAACCCCCGACCTGCAGGCCGCGATCACCCAGGCCACCGGCCTCGACCCACAACAACACACCCCCGAAATCATCGCGGTGGTCGAGGAATACCAACGCCTCCTACAGAGCCACCGCAGCGCCCACGGCGTCCACGACCGACTGCAAACCATGAGGAGCGACGCCGATCACGACCTCACCCGCGGTGGCTGACCGCGCATCAGGCGCACGGCATCCAAGATGGGGCTCAACGCCGTCAAGGAGAAAACGCTCCTTCGACCAGAACCGACGCCGAAACAAGGAAGTGGACTTTGACGTGCTCCCCGGACTGAAGTCCGGGGATTCCCCGTTGGCGGCTTACGCCGCTGTTGGGGTGCTTCCTGTTTCAACGCCCACTGCCGCAACGAGTTGCGGTCTTACACGGGCTCCACAGGCGTTTAGTCTCTCTGCCCGCCCGGCAGCGAGAATGACCTTGGCGGCGTTGAAGTCGCGGTCGTGGGGCACCTGGCATGCCGGGCACACCCACATGCGGATCTGCAGCGGCAATTCGTCGAGCACATGCCCACACCCCGGTGTTGAGCACGTTTTGCTCGACGCCAACCACCGCGACACCGGCGGCTACAGTGACCAGGTCATGTTGGTCGCCGATCTGCAACACTTCCTCGACGTGGGACCCGAAACCCCGGGACCGGCCCACAAGCTCGCCGAGCACCTGAGCGCGATCGTCGCCGCAGCCTCCGCCGGGGACGCGCACACCCGCTGGGAAACCGCCCTGCCCTGCCGACGCCGTCCGGCCCACCGCGCCTGCCCCGGCCGCATCGTCGTGGGCTGGACCCAACCAGATCACCCCATCAACTGGTGCTGCAGTCACTGCGATGACGACGGCACCATCAGCAACTGGGCCACCTCGATCTACGACCTACGTCGCCGACAGCTCAGCGCGGCTCAACCCGTCAGGGACGTCGTTGTCGATGCTGACACCGCCGCGGCGCTGCGGACCCTGCCGTTCCTCGACCACGACTGCCAGCGAGCAGTTTACGCGATCCGCACCCACGGCAACGAACTTCACCTCACGTTGACCGACATCGAACTCGACGAACTGATCGACTCGCTGGCCGCCGAAGCCAACCATGAACCCAACCGGCGCCGCCAACGACAACTCGACACCGCCTACGACCGCCTCACCGCCGCCGCCGGCCAACCCCGCTGGTAATCAGCATGGCACTGCCCGACCTTGACGTCGCACGCCTGCAACGATGGTGTGTGGCAAGAGTTCCCGAAGATGCACGCCACGAAGTACGCGTCGAATGCGAGATCGCATCCAGGCATCTGACCATCACCGAGAACCGCCCCGGACTTTAGTCCGGGGTGAGCCCATCTCGTGTGTTGCCGGGTGTAGCCCGGCGCTTAGAGTGGGCGGGCTTGTCCGTCGATGTACTGCTTGATGATCGACAGTGGTGCACCTCCGCAGGAGACGGCGAAGTAGGACGGCGACCAGAGGTGCCCGCGCATTCGCGCACGGACACAGGCGCCGGTGAATTCGCGGCGCACGGCGTACGCGGTGCGGCCTTTGAGGCGCTGCACCAGAGTGGTGATCCGCCCCGGTGTGTCCGGAGAGTTCTTCCGTTGGGAAGGATGGACACGTGGGATCGAAGTCATCGAGGCGGTATCCGGAGGAACTGAAGGCGCGGGCGGTGCAGATGGTTGCCGATCTGCGCAGTGAGACGGTGTCGGAGTGGGAGGCGATGGGCCGGGTCGCTGACCTGCTGGGCGTCGGTACCGTCGAAACGGTGCGCAAATGGGTCCGCCAGGCCGAGATCGACGCTGGCTCGCGGGCCGGGCAGACCAGCGAGGAATCTGAGGTTCTGCGCAAGCTTCGCCGGGAGAATGCTGAGCTCAAGCGGGCCAATGCGATTTTGAAGGCGGCCTCGGTTTTCTTCGCCGCCGAGCTCGACCGGCCGTCTCAGTAGTCGTGGAGTTCATCAGCGCCCACCAGGGTCACCGGGTGGGCGCTGATGGTCTCAAGTGGGGTGTCGAGTCGATGTGCGCCGTGCTTTCAGAGTTCGGCGTCACGATCGCCCCGTCGACGTATTACGCCCACCGCACCCGGCGGGGTCCGTCGAAGGCCGACTGGGCTGATGCCGCGGTCATCGACGCGATCTGGCGGCTGCGTCAGTCGCAGGCGCTGTATAAGGTTCTGGGTGCCCGTAAGACATGGATTGTGTTGCGCACCAATGGTATCGATGTTTCTCGCTGTGTCGTAGAGCGGGTGATGCGAGAGATGGGATGGCGCGGTGCCTGCAAGCGCCGCCGGGTACGCACCACTGTGGCCGATCCGGCAGCGACCCGGGCCCCGGACCGGGTCCAGCGCAATTTCGTCGCCGGTGCGCCTGACCGGTTATGGGTCGCCGATTTTACCTACTGTCGGACCCGTGCCGGCTGGGCCTACACGGCGTTCGTCACCGACGTCTATGCCCGCAAGATCGTGGGATGGAAGGTGGCCACCGAGATGACCCAGAAGCTGGTGACCGATGCGATCAACCACGCCATCGACACCAGAAAGCGTTATGGTGCAACATCTTTGGAGTCGCTCATTCATCACAGCGATGCGGGCTCTCAATATACGGCCGTCGCGTTCACCGAACGCCTGGCCGCTGAAGGGATCGTGCCGTCAATCGGATCGGTGGGCGATAGCTTCGATAACGCTCTGGCCGAATCGGTGAACAGCAGCTACAAGACCGAACTCATCGACCACCAACCGCTCTATCCCGGCGCCACCGAACTCTCGCTGGGGACCGCCGAATGGGTGGCTTTCTACAACCGTCAGCGACCCAACGGCTACTGCCAGGACCTGACACCGGACCGGGCCGAAGCCCTCTACTACCATCGCCAACGGCACCCTCACATCGAGGAGGCACTCAAATAACAGAACCTCTCGACATGCCGGGGCGGATCATCCAAAACATGACAGGCGACTCGTTTTACGATCTCTCCGCAAGTCAATAAGGGGAGTGGTACATGGGGTTCTCGGACAATCTGTCCAGCATTGCTCAGAAGATTCGCGACATGCGCGATTCAGTGGAGACCGAAGAGGCGACGAAGAACGCATTCATCATGCCGTTCATCTCGACGGTGCTCGGTTACGACGTCTTCGATCCATCTGAGGTTGTCCCGGAATTCACGGCGGACGTGGGGGTAAAGAAGGGGGAGAAGGTCGACTACGCGATCTTCAAGGACGGCCAGCTCCAGATCCTCATCGAGTGCAAGAAGATCGGGGATCAGTTGGACCTGCGTTACGCCTCGCAGTTGTTCAGGTACTTCGCAGTCACCTCGGCGCGGATCGCGATCTTGACGAATGGGCAACAGTACCACGTGTACACCGATGGTGATCTGCCAAACCGCATGGATGAGAAGCCCTTCCTGGTGTTCGATCTGCTGGACATCGACCGGACACTGGTTCCTGAGATTCAGAAACTGTCCAAGGAATCCTTCGACATCGAATCTGTCGTGAGCGCTGCGGAGGAACTCAAATACATTGGTGGCGTTCGGCGGATCATCGCGGCTGAAGTTAAAGAACCCTCGGAAGAATGGGTGCGCTTCTTCGTAAACCGCATCTACGAAGGACGTACTACCCAGCGCGTCATCGACCAGTTCCGACCGCTGGTGGAGAAGGCGCTTTCTCAGTACATCGGAGACCAGGTGAACAGCCGCCTGAAAACCGCCCTCGGAGACGATGCACCAGACCCGAACCGTTCGTCTGAACTCCCTTCAGCACCCCCGGCTGTTGCCCACTCCTCGGCGACGCCGGAGGCTGCCCAGCAGCCACAGCGCGAACCCGCCGGTGTCGCAGATCCTGGAGTGGTCACCACCGACGAAGAACTCGAAGGCTTCAACATCGTCCGGGCCATCGCGGTCTCCGAAGTGGATCCTGAACGCATTCACTATCGCGACAGCAAGTCGTACTTCGCTGTCCTGCTGGACGACAACAACCGGAAGCCCATCATCCGGCTCCACCTCAACGGCAAGAGCGTCAAGTTCGTCACGACGTTTGAACAGGGCAAAGACGCCGGAGTACGTCGCGATATCACCTCTGTGATCGACATCTACAAAGTCGCCAGTGACCAGATCCGTCAAGTGATCCGACGGTATGAGCGGGGAGAAGCATTCGGCATCGAAGAAACCGGTGCTTCCTGATGTTTTCCACCACCGCGTGGCACACGTCGGCCCGGCGGTGATGCAGCGTGCATCACCGGTGACCGAGTTGGGTCACTTTGGTAGGCCAGAACGGCGGCGAGAAGCATGGCGGTTTTCATGAGTCCCCCTCCTGAGGGGTCCGAGCAGTGACTGGAGCGCACGGACTTGAAGTCCGCTTGCACCTGTTCCTGGTTGTCGTGGCGAGTTCTACAGGGGAGGGGTGCAGACACCGGTATGTAGGACGCCCCCTCGACAGGGAAGTACCGAGACGGTGAGGCTTTTCCGTCAAGCTCGGGAACCTGCGGATTAAAAGTCCGTAGGTCTTCTTGCTTGGCGGTGCTACAGGCTGCGGTCGGCGCCGCGGTGATGTTCGCGGGGGGAGGTGCTGCGCCGACGCTGCTGTTGCTCTGCCAGCCAGAGGCGTTGGTCAAGGGTGAGCCCGTCGATGCGCCGGTGCTGTTGTTGGCGGCGGTGGTCGGCGCGGAGCCGGGCCAGGGTCTGGCGGTACTGGTGCTGCAGGTCAGCGACGGGTTTCGGCGGGCTGGTGGTGTTCGTCGCGGCGGTGGCGGTGATGGTGTGGCTGCGGTGGGTGCGGCCGAGGATTCCGCGCAGGGCGGCGGCGGCTTGGGCGTGGTTGCCGCGCTGGGCTGGCTGCATGTCAGTGCCGGCGGTCTCGGCGGTGTCGCTGTAGATGTAGGCGGTGTTGGTGTGCCGGCGTCCAGCGTCATCTGACCGGTGTCGAGGTGGCGCAGCAGTGTGTGCACGGTGGCACCGGTGTCGCCGGCCTGTTCGCGGACCGCGACACTGACCGCCCGCCCGGTCGGGGCCGCGACGAGCACCTGTTTTCCGGCCCGGTTGGCCGCTGCCCGCAGGGCCCGCAGGGAGGTCGTCTTGCCCGCCCCGGCGGGTGCGGACAACGGTTGCAGCAGCTGCTCGGAGGTGGCGATGGCAGTTATCTGGGGTCAGATTCTGATGTTCACTGTTGTTCCCGCTGAGGCGAGTTGGCCTGGCTTGGCGTGATGGGTAACAGGCTGGGCTGCCGGTGTTTCCGGTTAGGGGTTGGTTGGTGCGGTCTGGCTGGCGCGATGGTTCGGGAGCCCGTCGCTTCGTCGCCGCCATCATGGCGGGCTGCCGTCGGTGACGGGTGCGGTGACTTGTTGGGGGTGGGTGCGGGTGTTGGTTCTTAATGGCGGGTGGCTAGTTGTGGTGGTGTGGAGTGGCTGGTGGTTGTTGGGCGGTGGGTGGCTCGTTGGGGCCACCAGCTGGCTTCGCGTAGGAGTGTGGCGATGGCGGGGACAGTGAGGGTGCGCACGAGGAAGGTGTCGAGTAGGAGTCCGCAGCCGATGATGAGGCCGGCTTGGATCATGATGGCCACTGAGCCGACCATGAGGCCGAACATGCTGGCGGCGAAGATGAGGCCGGCTGAGGTGATGACGGAGCCGGTGTTGGCGACGGTGCGCAGTACGCCGACGCGGATGTTGTGTCCTGATTCTTCGCGTAGTCGTGAGACGAGCAGCATGTTGTAGTCGGCGCCGACTGCGACCAGGATGATGAACGCGAGTAGTGGTACTGGCCAGGCGATTTCGTGTCCGAGTCCCCATTGGAAGATGAGGACGCCGATGCCCAGTGAGGCCAGGTAGTTGAGCACGACGGTGCCGAGCAGGTAGAGCGGGGCGAGCAGGGCGCGCAGTAGTAGGACGAGGATGAGTCCGACGATGAGCAGTGTGGCGAGGGCGAGTTGGGTGAAGTCGGCTCGCAGCAGTCGTTGGATGTCGGAGTTGACGGCGGGGAACCCGGCAACGGAGACGGTGGCTTGGTGCAGTGAGGTGTTGGGGCGTGCGGCGTTGGCGACGTCGGTGATTTCGTGTGCGAGGCGGGTTGCTTCGGCGCTGTAGGGGTCGTGGCTGGTTTCGATGGCAAAGCGTGCGGTTTTTCCGTCTGGGGAGAGGAATTGTTTTGCCATATCGGTGAATTGGCGGTTTTGGAAGGTGTTGGCGGGCAGGTAGAAGCCGCTGGAGGAGTCCGAGTTGGCGGTGGCGCGGGCGGCGTTTTGGAGTTGGGTGGCGATCTGGCTCATCCCGGACAGCATTTCGATGTTGCTGTCGGCCAGTGCGTGGACGCCGGTGGCCAGTGCTTGGGCGCCTGAGGCGAGTTGGCTGATGCCGTCTTGGAGGCGTCGGATGTTGCCGGCCAGGTCGGCGGGGTCTCCGAGGGTTGCGAAGGCTTTGTTGAGGGAGGTGACCGCGGTGTGGACGGTGGCCAGGGTGCCGGCGACGGTGGCGTTGGTGTCGGGGTTGTAGCGATCGCCGAGTTCGGCGATCTGGGTGAACAATCCGCTGTCGCGCAAGCTCACCAGTGTCTGGACTTGGTCGCGGATCTGGGCGCATTGGGGTGTGGTGGCACACCACGGGGAGGTGTTGAGGGCGCCGGTGAGGGGGTCGAGGACGGCGATGGCGTGTTGGGCTTGTTCGGCCAGGGGGCGCAGCCCGGGACCGGATTGGATGGCGCGGTCGACGCCGGGGGCGGTGGCCGAAAGTTGTTGCAGCAGGGGCCGGAACTGTTGAATCTGGGTGCCGGCGGACTGGGCTTGGGTGAGTGTCGCGGTGAGGGGGGTCAGGGCGGTGCGCAGGGTGGTGTCGAGTTGGGCCAGGCCGCCGGCGAGTTGGTCGGCGCCAGCGGTGAGCTTGGCGAGGTCGTCTTTTCTGGCGTTGCCGTCGGCGACGGCGCCGGCCATCTTGTCGCCGATCTGGCCGTTCTGCCAGGAGAGTTGGGCTTGTTCGAGGCGGGCTCCGGTGGGGCGGGTGACGCCGGACACTGTGGTGACGCCGGGGATCTGGGAGACGCGGGAGGCCATTTCGTCGAGGTCGGCGAGCCCTTTTGCGGTGCGCATGTCGGTGGGGTTTTCCACGACGAGGAATTCGGTGATGACGATGTCTTTGGGGAAGTGGCGGTCGAGTAGTTGGTAGCCCTGGTTGCTGGCGGTGGTGGCGGGCTGGCCTTTGCGGTCGTCGTAGCTGATCTTCATCGTTGTTGTGGCCGCGGCCAGGGTCAGCAGGATGACCAGGCTGGCGATCAGCAGGGGCACGGGTCGGCGGACCACCGCGACCGCGACGCGGTTCCAGTAGCGGCGGGTGCGGTCGGGTTTGGGGTCGCCGATGCCGCGTCGGGCGGCCAGCGCCAGCACCGGTGGCAGCAGCGTCACGGTGGCCAGGAATCCGAACATGACGGCCACCGCGCAGGCCGGGCCGAGGGCGGCGAACACGCTCAGTTGAGCGAACACCATGGCCAGGAATGCGAAGGCGACGGTGGCCGCCGAGGCCAGGATGACCCGGCCGATGCTGGCGGTGGCGTGCACGATGGCCTGTTCGGGCGGCACCTGTGCGCGGCGCTGCTCGTGGTAGCGGCTGATCAGAAACACCGTGTAGTCGGTGCCGGCTCCCAGCAGGATCGCGGTCATGAACGCCACGGTGAATTGCGAGACCGGCATTCCCAGCTGGCCCAGGGCCGAGAGCACACCGCGCCCGACGACCAGGCTCACCGCGATCACCAGCAGCGGCAGCAGCGCGGTGAACACCGAGCGGTACACGATGAGCAGGATCACCGCGATCAGGCCGGCGGTGGCGATCGAAATCAGCACCAGGTCGTGTTCGGCGGCCGCGATCTGGTCGCTGAACGTGGCGGGCGGGCCGGTGACGTACGCGGTGGTCGACGTGCCGGCGAACACGTCGGCGGCGATGTCGCGCACCGCTTGCACGGATTCGGCGGCGGCGGGATCGCCCAGGGTGCCGGCCACCCCGACCGGCAGAAACCAGGCCTTGCGGTCGGCGCTGACCGCCTGCGTCGCGGTGATCGGGTCGGCCAGCAGGTCCTGAACCAGCAAGACGTGGGCGGTGTCGCCGCGTAGCCGCGCCACCAGGTCCTCGTAGCGCTCCCGCGTCGCGGGGGTCAGCCCGGCGGGGTCTTCCATCGCGACGAACACCATGGTCTTGGAACCTTGTTCGCCGAACGCCGCGCTCATCCGGTCCACTGTCTGAAACGACGGCACATCATGGGGGAGCAGCTCCGCCGATTGCTGGCGCACCACGGTTTCCAATTGGGGAAACAGCAGTGCCAGCACCACCGCGACGCCGAGCCAGGCGCCGATCACCAGCGTCTTGTGCCTCACCGTGAACCTCGCCAGCGCCGCCAACCGCGCGCTGTACTCGCTGGAATCCGCCGGTTCGGCCGAACGGCGGTATCGCCGCCGAGCATTCATCGCGGTGCCCGAACCATCCGGATCGCTGTCGGTCACTACCCCTCCACCCGAGAAAAGGAACTATCGGTATCGCTACGCTACTAGGAGTACCACAGTGGTTGGCGCTGCGCGTCCGCCGGGGCCGCGCGGCGCGCCTGTGGGCCGCTAGTGACCTGCGCCGACGCCGGCGTCGGTGTCGTCGGCGTCGGGGATGTCGTGGCGGACCACCCGGACCCGGCCACGCGGCAGGCAGGCCATGTATCCGTGGCGTTTGCCGTAGAGCTCCCAGGCCGTGGCGTGCGCGTCGGCCTCCACATCGATGCGGTGCCCTCGGGAAAAACCCAGGTGCAACGCGCCGTCATCGCCGTACCGGGCGTGCGTGCACACCGCGCCGGCCAGGTCGAGCAGCGGGCGTTCGTGCACCGCGACCCGGTTGGGGTCGATGAGCACTTGTTCGGCCGGAAAGTCCCCGACGGGCGGCAGCGTCAGCCTCAGGGGACGCGAAATCACCAGCTCGCTGTAGCCATCGAGGTCCAACACCAACCCGTCGCGCAGCGACACGCGTTGCACGACGCAGTCTTCGATCCATTGGGTGAACATGGCGCCTCCTTCGACACGTCTTTGGGTCGCATCTGAAGGGTACGGTAAGTATCGCTGCGATACTATTAGTATCGTTAACTGTTGGGGGTGAGGGAGGCCAGGCGATCCACGATGCGCCGGCTGGCCCGATCGATGCGGTCACGGGTCTGGGCCGCCGAGGCCCGCCGGCCGATGAACGCGGTCAGGTTCGCCAGCCAGATGTCGGCGAGGAGCTCGGCGACCGGCTGATCGAGCGGCCCGGGCGTGTCGCCGCCCAGGGTGTGGGCGAGCAGGCGCTCGATGACCGCGGCGGCCTCGTCGAGGGCGGCGGCCGCGGTGCTGTCGGCGGCGACGAATGCCCGTGTCATGGCCTCGGTGAGATGAAGGTCGCGCTGCCAGCGGTCGTGCAGATACCCGGTCAGCCGATCCAGGCGCTGCTGAGGTGTCGTGCCGGTGGCGGCCCAGTCCTGGGCGGCTTGCAGCCGCCCGAATTCTCGGGCCAGCGCCGAGACCAGCAGGTGGGTCTTGGACGGGAAGTAGCGGTAGAGCGTGCCGACCGCGATACCGGCCCGCTCGGCTACCGTGCGCATCCGCACCGCCTCATACCCGCCCGCGGCGGCCACCACCAGCGCCGCATCCAGAATCGCCTCTCGGTGACGCGTCGGCGTCCGCGGACGCGGCGGCGCGGTCGGGTGTGGTGCCACCGGCCGCGGATCCGCCTGGGATTGTTGGCTTTTGGGTTGGGCGCCGGTGTCGGTCGCGGTCACGATGTCGGGTCGTGCGGATCGGCGTGGGCCCGGCTGCTGCGGGTGAACCGTTCCAGCAGGCCATCGAAGGCCGCCAGATCACCGTGGGCGGCGAAGTGCTCGGTGCTCACCACGACGAACACCGCGCTCGCGGTGAACCGGGTGACGCCGTCGGTGCCGGTGCCTGTCGCGCGGACATGCAGGGCGCGGCCGTTGCGCTCGGTGATGTGCGCGGTGATCCGGTGCGGTTGGTGCAGTGGCACCGGCAGCAGATACTCGACGGTCAGACTGCGTGTCACCGCCGGGGTGCCGGCGATCCACAACGTGAAGCCCAGCACGTCATCGCAGGCGGCCGCCACCGCGCCGCCGTGCGCCAATCCCGGCGCCCCGATGTGGCGTTCGTCGAAGGTCGCATCGGCATACACCTGCTCGCCGCAGCGATACACCACCAGCTGCAGGCCGTGGGGGTTGTCCGGGCCGCAGCCCATACAGTGCGGGGTGTGGGCGGGCAACCGTTCCGCGGGTGACCCAACCCCACGGTCACCGTGGGGTACCTCATCCCGACACGGCACATGCTCGGACACCCGATACCTCCAGTACGACCAGTTTCGCAACGCTACTGTTGGTACCATAAGTGTCGGGCGGGCGGCACCCGTTGGCCATAAAGGGGGAAGCGGCAAGGAGAGTGAGTGTGAGCAGCAGCCAGCCGGATCGAGTCCACGACGAAGACGACGACGAAATCGACCCCCGCCGCACCCGGTCCCGCAATCGCTTACTGGACGCGGCGGCCGCGCTGCTCAGCACCGGTGGTGTCGAGGCCGTCACCGTCGAGGCGGTCACCAAAGCCTCCAAGGTGGCCCGAACCACCCTCTACCGCCACTTCGGCAGTTCATCGCACTTGTTGGCGGCCACCTTCGAACGGCTGCTACCCCAAGTCACCCCGCCGGCACCGGCCGGCGGGACGGTGCGCGAACGCCTCATCGAACTGCTCACCCGTCAGGCGGCGCTGTTCGCCGACGCCCCGCTACACGTCACCATGCTGGCCTGGCTGTCCCTCGGGCCGACCGCAACCACCGACCACGCCGGCAGTGAACACGCGGCCGGCACGCTGCGCGCACGCGTCGTCGACCAATACCGACAACCCTTCGACGCCATCCTGCAAAGCGCAGAAGCCCGCGCCGAACTCGACGACTTCGACGTGAACCTCGCGTTGTGCCAACTCATCGGGCCGCTCGCCTTCGCCCGCATGACCGGACTGCACACCATGACCCCCCACGACACCACCCGCATCGTCGACGACTTCCTCACCACGCATCAACGCAAAACCACCCCCACCGCACCCACACCGCCCGGCGACAACGGTGTGCCGGTCACCGCCGACTAACGCCGGTCCGCCGCCGGTTCAGCGACCAACCGATCGGCAGACACCGACACGCCCTGGAAAGATCTCCCCACCACAGCCCGCCGGGCCAGATCTTGTCGATGACCTGGCAATCGGGCCGACGGGCACGGGCGGGCACTCACGAGTTGGCCAGGAGGCCGGGAAGGCCTCCGTCACGGCGGGCCAGGCCGTGACGGGACTGTCGAAATAACGGTGGATCTGGACTTGGTCTGACACGCCGGGCGTGAGCTTGGCGGGAAGGACTGATGATGTCCGAAACACTCGAATCCGTGGCGATTGATGTGGATCACAAAGAGCTTGCCGAGCAGCTGCTCGCCCAGGCCAAGGAGCAAGGTGTGGAGTTGGTGGGCCCCAACGGCCTGCTCAATCAGCTGACCAAGAACGTGCTCGAGACCGCGCTGGACGCGGAGATGAGCGAGCACCTGGGCTACGACAAACACGATCCGGCAGGCCGGGGATCAGGCAATTCCCGTAACGGCACCCGATCTAAGACGGTGTTCACCGAGATCGGGCCGGTGGAGATCGAGGTGCCCCGCGACACTAATGCCAGTTTCGACCCGGTGATCGTCAAGAAGCGCCAGCGCCGGCTGACCGGCGTCGATGAGATCGTGTTGTCACTGACGGCCAAAGGCTTGACTACCGGGGAAATCGCGGCTCATTTCGACGATGTCTACGGCGCCACGGTGTCCAAGGACACCATCTCCAAGATCACCGACAAGGTGATCGAGGAGATGACCGAATGGTCCAACCGGCCACTGGAGTCGGTATATCCCGTGGTGTTCATCGACGCGATCTTCGTCAAGGTCCGCGACGGCCAGGTCACTAATCGACCCGTTTACGTGGCCATCGGGGTCACCTGTGCCGGGGAGCGAGACATCCTCGGACTGTGGGCTGGCGACGGTGGTGAGGGCGCGAAGTTCTGGCTGTCGGTGCTCACCGAGATCAAGAACCGCGGCACCACCGATGTGTGCATCGTGGTCTGCGACGGTCTTAAAGGACTACCCGATGCGATCAACACCGTGTGGTCGCGAGCGGTGGTTCAGACATGCGTGATCCATTTGTTGCGCAACACCTTTCGTTATGCATCGCGCAAGTACTGGGATCAAATCGCCAAGGACATCCGGCCGGTCTACACCGCGGCGACCGAGGCGGCAGCCAAGGAACGTTTCACCGAGTTCACCGAGAAATGGGGTGCGCAGTACCCGGCAATCACACAGTTGTGGGAGAACGCGTGGAGCGAGTTCGTGCCGTTCCTGGACTACGACGTCGAGATCCGCCGCGTCATCTGCAGCACCAATGCGGTG
Source organism: Leucobacter sp. (assembly GCA_041655455.1). Lineage (GTDB taxonomy): Bacteria > Actinomycetota > Actinomycetes > Actinomycetales > Microbacteriaceae > Leucobacter. The sequence continues at coordinate 31,498 of JBBAFK010000003.1, read as the reverse complement.
GAATCCTTGAACGCCCGCTATCGGCGGGCAATTCGGGCCCGTGGGCACTTTCCGACCGAGCAGGCCGCGATGAAGTGCCTCTACCTGGTCACCCGATCCCTGGACCCCACCGGCCGAGGTAAGGCACGATGGGCAATGAGGTGGAAGCCCGCACTCAATGCGTTCGCGATCACCTTCAGCGGCCGGATCACTCCGACTGGCAGCTAACCAATGCCAAGCCAGATCCACCGTTTATCTGACAGTCCCGGCCGTGACCGCAGCACACCTCGGGGGGCGTACTGGGCTCAGGGGGTCTGTTCGTGCAGGGTGTCGAGTTGGCCGTAGAGCAGCTCGATGGTTGATTGTTGTTCTGCGACGGTGGCTTTGAGTGCGGCGATCTCTTTGTCTTTGGCGGCGAGTTTGTGGCGCAGCGCGGCGTGGATGCTGGTTTCGCGGCCAGTCGATGCCGGTTGTCGGTCGGTATGCCGGCCGCGGTATTGCTCGATGACGGTCACCAGGTCGTCGTGTTTGTAGATGGTTTTGCGGGACACCTTGGCGCGGCGGGACACGGTGGAGAAGTTGATGGTGGCGTTGGTCTTGCGCAGGTGGGCGATCGCCTTCTCGATGTCGCGGCGCTTCTCATCGCTGCGGGCCCGGCGGTATTCGGCCAGCGCATCGAGTGCCTTCTGGGTGGGCGGTGGCGGCTTGGGGCGGCTCATCGCGGCGGGTCCGGGTCGGCCTTGCGCAGCACGGATTCGTGGCTTCCCCGGGTCGCGGTGCGCATGGTGGGTGCCCGGTTGGCGGTACCGGCTCCCGCGACACTGCTCACGCTGCCATCGGTCACGTCGTCGCGGCGGAGCCGGTCGAGGATGGCATCCAGCGAGGCGATTTCGCGGCGACGTTCGTGGATCCACACGTTGTCGTCGGTGAGTTCGCGCCCGGTGCGGGCACGGTACTGCTCGCGGCGGATGTCGATCAGCTTCAGGGTCTTGGCGCGTTGGTCGACCAGTTCGTCGAGGTGGGTGGCGTCGGTGGCGAAATGCCCGCATGACAAGCAGGCGTTGCCCTTGTCGCAGGTGGCCACCGGCGGCAGCAGACATACCCCGTTGGGCAGCACCCGGTCGGTACGGGCCGAGAGTTGGGTCATGTCGTAGATGTCAGACGGGCTGATGGCGATGTCGGTGCCATGAGCGCCGATCTTTTTGTGTCGCAGGAACTCCGCTTCGGCCGTCGCTTGCAGGGTCGCCGCGTAACGCAGGGTCATCGCCGGCGAGGCGTGCCCGAGGTAGCGCTGCACCACATGGATGGGCACCCCGTCGTTGAGCAGTTCGGTGGCGCGGGTGTGGCGCAGCCGGTGGGTCTGGGAGAACCGCAGCGGGTGGCCGGCGGTGTCGGTGAGGCCGTGGATGGTGTCGAGCCGATTGAGGATCCGGCTGTAGGAGTCATAGCTGCGTGGTCGTTGGCCCTGGTGCTGGTAGCGCACCCCGAGGAACAGGTATTTCGGCTCGAAATACGGGTAGCGCGCCCGGATCCAGTCTTGCTGTTCGCTGATCACGTTGACCACGGCCTGCTCGACGAGGATGGTGGGCACCACCCCGTCGACTTTGGTCTGTTGGTAGCGCAGTTTGGCCACGAATCCGTCGGGATCGTCGGTGGCTCCGGCGGGGCGGTCGTGGCCCGGGATCGGTTGCAGTGGACTGTAATCGAGCATCAGAATCTCTGAGGCCCGACGCCCGGTCAACGCTTGCAGCAGCCAGATCCGGGCCGCTTGCGGATCGCCGAGACCGGACACGACCGAGATCGTGGAATCGGGGTGGGTGATGACTACCGGTTTACCCGCGTCGGCGGCCAGCACGTCGAGATAGCACAGCATCCGCTGGAGCTCGGCGGTCGAAAACCAGGTCAGCTCCCGGCCGCCGGTAGGGCGTCGGCTGCGAAACGCCGCACCCCACAACCGGGTATGAGTGTCGGTCAACCGGCTCCAGCGAGGATCTCCGGTCGCTGCCGCGGCTTCCTCGGCATGGTCCACCATGAACGTGTAGAACATCTGAACCTTGGACTGGACGACCGCGATCGTCGCCGCCGACAGCGGACGCTCCGGTTTGGCCCGCGCGGCAGGTGATTTGAGGTAGTCGGTGAACTCGGTGAACAACAGCCGCAGCGCCGCCCGGTCGGTGCTGATCACCGGGTCATCGATCCCGCGTTCGGCTAGGAACGGGCCCAAGTGGCGGGTGATGCCGCGGGTGCGGCCGATCACCGACGACCAGCGCAGCAGTTCAGCCGTCAAGCAGGTGCGAAGCCAGAACCGTACCCCGTCGCGCAGCCAGGCCGGTTCGATCCCTCCGAGGCGTGCGACCTGGTCGTGGCAGGGTTCGTGCTCACGTTGCGGGATTCGGGGATCAGCGTCAAGATCCCAGATGTCATGGGCCCACCATGGCCAGTCGGTGCAGCGGACCGACACATACAGGTGCAGGTGCTCGATGAAACTGGTCACGTTGCGCCGAAATCCGGCCGACGGCAGCCGGCCGGTGCGGCGCTCGAACTCGCGCACCCCGTGGCGCACGATGGCCTCGGCGCTCAGATCAGCGATACTGACCGGGTGACGCCGGTGCCGTTGGTGGTAGTCGGTGGCGGCGATGCTCAGTGCGCCGCTGGTCCATTTCAGCAGTGACGGTTCGATCTTGCGGCGTTGTTCGTGTCCGCACAGCCACACCCACCACGCGAGCTCGTCGCAGAACCGTTGCGGCACACCCTGTGGGGTGAAGTCGTGGCCGTCCGGGGTGGGCCGGTAGCGCGGGTTGTGCTGAAAGACCGTATTGGCCGGGGCGGTATCCAGGTGATAGACCAGGGTGCGCCACTGCGCGGGTACCTGTTGCCACTGCTGCGTCCACCGATCCTCGCCGCCACGATGGGTGGGCGCTGTGTGTGCCGGTGCAGGACTGTCATTGGCCGTCACGGTTCACCTTCCACCCGGCGACATAGTTCTTCCATTCGGCCAGCGTGCGCATCTGCGCGTCGGCGGTCACCCAGCCGTAGGTCGACAACGTGGTCTGCACGTCGGCGTGCCCGAGACGGCGCATCACCACGTGCACGTCCACCCCGGCCAGCAACAGCGCGGTGGCGTGGGTGTGGCGCAGCCAGTGCGGCGTCCACTGCTCAGGCAGCACATCGGCGCGGCGGGCGGTGATCAGATCGACCTTGTCGTAGAGGGTTTCCGGGCGCAGCGGGGCGTAGCGCACGCCGCGCACCAGGTTGACGAACACGAAACACGACGCCAGGTCGCCGACCGCGATATCCGCGCCGGCGGCCACCAGCTGCCACACATACTCGGTGTAGAGGGCGACCAGATCGTCGCCGATGTAGATCCGGCGCGGGCCCGATTTCGCGCGCACCCCGTGCGGATGATCATCACGGCCCGCCACCAGTATCGACGGGGTACCACCACCGGCGATATCAAAGTCATGGTGGCGCAACGACAACGCTTCACCGATGCGCATGCCGGTTTCGGCCAGCACCGCGAAAAACAACCGATCACGCAGCCCCGCCCCGCCGCCCGACCATTCACCCGAGACTGTCTGGACACTGCACGCATCCAAGATCGCGTTGACCTGCACGGGCAGCAGCACCGGTGTTTCAGCGCGCTGCAGCCCGCGCAGCCGGTGAATCGGCCCATCGTGTTCGCGTCTCGGGCCGACTCCGGCCAGAAACGGTGCATAGCGGCCCCGCCGGGACGTCCGAGCATGACTGGCGTACAACCGCCGGTAGGGGCGCACCAGGTCATGGGCATCGGCGAAATACCGGTACATCGACAACACCGCCGCGCTGCGCGGCAGCAGCGACGACTCGGCCAATCTCTGCTTTGGTTCACCGATACGGGCCACCCCGGGCAGATCCCCGGTACGCAGATAGGCCAGGAACTGGCCGAACAGACTGGTGGGGAAATCATCCCACGCCGTACCGGTACCTTCCAGCACCGTCCACCACGCCGCCAGCCCATAGGCATAGGCGCGCAACGTGTTCGGCGAGCTCCCTTGGTTACGCAGAAACGTCAGGTACTCGCGCGCCGGGGCCACGGGCAATTTGTCGGCGCCGACCACCGTGTAGGTGGGTGGTCGGTCCACAAAACGCACCCGCTGCACCTGTGCCACCGTCAGTAGCACCCCACCATATTCACGATGGCCTGCCGTTGCGGAAATCGTCCAACCGGATCACCTGGGAGCCACCGGCAGCGGGTGGGGCCGGGGTGCGGCCATGGCCGACACTGGCCGCGACCGGCCTATGCTCGGCCGCCGGCGCCGGTCGCTGCGTGGCCAAAAACCAATCCAGCACATCAGCGGGATAGATCATCGATTCCCGGGCGCTCAGCATCCGCACCGACGCGCCGCCGTAACAGCGCTCCACCCACTTGCGCAGCAGCCGCGGCCGCTCCGGGACGCGGTCAGCCCACCCCGGTTCCGTCATACCCCACGTATGCCCGGTGGCCGGGTTGATCCGTGAATGCAGCTGGGTGGTCAACATTTTCGCCCGGTCCGGCGCGATCAGCCCCGAATCCCGCAGATGCATGATCAACGACCCCAACGACAGGCCCCACTTGTCTTTGAGCGGACGCAGATTCAACAGCGACAACACCCGCGGCAACTCACCGGCGATAACCCCTGCCGGGGCCAACAACTCGGTCGCGAACCGGTTGGCCTCCAACTCATCGGCGGCACTGACCGAGCAATAGGCGTGACTGTGCAACACCAAATGACCGAGCTCATGGGCGACCGTGAACCGGGTCCGCTCCCACGAGTCGCTATCCCGTAGCACCAACAATGGGCGGTCCCGCAACCGGCCCACCCAACTGGAATACCCCAAATGCCGCTCATCACGAGAGCGCCCACCGGTCGCGGCGAACTCGCTTTCCCAATCACCGGCGACCCGGCGCCGGACAATCACCGGAGCGCCCAGCCGCTCGGCCTCATACATCAAATCATCAAGCGGCTCATCGGGTTCCAGGCCCATCGCCTCACGCAGACGCGCTGCGGCCACCGGAATCGAACTGTGCGCCAACTCATCCGGACTGACCGTCGGAACCTTCACCGGAGGCAGCTTCGATCGGCCGTCGAGCTCACCGAGGAAATCGCCAGCCAACGACGCGAACGTCGCCAAAAACTCCTGCTCACCCACCGTCATCGACTTCGGCGCCCGAAACAACAACTCGTTCGCGCTGATCCGTGTCTGCGGCTCCGAGCTGAAAAACGCTGCAGGAAACCGGAACAACCCCGCCATCCGCGCAACATCGCCGTCGTTGAGCCGCACCGTCGGCGACTTCTCAATCTGGGACTGTCGCGACGTACTCCAGCCTGTGGCCGCCACCACCGACCGCGCCGTCATCCGCCTCAACAACCGGGCCTGCCGGACCCGTGCACCAAAAACCTCAATCATCGTGCGCTCAATTCAACGTCACCGGGTTGGGAAACCCACATGCACCCAACACTGTGCACGACGGCTACGACGATTTCGGCGGACCGCCCTCCTCGTCCTGCTCGCGGGCGGCGTCCTCGTCGACGTCGACGAAGTCGTCGTCGCGGCGCCGAGTCCCCAACGACCCATCCCGACCGACCTCGCCGAGACCAACGTTGAACGAGCGGTCCTCCATGATCGGCGGGGGCAACGGCGTCCGGCCGTACAAAACCTCCACATTGTCGAGCAGCAGCCCCGCCGCCAGCACCGCACCACCGAAAAACCCGCGACCGTCCGGCCACCACAACAGATATTCCCGATACGCCTGGGGTTCGGCGATACCCTCCTGCCCGCCGATCGGGTGACCCAACACCTCCTCGAGGCTGTACTGCTCCCCACCCGGCACAAACGGCACAGTGTCGATCAGCTGACCAGTCCGCCGGTTTCGCGGATGCTTGCGCACATAAATCCGTGAGCCCTTCTCGTCGACAAGAAGAACCCCCATCCCGTTGCCCGCCTTGACTTTTAGAGTCGAGTTGGGAGTCTGCCGCCGCAACCGCGACATCAGAAACGTTTCCAAAACCGAGCACGACACCGTGATCGGTCGGACATGGCTGCCCTGATCGATAAAACGATCCGGGACTTCCGGATGTCGCGCAGCCAGATCGCCGTGCGCCTCGCCCAAAACCTGCGCGTGCTGGCGAACGAGTTCCTCCACGAGCCGCTGAGGATCGTCGTGTAGCTCCATGGGGTAAACATTTACCCCGGTTTCCCACACTCCACGTCGCGCCACGCCGCCGGCAGTCGGCGAAATTTTGGCTGCCCATGACCTAATAGGTTACATGTGTGCGCAGGTTAAATAGCAGTTCAACACACCTTTATGACCACATTTGAGAATTTAACCCCTGATAAGAGCAGTGATCGCGGCGGCCTGATCCACCGACAGCGACTCGGTGTCGGCGGCGCTGAGGGGGATGACCGCGCGGGGGTCGGCGGCATCCATCGCCATCAGAATCGCGGCCTCCTCCTCGATCAGTTCGGCGGCGGTGTAGCGCACCGACCCCTCCCGCTGGTGGGCTGCGCAACGGTCGCTGACCCGGATCTTGACGTGATCCCCGGACTTCAGTCCGGGGAGCACGTCAACTCGACGACACCGCATCCCGTTACGAGTGTTGCTTGAGCAGAGCGTGGAACAGGCCCATCTCCACGGATTCCGGCTAGGCACCATCCGGGGGAATGTATTCCCAAGCCACTCGACGCTGCCCCAGCGTGACCTTGCGTACCGCCCCCTGGTGGGCAAGGCTGCGCAGGTGCCGGTAGATGCCGATCGCCGCATCCTGGGAGGTCCGCGGGCGACGCACAATGTGCCAGTTACGGTGACATTCAACGATTTCGATCGCCTGGTCGGGACGGGGCGCCAGACACACCAGCTCACAACCGAGGTCGATCCGTTCGGTGCACCACGGCAGCAGCCCGGCCAGCTCCGCACTGCTGACCGGCCGGCCGGCAGTGCGCAGCAGTTCCAGCAGTTGAGCCCTCAGCTGGAACGTTTCGGCCCGCGTCACGGCAGAGCCTTGCCGGTCGGGCCCGGTTCGACATCGAACAGAGGCTGCTGCACCGACAGCGGCCGATTCGACCACAGCACCACTGGCGGTCCCGTCCGCACGTTCAGACTCGCCTGACTCCATCCGCCCGGTGGCTTCACCTCGACGCCCTCATGGTCCATCCTGGTCACCACGGTCGCCTTGGTCTTCGCCAGCGCCGCAACAACAGTGGCGGGCCCGGGCCGCAGGGCCGCGCCCGGGTCTGCGCCCTGCGCCCCGAACAGGTCGGTCCGCAGATCGGCATAGAAACACACCCCCCGCCGGGAGCCGAGGGCTTCGACGACCTTGACCGGCGGCAGGCATTCCAAAGTGACGTTCTTGAGTCGCTGCGCCAGAGTCTCCATCTGCTCGACCTCGGGGTCTGAGCCAGGGTGTGGTCGCCGCCGTCGTGGGTCTCGCCATTGCGGCCGCAGGCGGGCAGGACCGTCGGCGCTCTGGCTCAGCAGCACCCACACTCGTCGCGCCACCTCGAGATCATCCGTTCCGGGAGAGTGGCAACCGCTACTGCGGGCGATATCGAACTCTGCTCGACTCAACGGGGTCAACGAGCAGGCGCGGCGCAGTTCGGTGGGCCGATCCCGCAGCACCCGCCAGAAGGTCACGATGCCGTGGTCGGTGTCGTTGATCGTTTCGGTCTGGCTGGGTGCCTTGTGCAGCAGCACCTCCAGACCCCCGGACTGCAACTGCACGTAGTGGGTGTGCGCGGGAAGCATGGCCGCGATACGGGCGCTGGCCTCCTGCGCTCCCGCCGCCCGCTCCGCCAGTGGGGAGACCACGGTGGTGTCGACTCTCATTGCCCCACGGCGCTGTCGGTGTCGCGCAGCGCCGCCAGTGCTGCGCCCGGTCGTGGCTGGAGGCGGTCGTCAGTGCTGTGCCGCACGGGAATCAGCAGCGCCAAGCCTCGGCGGATGCTGCCGTCCTTGCGGCGGCCGGTGGGGGTGCTCAGTGCGCGGAGCCACGCACCGGGGCTCGGTTTTTCGTAGTCGACCAGTGCGGCCAAGGTCACCACCATGGACATCAGTTCGTACCGATTGGTCTGCTGCAGGGTGTGCCACAGCTCGTCTGGGCTCACCTCATGGACATCACCGACCACGGTCAGCGCCTGGCGGTAGAGTCGCTGGCACTCCTCGATGCGGGCATCGCTGAGTGAGTACACCAGCGGCAGAGTGCCCTCCCCCAGCAGGTGGCGCAGTTGGTCGGCCACCGCGGAGCGTTCCAACAGCAGCCCGGCGCGGACCACCGCCTGAGCAGTCCACAAGTCGCAGAGCCCGAATGTGCGATACGGATTGTGTTCGCGCCACCCGTCGGATTCGAACTCCTCGCGGTGGCGGCGCAGCACCGTCTCGACCGCACGCCGGTCGACCTCGTAGAAGTCGGCGACCTCGGTCAGGATGCGTGGCAGTGGTCGGTCCAGCGGATTGAGCTCGTCGAGGACACCCACGATGCGACTCAGCTTGTTGCGCTTGATCCGGTCGCGCTCCCTCTGGTGGTAGGCCGCCTTGCGGCGACGATCCTCATCGGTGCGCCACGATCCACCGCGCTCGCCGCCGTACTCGTCGTCGCTCACCCCTGCCCCTCTCGTGCGTCGCGCAGCACCTTCGGATTGATCAGTGCCGACCAGGAAACCGGCTGCAGCCCAACGAAACCTCGTGCCCCATCGCGCCATGGGCGGCGGGCCAGGCGGGCCGGTGACTCGAACACCCAGTGATACAACTGCTGGGTCCTGCGGGTGTTGCCCCACGGGGCGCAGCATCCACGGGCGCGGTGCACGTCGACGAGCACCGCGGCACCGAGCCAGCCCTGCTGGCAAGCATGGAAGTCCATGCACTGCAAACCCTGTCGTCTGCCCAGCTCGATCCCGGCGTGGTCGAGACGGGCTCCGGCGTAGATCAGCACCGGACCCCGGTAGGTGGTGGTGTCGGTGCGGTTCTCCACGGTCTTGCCGCCGGCCTCGGAGGGCACCATCAACATCGACGCCCACGGCCGCCGCAGCGTCAACCCCATCGCATGACCGGGTGAAGCCACTGGGTCAGCCGGGGATTGCGCGTAGTCGCAGAGCACGCTGCTGACACCACCGGGATCGACGATCCCGCACACGCACCCACCGTCGCAGCCGGCGCAGCGGTCCCGCAGGGCCAGCAGGTGCTCGCTGCGACCGGCCAGGCGCACCGCGACATGCACTGCCGCCGCCCACCGTTGCCGATCGCTGTACAGGTGTGGGGCGTCGAGGAACGCACCGGCATCGAGGTCGCCGGCGATCCGGTGAAACGTCGCCGGATAGTCCTCCCCCCGTGTGGTGGTGCCAGCGCAGGCGAGGCTGATCCGGTGGCATGGAGCCAGGGTCATGGTCGTCATCGAGGGTCCCCCATCGGTATTCGTGTCGGACGTGTCGTGGCCTGATGTGCTGAGACCAGCGCGGTCAGTTCGGTGAGGTGATCGCTGAGCTCAGGCAGCAGATGCGCCAGCGTGTCGGCCGTCGTCCCGGTGTTGCGTCGCCGCCGCCGAAACGAGGTCGGCGTGTCGGCACCGGGAGTGACGGCCTCAAACCCCTCGGCGTGGACGTCGGTGATCAGCCAGCCGTAGTCGTCGGTCAGCGTCAGCGCCGACCAGTAGGCGCGGCGGACCTCGACGCTGGGCTGCGCATCGACCACCGACGGCAGCAGCCACGGCTGCCGCGCATCGTCGGGATGGGCTTTCCGGGCGGGCATGTGCAGCCGCAGCCTCGTCTCGACGAGGCGCAGCACGGTCTCGGCGTCCACGGGATCGAGGTGGGCCAGCCCGCCCAGCAGGTGAGCCACGTGAATCTCCAGAACGGGTGCGCTGTGGTCGGCGCTGGCGGCGGGCACGGTGTGCTGCTGTCCTGCGGCGTCTCGCACCGTCCACCCATCCAGGCTGAACTGCTCCACCGTCCATCCGTGATTGACCAACCGCGACATCGCCCAGTGCAGGCGATCGGCGAGAAGGTCGACATCGCCTGTCGGTGTCGCCCGGATGCGGCGTCGGTCCGGGCGAACCCGGCGGTCGCGTGCGTCGAGCTGCACAGTGTTGGTCACGATGGTCTCCTCTGTCTAGCCCTGCGGTGGCTTCGTGCGCCGGCCAGCGGTCGGTGGTGGCGGTCCGTCGACGCCACCACGGTCGGTGTCGGAGGCACGCTCTCGGGAGGTCTCACGCGAGGACGCGGTACTGCTGGTGCCCGAGCGTCCCGGACCCGAGGTGACTGGACGTACACCGGAAGCCCCGCGCGACGGCGCTGCGGAGGGTGCTGGAGGAGGTGGTGTCGATCGGCGTCCGGAGGAGTTGTCGTCGCGCCTGCTGCGCTGATCGGCCACCGCTTTGGTGGCCACCACGGCACCGGCGACGACCGGTCCGGCCGGCCCCGCCGCCGCCGAGGCGCCGACGGTGCCCGCCGTCGCGGCAGCACCCCCACCCGCGGCCGCGCCTGCACCCGCCGCAGGTGCGGCGGCTGCCACCCGCGCCCCGGTTGCGGCCGCGCCGGTGGCAGCGCTTGACGCCGCTGCCGAGGTGGAGGAACCCACGGGAGCGGGCGCAGCGCGTCCCGCACCCGAACCCGCACCCGGCGCCGGTCCCCGGGACCCGGCATTCCCCGAGGGCGGCGCCGGGTGAGGCCGCCGACCCGGACCCATCTGCGGGCCACGACTGCCGGCGTCGCCGCTGTGCTGACCGCTGGGAAGATGGGGACCCGCGCTGCCCATTCGGCGCAGATCCCGCGCACTGGCCCGCATCGCTGCGGCCTGCCCCATCGGTCCCATCCCGAACTGCATCGTGCGTTTGGCCATCGTCAACGGACCGGGCATGCCCTGGTCGCCGAATCCGCGCATCATCGCCCGGAACCCGAACACTGCGGCCCCGGTGATCAGCAGCATCACGATCATCTTCATGATCGGGTGCTCGATGTTCATGCCCGGCAACGTGTTTCCGGTGACCTGGGACATGATCACCAGGACCACACCGAACGCGGCGGTGGCGAACAGCATCTCCACGCCGTGCACCAACAGCTTGATCACCGTGCGCTTGGCATACTGCCGCTGCGGGCCCGGAGCCACCGCCACTGCCGCGGCCGGGATCAGCACCAGGATGTGCCAAAAGGTCAGGAACCCGATCCGGATGACTTCGCAGCCGATGTAGCACAACAGCAGCAGCAGGACCAGGACGATGCAGTTCATGAAGAACATCAGTCCGATCGTTTCGCCGCTGAGCTGGCGGGCGTGCGTGACAGCCGCCATGTGTCCGCACTGCTCCATCGCCTGTACCGGCCCACTGGCCGCACCCGCGATCGCACCCGCCTGCCCGGTGGCCTGGGCGAGCCCGCTGCCGCGGTTCAGTGCGGCGTTCCACGCCTCACCGCAGCCGGCATAGTTGTCGATGACCTCACCGAAGTTCGCGATCTGGATGGGGTGACGCACCAGCACGGTGGCCATCCACTGCGACAGCACGGTGGTCTGCGAGTCGATGTTGCCGTTGCCCAGCGACCCGTTGTTGCCGACGCCGAGGGAGAGCTGGAACCCCACTCCTCGTGCGGTGGCGAGCAGTCCGTGCTCACCCACCAGCTCATCCACCGGGTCGCGGAGGAACACCCAGATCAACAGAAGCACCAGATAGGCGCTGACCATGACTGCAGCTCCGGTGGCGAAACCCCGCCAGTAGCAGAGGATTCCACCGACGAACAGGCAGAGGACCACGGCCAGCGGCAGGATCTGGTAGGTCTGCACGAAGTGTGCGAGCGCCACCGCGATGGGGGTGGCCATCGCTCCCAGCCAGCCCAGCCACACCGACCCCAAGGCGAACTTGATGAACCAGATCCCCAAGGCGCACACCACGACGAGGAATCCACAGCACAACCCGAGCATCGTGGCCAGTTGGCTGTAGGTCAGGGCGATCTGCACGCGGTCGGCCAGGCCCGGCACCCAGGAGGAGGGGTCGAGCATGCTCATGTCGGTGCCCTGCTCCTTGACCGCCTCCAGCATCGACACGGTGCCGATGAAGTACGACCCGATCGGCTGGCCGGTGGTGTCGGTGATGCCGGTCCATCCCACCGCACTGGCGAACCCTGCGGCGCTGGCCTGCGGGGCGGTGACCAGGGCGGTCAGTGCTGCGGTCCAGAGCATCTGCGCCAGCAGCCACGCGCGGCGAAGGCCGGGACGGGTGTAGCGCCAGGCGCTGTAGGCGGTCAGCATGGCGACCGGTCCTCCGCGGGAGCGTGAAGTCCCCGGGTGTCGAACGCGGCCACCCGCTCGTGCTGCACTGGGGGCAGCATGTCCACCAGCCCCGCACGGCCGAACTCGTCGATCATGTAGGCATAGCCGTGGCCCTCGACGGTGCGCAGGTCGAGCACCTCGGGGTACTCCTCGGGGTCGATGCCGATGGCTTTGAACTCGGCGCGAGCCTGATCGCGTTCGATGGGCTTGAACGGCGTGATGATCCGCGTCGGCAGATCCTTGGTAGGGATGCCGTCGAAGTGCTCGACGTGCTGGCTGATGGCGATCAGGCCGTAGCGTTCCTTGCGGCCTTGGGTGATGAGACGTACCGCGTCCTCGCGGCCCACCGGGGAGGCGAAGTAGGTGCGGGCCTCCTCGGCGACGAACCAGCCGAAGCCTCCCGGGCGGCGGTGGGGGCCGGTGTAGGCCTCCCGGGTGATGGCCGCGATCATTCCGTAGATCGCGAAACCGGCGCGGGCACGGGCGCTCTGCCGACGGTACTGGTGCAGGTCCTCAGTCTGGGCGGTGGTCGGCAGCTCCAACTCGGAGGTCAGCCACACCACGGCATCCTTGTCGGCGACCGGGGGCACGGGAAGGGCATCGTCGAACATCGCCCGCAGGTAGTCGATGTTGGCCCACATGTCGAGCTTGGCGGTCAACTCGGCGTACTCACGGGCCTCCGCGCCCTGCAGGCCGTTGAGGTAGCGCACCAGGGCACCCATGCTCTCGGCCACCCGCTGGTCGGGGCGCAGGAGGAACCGGAGTTGGCGAGCGACCTCGGCGTCGGGCTCCACACCCATCATCGGCAGCAGGTGGTCGAGGGTGCGCTCGACAGCGACCTCACGGCGGAAGATCCGCAGGCCGTCCATCGACACATCGCCGCGGGTCGGGTTGATGTAGACCACCCGATCACCGAGGTGCGCCAGGGCAGGCTCCCACTCGCGATTGGTGCCGGGGTCGACGATCGAGCACTGGCTGTTGCGGGCGATCAACTCGGTGACGACCCGCTTGGCTCCCTGCGACTTGCCGCCGCCGGGAGGACCGAAGAACAGCACTCCGGGGGCACCGCGGCGGTGCGCGGCCCCCTCCGGGTCAAGCAGCACCGGACTCGGACGCCGGGTGGCCATGTTGCGGGCGAACAGGATGCCGGTCTCGTTGCCCAGTTCGCTGGACACCAACGGCGAGAACCGCGCCCACTCCGTGGTGGTGGTCGGCTGATCGAACTGACTGCGCGGGCTGCGCTCCTCACTGCCGGGAAGTCCGGTCTGCCACAGGCCGATCTGGGCGCTGCCGCGCCACCGGCTCAACGTTGTGTCGAGCTCCTCGGCGAAGTGCGTCTGCAACTGCTGGGCGGCCCGATCCAGCGCCGCCCGCCCGTTGGCGCCCACCGCGACCACCGTCGAGGCGCAGACCTCGCGTTCAAGCTTGCTGGAGCGCAGCAGTGCGTTGTACTCCTCGCCTGCGGCATAGCGCTCGGCCAGGTCGGAGTTGCTCGCCCGCACCGATCCACGCTGGAAAGCCTGGTCGTCGAGATTGCGTTGGGCGCGGTCTACGCGGGTGAGAGCACGTTCGGCCGACCGTGTGGTGATGTGCTGGAACCAGTCGACCTCCACCTCGGGGTCGACGTCGACGTCGTAGAGCGCCAACAGGTACTCCGCACGCGGATACACCAGTCCCGCGCGGGGAAGCTGCGCCACCGCCAGCATGCCCTGGTAACTGGGGGGCAGATTCCGACGGCGGATGACGATCACCGCCGCCAGCGACGGCAGGACCCGCCGCCACCAGGACCGGTGGGTGCGGCGCGTGAACTGGTCACCGCAGTCGAACTCCGCGGGCATCAGTGCCTCGAAGTCACTGCGGCTCAACCGCTCCGGTCCACCCGGTTCGTGCGGGAACGGTTCGGAGATCGCACCGAGCGCCCAGCGGCGCCGGTACCACCAGTGGATCTGGCGCGGCGTGGCCGGGCGTGCGTTGAACTGCGGTGGGATCTTCGACAGCAGCTTCTCGACCATCTCCCGGTAGCCGGCCAGCGACTGGGGGTCGTCGGGGTCTCGCCCGGCGACCACGGTGGCCACCTTCGCCAGACCGCCGACCCCGCTGCGGCCCTCCATCCCGGCATCGACCGGGATGCGCAGTCCGAAGACCTGCTCGTAGAACGGTTCGATCTGGACGAACTGCTCCCAGTCGCGGACCTCCTGAATCCACTCCGGATGCCGCTCGTGCCCAGAGAGCATGCGCCGCAGCAGTTGTCGTGGATTGATCCGTACGCTGGCGCCCCACAGCAGCATGCCCGACGGCAGTTGGCGCACCAGCGGACGATGCCCCCGAGCCACGAAGTCCTTGCGTTCGTAGGACATCATGCCGCCGGGCTGACCGTCGACGATGAACTCGGCGTACACCCCGCCCGGGGTGAAGATCAGGTTGTCGATGACCTCCTCCGGAGGGGACAGCCAGGCGTCCCTGCGGCCGTCGACATCGGCGGTGCGGTGGGTGCGCAGCAGTCCCTCCAGCAGCCACAGGACGCGGTAGAGGGGGCTGGGCCGCGACACCGGCATCTGCCGCGCCAGGAACGTCAGCCCCGCAGTGAGGGTTACGCCGACCAGGAAGATCGTCAGTGCGTGCCCCGAGTCGAGCCAGTGCCGGGTGGCCCACACCGTCGCGGCGGCCCCCAGCAGGAACGTCGCCCCGTCCCAGATGCGCCACGGCGCAAACCACAACCGGGTGTTGTCGTCGATGTGCGACAGGTAGATGGGGAAGTCGCGGACATCGGCGTAGACCCGCGCTCGGCGCGGCCGGTCTGCGTTGTCGGTCACCTGGTCACTCCTCGAGAACTACTGCGATCAGAGAGGTCGGAAGGCGTCAGCCGAACTGCCCAGAGGTGATGCCGCCGCCGTGCTTGTCGACCGTCCCCTTCAAACTGACCGCCAGGCCGACACCGCCGAGGATGATGGCCGCGATGGCGATTCCGCCGAGCACCTTGCCCGCGGCCGCGCCGAAGCCGCGCACCAGCGAGAACGCCCCCGCAACCCCACCGACGCAGATGGCGATGATCGCCAGCGGGATCTGCAGGGCGTTCCACAGCGAGGGAATGGCGGTGATGAGGTCACCGGCCGCCAGAACCGTCTCAGTCATGATGGATTCCTTCCAGTTGTTGTGTGGGTCGTCTCAGTTCGGGGTCTCAGCACTGCGCCAGTCGGTGGCCACCGCCGCCGGTACGAGCGCGTCGTCGGTCGACACCGCCGGAGCGAAGTCGATGGCCGTCACGAGCCAGCGGCCGCCCACCCCGACCAGTGTCAGCGGATAACTCAATTCGGTTGGGGCGTACTGGGAATTGACGGCGGTGATCGATGCCAGCACCCGCACGGTCTGCCCGTCGGCCGGTGTCGCCGGTGGCGGTGACACGGCGGTGATGCCCGAGACCGTGATGCGCTCGTAGGCGCCCGGCACACCAAGCAGCTTCGACTCGGCGGTGACGTAGCGCTCCACCTGCCCGTCGCCGGTCAGGTAGGCG
The DNA here is from genome assembly GCA_041655455.1 of Leucobacter sp. Taxonomy (GTDB): domain Bacteria; phylum Actinomycetota; class Actinomycetes; order Actinomycetales; family Microbacteriaceae; genus Leucobacter. The sequence goes on along the minus strand of JBBAFK010000003.1, from coordinate 15,743 downwards.
CCCAGGAACCCCGAGGCCACCGTGTAGGCCGGGTCGGATTCACTCAGTGTCGTCGGGTAGCTCAGCGGAAGGTCGGCCCCGGCCCCCGGCCCACTGATCCGCGCGGGCAGCGCTGCGGCCCGGGGACCGTAGCGCGACCACAGCACCGGAACCCGATACAGCGCCCGCTGCGGACTGGCTCCCTCATAGGGTCGCTGCGTGACACCGACGACCACCGAGAACACCTCGGCGTCGGCGTCCTTGCCAGCCAGTCCCGCATAGGTCACCGCCACCACCGTGGGGGTGTTGATCACCACCGCCGGGGTCGAAGGAAGCTGCAGGCCGGCGGTGTTGACGGTGACGAACTGGTTCAGGCTGGCCGCATCGGACTGGCTGGCCGTCAGCCACACCGACACATAGTCTTGGGCGAAGGCGCTGACCACCGCCGACTTGTTCACCACCTCCCGTGAAGGGGTGACGAGATCCGGCGGTGTCCCGAACAGAAACTGCCACACCAGATTCAGGCCCGCCAGAGCCGCCAGGCCGAACACCAGCGGCTTGCCCGCCTTGGCCGCCGTCTGCTTGCCGCGCTCCAGTCGACGCTGCCACGTCCTGCTCATCGCCATTCCCGGTGTTCCCTCCGACTCACAGCGGCTCGTGGCCGATGATCTTCAGACTCTTGATCGCGAACGCGGCGTCGACCGGATCGGACTCCGGGTGCCCGCCGAGCGGGGAACCCGGCAGCGGGGCCAGCGTCAACGGGGGCGACGGCAGGTTCAGTCCCCCCGGCGTCGGGGTGCCGGTCGGCCCCGGCTCGGGCTGCGCCGGTGGCCGGGAGGTCTGCCGGATCAGGATCTTGATCCTGGAGGCCAGCACCCGCTTGATGGGCTGTGTCGCCTCACCGTGGACGTTCTTGGTCTCCTGCGTCACCAGCGTCCGGTCGGTGTCGTTGAACAGGTACTGCACCGTGGTCACCACCCGGTACTGACCCCACTGCGACACCCCACTGGCGTCCTTGCCGACCCATCCGGGGGTGATCGAGATCGCGGTGATCATGTAGGTCTTGGACAGGTCGATATCGATCACCTGGCCGTCGGCCCCACCGCGGACGCACACGAACGCACTGTGCGGATCAGTGCCGGCCATCGTCTGCGCCGACGTCGACCCCGCCGCGCACGACCCCACGGCATCCGCCGAGTACGGCAACGGCCGGTCCCCGGATTCCGCCGCCGCCGGCTTCGGCGCCGGGGCGTGCGACGGCGGCACCGCCCCAGGCTCGGTCACCGAGGCCGCGGTCGGCCTCGCCGGCTCATCCGATCCGTAGACCGCGACCGCACCGACGATGGCCACCAGCACCGCGACCAGCCCGGCCGCAGCGAACCCCATCGCGACCTTGCCGTCGAAACGGCGGGGACGCTGCGGCTCCTCATGGTCGTCGCTGTCGAGAGGAATCTGCACCAGATCCTGCAGTTCGCCCGGCTCGCCGTCCTCGTCGGGGACGGCATAGTCGGCGAAAGGCTCGTCGCCGCCGGGATATTCGTCGCCGTAAGCGTCATCGTCGACGAGGTCGTCATCCTCGGCATACGGCTCATCGGCGACTTCGTAGTCGGCCTGGGCGCCCTCGGGAAGGTCGAACCCGGGCGCATCCGGGTACAGGCTGTCCGGATCGTCGGAGGCCTGCAACTGCTCGGTCCACTCCTCGTTGGTCAGCGTCATGACCGGTCTCCCCCCGGGTGGATGCGGTGATGCAGCGTCGCGGCCCCACGGGCGCTGATCCGCCGCCGCGGCGACAGACCGCCGACGCCGGGCCGACCGGGCGACACCCCACTGGCGCTCGGCGGCCCCACCAGAGTCGGCGGCCACAGCGCCGAGCCCCCGGCTGGAGTGAATCCGGCGGGTGCTGACGTGTTCACGAGTGTCTGAGTCGGCCACTGCTGCGCAGCCACCGACATGGCGGCGTACCCGGCGTCGCCACGACCGTCGAGCCGACGACGCCGAGCGGAAAACGCCCTGCTCACACGCACAGCGGCCAGCGCAAACAGTGCGACAGCGAACAAACAGGAGACATTCGCCAGTCCCGAAGCTACGCTGTCCAACATGCTTCACATGTTGACAGATCGAACATGGAAAGACAACACGTAAACAAATGTTGTTCAAGCCGAGTGTTGACCGATACGACGAGCTGCGCCGCGAGTGGATCGCCGAGCACGCGAGCATCTTCACGATGCAGATCCGCCGCGCCGAGATGCTCAACCGGCGCATCCGCCGCCGCCACCGCGAGATCGCCGGTGCCCGCCCCAACCCGTACGACGACCACGCCACCCATCCGCTGTTCAGTCGCGGCGCCAAGACCGTCGAGGCGAAACTGGAGCTGCTCATCGTGCTGGTGGCGGCGTTCGCCGCCCCCCTCGGATGGCCTGTGGGCCGGTTCATCTACCAGCGGATCGAGACACTCATCCCGGATCGGCTGCGCTCCTACCCGATTCCCGCGCTGCTGTTCACCGCAGTGGTGCTCGGCACCGTCACGGTGCTGCTCTACAGCCCCGGCGACGACCTGTCCAGCGCCCTCCTGGCCCCCTGGCTGATCGGGCAGTTGCCGGCTGCCGCCCTCACCGCCGCGGTGTACGGCATCCTCAACGGATGGCTGGCCGTCGACGGATCCACCGAATGGTGGCCGCTGACCCCCACCGCTCCGTCGGTCGAGCTGCCGCCGGTGCTGCTGCCCGACGACCTGACCGCGCCTTCACTGTTCGACACCGTTCCGGTGGCCGACCCGATCGACCGCACCCCACCCGGGGCCGGAGCGGTCCGCTCACTGCCCCGATCCTCCCGACTGCTCACCGTGGGCCTGATCCTCAACACCATCGGCATCATCTGGACCCTGGCCAGTGTCGGCGTTGGTGTGAAAACCGTTGTCGTGGACTCGCTCACACCCTCAACGACCATCGGGTCGCTGAACTGAACCCCGCCTTGTTCTCCGCCTGGACAGCCATTTGTTATCAAACTGATATATGTGCTCATTTGTTGCCACTGTGACTGAAGTGATTAATGGTGTGTGCTTCGCCACCGCCATTACGTTGCCATCGTTCATGCAGTTCACGCGATTGTGGCCGGCGCCCGACGATTAGCCGCATCCGCCTGCTGCCCGCACGATGGGCCTTGTGTGCGGTGATCTGGGCAACGCGGCTGCAGGGGGGGATCGCTGGGTCGACGCTCACCAAAGGTGCATGACGATCCGGGTCAGCGACCCCCGCGCAGCCCACCAGCGGGAGGGGTCGGTGCGCTACACCGCCGCCGAACTGATCGAGGAGGAGGCCGCGATTCTGATGGCGATGGATGCCGCCGACCCCCGCGCGGTCATCCCCCTCAGCGCCGCCGACACCGAGTCGCTGTCCCGGCCCCCTTTAGGCTGCCGGACCGGGCTGCACTGTGCCGACCCGGCCTGGGAGAACTCGGTTCCGTGGCCTCGGGAAATCTGTTCAGCCTCCCAGGAGTGCCCTACACGAGTTGCCCCTTCAGCATCAACGTCCACGATGCCTTCATGGCTGGCGGAGCTCAGCGAGGCACTGTGCAGGCCTACAGCCCCGTCACCTACCGCACCTACGAGATGCGCTGCGACGGCTTCTATCCCGTGGTCTGCACCGGAGGGGACCGAGCCGTCGTGTACATCTACTAGCGTCGGTGTGGCGTACCGCGGCAGACCATGTGACATCATCCGCGACGGCGGACAGGGAGTCCTCTCGCCGGAGGATTCCCTGTCCGCCAGGTCTCCGAAGCAAGTCGAACATGTTCCACCGACAAGTTCGTTGTGACGCTCCGAAGTTAGATCTCGGTGTCCGGGCGCCTGTCCGCCCACAGGCTGCGCAGCCTTCCTGCGGCACGTGAGTAGTGCGTGGTGGTGACACCTTCTGAATGCCCTGTGCGGGTGAGGATCTCCCTGATCGCCTGGTCGTAGCGCTGCAGGAACACACTCCAATCCGGAATCTCCACGCACGTGCCCACACCGCCGCGCACCAGCAGCCGGGCGTGCTCGCGATCCGGCGGCAGAAGCTCCTGCCAGCGCAGCGTCGCACCCAGCTCACTGTTGAGGCTCTTGTGGGCATCAGCCTGACTGAAGCCCTGGTTGCGGCGGTTGGTCAGTCCCGACCAGTTCTCCGCCGCGGTCAGCAACTCCTCCTCGCGGGCACCGAACATGATCACCGCCGCGCCGAAGATGTCACGCAGTTCAGCGGCATAGGTGGGGCCGTACACGGTGTCCAGAGACGACGATGCCTGGACGGCGGCCATGAAATTGATGCCCAGACCGCGGCCCTCACCCACGATCCGGCGCAACGACGGAATCGGCGCGGTGTTGGGCAGTTCGTCGACGATCATCAGCAGTCGGTGCATCTGCTCGCGCGCCGACGTCTTCTCCCGCCACCGTCGCACCAGCGAGTCCAGCAGCGTGACCGCAGCGCCGGCCACCGTCCCATCGGCCGGCGCCAACACGTACAGCGTCGCCTGCGGATCGTCGAGGAACTCAGGGGTGAACGGCACCGCGCTCTCGCGCTCCACCAGCGAGGTCCGCAGCCACGGTGTGATCGCCTTGCGCATGGTGATGGCCACCGAATCCCGTTGCCGTGGATCCATGTCCATGATCCGCAGCATGCCCATCGACAGCGTGGGGTAACTGTGGCAGATCGCGGCGGCCTGCGCCCACCCGGGCTCGGTGTGGTTCTGAGGATCGATGTTGTCCACGCCCTGCAGCACCCAGTCCATTCCCCGGGAATTGCCCTGCGGGCTCGCCGCGAACAGGAACGCCGCCAAAGGCCCGGCCGCCTGTGACTCCCACACCCCGCCGTCGGAGACCTGATCCGCGCCCGACCCCAGGCCCACGGTGGCCATCTGCATGATCGTCTCGGCCACCGTCAATGCCTCGTACGGGCTGTCGATCGTCACCGTCGGGTCGTAGACGTTGGCCACGATCCCATCCGGGTACACCGGCGACCTCAGCGGCCGCAGATCCAGCAGGGCCCGCGGCCCCCAGCGCCGCTGCATGACGTTCTGCATCAGATCGTCCTTGGAGGACACCACCACCGCCGGTCCGCCCCACAGCACCGCCGCCGGCGCCAGGATGCGCCGCGATTTACCGGTGTCCGACGGCGCGGACACCAACACCATTGGGGCACTGCGGGGTACATACAACTGCTCACGGCCGTCGACGACGCGGCGGCCGAACCCACAGTAGGTGGTCGGCGTCGGAGTGAACGTCGGCGCCTCGGCGGTCGCGGGACTAGCCACAGCGGCGCTCCCCCACGCGGTGGCGGCCCTGGAACGCCGCGCGGACCGCCGCCACGATCGCGTCCCGATCGGCGGGGTGGGCGGTCAGGGTGGCGACCATCGACCGGCCCAGCCGTTCCGCCCTCAACGAGCACATCAGCGCCGCCTGCGCCCATCCGGGGCTCTGCACGTCCTCGGGGTCCACGTTGTCCAACGCGGCCTGCACCCACCCGATGCCCAGGCCGTTGCCCAGCGGTGAGGCGGCGAACAGCAGCGCGGCCAGGGGGTGCACCGCCTGGACGTCCCAGATGTCGGCGGGACGGTCGCGGCCCAGGCCGGCTCGGCCCACCCGCAACAGGATCTCGGCCTGGACGATCGCCGCGTGAGCGCTGTCCACCTCAGCGGTCGGGTCAGCAGAAACCATGCTCCGATCGTGACAGACAGAAGCACTATCAGTCAATGCGTGAACAATCCGAGAACGCCCCGGTCAGGTGGATCCGGTGAGCCTGGCGGTGCGCTGCTCCTCAGACTCGCGCAGCCACTCCACCGCCCGGGCAGCGTTGGTGCGCATTCCCGGCGGCAGCGCCTGCTGCAGCCCGTACTGCACGTCGTCGGCGGTCAGCACCGTCAGCGCGTCCTCCTCGAGTTCGGTCCCGAGGTCGGGGTCGGACAGATCAGCGGCGCTGAGTCCGAGCGAGCGGACGATGCGGCTGTTGCGGTTCAACTGCGCCTTCTCAACCACCGTGCGGACCCAGCGCCCGTTGCCCAACTCGTCGATCACCCGCTTGACGTCGCCCTCCGGCGTGTGGATCTGGGTGGTGTAGTAGACCTCGAACGGTTGGCGCAGCGACTGCAGTGCGTCGGGTGCGAACACATCACTGTCCTTGGCGGCGATGCCCTCCATGATCGCGAGCAACTGCTCCGGGTTGTACGAGGTGTACTCGATGGTGGTGGCGAACCGTGACTGCAGACCGTCATTGGAGGCCAGCACCCGCTGGCTGGCCATCGGATAGCCGGCGCCGATGACGACCATGTCGTCGCGGTGGTTCTCCATGAACGGCACCAGCGTGCTGATGATCGCCTGGCCGAACGGGTCACCCGATCCGTACCCGGTGTGGATGAGGTCGCCGAACTCGTCGATGAACACCGTGGCGCCCAAACCCTTTTCGAGCAGTTCACGGGTGTTGTTCTCGGTGTCGCCGACGTGCCGGCCGATCATCTTGTCTCGGCGGGTCTCATAGACGTCGGGCCGGCGCAGCAGGCCCAGACCGCAGAAGATGCGGGCGATCACCCGCGCCGACACCGTCTTGCCGACACCGGGCGGACCCATCATCAGCAGATGCCGAGACACCGGGGAGGTGGGCAGGCCCTTGCGCTGCCGCAGGACTCGCGCAATCGAGTCGTGGCGCAACTCAGTGATCCGCTCCTTGACCTCATCGAGGCCGATCATGGCGTCGAGGTCGGCTTCGGCCTTCTCGAGCAGTGCCTTGGCTGAGCGTGCCGACTCCTCGGCGGCCCGCTGCTCGGGGCTGGTCTCGGTGGCGGGGTCCCACCGATCGGTGCGGGTGTCGACGGTCTGCGGGTCGGTGATCTGCAGACCGAACGTCGCATCCGACAGCGCCGTCTGGGCGCGTTCGAAATCGGGCCACTGCACGCGGATGGTGGTCAGCACCGTCCGCGCCTCCTCCTGCTCGCCCTGGTGGCGCAGCACCAGCGCCCGGCAGAACAGCGCGTCCCTGGTCAGGTTGTCGCTGGCCAGCGCGGTGTTGGGCCGCCACCCCGTGGTGGTGTCCTCGGTGGGGTTGACCACGCGGTCGGCAGCCGCCAGGGCGCGGTCACTGAGCCCGAGAGTCGCTGCGGCCCAAGCCTCCTGCAGGCTGGCAGCTCGGCGCAGGTGCGGGTTGTCCCGCCACTGACTGCAGTTGCCCACCGAGGTCAGCACATCGGGCCAGCGGCGGGTGCTTGAGGCCAGACACGACCGCACATAGCTGACCTCGTGGGTGTCCGGCAGATCCCGGAGGGTGTCGTCGGCCTCCTGCCACCGCTGTTGCAGGATCAGTGCCGCCGCGTAGGCCAGCCGTGCGCTGGTGGCGTCGACGATCGGGATGCGCACGTAGTCGATGTCGAATGTCGCACCGAGGTCGACGGGACGATGCCGGATCCGAGTCAGTCCGAGACCGATCCCCTCGGCGTGGGCGGACAACTTCTCCAGCACCTGCAGTGAGCGCTCCCCGGTGGCGTAGCGGCCCAGCCAGGCGTCGGCCAGGCTGGGATTGTCCGTGGTGGCCAGCGCGAACACCTGGGCAGCCCGCTGCGGCGAGGTGGGCAGCGCCTTCATCGCCGCAGCCAGGGCCTGCAGTGAACGGTCGTCGATCACGGCTGCAGTGCCCCCGTCCGCAGATGGGTCAGGAACTGCGCCTCGTTGCGGGGCCGCATCACCGTCAGGCGCACGCCACGCACCGCCGGTGTGCCGACGACCAGCTCATCCGGGCCGTCCTGCACGATCGTGACGTCGGCGTCGGCGTCAGCCGAACCCAGCGTCACCAGGGTGTGGCCCCGCTCCCCGGCGTTCAGCGTCAGCCCCTCTCCGTCGGCGACGATGACCGACGGGGGCCGCGCCGGGTCGCGGTCTCCGGAGGCCAGGCTGATGCGATAGTCGCTGTCACACAACGGCTGCCACACCGCAGGGCGGTCGCTGTGGATCAGGATCACCGCCCCGGCGGCGCTGGCCCGCAACAGCAGAGGAATCACCACCGACAGGTCGGCGCTGATCGCCACCTTCGCCGCCCGCAGCGGGTCGGTCAGCGGCAGCAGCATCGGCACGCCGGTGACGGTCATGCCCAGCATCGAGCCCGACGGTCCCACGGGAATCTTCAGGTCGGAGCCGTCGCCGAGCAGGCGCGGGGACATCTGAAGACGCAGCGCCCTGTCCCCCAACGGCAACGACGCCAGCAGTGAATCGAAAGCCTGGCCGGTGACCGGCTGCAGTGCCAACAGCGGAGGATGGGTCAGCGGGGCGTCGGTGTGGAACCGCACCAGCCCCCCGACACGGGTGCGCCCACCGGGGTCACCGAACAGCCGCACCGTGGTGACGGTGCGGTGTGCCCGCACCGTCCAGAGGTCGTTGAGCATCTTGGTGTTCAGATCACGTCCGGCGATCCGATAAGTGGTCACGTAGTGGGCGTCGGCGTCGAGGTTCGACCAGTTCTCCCGCACCCGCTCCAGATCAGTGCCGTTGAGCAGATCGGTGATGGCGGCACTCATCTGCGCCGCGGTGCACGTCACCGCCCGGCAGCCGGCCCGCAGCACCGCCTGGCGCACCCGTTCGGTGGCCGCGGCCGTGGCTGTGTCGGCGGCACCGCGATACTGCATCGCCGCCAGACAGGCCTGTGGGCACAGCCGCAGCACCAGCCACGACCGCCGGTCGCCCACGGCGGCACGGTCGGCGATGATCTCGCCGTACTTCGGGGTGTAGGCCCCGTCGCGGGCCACCCGGCTACCCACCTGCACCAGATCCACCGAATGCAGCTCCAGACCGGCGAACTGGCGCAGCCGCGACTCAATCGCCTCCAGTGGAACCGTGTCGACGGTCTCCGCGCCGGTGGGCACCAGCACGGTCGGGGAGAAGGGGCGTCCGTGCAGGGCGATCATGGTGACCGCGTACTGGCCGTCCCAGATCATCCCCACCGGGCCGGCGCCCGGCATCTCGACGGTGAACGGAGTCGGAAGGTGGGTGCGCGACCGCTGCGCACTCGGGCGCCGCCGGTAGTGCACGAACCGAAGCCAGCGGGTCAGCCAACCGGCCAGTGTCGCGCCGTTGTAGGCGATTGTGGCCACCGCCAGCACCAGCACCAGCACCAGAGGAATCAGCCACCACTGCACCGGAGAGAGGGCCAGCAGGATCGCCGCGGCGATCAGTTCGGCGATGACCACCACCTGCAACCGCAGGTCCAGCCACCAGCGTCGGATCCGATCACCGAAGCCGCCCCGCGGTCCCGGAATCTGCTCATCGAGCACGGTCACGGTCTCCCCCTACTGCTCTCGTCGCGACTTCGACATCGACTTCACCAACAGCACCACGGCCAGCACCAGCAGCAGCGTGGCGCTTCCCGCCACCGCCACGATCATCGGCCGATGATCCGGAGGTGGCGGGGGCAGCGGAGGTCCCAGCGGTCGAGTCAGGTTCTCCCGGGGCGCCGGGATCTCGGGCACATCGAAGTTCAGCGCCGCCAACGGGTCGATCACCCCGTAGCCCAACCGGTTGTCGACCACCGCCGCGGGCGAATGTGCAGTCTGTTTGATCCGGTTGATCACCTGGGCCGCAGGCAGATCCGGATACTTCGCACGGATCAGCGCAGCCAGACCCGAGACATAGGCGGCCGCGAAGCTGGTGCCGCTCATCGGCTTGAGTTGATTGGTCTGCGGGTCCATGGTGGCGTTGATGACCCCGCCGGCCGGGTTGACGCCCTCCACGAACAGCCCCGGAGCACCCACGCCCACCCACGGACCGGCCAGGCTGATGTCGGCGCCCTCCGTGGTCTGCGCGGGCTGGCCACGCTCGTCGGTGGCGCTGACCGACAGCACATAGTCGGAGAACCACGACGGCGTGCTGATCGTCACCACGTTCTCCCAGTTGCGGGGATCGCCGACGTTGGTGGCGTCGATGTTCGGGTTCTGTGCGCACCCGGTGCCCATCGGCATGCCGGGAGCGTTGGCGCTGGCGGTGACGTTGCCTGACGCGGCCACCAGGACCACGTCCTTCTCCATGGCCGCGTACCGCACCGCGGCCCCCAACGTCGTCTGATCCACCGGCTTCGTGACCGGCACACAGGACACGATCGACATGTTGATCACCCGCGCCCCGGAGTTGGCCGCGTGCACGATCGCCCGTGCCAGGGTGCTGACCGTGCCCGCCCGCGCGTCGTCGTCGTTGCTTCCACGCTCCCGCGTGAACATCCCCGACGACTGCCGGATCGACAGGATCTCGGCCTCCGGAGCCACCCCGACCAGGCCGTCGCCCTCGGCAGGACTGGCACCGATGATGCTGGCGACCACACTGCCGTGGGTGTCGCAGTCCGACAGGCCGTCCCCGCCCATCACATAGTCTCCGCCGCCGCGCAGGTGCGGCAGTCGCGGTGACGGCCACACTCCGGTGTCGATCACTGCCACCGTCACCCCGGCCCCACGACCCGCCGACTTCCACAGCTCCGGCAGACTCATGAATGTCTGCGCCGCAGGCGGCACCGCCACATCGGTGCCCGGCAACAGGGCGTTGGCCGGGCACTCATAGCGCTGTTTCATCGGCTCGTCGGGACCGGGCTCGCCATCAGCCGGAACCGCGTGCGGGTCGATCGCCGGCGGTGTGATCGCCGTGGCGGTGCCGGTCGGCCACGCCAGCGCCAGCATCGCCGCGGTCCCCGCGACCGCCAGACGGCGCCCGACCCCCACCGAACCGGCCATCATCAGATGTTCCTCGCCAGCGCCAGCAGGTTCAGCAGCCATACCGCGATCGGCGGGACCGCCACGATCAACAGGTACTCGAACCACTCCACGACTTTGCGGAACACCGGGGAGAACACCCGCGCCGGGACCACCGCCGCCGCCGTCATCCCCACGATCCCCAGCAGCAGGATCACCGCTGCCGCCAGATACGCCGACAGGGGACTCGGCCACGCCAGGGCGTACTTCACCGTCGTCACCATGACCATCAGCACAGCGGCCACCACCACCGTGATCGCCTGCCCCCGCGCGGCAAACGCCCTGCCGCGCAGCAGCAGCACCGCAGCCAGCAGTGCGATGAACACCGTCGCCAACCACCAGCGGCCCTGCCCAGGCTGCACCACGAAGACCGCGGCGCCCACAAAGAACATCGCCACCGCCACCAGCAGTGCACTCAGATAGACGTTGGCCGCTTCCGCACCGCGCCGCAGCTCCTCCACGCTCGGGGTGCCCTGGTGCTCGGCGGCGATCAGCGCCTCCTTGGCGATCGCGTCGGCATTGTCGAAGACGTCCTTGCCGGTGACCGTCGGAAACGGTGGCACCGGGATGCCGGCCATCCGGGCCGCGAGCTTGGGCGCTCCGGTCAGCACGAACAGCGCCACGACCATCACCACCACCGACATGTTCTGCACGGTGGCTCCGGTCAGTGCATGGGTGACCGCCAGTGCCGCCAACCCCGTGCCGGTGATGACGATGACCGCCATCAATCCGCGCGGTGCCGGGCTCAGTCGCCACAGCAGTGCTGCCATCACCACCGCCACCACCACCGTGAAGGTGATGTGCCAGGGTCCCACCGGCCCGGGCGCGGCCATCAGCGCCGCCGCCGGGCACGCGATCAGCGCACCGGGCAGCCACAATGCGTTGGCCGTCACCGCATCTCGGCGCTGCCACCACACCAGCGCCCCTCCGATGATGAGCAGCAGGCCCAGTGCAGCCGCCGCGGCGGTCGGGATCAGGTTCCAGTCCTGGCCCGCCGCGCGATTGCGCGACCACGCCAGCAGCAGCAGCGCCGTCGTCACCGACACCGCCGCCGCCACGATGATCCCGGCCACCAGCCGTGCCGTCGCTGCGGTCACCACGGGCGTGCGGGCCTTGTTGAGCACCGCCACCGCCGACGACGGTGATTCGATCACCGGGGTGAACTCCACCTCGGAGTCGATCACCTCCAGCACCAGCAGGTCGCCGTCGACCACACCCTGCTGTGACAGACCCTGTGTCCGGTTCAGCGGGCGCCCGTCGATCCGGCTCAGATTCACCAGACCCGGGCTGACCATGCCCCGATCATCGGGGCTGCGCAGCCCCTCCTCCCCCGCGTCGTCGTCGCTCTGCAGTCGGCGCACCAGCGCATCGACCACCGCCGCCACCGGGGAGCTCGCCGGCAGCGTCACATCATGCTGGCGGCCCTGGAAGAGCACCGCCACATTGACCTGCTCGACCAGACGGACATGCCCCGCCGGCACCGCTCCCTGAGCGCCCCGCTCCGTTGCTGTCGTCATCGCCACCCCTCGCCTTGTTCGGGCCACTGCGGTCGATACCCCGGATCCTTGTCTGCGGCCTTGACGAAACCGTCGGCCACCGAGGCGGCCGCCTCCAGGAACGCTCGCCAGGTCGCCGGTGCCAGGCGATCGAAATCGACCGCCGTGGCGTCGCTCAGGTGCGGGTCATAGGGAATGTCGTGCACCGCACGCACCACCCGCTCGAAACCCTCATGCAGATTGCGGACCGCCTTCGTCGGCGTGACCCGGTTCACGTTGCTGATCACCATCACCGCCTCACGGACGAGATGCGGATAGCCGTGCGAGATCAGCCAGTTCAGGGTCTGCTGGGCTGCTTCGGCACCGTCGTAACGGGTGGTGGACACCACCACCACCGCATCGGCCATCGACAGCACCGCGGCGGTGATGTCATCGCGCATCTGGTTGCCGCAGTCCAGCAGCGCCACCGGATACACCCGTGACAGACGCTGCCAGGCCATCCACAGCTCCTGCCCCGTCAGCACCGTGTCGCCGGGATCGCCGGCGAGCACTTCCAATCCATAACCGGGAGTGATGCCGAGGTGATGACGAAAATCGCTGTAGGAGTGCAGGTTCGGATCGGCAAGCAGCGTGCGCCAGGTGCCGGTGCTGGGCTCGAGGATTCGCTTGGACAGGTTCCCCGACGCAGGGTTGGCGTCGATGGCCACCACCTTGTCGGAGCGGTAGTGGGCCAACGCCGCCCCGATGCCCAGGGTCACCGTGGTCTTGGAGACCCCACCCTTCTGCTGCAGCACCGCGATGACGTAGGTGCCGCGCAGGTTGACCCGCAGTCGGCGCAACAGGTCGTTCCATTCACGCTCGGCGGAACTGGGTCCGAGGTTGATTCGCGTGGCGCTGTACAACCTTCTACGCCAACCGGTTTCCGGCCTCGGCTTGTACGGCGTCACCAGGTCCGCCTCGCGCACGTGCGCCTGCATCGACCCCACCGACTCCCGTCCCGACCCCGACGGCCACGCCGGGGGGGCAGTGGGCCGCGGTGGCCATCCCGGCGGCGGAGCGGGAATCCCGGCCGGTGGCGGCTGATGCGGACCATGTGGCGCCTGGTGCGGACCCGCGACCGGTGGCGCCTGGTGCGGACCTGAAGGCGGCGCATATCCCTGCGGAGGCACGGGGACGGAATGAGTGGGCGCGGCGGGCGGGTCGCCCAACGCATGCCGACCGCCCCCGTCCGGCAGTGTCTCCGGAGTCGGGTATGGCGGCCTCTCCGACGTCGGCGGCGGTGTCCACGGCGGCATGTCCGGACCCTGCTGTGGTGTCCACGGTGACCCCTCCGGACTCGGCGGTGGGGTCACCGCGTGGGGATCGAGCACGGGCATCCGAGGGTCGGTGTGCGCGTCGGTGGCCTCAGTGCCGTTGTGGGGAGGATCGGCCGCGCCCGGTTCCTCCGACGGTTGATGGTCGGCCGTCGGAGACTCCGGTTGCAGGTACTGCCTGTAGAAGTCGTTGTCGCTCACAATGTCTCGATCCTGTTGCGCCGCACGGGCCTGCCTCCTACCACTGCCTCAGTATTGCACATATTAGTCACACTTAGGCAGTGCGTGAACACACTTTCTGTCTGATTCTGTCGGTGGGTTTTGTATGCCTTCGGGTCTGCTCATCCTCAGTGATGAGCGTCGCGGATGCGCGGCTTCTCTAGCGGCGATGCGCAGGGCGTTCTTCCCACTCCCGGACCCCGACCATGGTCAGCACCGCGCCCACAGCGGATTTCACGGCGGCGTTGCTGCCCGGGGTGATCAACGTCCACCACGATCCGTTGTCGCTGCGGATGGGGCCGGTCAGCACCCGGCCCAACTCCGTGTCGGTCACGGTGGCCGCCGCCCTGCTCACCTGGACGAGACCGTTGTCGTCAGGCGTCAGCGCGGTGATGGCACACTCCATGATGGGGTTGTCGGAGGCCATCGTGACCACCCGGTACTGGTCACTGTCCATCCCCAGGTCGCCGAACACCGTCGCGGCGGAGTGCTCGCCCCGCGCGATCTGGCCCAACCCGCCCAGCAGGTCGGCCGTCGGCACCGTCACCGCGTTGAAACGGGCGGGTTCCACCTGTGGTCCGCACACCGGCAGCAGTCGTTCAACCAGGTTCGACACCGTGACCCCGTGGCCGAGAAACTCGACGGTGACGTCATCCTCGTACTGCATCGCCGAGACGGTGGCCTCGCCGCGACGGGCGACCGCGACCCGCAGATGTTGTCCACCCCGGCGAATCATCGCCGCCAGCACCAACTCCGGTGCGCCCAGCGTCTCCAGCCACAGACGCACCTGGGGATGAACTTCGTCGCCGAAGATCAGCCCCTTCTCCCGCAGCACCTCCACACCGGGGTGTCCCCACGGTCGTTCCGCAGGGTCGCCGGTGTCGCAGAAGGGGCGGGTCACCAGCACTGGCGGCATCTGCTCCACCCCACACAGCGCCTGCAGCAGCCACAGCGCCTCACGGCTGACCTCCATGGAGGTCGCAGGCTGCGGACCGGCCACCGCCGGAGCCGGCCTGTTCACGAATGTCGGTCGCACCGCCACCGTCGGACTCCTCTGTCGTCGCGTGTTCTCACTGATCCCCCGCTCACGGCGACGGCCCGACCCTGCCGGTGGCAGGGCCGGGCCGTGAGGTGACCAGGGCCGTCGTGGCGCACCCGCCAGTACAGCCTTCGTCAGCTGCCGTACTGGCCCCGGATCGCGCCGTCCTTCTCGATCACGCCCTGCTTGCCCAGCGCCAGCGCCTGGCCGGCCGACTGCAGCTTCCCGGTGAGCTGTTCGACGAAGGCCAACACCCGGGTGTAGTCCTCCTGGAAGCCCTCACCGCCGCCGCCGCGAAAGTGCTCCTCGGCGCGGGCCTTGAGCGCCACGGCGTCGGCATGGACCTCGGCGGTCATCGCCTTGCACTGCGCGAGCATGCTTTCGCACTGCTCGATGATCGGAATGTTGTACTGGATCATGTCTTTGGCTCGCTTTCTCGAGTCGTGAGTGGTCTGAGTGGGTTGCTCGGCTAGGTCACCGTCATGTTCTCGACGGCATCGATGTACCGGGCGGTGTCGTCATCACCCTGATCCAGCAGGGCCACCGAGGTGTTCATCTTGTCGGCGTGATCGCCCTGCGTCTGGGCCTGCTGAGACCCGAACAGCTGCAGGTCCGCGCCGACACGCTGCAGCGCCGCCTCGCCCTTGCCCTTCATGCCCGTCGCCGCGGTCTCCAACATCGAGCCGAGCTGCTTGACCATCGCCTGCAGCCGGTCCTGCTTCTCCAGCATGGCCGCGGAATCGCCATGCATTGCATCAAAATCACCGTAAATGTCGGTCATCTGAGATCCACTCCTTCTGAATTGCCTCGCCCCCGAGCCGGATCGCCGGTGTGCGAATGCTGCCTACCTGTCGCTATATGTCGGTGGTTGCCCGCTCACCCCTCAGACCGGCACCCCCTTGTCCCCGGATTCAGCGGCCCGCGACAGGCCCCCACCCCCGGTGATCACCGGGGGTGGGG
>JBBAFK010000002.1:0-148718 GCA_041655455.1 Leucobacter sp. | reverse complement strand
AGTGCCGGCATCGTCGGCCCATAGATACCAGGCCGTTCCGAGATCCACGCCGCCACCGACCACATCTACGGCGCTGACGGGAACGATCGCGTCGAGGTCGCCATCACCGTCGGCGTCACCGTACACAATCTGGTCTTGGCCGATGGTGTACTCGACCGTTTCGATGATCGCGGGGCCGTCTGCGAAGCTCAGGCCATCGGTGGGGATCATCCTCCCATGGTGTGAGAGCGACCACTCCACCGTCGTGAAGTCCACCTCTTCGATGGAGAACTCTGGGGCCTCCTCCACGGGTTGCACTTCTTCTGCCGGTACGGGCTCGGGAGCGCCCGTGCAGCCCGAGAGAAGCAGGCCGGACGTTGTAACAACGATGGCGATTCCTGCCAGCGCCTTTCGTGACGATGCCAATCTCGTGCCCCCTGCTCCGTGTCCGGCAGCTCAATGCCGGCCGTTACGTGAGATTCCACCAATGCTCGAACATTCGACATGGTGCATACATAGACTAACCCCAAACAAAATTGCTGACCAGAGTCACCCACAACCGCTTCAGAAGCGCTTACATAGGGAGACCTACTGCTTCAGGGCGGTTGATCAGGTGCCGAGACCCGCGGATTGTGGTGGAAAACAGCCTTAGAAATTCGGGCCCGAACTCGAGTGCGATCCAGATTCCGGAACGTTAAAGCCACGGCCGGAGAACTGTTGATTCGATGCAGATTGTGGTGGGGCTACCAGGACTTGAACCTGGGACCTCTTCATTATCAGTGAAGCGCTCTAACCGCCTGAGCTATAGCCCCTTGACCAGAAACCGACTTTACCCGAATCGCGGTCAAATCAGAAATCGAAACCGCACTTCGGGCGCGTTTCCGGTCGCCTAATTGCTGGTGAACCCGAGCTGGAAACCACCCAGCACGCGCACGAGCAGGTTGTACACGAGGGCGGCGAGCGCACCCAGCACGGTACCGACGATGACGTTCAAGATTCCGACGACAACCGAGAAGCCGAGCACCTGCGAGAAACCGATGATGTTCATGAGGCTGTTCTCGTCACCGACGATGTCCATGAACAGGGCGTCCACCTGGCTGAAGACGCCAGTTTGCATGAGCACCGTGTAGATGAGGATCGTCGCCACCACACTCACGATTGCGAGACAGATGGAGATCAAGAAGGAGAACTTCACCGCCGACCAGAAGTCGACGTACACGAGTTTCAGGCGAACCTGTTTCGCCGGCGCCTTCTTACGGGTCTTCTTTGCCAGCTTGTCGGCGACAGTATTAGTCATTCAGGTCTTCCTCGTTGTCTGCGGGAACGGACTCCCCGGCCTCGGACTCCTCGTCATCGAGCCCGCGTTCCGAATTTCGCGCGATGCCAATAATACGGTCACCCTCTGGGAATCGTGCAAAGACGACTCCCATCGTATTGCGTCCCTTCGCAGGAACCTCGGCGACATCCGACCTCACGACCTTACCGCTTGCGAGCACCACGAGCACTTCGTCGGCCTCGTCGACAATGAGTCCACCGACCAGATCGCCGCGGTTTTCATCGAGCTTCGCGACCTTGATCCCGTACCCACCGCGCTGCTGCACCCGGTACTCGTCGACGGCGGTTCGCTTCGCATACCCACCCTCGGTAACGACGAAGACGAAGCCGGCGTCCTCACCAATTCTTGAAGCCGAGAGCAGTGCATCGCCTTCCCGGAAGTTCATGCCACGCACTCCGCTCGTCGAGCGGCCCATCGGTCGAAGTGCCTGATCAGACGCGGTGAAGCGCACTGACATGCCGTGTCGCGAGACGAGCAGGATGTCGTCCGTGTTCTCCGCGATCAGCGCTGAAACGAGTTCGTCGCCCTCGCGCAGCTTGATGGCGATGATTCCGCCCGTGCGGTTCGTGTCGTACTCGGTAAGTGCGGTCTTCTTCACCAGTCCGTCACGAGTGGCGAGTACGAGGTATCGCGCGTGTTCAAAATCGCGCACATCGAGAATCTGCGTGACCGTCTCGTCGGGTGCGAGTGCAAGCAGATTGGCAAGGTGCTGACCCTTCGAGTCGCGACCGCCCTCGGGAACCTCGTAGGTCTTGGCCTGGTACACACGGCCCGTGTTCGTGAAAAAGAGCAACCAGTGGTGCGTCGTCGTTACGAAGAAGTGCTCGACGATATCGTCGGCCCGCAACTGGGCACCCTTCACTCCCTTACCCCCGCGATGCTGGGAGCGGTAGTTGTCGATGCGCGTACGCTTCACGTAACCGCCACGGGTGACGGTGACAACCATTTCCTCTTCAGGGATCAGGTCTTCCATCGACATGTCGCCGTCGTAGCCGTGCAGGATCGTGGTGCGTCGCTCGTCACCGTACTTATCGACGAGTTCAGTGAGCTCGTCAACCACGATCCCTCGCTGCTCCGCCGGGGATGCGAGAATACCCTCGTACTCCTTGATCTGCTGCTCGAGCTTTGCGGCAAGATCGAGGATCTTCTGGCGTTCAAGCGCCGCGAGCCGGCGCAACTGCAGACCGAGAATGGCGTCTGCCTGCAGCTGGTCGACGCCGAGGAGCGTCATGAGGCCTTCGCGCGCCTCTTCCACCGTGGAGGAGCGACGGATCAAGGCGATCACTTCGTCGAGCGCGTCGAGCGCCTTGAGGTAGCCGCGCTGAATGTGAGCTTCGGCCTCGGCCTTCCGCAGACGGAACTCCGTGCGTCGGACAATCACCTCAATCTGGTGCTTCGTCCAGTTCGTAATGAAGCCGTCGAGGGCAAGCGTGCGCGGCACACCGTCGACGATGGCGAGCATGTTTGCGCCGAAGTTCTCCTGCAGCTGGGTGTGCTTGTACAGGTTGTTGAGCACGACCTTCGCGATTGCATCGCGCTTAAGCACGATGACGAGGCGCTGACCCGTACGGCCACTCGTCTCATCACGGATATCCGCGATGCCCTGGACCTTGTTCTCCTTCACGAGGTCGGCGATCTTGATCGCCAGGTTGTCGGGATTCACCTGGTACGGCAGCTCGGTGACGACGAGGCAGGTGCGACCCTGAATCTCCTCGATATTCACAACAGCGCGCATCGTGATGGAGCCGCGCCCCGTGCGATACGCCTCCTTGACGCCCTTCGTGCCGAGAATCTGGGCACCCGTCGGGAAGTCAGGCCCGTGCACCCGCTCCATGAGCGCCTCAAGCAGCTCTTCCCGGCTCGCCTCGGGGTGTTCCAGGTGCCAGATCGCCGCCTCAGACACTTCGCGCAGGTTGTGCGGCGGAATGTTCGTCGCCATGCCCACTGCGATACCGACCGAACCGTTCACCAGCAGGTTCGGGAAGCGCGCGGTGAGTACCGCTGGCTCCTGTGTGCGGCCGTCGTAGTTATCGTGGAAGTCGACGGTGTCTTCGTCGATGTCGCGCACCATTTCCATGGCTAGCGGGGACATTTTGGTCTCCGTGTACCGGTGGGCTGCAGCGCCGTCATTGCCCGGCGAACCAAAGTTGCCTTGCCCGAGCGCGAGCGGGTAGCGCATGGCCCACGGCTGCACGAGGCGGACGAGAGAATCGTAGACCGCGCTGTCGCCGTGCGGATGGAACTGACCCATCACGTCGCCGATCACACGGGTGCACTTCGAGAAGGCTTTATCCGGCCGGTAGCCGCCGTCGTACATCGTGTAGATGACCCGACGGTGCACCGGCTTGAGCCCGTCCCGCACATCGGGCAGGGCGCGCCCGACGATCACGCTCATCGCATAGTCGAGGTACGAGCGCTGCATCTCGAGTCTGAGGTCCACCTGGTCGATCTTGCCGTGCGAGGCGGCGTCTCCCTGATCGATTCCAGGCTCTAGGTCCTGACGGTTCTCTTCAGTCATTTCTTCGTCTCTCCTGCTGTGCGTGCGTCTCGAGCTGGGTTCGGCCGCCGGGATACACCGGGCGCGGCCACCGCGATGCTAAATGTCGAGGAAGCGCACGTCCTTCGCATTCTGCTGGATGAAGGTGCGGCGGGCCTCGACGTCCTCCCCCATGAGGGTGGCGAAGATCTCGTCGGCATTCGCCGCGTCATCCATGGTGACCTGCAGCAGCGTCCGAGTTTCCGGGTTCATCGTCGTTTCCCACAGCTCCTCGTGATTCATCTCACCCAGACCCTTGTAACGCTGCACCCCGCTCTCCTTCGTGAGGCGCCTACCGTTCGCCGCGCCATCTGCGAGTCGGACGTCACGCTCGGCGTCGCTGTACACGTACTCGTGCTCGGCATTTGCCCACTTGATGCGGTACAGCGGTGGCTGCGCGAGATACACATAACCGAGATCAATCAGCGGCCGCATGTATCGGAACAGCAGGGTGAGCAGCAGGGTCGTGATGTGCTGGCCGTCCACATCGGCATCGGCCATGAGCACGATCTTGTGGTAGCGGGCCTTCTCCGGGTCGAAATCCTCCCCGATTCCGGCGCCGAACGCGGTGATCATGGCCTGCACCTCGGCGTTGTTCAGTGCCCGATCGAGCCGCGCCTTCTCAACGTTCAGAATCTTGCCTCGCAGTGGAAGGATCGCCTGCGTGTGCGGGTCGCGTCCCGTCTTCGCGGATCCCCCGGCGGAGTCACCCTCCACGATGAAGATCTCGGAGATCGTGGGATCTTTGCTCGTGCAGTCCGAAAGCTTGCCAGGCATCCCACCGGATTCCAGGAGCCCCTTCCGCCGGGCCGTCTCTCGCGCCTTCCGCGCTGCAAGACGAGCCGTTGCCGCTTGGATCGCCTTGCGAATGATCTCCTTCGCCGGGCCCGGGTTACGTTCGAACCAGTCACCCAACTGGTCTCCGACCACCTTCTGCACGAAGGCCTTCGCTTCGGTGTTGCCGAGCTTTGTCTTGGTCTGGCCTTCGAACTGCGGCTCGCCAAGCTTCACTGAGACGACCGCGGTGAGACCCTCGCGTACGTCTTCTCCAGAAAGGTTTTCGTCCTTATCGCGCAGAATGTTCTTCTCGCGCGCGTACCGATTCACGAGTGTGGTCAGCGCCGCACGGAATCCCTCCTCGTGCGTGCCACCCTCGTGCGTGTTGATGGTGTTCGCGTAGGTGTGCACGCTTTCCGTATACGCCGTGGTCCACTGCATCGCGATTTCAACCGCGATCTTCCGCTCGGTGTCTTCAGCCTCGAAGGAGATGATCTCCTCATTTACGAGGTCTGCTCGTTTCGCGGAGTTCAGGTAGTGAACGTAGTCCTCAATGCCACGATCGTAACGATAGGAATCGTGCGGCGCGGCAGGAATGACAAGCTCGCCCTCGCTATTCTCAACGGGCTCTTGCGGCCGCAAATCAGTAAGAGTGAGTCGGAGACCCTTATTCAAGAACGCCATCTGCTGGAAACGGGTCCGCAGCGTTTGGTAATCGAACTCGACCGTTTCGAAGATTTCGGTGCTGGGCCAGAACGTAATCGTTGTGCCCGTATCCTCACTCGGAGCACCCTTGCTGAGCGGTCCATCGGGAACACTGTCGGTGAACGACATGTTCCACGTGAAACCCTGGCGATGAACCTCGACCTCGAAGCGACTCGACAACGCGTTGACCACCGAAGAGCCCACGCCGTGGAGGCCACCCGAAACCGCGTACCCTCCACCACCGAACTTGCCACCGGCGTGCAGTACGGTCAAGACGACCTCGACAGTCGAACGCCCCTCTGTCGGGTGCGGATCGACCGGGATCCCTCGGCCGTTATCCACCACTCGGATCGCACCATCCTCGAGAATGGTTACGTCGATCGTGTCGCAGTAGCCCGCAAGCGCCTCATCAACGGAGTTGTCCACAATCTCGTACACGAGGTGGTGCAGCCCGCGCGGTCCCGTTGAGCCAATGTACATGCCAGGCCTCTTGCGTACTGCCTCGAGCCCCTCGAGCACCTGGATTGCACCGGCGCCGTACTCTTCCGCAGCCGCGGCCTGTTCTGAACTCATGCCTTGAATTATCCTCTTCTGGGCTTTCAGCGCGTTTCGCCGCCCGGAACGTTTCCGCACACCAGCCTATCAATTCTGAGCGCTAAAACGGGGGTTTTCGTGCGTCTCGGGCGCATTTCCTTCCAGGGATCGTCCCCAGCCTTCCAGGGAGCTGGCAAAAGCAGGAGAATCACTCAAGATTCCAGGGTCTTTTTACGCAGCGCGCAACCTGCAACGGTTCGAATATTTTGAATCCTAGGAGAGCGAGTACGTCCCTGCACCCAGCCGGGAACATCGACAGGAGCCTGAGCGAAGCCTATCCGTAGGTATCGCGGGGGCCCCTGCCACGAACCGTTCGCGGCCCGTGCCGCCAGCTCGGAGCCCCCGGAGCGAGAAACCTGATGTCTCGAATCTCCGCACTCGGATAATCGGCGAGAATGCGTGTCAGCATTTCGGCGCGGAGTCGTCGAAGCTCGGTGGCCCACGTGGTGGAATCGCACTGCACCTGCAGCACGCCGTGACTCACGCCCAGCACCTCAGTATGTTCTGCCGTCGCTTCCCCGGCGAACTCGTCCCATTCCACGATCAGACGGGCCTGGTCTAACTCACCACTCCACCCGAAGTCGCTCGATATCGCATCGAGCACCGCCCCGAGCGGGCGGGGATCCCTTCCCTGACCGAACGGTTTCGTTCCTCCAGGAGTCTCCGTGCGGCGGCGGCGCTTGACGGGTGCGCCGCGCCAGACAGACTTGGCGCGCAGGTACGCAGCGCTCGCAAAGCCGCTGTCCGCCTTACCCATCCCGCACTCCCCCGCCCACGATCTCGCCATCCTCGATCACAGTTCGGTGCCAGTCAATCCCTTCTGGGATGTCCTCCTCGACGGCAGCTGTCACCAGGACCTGCTCGAACCCTGCCACCGCATCCATCAGCCGCGACCTGCGACCCCGATCGAGCTCCGCGAAAACGTCATCCAAGATGATCACCGGATCGCCGGCCGGCGACTCATCCCGCAAAACCGTGGCGAGAGCGAGCTTGAGTGAGAGCACGAACGACCACGATTCCCCGTGGCTCGCATATCCCTTCACCGGAAGACTATTGAGTTCGAGGTGCACATCATCCCGGTGTGGCCCCACGAGCGTCACTCCGCGTTCCAGCTCCTTGCGCCTCACGGATTGGAGCGCGTCCCGAAACTCTCCCGCGAGTGTTTCACGTGAAACATGGTCACCCTCAACCCGCGGAGATGTTTCACGTGAAACACCCAGCGCACCACCCACGGACTCGTGAAGTTCAAGACTCGGTCCGTGATCCTGCTCGACCAGGGCGAAATAGGCCCGCCTCAGCGGCCCCCGCAAATCCCTCACCAACTCACGTCGCGCCAGCATGATCTGCACACCAGCAGCGATCAGCTGATCATCCCAGATGCTGAGGGTCGATTCGAGCGCCTCAGCTCCGGTCCCCCGGGCCGATTTCAAGAGCGCTGTGCGCTGACGAAGTACGCGTTCATAGTCCGCAAGAGCTCCTCCGGCGATCGGATAGCGGACCGTCAGGGCGTCGTCGAGGAAACGCCGGCGAACAGAGGGATCTCCACGAACGATACTCAGGTCTTCCGGAACGAACGCCACCGACGCAAACCACCGGGTGAGCTCGCGTGGACGCACGGAATTGCGGTTCACCGCAGCTCGGTTGGGACGATCCCTCATCAACTGTGCTTCGAGAAGCACACTCCGACCCGCGGCCTCGACGCGCATCTGCAGCGTCGCCTGCTCCGCACCGGCGCGAATGAGCGCGGTGTCACCGGATACCCGATGCGAACGAAGCGTGGAGAAGTATCCGATTGCCTCGACCAGGTTCGTCTTCCCCTGGCCGTTCCGCCCAACGATCAGGTTCGCACCGGGTGCGAGCTCGAGGTCCACACTCCGATAATTCCGAAAGTCTCCGAGGGAGAGATGGGCGACCCGCACCCGCGACTCCTAGCGAAGCAACAGGTTGGGCTGCAGCAAGTAGCGGAAGCTGGCCTCGTCCGACTCATCCTTGCTGCGCTGACTGGTGATGAGCACCGGACCGGGTTTACCCGGATTGTCCGTGCGGGTAAAGCCGATTCGGGCGAACTCTGAGTGCGTGGAACGAAGGCCGTCCAGCAGGAACTGCGGCTTCAGGGACACGACCATCTCCTCGCCCACCAGGTGCGCATCGATCGTCTCCACCGCCTGCGCAGACTCTGTGCCTGCCGCTTCGAGCGTCACGGACCCCTCCGCAAAGGTGAATCGCAGTGCCGCCTCGCGTTCGAGCACCAGACCCACGCGCCCAACGGCTTCGACGAGATCCGCAGTATTCACAACCGCGTAGTTGTCGACCGACTCCGGGAACAGCCGCCCGACCGGAGGGTAATTGCCCTTGATCAGTAGCGAAGTGACGGTCTTCGACCCACCGGTGAAAGCAACGAGTTCGCGATCCTCACTCTTTACGATCGCGACCTGCACCTGCCCATCACCGCCGAACGTCTTGCCGACCTCGGTCACGATCTTCGAGGGCACAAGCGCGTTCATAGAGCCTTGATCGCTCTGGTTCTCCCAGTCGATGCCTCGAGTGGCGACCCGGTAGCGGTCCGTCGCAGTGAGCGTGAGAGAGTTCTCGTCGATCTCGAACTGCACACCGGTGATGACGGGCGTCACGTCATCCTTCGACGCGGCGAGCGATACCTGAGCCACCGCATCGGCGAACACGTCCGCCGGCACCGAGCCAGAGACGGTATCGACCCGCGGCACCTGCGGAAACTCTTCAACGGGCATCGCCGGCAGGCTGAAGTTCGCAGACCCGCAACGGATCTCCACTCGGTTCTCCTGCAACAACACCTCCACGTCTGTCGCGGGCAGGCGCTGAGCGATCTCGCTGAGGAGTCTGCCTGACACGAGTGCACGTCCAGGCTCGGTCACCGCTGCGGTGATCGCAGTACGGGCTGACACCTCGTAGTCGAACGAGGAGATCGTGAGCTCCTCACCCTCGGCCTCGATGAGTGCCCCGCTGAGCAGGGGCTGCGTCGGCCGCTGAGGCAGCAGCTTCACCGCAAACGAAACGGCGTCACTGAACACGTCGCGGTTGACGATGAATCTCATCTGGCTTCCTCTCCTGCGTGTGAACGTTGAGCAGACACGCGACCCGGCCTCACAATCTTTGCATACTCGCCGATCGGAGTCACCCGGGGTGTGAGCCGAGCCTCGATGACGGCGCATTCCGCGTCGTCAGGAACTTGTTATCGAATGACCGAAGAAGAAAGAAGAAGGGTTAACAGTGTTAACACCTGTGGAGAGTGTGGATAACCCTCGACACGCCGGATAGGAGTAGTGAACTACATCATTGTGACTTGTTGGCGGGCAGTGGAGAGACACAGATCCGCATGATCATGCCGATCCTTCGGCGAAGAGCCTCGTCCACATGCAAGGCCGAGTCATCCACAGACTCAGGCGAGTTGTCCCCAGTTATCCACAGGTGGCGGTGGACTGTGGATGAGTCATGCGCCGAAATGGTGTGCAGAGGTGCGGACAGAAGCGGAAAATTCCGTCCGAAAGGCAACGGGCTGCAGCAACCTGGAAGGGCTAGCGGGATCCCTGTTTGATCCGCGTGGTGAGCTCGGTCACCTGGTTGTATACGGAGCGACGCTCGGCGATCAGCTGCGTGATCTTCTTGTGTGCGTACATCACCGTGGTGTGGTCGCGTCCGCCGAACAGTTGGCCGATCTTCGGAAGGGAGAGCGGCGTGAGTTCGCGGCACAAATACATCGCGATCTGCCGTGCCAGAGCGATCTGTTGCGCGCGTGAGGGACCATAGAGCTCATCGACGGACAGGTCGAAGTACTCCCCCGTGCGACTGATGATGTCGGAAGGCTGCACCTCGTTATCGGCATCCAGCGTGATGAGATCCTTGAGCACCGTGTGTACGAGCTGCATATCGATGCGCTGCTGATTGAGGCTCGCGTACGCGGTCACCCGAATCAGTGTGCCCTCGAGCTCACGAATGTTCGACGTGAACTT
The DNA here is from genome assembly GCA_041655455.1 of Leucobacter sp. Classification (GTDB taxonomy): domain Bacteria; phylum Actinomycetota; class Actinomycetes; order Actinomycetales; family Microbacteriaceae; genus Leucobacter. The sequence goes on along the minus strand of JBBAFK010000002.1, from coordinate 138,805 downwards.
GCTCGCGATGAACTCGAGGATGCTGTGATCGATATCGAGCCCCTCGCGCTGGGCCTTCTTGCGCAAAATCGCGATCCGAGTCTCGAGGTCGGGCACCTGGATGTCGGTGAGAAGCCCCCATTCGAAGCGGGAGAGCATCCGCTCCTCAAAGCCCCGCAGCTGCTTGGGCTGCACATCGCTTGTGATCACGACCTGTTTGTTGTGGTCATGCAGGGTATTGAAGGTGTGGAAGAACGCTTCCTGCGTTTCGACCTTGTCTTGCAGGAACTGGATGTCATCGACGAGGAGAATGTCAACGCTGCGGTACCGTGAATGAAACGCCGCGCCCTGGTTGTTCGCGATCGAGTTGATGAAGTCGTTCGTGAAGTCTTCAGAGCTGACATAGCGCACGCGCACATCCGGGAAGAGTTCGCGTGCGTAGTGGCCGATTGCATGCAGCAGGTGGGTCTTGCCGAGGCCCGAATCGCCGTAAATAAACAGCGGGTTATAGGCGCGTGCCGGAGCTTCGGCGACCGCCACCGCCGCTGCGTGTGCAAAACGGTTGGACTGGCCGATCACGAAGCTGTCGAACCGATACTTGTCGTTGAGCCTGCTGTCGACTCGATCCTCGACACCGTGACGCGGGCGAGGCTCGTCGAGCGGACGAGGGCTTTCTCGGCGGTTGCGGGGCGCCGTGGTTTCATGCTCGTCGGCAGGGTCCGTGGGCTCCGGGTCGATGGCCGGGTGAGCATCCTCATCGACGAGCACGATGAAATTCTCGATATTCTCTGCCTCCGGCATCGCCGCAATCGCGGTCATGATGGCTGGGCGAAGGCGATTCTCCAGGAGCTTCAGGGTGAACTCGAGCGGCACGGCGAGGTACAGGGTTCCGGCCGCCATACCGCGCGGCACCGCCAGACCCAGGTGCGCGCCGAGCGTCGGGCCCACTGCGGGGTCAGCCATCACCGACTGGGTCACTCGCGCCCAGACGTCCTGTACCTCGTCCTCGGTCATTCGCTCATTCGGTTCGATTTGGCCTGCAGGCCCGGAAGGTTATCCTCAGAGTTATCCACAACCAAATCCGCGCCGTTACTGGGGAGAGTCGAGATGCGACGTGGCTGGAGAGTGGCCTGCGTTCACGTTAGTCACAGTTTTCTCCACAGGCAAGTCGTTCCAGTGAAATCTCTCGTGTCACGAAGAAGGAGCCATCTGGAGGGTCAGGCGTAACAAGATTCCGCTTTGACGGTGGGTCTTAAGTCGCGTAGAGTAAATACCTTGTATGGGCGACAGTGACCTGGTGCTTCAGCGCCAGCGTGTCTTGCGAGGGATCGCGCCGCGATCCACCCCGGGATTGCACTCCGCCCAGATCCGACTTCCTCGAGGTTACCGAGCCTTGGGGATCTGTTCCAAAAGTCACGGAGTCACTCATGAGCAAGCGTACCTTCCAGCCCAATAACCGCCGCCGCGCCAAGGTGCACGGTTTCCGCGCCCGCATGCGCACCCGTGCCGGACGCGCCATCGTTTCGGCTCGTCGTGGCAAGGGCCGCACGAAGCTGACGGCGTAAGACGTTTTCTCCCCTCGGTCATGCCTGCTCGGCAGTACCGGATCACCCGGGGAGACGACTACCGGCGCGTTGTACGAACCGGTCGCCGCGTGGGAGGTGCGAACTGCATCGTCCACGCGGTTTTTCGTTCTCCGGAAATGCCCGCACGCTTCGGGTTCATTGTTTCTAAGGCCGTCGGCGGTGCCGTCGTCCGCAATCTCGTCCGCCGTCGCCTGAAAACGATCGCCCAACGCCACTTGGCCGACGGGCTCACGGGGGTCGACGTGGTGATTCGTGCGTTGCCGGCAAGTGCGGAAGCGCCGTTTGCGGTGCTGGAGCAAGAGGTCGGGCGATCCCTGGCCAAAGCATCCCTGGCCAAAGCATCTCCGGCTAACGCACAGACGAAACGGGAACGTCCGAGGGATCGGAGCTCTGTGTGAGCCGGGTGCTGCTCGAAATCTGGTTGTTGCCGCGAAATCTTGCGATCGGAATCATGCACGTCTACCGTCGCGTTGTTTCTCCGCTCTACGGTCAGGTCTGCAGATACTACCCATCGTGTTCCAGGTATTCTCTAGAGGCGTACCAGCAACGCGGATTTGTCGTCGGAGTGGTCTTGACCATCTGGCGGCTGCTGCGCTGCAACCCCTTCAGTCCGGGAGGCATCGATGACGTGCCCGAAGGCCTCCACCCGAACTACATGATCAACGATCGCGGATTCGTCCGCCCGCAAGACCGAAAGGCCTAACCCGGTGGAATTCATCGAAACGATACTCTGGCCGCTGCGCTGGCTCGTTGAGCTCGTGCTAGCGGTCTGGCACTGGCTCTTCACCTGGATTGGTATGGACCCAGCCTCGGGCGTCACCTGGGTGCTCTCCATTATCGGCCTGGTCGTCGTCGTTCGATCCGCACTTATTCCCATCACCGTGCGCCAGATCAAGTCGCAGCGTCGAATGATGGATCTCGCCCCGGATATGAAGAAGATCCAGGACAAGTACAAGGGGAAGAAGGATCAGTACTCGCGCGAGGCCATGAGCCGCGAGACGATGGCGCTGTATAAGAAGCACGGCACGAACCCGTTCGCTTCTTGCCTGCCGATCCTCATCCAGATGCCGATCTTCTTCTCGCTCTTCTACGTGCTGCGACAGGCTTCGGGTGCGATGGGCAGTGGCGGCGACGGGGTGGGCCAGCCGGGCGTCGGGGCGATGACCCAGGAGCTCACTGACAGTTTCAACGCGGCAACGATCTTCGGTGCGCCGCTGAAGATGACCTTCACTCAGGGCTGGGAGACCGGCAACTGGATGGTGGTCGTGCTGCTGGGCGCCATCATGATCCTCATGATCGCCTCGCAGTTCTTCACGCAGCTGCAGATCATGTCGAAGAACGTCTCGGATGAGACGAAGCAGTCGTCGATGTACCGGCAGCAGAAGATCATGCTGTACATCATTCCGTTCGCGTTCCTCTTCTCTGGTGTCGCGTTCCCGCTCGCGCTGAACCTCTACTGGTTCTCCTCGAACCTGTGGACCATGGGTCAGCAGTTCATCGTGATCCGCAGCATGCCCACCCCCGGCAGTGAGGCCTGGCGGGCACGTCAGGCTCGCCTCAAGGCAAAGGGTAAGCTGAGCGCGGAGGAAGAGGCAGCGATCGAAACTGCGTCTGACTCGCAGGGCCAGCGCCAACAACCGATGAGCGCGAAGCGCGCCAAGAATAAGAAGAAGAACAAGTGAGGGCATCCGTGAGCACTGACCGCGCATCCAGTCGTGTGGAAGAGCTGAGCCTCGAGGAGCTCGAGGCCGACGGCGATCTCGCCGCTGACTACCTCGAGGGTCTCCTCGACATCGCAGATCTCGACGGCGATCTCGACATTGACGTCGCGGGTGGTCGCGCTTACGTGTCGGTCACCGGCGGGGACCAGGATCTTGAGCGCTTGGCAACGCCTGACACGGTGCAGGCTCTGCAGGATCTCACTCGCCTCGCCGTGCAGGCGAAGACGGGACGCTTCACCCGCCTCGTCATCGACATCGGCGGTTCGCGAGACGCACGGGCGGTCGAGCTCAATGGAATGGTCGATGCCGCGATCGCGCAGATTGCCGCGGGCCGCGATGAAGTCGAGCTTGAACCGATGTCCTCCTATGAGCGCAAGCTAGTACATGATGAGGTCGCCTCGCGTGGCTACTACTCGGAATCACGTGGGGAAGGGCGGGGTCGTCGACTGATCGTCAGTCGTGCGTAATCTCGGTTGTTTCACGTGAAACACCGTGCGGGGGTGGGTACGCCGGCCGTGGATCGGCCGGCGGTAACGTCGAAGGAGATCCCTGTGGAGCAGGAACTGAACATCGAGCCGGAGCCCACCGCTGCCGCTCAGATCGCCGGCGCCCGCATTGAGACCCTTCGGGAGTTCGCGAGGGATCTCGGCACGCGCGGTGAGCAGCTCGGCCTCATCGGTCCACTCGAAGCGCCGCGACTCTGGACGCGGCACGTGCTCAACTCCGCAATTCTGGCTCCGCTCATCGATAGCGGCTCGCGCGTCGCCGATATCGGGACGGGCGGCGGGATGCCTGGACTGGTGCTCGCGATCGTGCGACCCGACGCCCACTTCCTGCTCATCGAACCCATGGAGCGGCGGTGCGCGTGGCTGAACTCGCAGATTGACCGACTCGACCTTGAAAACGTCGAAGTGAGGCGGGGGCGTGCCGAAGAATTTCACGGTGCGTTCGAAGTTGACCAGGTGACTGCGCGGGCCGTGACGGCACTGCGCAAGCTCGTGCCGCTCGCCGCACCCCTCTTGCGCGACGGCGGCGAGATGCTGTTCCTCAAGGGAGCCTCGATCGATGAGGAGATACGAGCGGCCGAAAAGGTGCTGCGCAAGTATCGCGTACGTGACGTCGAGGTTCAGGAGCTCGGCGAGGGTCTCCTCGCCGAGACGACCAGGGTGTTTCGGGCTAGGGTGGGAAGTCATGGCTGAAGGCTCTCTCGTAGGCGACCACCTCGCGGACAAGGTACGACGTCGCCGACGACTCGCAGAGACCGTCTCGCCGCTGCCCGAAGAGACACGCGTCATCACGGTATCGAACCAGAAGGGCGGCGTCGGCAAGACCACGACAACCGTCAACCTGGCCTCCGCACTCGCGCGTCGGGGAGCACGAGTCCTTGTCATCGATCTCGACCCGCAGGGCAACGCGTCGACCGCGCTTGGTGTCCCACACCGGCCCGAAGTCATGAGCATCTACGACGTGCTGCTCGGCGATCAGAGTATCGCTGAGGTGATCCAGCCCACCACCGACCACGATCTACTGTCGTGCGTGCCGTCGACGATCAACCTGGCCGGCGCCGAGATCGAACTCGTGTCATTGGTGGCTCGTGAGCAGCGTCTGCGCACTGCCCTCGAGAGTTTTCTCCGCGAAGCCGATGAACTCTTCCACTACGTGTTCATTGACTGCCCGCCCTCGCTCGGGCTTCTCACCGTCAACGCCTTCGTCGCTGCGAGCGAAGTGCTCATCCCGATTCAGTGCGAATACTACGCGCTCGAGGGCCTGAGCCAGCTCCTTGGTAACATCCAGCTCATCCAGAAGCACCTCAACCCCGCGCTCCGCGTCTCCACCATCATGCTGACGATGTATGACGCACGAACGAATCTCGCGCAAGAGGTAGCCCGGGAGGTCCGCTCCCACTTCCCCGAAGAGGTGCTGAACACCGTGATCCCCCGCTCCGTGCGCATCTCGGAAGCACCGAGCTACGGGCAGACGGTGCACGCATATGACGCGAGTTCGATCGGCGCACTCGCATATTTGGAGGCCGCGGCGGAGATCGCGGATCGTGGCGCAGGTCGTGGGGCTGCAGTACCTGTGGCGCAGAATGACGAAGGAGCATAGCAAGCATGGCGACGAAGAAGCGGAGTGGTCTCGGTCGCGGTATCGGCGCACTGATCCCCCAGTCATCGACTTCGGGGGAACGTCCGGTGGACGTGTTCTTCCCGGCAAGCGGAGCAGCCGCTGCGGTGGTCGAATCTGAAACTAAGGCTGAGGGATCCGCGGACCTGCAAGAAGTTCCGGGGGCGCAGCTCACCCGACTTCCCGTGGACGACATCGTTCCCAACCGCTTGCAGCCGCGCACCGAGTTCGACGAAGAGGCGCTCGAAGAACTCACGCACAGTGTGCGCGAGTTCGGGGTGTTCCAGCCGATCGTTGTGCGGGAGCTCGAGGGAGCCGCGGCGGGTGAACCGCGCTATGAGCTCATCATGGGTGAGCGTCGTCTGCGCGCGTCGAAGCGTGCCGGGCTTGAGACGATCCCTGCGATCATCCGCTCCACCGCCGACGAGCATATGCTGCGCGACGCGCTCCTCGAGAACCTGCACCGCGCGCAGCTCAACCCGCTCGAAGAGGCGTCGGCGTACCAGCAGTTGCTCGCAGATTTCGGCATTACGCAGGAGCAGCTCGCCGAGCGAATCGGGCGCTCCAGGCCGCAGATCTCGAACACGATCCGACTCCTCAAGCTGCCCGAGCCCGTGCAGGCGAGGGTCGCTGCCGGAGTGCTTTCAGCCGGGCACGCTCGGGCGATCCTCTCGCTCGACGGAGATGCCGAGGCGATGCAGCGGCTTTCCGACAAGATTGTCAACGAGGGTCTTTCGGTGCGCGGCGCCGAGGCGGCCGCTGGTGAGGTGCCGAAGCGTCGTTTGCCGAAGCCGCGGGCCGGTGGAGTGCAAGCCCAGCTGAGTGAGATCTCCGATCGGCTCGGTGACCGCTTCGACACTCGCGTCACGGTGAAGCTTGGGGCGAAGAAAGGCCAGATCATCGTGGATTTCTCGACGATTGCCGACCTGAAGCGCATCCTCTCGGAGCTCGGAGACCCCGGCTTCAACTGAGCGCCGGGCGCTGTTGGGTTGAGTGCCGTAGGTGCGGCTTTGCATGCTGCGTGTGCCGGATGCGTTGCGTGCGGTGTGCCTGCGCGGCTTGAATTTCGCCCATCCTGGATGCTGAGTGTCGAGCGCCGCGCGCACTGAGTGTGCCGAGGGGCTGCGGATCCCTGTCGCAACACTCTCCGTGCCATGCGGCCGTCTACGCTCTGCGTACTATCTCGTCTCTGCGTACTCGGAACTCGGCGTGTCCGGTACGCAGACCAGAGATCCCCCGCTGACGGGAGAAACCAAGCGCTGACGAGGGATCGCTGAGCGAACACAAGCGCACACAAAAAAAGTGGGCCGAGGCGCAGCGCCCCGACCCACTCCGAAGAATCAGCTCAGATGATGCCGCTGAGCTCGTTCTCGATGGCCTGCTTCGGCATGGCGCCGATGATCTCGCGCACTTCCTCACCGTTCTTGAACACCTTCATCGCGGGGATGGAGGTGATCCGGTAGCGGGCCGCGAGGTTCGGGTTCTCATCAACGTTCAGCTTCGCGATGATGAGCTTGCCCTTCTGCTCGGCCGCGATTTCGTCGAGCACGGGCGCGACCATGCGGCACGGACCGCACCACGCGGCCCAGAAGTCGACGAGCACGGGTAGCTCGCTCTTGAGCACGGCGGTGTCGAACGACTGCTCGTCGACGATGATGGCTTCTGACATGGTGTTCTCCCTCGGTTGTGCCCCGGTCGGGGGCGGTCGTCTACTGGTCTTCGAGTGCGGCGATGTAGTGCTCGGCGTCGAGTGCGGCAACGGTGCCCGACGCTGCTGCGGTCACGGCCTGACGGTAGGTGGGGTCGATGACGTCGCCCGCCGCGAAGACCCCGGGTACTGAGGTTTTGGAGCTGCGCCCATCCACGGCGATCGTGCCGGCCTCGGTGAGGTCGAGCTGGCCGTGCACCAGGTGCGTGCGCGGATCGTTGCCGACCGCGACGAACACGCCGGTCACGTCGAGCTCCCGCGTCGAGTCGTCAACGGTGCTGCGCAGCGTGAGGCTCTTCACCGCGTCGTCGCCACGGATTGCCTCGACCGTCGAGTTCCAGATGAACTCGATTTTCTCGTTGTCGAAGGCGCGCTGCTGCATGATCTTCGAGGCCTTGAGTTCGTCGCGGCGGTGGATCACGTACACCTTGTCGGCGAAGCGCGTGAGGAACGTAGCCTCTTCCATCGCCGAGTCTCCCCCGCCCACGACCGCGATGACCTGCTCGCGGAAGAAGAAGCCGTCGCAGGTCGCGCACCACGACACCCCGTGACCGGAGAGCCGTTCTTCGCCCTCCACCCCGAGCTTGCGGTAGGCCGAGCCGGTCGCGTAGATCACGGCGTGCGCCTCGTGCACGGTGCCATCGGCTGTGGTGACCCGCTTGACGGGGCCGGAGAAGTCGACCTCAGTGACGTCGTCATACAGGACTTCGGTGCCGAACTTTTCGGCCTGCTCCTGCATTTTCTGCATGAGGTCGGGCCCCTGGATCCCTTCGGGGAATCCGGGGAAGTTCTCCACATCGGTGGTGTTCATGAGCTCCCCGCCGATCGCGACGGAACTCGCAAACATCAGCGGCTTCAGGTCCGCTCGTGCGGCGTAAATCGCGGCGGTGAAACCGGCCGGGCCGGAACCGATGATGATGATCTGGTGCATGAAGCTCCTCGGGCAGAGTCGTTGCGGGGCACAGTCGTTGCGCGCGGCTGATGTGATTGCGGCCGCGTGGGTTACAACTCATCCTAGAGGCGTGGTATTCCGCGGAACCTGGTTCTCAGCCGATGCGGGGCTACGCTCCCGGAATTACTGACCGGTCCCGGGCTCCCCGGCGCCATATTCATCCGATTCGGGCGAGGGATCCGCGACCTGCCCCGCACGCCATCTTCGGCGCCGTTGCACACTGCGCACGGTGCCGAAGACGAGCAGCAGCGCGGCGGCAGCGCCGAGAACCCACAGTGCAATCGCCTCGATGCCACTCCGAATGGTGAGCGGGAGCACGTCGGTGACGGCGATGTACTCCCCTGATTGGTCGGTGACCTCGAGGAGCAGGGCGGACTCACCTGAGGAGACGCGGCTGAGCACGGGCACGAGTACGCGGGCGGCGCCCTCCGCCGGCACGGTGATCTCCGGGAACACGCGCTCGTCGAGGCGGAGCGCCGCGGAGGCCGGGTCGACGCGCACGTTCACGATGGCCTCGAAGGGGAGCGCATTGCGCAGTTCGACGGGAACGCGGGTGGACGTGCCGACGAGTTGCGTGGTTTCCGTGCGCAGGCCGTGCACTCCGGTGCGGAGTTCGTTGTCACGTTCCGCGAAGCGTTCGGCGGCGGCCGGGAAGTTCACGTCGGCGGCCGCGTAGCGGGTCGCGAATAGGTTGAGCAGGCGCGCGCGCTGGTAGCCGGCGAGATCTTCGGGGTGCAGCAGCACCGCGCCAACCGCGGTGACGTCCGCCTCCTCGGCGGCGGATCGGCGGAGGAGTTCGCGCCGCTCCTCGAGGGGGGCGGCCGCTCGCAGGGTTGCGGATCCCTCGCTCAAATCCGTGGTGACGACGGGCGTGACCCACTCGAGATCGAGGAGAATATCGAGCACCGCTTCTGGCTGTTCGGCGCTTGCGATCGCGCCGCGATCAAGGGTGAGGAGCAGGTCCGGCCCCTCGTTCTGAGCCGCAAGGGCGAGCTGCACGATCGCGGTTGACAGCCCCGATTGCCGGTCGATCTCCTCGCCGCCAGAGACGGCGAGCCTGACGGAATCCCCGAGTCGCGCGTCGGCGATGAGCGCGCTGCGTTTGCCGAGCGTGGCGTTCGGCCCGTCGTCCAGGTCGACGTTGTCGGAGCTGAGCACGAGCGTGTCGATGCCCTCAGTCGTCAGCAGATCCAGTGTTGCGCCGTCGACCTGGCCCTCGGCCGGCCACCCGACTGGGGTGCGTTGCTGCGGCCAGTCGAGCAGCTCTTCGAGCGAGGGGATGTCTGCGTTCGGGGATCCCTCGCCCCCACCGTATCGCGTGGCGAAGGAGAGCTCGGTGGGCTGCAGCAGTTCCGTGTATCCGAGTGCGGCCTGGGCGGCTGGGTCCGCGTCGGCGAACTGGAGTAGGAAGCTCTGCAGCGGGATCGTCTCGAGCCGTTCGAGCAGGTTCCGCGCACTCGCCGGGGCCGCGTCGCCCCACAGTCGGATGCCCGCGATGAGGCGCGGGTCGATCGCGAGCGTGGCCCGCGCGCTGACGGCTGTGTCGAGGAGCGCATCGAGTCTCGGGGCAAGGTCGCCGAGCTGCGCGGTGGTCGGCATGGCGTCGATGTTTCTGGGGAGGAGGAGTGGAACGATCGTGCCGAGCCGGGCACGTGCCGGTTCGGCGGCGAGGTCCGCGGTCGGGCTGGCCGCGGCGAGGGATCCCGGTCCCCGCCAAACGACAGCCGTGTCGGCCGTGATGACCTCCGGCGCGGAGTCGGCCTCGGTGTCGGCGTCTCCGGCGGCGTCTTCACCCGCTTCGACCTTGGAACCGGTGTCTGCCGCGGAGTCAGTTTCGACCCCGGCTCCCCCGCTTGGGTCGTCGATGCTCTCGGGATCCCTACCCTCCGGACCTGCTGCGTCTGTGTCTGTGAGGTTCGCGTCCGCGGGGGCCGTGTCCTCGGCGCTCTCGAGCGGAGCAAGCTCCGCCTGCACCCGATAGACGCCCGGCCGATCGGTGTCGGTGAGTGGCAGGTCGTCGCCGCGCACCGTCACGCGGACGGTTTGCGACTCCCCCGCGGCGGTGGTTCCGATCTCGAGGTCCGCAATCCGGACGCCACCGGGAAAGGGATCGTCGAGCTGGGCGACAGTGTCCACTCGGGAGAGCGCGAGCTGCACCTGCAGGCGGCCGGCCGCCAGCTCCGTCTCCCCCGGGTTCTCGACGCGCACGGCGAAGCTCATCTGGTTCGCCGAGGGATCGACGACGGCCTCGACCGGCGCGATGAGGAGCTCGGCGGGCACCGCGGTCGGGGGCTCCGGCTCCTCGACCGCGCGCGCGGCGGAGGGGGGGATCGTGATGAGCCCGAAAAGCGCCGCGAGCGCCAATGCGAGTGCCATCGTGATCGCCGGTGCCAGTTTCTCCCGGATCGGCGTGAACGCGCGCGAGGAGCGGGAGCGAAGCGGCATGCTGTCAGTCTAAGCAGTCGTCGTGCGACGGTGCTGAGTCCGCGGCCGTCGCGGTACCCTGGGAGGATGCGACCCATCGCCGAATCCATGGATGCCCTGCGCTCGATTGCATCTTCGGCTCCCGTCGCCGAGCTTGCTCGAGCGTTCGCTGACCGCGGGCACGAGTTCGCGCTCGTCGGCGGACCCGTGCGCGATGCGCTGCTCGGACGCACGGTCACCGACCTCGACTTCACCACGTCGGCTCGGCCTGAGGAAACGCGCGCAATCCTCGACAGTCTCACGCGCAATGTGTGGGACGTGGGTCGAGAGTTCGGCACGATCGCGGCCCGGCTCCACGGCGAAGACATCGAGGTCACGACCTATCGCGCCGAGACCTACCGCGACGACTCGCGCAAGCCCGAGGTGAGTTACGGGGACACGATCGAGGGCGACCTCGTGCGCCGCGACTTCACGATCAACGCGCTCGCGCTCATGCTGCCGGATCTACGGCTCGTCGATGTCTCGGGAGGGATCGAGGACCTGCTGGCGGGTCGGATCCGCACACCGGGGGCGCCGGAGGATTCGTTCACCGACGATCCCTTGCGAATGATGCGAGCCGCGAGATTCGCGTCGCAGCTCGGCTTCGACGTCGTCCCCGAGACGCAGGGTGCGATGGTGACGCTCGCCGAACGACTCGATATCGTCTCGGCCGAGCGGATCCGCGACGAGTTCGTGAAGCTCCTCGCGACGCCCGACCCGGTGCTGGGCATTCGCCTGCTCGTCGACACCGGCCTCGCGGACCGCTTTCTTCCGGAGCTTACCGACCTCGTCGCCACGCAGGATGATCACGGCCGGCACAAGGACGTCTACGAGCACAGCCTCACCGTGCTCACGCAGGCGATCGAGCTGGAGGTGGCGCGCGCACCTGAGGGTGCCCACTCCCCCGACCTGGTGCTTCGGCTCGCGAGCCTGCTGCACGACATCGGGAAGCCGGCGACGCGAAGGTTTGAGCGCGGCGGCGTGACCTTCCACCATCATGACGTCGTCGGGGCGAAGCTCGCCAGGAAGCGGTTGCGCGCGCTCCGCTTCGACAACGACACGATCAAGCGGGTGGCGCGGCTGATCGAACTGCACCTGCGGTTCTTCGGGTACAGCGATCAGCAGTGGACCGACTCCGCGGTGCGCCGGTACGTTCGCGACGCCGGCGGGGAGCTCGAACAGCTGCATATCCTCACGCGCGCCGACGTCACGACGCGGAACCGGCGGAAGGCCGAGCGGCTCGCACACGCCTACGACGACATCGAGCGTCGAATCGACGAGCTCGCCGAGGCTGAGGAGCTCGCGGCCGTGCGGCCCGAGCTCGATGGCGAGCAGATCATGGCGATTCTTGGGATCGGGCCGGGGCCTCTGGTTGGTCGCGCGTACCGGTACCTGCTCGAGGTGCGGCTCGACGAGGGGCCGATAGGCGAGGAAGCGGCGGAAAAGCTGCTGCGGTCGTGGTTCGCCGAGCAGTGAGCGGCGTGCGTGCTGCGTGCGGCGTGCGTGCGGCGCGAGTACCTACACTCCGCGACGGGTACCGTTGCTCAACGACAATGAGCACGGGTAGTCGTCGCGGAGCAAGGGTACTGTCTCTGAGAAAGCCTGTGGGAGGGATGCGTAATGAGTGACCCAATGGAGTGGTTCGACGGTCGTGCGCGGGTGATGTTCGTGCACGCGCATCCGGATGACGAGACCATCGCGACCGGCGGGACGCTTGCGGCGCTCGCCGAGGCGGGGCGCGAGCCACTGCTCGTCACGCTCACGAGAGGTGAGCAGGGTGAGGTTGTGGCCGGTCCCCTGGAGGCCCTCGTCGCGACCCACGGCTTGGCCGTCGCCCGCCAGAACGAGCTGCGCACCGCGCTTGGCATGCTCGGCGTTGAGCGTCACGTGTTTCTCGGGGTCGAGCCGGCACGTGCGGAGGGGTTGCCGCCCACGATTTACGAGGATTCGGGCATGGCTTGGGGTCCGGACGGCCTCGCGGTGGCGGCTGCGGAGGCGAGTGCCGATGCGCTCACGAGCGTGCCTGCGGTGGAGGCGCTGCACGACCTGTTGGCTGCGGCGGCGCAGTCGGGTGCGGGTGCGATCGTGAGCTACGACGACATCGGCGGGTACGGTCACCCCGATCACGTGCTCGCGCACCGGCTCGCCCGTGCGGTCGCGCACGCGCTCGAGCTGCCGTTTTGGGAGATCGCGAGGGATCCCTCCCCCACCGTCGATTCCAAACCTAGCGACTCCGAATCCACTGGATCCCCCATCACTGATGCAGATAATACTGACTTTGACGCCGCTGATTCCGAGACGATCGAATCGCACGACGTCACCCCCTGGCTCGACCGAAAGACCGCGGCTCTGCGGGCGCACGCCACGCAACTCGTGGTCGACGGTGATGACATTGTGCACGTCGGCGGGCAGCGTCAGCCCATCGGTCGTGTCGAGTCGTTCCGGCGCCTCGAGCCGCCCGGAGTGTGACGCGGCCGGGCGTGCGCTCGGTGCCTGATTGCAGAGGGCGCGACTCGATCCGGCGCGTAGGTGAGCCCGAAACCTACCCGAACACGGAGCGTACCGGCACCGGCCCCGAGGTGGTAGGCTGTACAGGTTGTCTGCGTTCCGTATCGTCGATGTGGTCGCGGGCACGATGCACAAACACCCTCCTGCCGTAGAAATCCTGCGGCCGTAAAGTCCGAAGGAGGTGGGTCAGTAATGCATACCTACGAACTCATGGTGATCCTCGATCCGGGTATCGACGAGCGCACTGTGGCCCCCAGCATGGACAAGTTCCTCGGGGTCATCCGCAACGCGGGCGGCTCGATCGAGAACATTGACATCTGGGGCAAGCGCCGGCTCGCATACGAGATCAACAAGCAGTCCGAGGGCATCTACGTAGTGGTCAACTTCACCGCGACGCCCGAGGCGACCGCAGAGCTCGACCGTCAGCTGGGCCTGTCCGAGGCCGTGCTGCGCACGAAGGTGCTCCGCGCTGACGAGCTCATCGCTCAGCGTGCCGAGAAGGCCAAGCGCGATCAGGCCAAGGCCGCTCGCGCTGCGAAGGTTGGCGCCTAGCTCATGGCCGGCGAGCCGCTGATCACTGTTGTCGGCAACCTTGTTGCCGATCCCGAGCCGCGCGTGTCGCAGGCCGGCAAGTCGTGGGTGACCTTCCGGATCGCCTCGACGCCGCGCGTGCGCGACCGCCAGTCCGGCGAATGGTCGGATGGCGAACCGCTGTGGCTCGGATGCCGCGCTTACGGCGAGTACGCAGATAACATCGCCGCGAGCCTCACGAAGGGCATGCGCGTCATCGTTCAGGGTCGACTCACCCAGCGCAGCTACACCGATAATCAGGGGCAGCAGCGCACCTCCCTCGACCTCGAGGTCGAAGAGGTCGGGCCGTCGCTCCGCTTCGCCACCGCCCAGGTGACCCGCGGCCAGGCCCGCGGTCAGGTCGGCGGCTTCGGCGGTGCGGGGAACCAGCCGCAGGGCCAGAGCAGCTGGGGTCGACCCGCTGCCGGTGGCCAGCAGCAGGACAACCCATGGACCGATTCGGGGCAGGGGTCGTCTGGCCAGGGATCGTCGAGCGGTGGCTTTGGCGGCGGCTTCGACGACGAGCAGCCCTTCTAACACTTCATTACTGACCGGGCGCAGCCCGGGATGCATCACGAAAAGAGACCAATCATGGCAGGCAAGTCCAGCGGCGCAGGCCGCAAGCCGGGTCGCGGCAAGAACGCAAAGGTCGTCGCACCCGCCAAGAAGCAGACCGTCGGCGTCATCGACTACAAGGATGTCGCGACGCTGCGGAAGTTCATCTCTGAGCGCGGGAAGATCCGCGCACGCCGGATCACCGGCGTCTCCGTTCAGGAGCAGCGTCTCATCGCGAAGGCCGTGAAGAACGCCCGCGAGATGGCACTCCTCCCCTACGCTGGCTCCGGCCGCTGATCCGCGAAGGAGTCACATCATGGCGAAGGTAATTCTGACGAACGAGGTCCAGGGCCTTGGATCAGCCGGCGACGTCGTTGACGTCAAGACCGGGTATGCACGCAACTATCTCGTGCCGCAGGGCTACGCAGTGCACTGGACTCGCGGTGGCGAGGCGCAGGTTGCACAGCTGAAGTCGGCTCGCGAGGCGCGCGCGCTCGCATCCGCTGAGGACGCGCAGGCGCTGAAGGTGAAGCTGCAGGAGGGCAAGATCCGCCTGTTCGCGAAGACCGGCCGCGAGGGTCGCCTCTTCGGCTCGGTCAAGCCGGCCGCTGTTGCGGCCGCGGTGAGCGAGGCCGGCATCGGCGAGGTTGATAAGCGCAAGATCACCGTGCCGACGATCAAGTCGACCGGTGAGTACACGGCAATCGTGCACCTGCACGAGGGTGTCGACGCGAAGGTCACCCTGCAGGTGATCGCACAGCGCTGAGTCGCCACGCACGTCGCGGCGTTGCCGCGAACACAGAGCGGGACGGGGGTTCTCCCCTGTCCCGCTCTGTGCGTCTAGAGGGTGAACTCAATCTTTCTGCGCGGTTCTGCGGGTTCCCCGACGATAACGGTTCATTACCGAAAACGGGGTGTGATTCTCCACATGTCAAGTGCGCTCACTAGCTTCAACTTCTACTTGAAACTTGAATAACTTTTCCCCTGTGGACGAAAGAAATCCCAGATCAAACGGCGGTTCTAGACTCCGTACAGAATTCCCTCCACAGCTTGTCCCCAACCTTGTGAATAAAACAGGGCCACTTCTCGGCAGTTATCCACCAAGTTATCCACAGGGTGGTTCATGCGGTGTTTGGCGTGTCTGCGGCACTCCCCTACCGTGAATGTCTGAGGTTCAGTGTTGACTACGTCCACACCTCGAAACCGCATGCTGAAGGAGTGATCGAGTGTCCATCGCTCACCTGGGAATCCCCGATCCCTTCGTTGACGACGCTGCTCGTGGGGGGCACGAGCGCACTCCACCGTACGATCTTCTGGCCGAGCAAAGTGCCCTGGGCGGCATGCTGCTGTCGAAGGACGCGGTAGCCGACGTCACCGGCATGCTGCGGGGACCCGACTTCTACGTGCCGAAGCACGAGATTATTTACGAGGCCGTGCTATCCCTCTACTCACGCGGGGAGCCGACAGACGCGATTACCGTCACCGACGAGCTCGTGAAATCGGGTGATCTGCAGCGTGCCGGCGGGGCCGAGTACCTGCACACGCTGACAGGGATCGTGCCGACGGCGGCGAATGCCAGTTTCTATGCCGAGATTGTCTCGCAAAAGGCGCTGCTTCGCCGACTCGTCGAAGCGGGAACGCGCATCGCGCAGATGGGCTACGCGGGCGAGGGCGAGGCGATTGACCTCGTCAATATCGCGCAGTCCGAGATTTACGGGGTGACGGGCGAGGCGCAGGGCGAGGATTACGTACCGCTCAGCATGGCCGTCGAGGCTGCCCTCGAGGAGATCAGCAAGGCGAACGCCTCGGCCGATGGTATGCTGGGCGTGCCGACGGGGTTCAGCGAGCTCGACGCGATGACGAATGGCTTCGCGGGCGGGCAGATGATCATCATCGCCGCGCGGCCCGCGATGGGTAAGTCGACGCTCGCGCTTGACGTCGCGCGCAACGCCGCCGTGCACGCCGATGCGCCGACGGTGTTCTTTTCGCTCGAGATGGGCCGTGCGGAGATTGCGATGCGTCTGCTCGCGGCCGAGGCGACGATTCCGATGCAGACGCTTCGCAAGGGCGCGCTGGATAACCGCGACTTCCAAAAGCTCGCGGCAACGCAGGCGCGCATCGCGGAGGCGCCGCTCTACATTGATGACAGCCCGAACCTCACGCTCGTCGAGATCCGCGCGAAGTGCCGCCGGCTCAAGCAGCAGCACGGGCTGAAGATGGTGGTCATCGACTACCTGCAGCTGCTGTCGAGCGGCAAGAAGGTGGAGAGTCGTCAGCAGGAGGTGAGCGAGTTCTCGCGTGCGCTCAAGCTGTTGTCGAAGGAGCTCGACGTGCCGGTGGTGGCGCTCTCGCAGCTCAACCGTGCGTCGGAGCAGCGGGCGGACAAGATGCCCGCGATCAGCGACCTCCGCGAGTCGGGCTCGCTCGAGCAGGACGCCGATATGGTCATCCTGTTGCACCGTGAAGCGGTGGGCGATCGCGACAGCCCGCGTGCGGGTGAGGCGGACTTCATCCTGGCGAAGCAGCGTAATGGCCCGACGGGCACCGTGACGGTGGCGTTCCAGGGCCACTACTCTCGCTTCCAGGACATGCCCCAGGGGATGTAGCACGAGCTTGCGAGGCGTCCTCCAGGGTGCCGCGCGATAGACTGGTGCGGAAGAAAGGGGACCCATGGCTGCTGCGCAGACAACGGCTTCTGCCTCAGTGACCCCCGATGCCCCCGTCAGCCGGCCGATCCGTCTGCTCCGCGTCGTCATTCTCCTCGCGGGAGGGCTTGCGATCCTCTTCACCGCGACGCTGCACGAGCAGTTGGGCTTCGATCTCGGAATCGCGTCGGGCCTCATCGGCGCGATCGGCCTGGCCCACCTCATCGACTGGTTCGCCCGGCGACCCGTGAACCCGAGCACGATCCCCCTCCTGCTCGGCATCGTGGCGATTCTCGCGGCGATCGCGCTCCCCTTCATGATTACCGCTATTGGCTTTGCCGTGATCGTCTCGGCTTGGTCGCTCGTCAGCGCGCTGCTCGAGTTCATCTCGACGACCGTGCGCCCGGGCAGCCGCCAAGACACGGCACTGCTTGGCGGAATCGGTGTGCTGCTCGCGATCCTCGTGCTTCTACTGCGTGAGGATCCGGTGGCCGTCATCGGCATGCTTGGCGCCTACGCAATCATCGCGGGTGTGTTCCTCGGCATCTCCGCATTCGACTTCCGCCGCGGAACCGCCGCGACCCCCGCAGATCTGTCAGCCGGTTCACCCGCCGAGCCGACCCGTCCTTCCGTAGAGAGCGAACGATGACTGAGCCTTCCGAGCCCGCAAACCAAGATCCCGTGACGCCGTCGCGCAGGGATCGCCTGCGACCGCTCGAACTCCTCGGTTTTTCGGGAGTACTGGGCCTGTTCGCCGGGCTCGTCGTCATCTTCGTCACTCGCAACTGGGTGCTCGCCGGCATCGCTCTCGGTGTCGCGTTCATCGCCTCCGTGCTCATGGTCGCACTCGTGGGTCTCGGTGGAAAGCCGAGCGAAGAAGACCTCGAGGCGCGCAAGGACCTGCGGGATCCCGACCGCGGTCACTAGTTGACAGGTTCTCACCACTGGGCGCGGCGATTGCTTACGCGATTGGGCACTGTACCCGTGGGGAAGTACAACGAGCCGTCCACTAGGACAATTATTTGGCAACAGGCCGAATGAGCCCTTCCTGGGCAACGGTGGCGACGAGAGTACCGTCCTCAGAGAATATGCGTTGGGTGCCGTGTGCGCGGCCGCTGCCAGCCCATGCCGAGGTCTGGTCGAAGAGAAGCCACTCATCAGCTCGTGCGGTGGCGTGGAACCAGAGTGCGTGGTTCAGTGACGACCTTGGCACCTCGACGGTGCTCACGAAGAAACCGTGGGGGAGAAGGGTCGAGGACAGCAACCAGAAATCACTGAAGTAGGCGACCATTGCCCGATGAAGCCGTGGATCATCGGGCAATGGATCCCGCATGCGCAGCCAAAAGCGCTGGGACGAGGGTACCGTTGAGCGAATGGTGTCATCTTCATCGGTGGCCCCGCCCGCGTACCGCATGTCGAGCATAGGCCACTCATCGCGCCACATCTGCGAGCCGAGCGCTCCGATGCGATCCATGGCATCAGGGAGAGGGAGGCACTCATCTGGTGCCGGCAGATCGGGGCGCTCTACGGCGTGTGTGTATCCCGTTTCCGGAATATGAAGGGACACCGTGGCATCGAAGGTGACTCGCGCCCCCTGACGCACCTGCGCGCGACGCATGCTGAACGATCGCCCATCGCGGAGCTTGGAAACGTCGACCTCTCCTCCTGCGGCGGCATCTCCTGCGGACAGAAAAGTGCCTTGCAGAGCGTGGGGAATCCTCGAGGAGTCGCCTGGAGTTCGCTTGCGAGCAGCGACTGCGCGAGATACTGGCCACCGAAGGCTTTAGGTAGTGCGCTGCGCGCCGGCCCTGGCGCCGTGAAGCGGCCGTCGGAGAGCGGTGTCAGGTCGAGGAGGTGGAGGAGTTCTTCGGCGGAAGCGGGCATAGGCAACAGCCTATTCCCTGCAAGAACCGTCAAAGCGTCGAGGACTAGCCCTATTGCAGTGCGTCACCGACCGTAGATCCTGAACGGCGAGCACGTCGTCGAGCTTCGCGACGCGCGCGAGACCAGGCCCGGGCCTCACGGCTTGAGAGTGACAACAGGATGAGGATGTCGAGCGCGAGTGTGAGCAGTGTCGTGTCGATCGCGATGCGCTCCCCGGCCGCGAAATATCCGATCGCGGCGAAGATGATGCTCACGGTTGCGCCGAAGAGCACCAGCATCCGGGCCCGATTGCTGCCACGCCAAATGCGCCAGGCAAGCAAGATGAGCAGGAGCATCCAGAGCCCCGCGATCGTGAGCAAGAACCCGATGAGAACTCGAATCTCGAGCGGCTCAAGGTCGAGCGCAGTTGCGATGTCGTGCCGTTCCGCGAACAACGCGACTCCCCACACGACGGAACTCGTGGCACGCGCGAGCATGAGCAACGTACCCCCGATCAGTGCCGCCGGCCGCTGATCATCCACCTGCACCGCGTCGTCGGCCTCGAACAGCGCGGACGCCGGCTCGCTTGCGGTGCGCTTACGCGGTGCGGTCACGAGACACCTCCACGGCGGAGACATCAATGATGGGCAGCGCGCCGTCGGTGCGGATGCTGTCGCCACCACCATTCCTTGAGTGGTAGCCCGTAGAGAAGTCGAGAAGCAGTTGCACGGAAGCCTCACCGCTCGATGTTGTGATTGACTGCACGACGTGATCCCTCTCGACGTCAATGTCGGCGTCGATCTTGTGAGTGATCTGGAGCGTGAATAGTGATAATCCGACCGCCCGATCGTAGGTGCCTGCCGCAAGCCAATCGACGCGCGCGCCGCCGGGAAGTAGCCACCCGTCCGGTGTGCGCCAGAAGCGCACGTGATGTCGCTTCGCGGGGTTCCCCTCGACCTCCTGTTGATAGGCGAAGTCCTGCTTTCGGCCGAACAGGAAGAGGGGACTGACGGGAGCTTGGTCGTAGCTCTTGCGGGTGATCGTCGACGTGATGATGCGCCAGGATGAGCGCAGATTCACCGGGTCCGCGAGTGTCCAACCGGCGCGCTGCATCGCCGCGTGCACCTGGCCCCCGTTCCCGCGAAGGGCGAGATTTACGGGGTCGCCGAGGAGCCCGTCACTCGTGCGCGTTCTGCCGATGAAATACTCGGGCACGTAGATGGTCGTGAGGATGCGATGCAGGCGGGGGAGTACGAGGTAGGCGAGCGTCACCCAGAAGAACACGAAGAACGCGATCCCCCACCAGCCGAGCTGAAAGCTCTCGGTGAGCAGCAGCCAGGCGAACCAGATCGCGGCTGCTCCGGCGAAGATGAAGAAGAACTCATCGAGCACCGCTGAGATCGAGACGCGACGTATCTGGTCGTCGTCGGTGCGGCGGCCCGCCGCGGCGCCCGTGCTCATGCACTCATCGTAGCGATCGAAACCACCGACATGGGTCGTGTGTCAGAGACTACCCAACGAGGATGATAGGGGCTTCATTGCCGGGCGCACCGGCGAGCCGCGCATCAGAGGTTAGCAGTTCGCACTCGAGCGCCTCAGCAAGCGCTACATATGCTGCATCGTATGCACTGAGATTTTCGCGCAGCTCCCAAATTCGCTCGGCCAGCAGGGAATGGTCGAAATAGCGGATGTTGAGTTCCTGTAGCAACTGTCGGGCTTCCTCTGCATCATTGAGCGATGTTAGCCCGGCCGATACGCGCCGACGTAGAATCTGCAGCACCTCGACGACAATGAGCTGTGGTGCCGCGATCTGCCAGTCGGCGCCTTGCAGGCGGTCCTGCACCTTACGGGAAAGCGGAAGAGCGAGTAGGAGTTCAATCGCCGCAGACGTGTCGAGGACGATCACCTGCTGTCTCGCTCCGCCCGACTCGATTCGGCTCCCGTTTCGCCGCTATCCGTTCTCACTGGACGCGCTGCGAACTTCTCACTCAGTTCGCGGGTACTCGGCGCCGCCACTGCGCGTCGCAGCTCGTTCAGTGCGAGTTCGGAGAGCGTCAGCCCCTCCTGCGCCGCCCGCACCTTCAATTTGCGGTGCAAATCCTCCGGAACGTTTCTTACTTGAATCATCGTCATGCACCTAATGATGCCTTCATCAACATCACATGTGCAAGGTTGTGTTGAGCTGGCTTCCTGTATGGGACTGATCAAAAGCGCAGCGGGCGAGCCGTCAGTCTTCCGGGTCCTCGGGGTCGATCGGTGCGTGGTGGTCGAAATTCGCCATGCCGCGCTTCCAATACCCCGAAATCTGGTACTGCGTCCGCGGCAGCTCGAGTTCGTACTTCAGCAGCCGCCGCAACGGCACGAGGCGCGACGCCTCGCCCGCGGCAAAGACGTAGGTGCCCTCATCGATGCCAGCGTCACCCGCCGCATCGGCGAGCGACCCGTAGACTTCCGTCACCACAATGTCATCGCGTCCACCCTGCTCGCGCAGGTACTGCCCCACCCACTCGAGATCAGCGGGCGACGCGTCTGCGATCACCTCGACCTCGCAACTCGCAGGCACCTCGGTGATCCACCGCGCGGCAGCAGGAAACGCCGAGGGATCCGCAACAAGTAGCACCCGATCCGCGCCCTGCGGCGCCGTCACAGACCCGCGAGGCCCGACCACCACGAGCTCGTCGCCCACGTTGGCACTCGCGGCCCAGGCCGAAGCCGGCCCCGGATCTGTGTGCATCAGGAAGTCCACGTCGAAGACGCGACCACCCGTCGTCTCGTCGGTGCGCACGTTGAGCGGCGTGAAGTCGCGCGGAAACATCGGTGCGTCCGGCCGCTCGATGCCGTCCTCACCCGGGCCCACAGGGGTCGGTGCCACGAGTTCACCGGTGACCGGGTGCGGGAAGAACAGCCGTGCGTGATCGCCCGGCCCCTCGGAGACGAAGTCCGCGAGATCCGCTCCCGCGAACGTCAACCGGACGAACGGTTCCACCGGTTTCGAGATCGCCGCGACCGCGATATTCCGCGCGGTGAGGCGGTGCCGCACTCGCGTGCGGTCGAAACGGTGGGCGGGAGTGATCTCTTCGGTCAACGGAACCCTCTCATCAGATGAATCCGTTCAGAGCGTATCAGCCGACACTCAACGTCCCCGTAGAGCGCGAATGAGGCTCCGCCCCCGCCTCAGCGCCGACGCGTGAACCGCTCAGGCTTCAGCGCTTGAGGAAGTCGAGCAACATCACCGCGTCACCGATGTAGGTCGCGGGGGTCAGCGCGAGCAGTCGCTGCTTTGCTGCCTCGCCGATGTCGAGGCCATCCACGAACTCGACGAGCTCGGCCTGGCCGATGCGGCGCCCACGGGTGAGCTCCTTGAGTGCGGCGTAGGGATCCCTAATTGCCGACCGACCCGCCGTCACCTCGGCACGAATTACCGTCTGGATCGCCTCGCCCAGCACCTCCCAGTTCTCGTCGAGATCGGCTGCGAGCACCTCGGGGGCCGCATCGATCTGGCCGAGACCCTTCAGAATGTTGTCGAGCGCCAGCACCGAGTGCCCGAACCCGACGCCGATGTTGCGCTGTGCCGACGAGTCGGTGAGGTCGCGCTGCCAGCGGCTCGTCACAAGCGTCGCGGCGAGCGAGTCGAGGATCGCGTTCGACAGTTCGAGGTTCGCCTCGGCGTTTTCGAAGCGGATCGGGTTCACCTTGTGCGGCATCGTCGACGAGCCGGTGGCGCCGGCGACGGGGATCTGCCGGAAGTAGCCGATCGAGATGTAGCTCCAGATGTCCGTCGCCAGGTTGTGTAGGATGCGGTTCGCGTGCGCGATGCGCGTGTAGAGCTCCGCCTGCCAGTCGTGCGACTCGATCTGGGTGGTTAGCGGGTTCCAGTCGAGACCGAGGCCCTCCACGAACTCCTGCGACACCGCGACCCAGTCGGTGTCGGGATCCGCGGCGAGGTGCGCCGCGAACGTGCCCGTCGCCCCCGAGAACTTGCCCAGGTACTCGATGTCGTCGATCTGGTTCAGCTGCCGCTCGAGGCGATGCACGAACACCGCGAGCTCCTTGCCAAGAGTGGTCGGCGTCGCAGGCTGGCCGTGCGTGCGGCTCATCATCGGCAGCTCGCGGTACTGCTCCGCCTGCCGCGCAAGCTCGCCCATCACCGAGACGAACTTCGGCCGCCACACGTCGGCGACCGCCTGCTTCACCGTGAGCGCGTACGACAGGTTGTTGATGTCCTCACTCGTGCAGCACACGTGGGTGAGTTCAGCGAGCCTGCCAAGATCCATCTCGTCGAGCTTGCCGCGCACCAGGTACTCGACCGCCTTCACGTCGTGCTGCGTCGTGCGCTCAGTCTCGGCGAGCTGATCGATTTCCGCCTGCCCGAAGTTCGCGGCCCACCGACGCAGCGCCTCGTTCTCGGCCTCGGTGAGCGGCGTCGCGCCGAGCAGGGAGTGCTGTGTGAGGTAGATGAGCCACTCGACCTCGACGTGTACGCGCGCCTTGTTGAGTCCGGCCTCTGACAGCGTGTTCCCGAGCTCCTCCACCGCCTTCCGGTAACGGCCGTCGAGCGGGCTGATGGGCTGCGGGGGGAGCGGGGTCATGTTCTCTCCGTGCGAGTCGAGGTGAGGTGCGCGCGGTGCGCGGGCCGATCCCTATTCTCCCATGCCGGCACGCTGCTCGTTCCCAATGCCAGTAGCAATGGTAAAATAATTGGCATGAATGTTACCATCGACAAGGCGGGGCGCATTGTGGTGCCAAAGCCACTGCGCGATGCGATGGGGCTGGAGCCTGGCACCGAACTTCAGGTCGACTACATCGACGGCCGTCTCGTCATCGAGTACGCGCCACTTGACGTCGAGGTGCGAGATGAGGGTGGTTTCCCGGTGCTCCATCTGAAGGGCGACCGTGAGGCCCCGGTGCTCACCGACGACACGGTCCGAGACACGCTCGAGGCGGTGCGCGATGAGCGGATCGCTCGTTACCTGTGACTCGAGCGTTTTGATCTCAGCGCTTCGGCCCACGCAGCAGGGGCACGAGGCTTGTCTCGAGGCCGTAATGTCGGTGACCGGGGTGCCAGTGCAGGTGCTGCTCGAGGTGTACAGCGTGCTTACGCGTCTCCCGGGCAGGGAGCGGGTGCCGGCTCAACCTCTTGCACGTGAACTCGCCCGGTTAGAGTGGCAACCCCTGCAGTTGCCTGCTGATAAGCATGCGGCGATGCTGCTCAAACTCTCCGATGCGGGCGTCAGCGGCGGATCGGCTTATGATGCCCAGATCGCCATAACGGCAAAACACCACGGATACGTGCTGCTGAGCCGGGATCGGCGTGCCGCACGCGCGTATGATGCCGTCGGTGCGGCGTACGAGCTCGTGGGTGAGTGAGGTGGCGGGTTTCTCTTCGCACCGGTCCTGAACCCGCTTCGCCTGGTGGGCTCTTCAGCTCGAATGATTGCGCCAGCTAGCAGTCGCAGCGCGCGGCCGGTGGCTCCTACAGTCGTGGGCTCAGGTGCTCGAGCAGCCGGGCCGAGCTACGTTCAACCTGTCGCAGCACGTCGTCGAACGACTGCTGGTCGGAATAGTACGGGTCGAAAACGTCCGGGTCGTCAGGCAGCGAGGGATCGAACGCCGTCATCAGCACCACACGGTCACGCTCCGCGCCGAGCTGCAGCATCGCTGACTCGTGATCCCTCGCCATCGCAATGAGCAACTCGTTGCCCGCGATGTCGTCGGCGGCGAGTTGCGCGGCGCGGTGCGCATCACCGTCATATCCCGCTTCCTGCAGTGAGATGAGGGTGCGTGAGTCGGCGGGCTTGCCAATGTGGAAGTCGTGGGTGCCGCGGGACGTGACGAGCAGGCGGTCGCCGAGTCCCGCCCGTTCGGTAAGGGATCGAAACACGACCTCACCCATGGGGGAGCGGCAAATGTTGCCGGTGCACACGAAGCTGACGCGGAAGAACTTGGGATCCCTCATGCCACCAGTCTGCCCGAAGCGTCTCAGTCCTTCTTCTTCCGGGTGCCGAGCAGCCCGTTCATGATGCCCGAGAGCACCGCCATCACGAGCGCCGCGAGTACACCCCACCAGAACCCGCCGACCGCGAGGCCAAAGCCCGCGAGGCCCGACAGCCACGCCACGATCCAGAACATGAAGCCGTTCACGATGAGGCCGAAGAGTCCGAGCGTGAGGATGTACAGCGGAATTGAGACGAACCGCACGACCTTTCCGAGGGTCGCGTTCACGAGGCCGAACACGAGTGCGACGAGCAAGAGCGTGACGAGTGGGGCGTAGCTGTCGTCCGAGATGGGGACGATCCACACGCCGTGATCGCCGCTGCCACCGACGATGAGGGTCGTCAGCCACAGGGCGAACGCGCTGACCAAAACTCGGATGAGGGTACGCATGCTTCAAGTCTCCCATCACCCGCCCGCCTTCTGCTGGACTTCTTTGTCTTGCCCCTCGCAGGCCTCCCTGCTGCTTCCCTCTCCCTCTCCCTTCCTCTTGCCCTTCTGCCACCTTCCATCTCCTCCGCTTTCCTTCCCTCTCCCTCTCCCTCTCCCTCTCCCTCTCCTCCTCTATGTCCCTACTTTGCTTTCTCTCTTCTGCGGGGTATCTCCCGTCTGCGTACCAAGATCCTGGGTTTTCGGTACGCAGACGGGAGATACCCCGCACGAGGGAGAGCACTCGAACAGCAGCGAAGTTGCAGCGAACTTGCAGCAGAGCAGTGAGCAATGTTTCCCATCCGCCGCACCGAAGCACTTGGGCGAGCAGCGATCACCCCGTGGTGATCTGGAGCCTCCACCCTGCTTGATCCGCCGCTTCAGAACCCGAGACCTTCGCGTCCATGACACCACTCAAGGCAAGGCCCGCGACGCGGGCCGCGGCAGCCCATCAAGAGCTTGCATAGGCAAGTCTCGAGAGTGCTCCGCGCTGTTCATCAAGCAAGGCTCAAGAATCTACAGAGCACTTCTCAGTCGCAGCAGCGCCTCTGCTCAGAAGGCCAAAGACTCAAGTCGAGCACATCTCCAAGTCGACTACATCTGTATGTACACAATGCGGGGTATCTCTCTTCTGCGTACCGAATCTTGCACTTTCTGGTAAACAGAAGGGAGAGCCCCCGCGGAGCAGAGAAGTTGTGAGCGTGACTGCGGGATCGAGTGCGAGCAACAGGGGCGAGGGATCCCTGCGCACCGCAATCGCAACCTCAGAGCACGGCGGAGAGGAAGTCCTGCGTCCGCTGCTCCTGCGGATTCGTGAACATCGACTCGGGGTCGCCCTCCTCGACGATCTTGCCGCCGTCAAACATGAGCACACGGTTCGACACGTCGCGCGCGAACTGCATCTCGTGGGTGACAATCAGCATGGTTACGTCGGTCTCGCGAGCGATGTCGGTGAGGATCGAGAGCACTTCGCCGACCACCTCGGGGTCGAGGGCGCTTGTCACTTCGTCGAGGAGCAGGATCTCGGGCTCCATCGCGAGCGCGCGGGCGATGGCGACGCGCTGCTGCTGCCCGCCGGAGAGCTCGGTGGGATGCGCGTCTGCCTTGTCGGGCAGCCCGACCTTGTCGAGCAGCTGGTGTGCTCGCTTCCTCGCGTCGGCCTTCGAAATGCCGAGCACGTGGACCGGGGCCTCCATGATGTTCTCGATCACCGTCATGTTCGGGAACAGGTTGAACTGCTGGAAGACCATGCCAATGCGCTTGCGCATCTCATTCTTGTGCTTCTCGCGCAGTTCAACGCGCTTCCCGCCCACCGACTTGTGCGTGAGTGGGCGGCCATCGATGTAGATGTACCCGCCGTTCGCCTCCTCGAGTGTCATCACGAGGCGAAGGATGGTCGTCTTGCCCGATCCGCTCGGGCCGATGAGCGTGACGCGGTCGCCCTTGCGCACGACGAAGTCGAGGTCGTGCAGCACGACGTTGTCACCGAACCGCTTTTCGACCTGCTCGAACCGAATCATCGGCGTCTCGTTGTCGGGGAGGGTGATCGCGCCGGTGTGCGTGCCGACAGTGTCTGCATCCGCGGTGTCTGCGTCCGCGATACTCGCGTCGATGGCGCCGCTCGCGTCGGGCATCGCGGCCGCGTCGTCACTCGCCGCGTCAGGCGTGCTGGGGTCAGGATTTGTAGGCAAGGCGCTTCTCCAATCGCCCGATGAGCAATGAGGTCGGGTAGCTCGCGAGGAGGAAGATGACTCCCGCGAGCGTGATGGCTTCGATGTAGCGGAAGTGCTGGCCGCCGTAGATTTGGGCTGCGCGCACGAGCTCGATGACGGTGATCGCGAGGAGGAACGGTGTTTCCTTGAACATCGCGATAACGTAGTTGCCGAGCGACGGCAGGGTCGCTCGCACCGCTTGCGGGATGATCACGGCGAGCCAGGTGCGGCTGCGAGACATGCTGAGCGCCCGCGCGGCTTCCCACTGGCCGGTGGGCACGGCGTCGATCCCTGCGCGATACACCTCGGCCATGTAGGTGGCGTAGTGCACGCCGAAGACGATGATGCCGATGGTGACGGGGTCGATCTTCACGAACAGGTAGAAGGCGAACATCAGCTGCACGACGACCGGGGTCATGCGCACGAAGTTGATGAGGAAGGTGAGGACCGAGGAGATCGGCCGCGGTGCGTTGCGCCGGGCGATTGCGAGCACGAGCCCGAGGGCGGCGGCGATGGCGCTGCCGAGGATGGTGACGAGCAGCGTCACCTTCACGAAGGCCTCGAGCATGCTGGGCAGTGCCGCCCACGCGTGCTCCCAGTCCCAGATGCCGCCGGTCATGCCGTATCCCCCTTCGGTGTACGGAAGGCGAGCATCTCGCGCAGCGGGCGACCCTGCCCGAGTCGGTGCTTCGCGCGCACCTCGAGCGCGTTCATGGCGAGCGTCAGCACGTAGGCGATCGCGAAGTAGAGCACGAGCCCGATCGTGTACGCGAAGAAGACGTTGGTGTCGATGCGGAGCTTGTCGATCGACACGGTGAGATCGACCATGGTGATGAAGCCGACGATCGCGGTGCCCTTGAGCAGCTGAATGAGCAGGTTATTGAGCGAAGGGATCATGAGGGCCCACGCCTGCGGGAAGACGATGCGCCACATGCGCTGTGCACGCGTGAAGCTGAGCGCGGTGGCTGCTTCCCACTGGCCGGCCGACACCGCGTTGATCGAGCCGCGAACCACCTCGGCGCCGTACGCGCCGTAGTTCAGGCCGAGCGCGAGGGTGCCGACGAGCATGGGGGAGAGCTCAAGCCCGAAGAGGGGCAGCACGAAGAAGCCCCAGAAGAGCTGCACCACGAGTGAGGTGCCGCGGAAGAACTCGATGATGACCCGGGCGATTCCTCGCGGCACCACCCGGGTGGAGCGCGCGAGGGATCCCAGCACGAGGGCGATTACGAAGGCGAGGAGGGCGCCGCCGATCGTCAGCACGAGGGTGATTTGCATCCCCTCGAGGATCTGCGGCAGCGCCCTCCAGAGCGCATCGAAGTTCTCGCTCATGAGCCGGTGTGATTAGCCCTCGTCGGCAGCGCAGAGCTGCTCGGTGGTGAGGGATGCGGGCGGCAGGTTCTCTGCGGTGAACCCGAAGTCACCGACGAGCTCGAGGTACTTCGACTCATCGGAGGTGATCTTCGCGAGTTCCTCGTTGTAGGCGGCGAGCAGCTCGGTGTCGTCGGTGCGGAACACGGTCGAGCCGGCGCCGACCTGCGGCACGCCGTCGATCTCCTGCACGAACGCGGTGGTGGTCTCGACGCCGGGGTCGGTCGCGTTGTCGACCATCCAGTTGAGGGAGATCGCGGTCATGGCGAAGGCGTCAGCGCGACCGTTCTGCACGAGCTCCATGCCGGCCTGCGCGTTGTTCGCCTGCGTCACGTTCGTGATGCCGAGGTCGGCTGCGTAGCCCTCCTCGATACCACCGGATAGCACGGCGAGGTTCACCGCACCGTCGGATGCGGCCACATCGTCGAGGTTCTCGATGCCCTTCGGGTTGCCCTCGGGAACGAGCAGCGCCGTCGTGTACATGATCTCCGGGTCGCTGAAGGAGGCCTGCGCGCAGCGATCGGGGAGGATCGACATGCCCGCGCTGACCGCGTCGAAGCGGCCGGCGTTGAGGCCGGGAATGAGCGAGTTCCAGTCGACCTCGACGACCTCGATGTTGTCGATACCGAGGTTCGAGAAGATTTCCTGGTGCATCGCGATCGTCGCACCGGTGGGTTCGCCGCCCTCGAGCCACGAGTATGGCCGCTCGTCGGCGATGGCGAGGGTGATGGTGCCGGCCTCGCGGAGCTGCTCCAGTTGGCTGCCAGCGGCCTCGCTTGAGTCGTCACCGCCGCCGCTTGCGCAGGCGGTGAGTCCGAGGGCGATGGCACCGACGGCGGCGAGTCCGACGGACCCGAACTTGCGTCGTGTCTGGTTCATGATGTTCGTCTCGTTTCGTTTCTTGAGGCCGCCTCCCGACGGCCCGTATCAGCGATGGACGTGGTTCACAGTACGCAGATTGCCGAAACAAGTACAACCAGACGCGCAGATTGTCGACAACTATACAAAATCGTTATGCTGTGACGACCGGGCGGAGATCTCGCTCCGGTCAAGTTCCGGGCGACGATCGAATATGATCGACCCATCAAGTGACGCTCGGGCGTAGCGGATGTGGGGGAGGAGGGATCGACATGGTGCAGCGCTCATCGCGACTCGCTGGGCAGGCGCCCGTGTACCGGGTGGCTCGTACCTCCACCGTCGATCTGATCGCCCAAGAGCTGCGCTCCGCCATCTACTCGGGCGCACTGCCGGTCGGGTCCCCGCTGCGCGAAGTCGAGATCTCGAGGCAGCTCGGTGTGAGCCGCAGTCCCTTGCGGGAGGCCGCGCAGCGTCTCGTGCAGGAGGGGCTGCTCACCGCGATCCCTGGCCGCGGCATGCACGTCACCCGCATCGAGGGTGCCGCGATCGCCGACCTCTACACGGCGCGCCTCGCGGTGGAGGCGGAGGCCGTGCGCCTGCTCGCACGGCGTGTCGCTGCGCAGGGAGAGGGATCCCTCGCCCCCGTCCAGGAGGCGTTCGAGGCCTTCGAGCAGGCCAGCCAGGGTGAAGACGCGTGGGCGATCGGCGACGCGGATCTCGCGTTCCACAGCACCCTCGTCGACACCGCGGGCAGCCCGCGGCTCTCACGCATGATGGCGACCCTCGCGGTCGAGACCCGCATCGCGAGCCTCAGCACCGCCGACGGGTACGCCGTGCGGCGCTCGATCTCGCCGACCTACGGTCGCCTGCTCGGCGCGCTCCGCGACGGGGACGCCGTGCGCGGTATCGCGGCCCTCGAGAAGCAGTTCGACGACGCGGTGCGCAGGCTTCGCGGTGAGGACGACTCGGCCGACGTTGTCGAGACCGACACCGACGACGAGCCGCAGGAATTGCAGCCGCTCGAGGTGTCCGACGTCGTCGACGGGTGACGGTGGCGGACCCGACCGCGCGGCCCTCGGTAAACTGGCGGCCGTGAGCGAAACTGCACCCCCCGTCCGCCTGCGCCCCGAGATCCTCAAGGTTCCTGCCTACCGGCAGGGCGCGGCGCCGACGAAGCCCGGCTACAAGCTGTCGAGCAACGAGAACCCGTTCCCCCCGCTCCCGAGCGTGCTCGACGCGATCGCAGCGCAGGCCCGGGAGACGAACCGGTATGCGGGCGCGGCGATGCCTGAGCTGCGGGCTGGTATCGCAGAGGAATTCGGCGAGGGATCCCACGCCGTCCACCTCGCCGCCGGTTCCGTCGCGATCCTGTACCAGCTCGTCCACGCCGCTGCCGGGCCGGGCGACGAGTTCGTGTACGCGTGGCCGAGCTTCGAGGCGTATCCGGCCCTCGGCCTCGCGTCCGGCGCGACCGCCGTCACCGTGCCGCTCAACGAGCAGGCCGAGCACGACCTCGACGCGATGGCAGCAGCGGTCACGGACCGCACCCGCGTGATTCTGCTGTGCACACCGAACAACCCGACCGGGCCCGCGATCAGGCGCGCCGACTTCGACCGCTTCATGGCCCGCGTCCCCGCAGACACCCTCGTCGTGCTCGACGAGGCCTACCGCGAATTCGTCACGAACCCCGAGGCGGTTCGCGGCGAGGACGTGCTCGGTGCCCACCCGAACCTCGTCGTGCTCCGCACCTTCTCGAAGGCGTACGGGCTCGCGCAGCTCCGCATCGGCTACGGCGTCGGCGACCCCTCGATCCTCGCCGCCGCCGCGACCGCTGCGATCCCGCTATCGGTCACCGGAATCGCCGAGAGCGCCGCGCTCGCGTCCCTCGAGCCCGCGGCTCGCACCGAACTTGAGGCGCGCGTCACCGAGATCAGCGCTCGCCGCGACGCACTCGCCGCGCGGCTGCGCGAGCTCGGCGTCGCGATCCCTGCGGCGCAGGGCAACTTCGTGTGGGTGCCGCAGGGGACTGGCACCGGTGAGATCCTGGATGCCGCGGCGCTCGCCGCAGACTTTGCGGAGTCGGGCACGCTCGTGCGGCCCTTCCCGGGGCACGGGGTGCGGATCTCCGTCGGTGAGCCCGAGAGCCTCGACGAGGTCGTGCGCGTCGTCGGCGAACACCTCGCGGCTCGCTGAGGGATCCCTTGCCCTCTCACCGCACTGCCTGGCGTATGAACGCCCGGCTCGTGTTCAGCCCCGCCGGAACTCGGCGACCATCGGGCACTCGAAGGGGTCGCGTGCGGCGAGCCCTACCCGGTTGAGGTAGTCGATCACGATGAGGTATGACCGCCACAGCGACGTCTCCGTGTACGGCACTTGATGAGTGGCGCAGAACTCACGGACGACCTCGCGCGTTCGGGCCAGCTGAGGCCGGGCCATGCTCGGAAACAAGTGGTGCTCGATCTGATAGTTCAGCCCGCCCATGAGCGCGGTCGCCCACCAGCCGCCCCGGATATTTCGCGAGGTGCGCACCTGCTTCGAGAAGAAATCAAGCCGGGCCTCCGGCGCGATGACCGGCATCCCCTTGTGATTCGGGGCAAATGAGGCCCCCATGTACACGCCGAACACCGCGACCATCATGCCGGTGAACGCGAATGCCATTCCGAGCGGCAGGAAGAGAAACACCGGAGTGAACACCAGCGTGAATCGGGCGACGATCATGGCGAGCTCCGACCAGCGCGCCTTCACGGGGTCGCGGCCCACCAGAAACTTCAGGCTGTGGAAGTAGAGGTTCAATCCCTCGAGGGTGAGGAGTGGGAAGAACAACCACCCCTGTCGCTGCGTGATGAACCTGCGCAACCCGCGAGCCTCAGCAGCGTCCGCGTCGAGGAAGGAGATGGTGTCCACCTCGATGTCTGGGTCTCGCCCGACGCGGTTGGGGTTGGCGTGGTGACGGCTGTGCTTCGAATCCCACCAGGAATAGCTGATCCCGACGAGGGCGGCCAGCACGCGGGCGAGGCGGTCGTTCGCGGGCCCAGTGGAGAGGATCTGGCGGTGCCCGGCCTCGTGGGCGAGGAAGGCGATCTGGGTGAAGATGAGGCCGAGTGCTCCCGCGATGAGCAGCTGGAACCAGCTGTCACCCAGCAGGACGAACCCGGTGACTGCGCCACCGAACGCGATGGCGATCGCGACGCCGGTGGCGGAGTAAAAGAGTGGACTGCGCCGCAGCAAGCCCAACTCTTGGATGGTCTGCGACAACTTCGTGTAGGCGCGGGCAACCGGAGGGAAGTCCTCCTTGCGGGCGTACGTCTGACGGATGGGACCGAGTGTGCTCGCAGTGCTCGCGAGAGTGGAGGAGATAGACGGGCTCGTTTCTCTGAGCGGTAGATGGGGAAGAGCTGGGGCAAGGCGCCGGAGCCTGTGATGAACCGCTGCGGCTCACGCTACGGCAGCACCCATGCCGTGGCCTGAATGCGTGCACATGTGCGGCGCGCTTCGAGAGTGGCGCGCGGAGTTACGAGAGCACTGCGGGCGCCCGCGAGCCGACAGGCTCACGGGCGCCCGCAGAACCTAGAGAGAACTCAGATCACCTGAATATTGGCGGCCTGCATGCCCTTGGGGCCGCGCTCGGCGTCGAAGGAGACCTTCTGGTTCTCCTCGAGGCTGCGGAAGCCGCCGCTGTTGATCGCGCTGAAGTGCGCGAAGAGATCGGCGGAGCCATCATCGGGGGTGATGAAGCCGAAGCCCTTGTCTGCGTTGAACCATTTGACGGTGCCTGTGGCCATGACGTCATTCCTTTATTGTCTGGGACCACGGGGGTGATCCATGAAACCGCGACGGCGTCGCCGCCGCGGGGTCTGTGGCGCCACGAGTGGTGGCGGGAGCCGGAGAAGCAGGAGGATACGAAACCAATCAGTGCTCAAGGAAACATTCTCATCGCGGGTCTCCACGACGGGGGAGGAACTGAACTGAATACCCGCCCGACCGTGAGGCTCGGGCCCAGAAGTAGGTCCGGACGGGACGTCCGGCAGAAACGCAACTTCAATTGCCTGCCGCTCACAGTACCTCATGGCCGGCAGATTCGCCTGAATCGCGGTCCTCGCATGTAGTAAGACAATTGCTACGTCAGGAAAACGTGTAAAAAAATCGGTCAATTTTTTCTACGTTTTTAGAACGTGACAAATATGTTTGCACATTTCTTGCATCGCATGAGAGTCCAACTCACGCTGGATATGGGAGCTTGCTGGCTTAAACGTAGGCTCATCCCGCCAGCGCCTGGGGCGCTCGGTGAACCTTCAGAACAGGGTGTTGTGGTCCTCGAGACCGCGCATCATGTCGTAGTCGAGCACGAGGCAGCGGATGCCTCGATCCTCCGCGAGCGTGCGCGCCTGCGGTTTGATCTCCTGCGCGGCAAACACACCCTGCACGGGGGCGAGCAGCGGGTCGCGGTTCATGAGTTCGAGGTAGCGGGTGAGCTGTTCGACGCCGTCGATCTCGCCGCGCCGCTTGATCTCGATCGCGACGGACGCGCCGGTCGCGTCGCGCGCGAGGATGTCGACGGGACCGATCGCGGTCATATACTCACGGCGCACGAGGGTGTGACCCTCGCCGACGATCTCGATCTGTTCGGCAAGGAGCTCCTGTAGGTGAGCCTCGACGCCGTCCTTGATGAGGCCCGGGTCGACCCCGAGGTCGTGCGAGGAGTCGTGGAAGACCTCGAACAGCGACACGATGAGCTTGTCGGCCGTCTTCTTGTGGGTCACCTGCCAGGCTTCGACGATGCCGGCGGCGGTTTGCTCATCGTCGAGGTCGAGCGTTGCGAGCGAGCAGGGCGGGCTCATCCAGTTGAGCGGCTTGTAGGAGCCGCCGTCGGAGTGAACGAGGATCGACCCATCGTTCTTGAGCATGAGCACACGCTTCGCCCGCGGCAGGTGGGCGGAGAGTCTGCCGGCGTAGTCCACTGAGCATTCTGCAACGACGATTCGCACCGCGGCAGTCTATCGCGCTGCCCTGAGCGGGCGATCCCTACCCGAGGCGTTGACGCGTGGCCTGACGGGAGGCGCGCGCTGCGAACACGACATATGCCGCAAATGGAATGAGCGCCCAGAAGGCAACGAGGAGGCCGATCTGGTCACCGAGGAACCCGAACGCGAACGGCCCGACGAGCATGGAACCGTATCCAATCGCAGAGACGGCCGCGACTGATCGGGCCGCTGTTTCCGGTCGGTCTGCGGACGCGGAGATCGCGATCGGCCAACCGAGACCGGTGCCAAGGCCCCAGGCGACGACGCCCATAACGGCACCGGCCGCGCCGGGGGCGGCGATCGTGAGGGCGATTCCGACGGCGGCGACGATCGCCGAGAGGCGCAGCGCACCCACGCGGCCGAGCCGTCCGATGAGCCAGGAGCCCGCGATGCGCACGGCCATCACGGAGACGAAGAACACGCTGAGCATGGTCGATCCCAGCTCGTTGCTGATGCCTCGCCCGTCGATGAGCGCGAGCGGCAGCCAGTCGGCGGCCGTCCCCTCGAACAGCCCGAACGCGAGCGCCATGACACCGATGAGGATGATCCGCGGGTCGCGCCAGGGGCTGTACGGATCTCTCGCATGGGGTTTCGACGAGGGATCCCTCACCGCTGCCTGCGGCTCCCCGCTCTGCACGGGGAGCGAACCCGTCACCGACGTGAATGCGGGCTGTTGCCCCGAGGCCGAGTCGACGAGGGGGATCGGCCCGGTCGTAGCGGCAGTGCCGCTCGCGCGCAGCGCCTCCTCGTCGCGGGGGAGCGCCCGCAGCATCGCGAGAAGCAAGGCGGCGCCAGCGACCATGACCACGGCGAGGTGGAGCGGGACGGGCACGCCGAACCGTTCGGCGAGAGCCCCGAGCGCGGTCGCCGCAACGGCCCCGAGGCTGTAGCCCGCGTGCATGAGCGGCATCCGTGTGCGGCCGAGCGCGACCTCCGCGTTTGCTCCGCTCACGTTCATGGCGACGTCGCTGATGCTGAGCGCGACGCCGTACAGGAGCAGGAGAGTGAGCCCGGCGAGAATCGACACGTGCAGAATCACTGCCGCCGCACCGGGGAGTGCGAGCGTAGTGAGGATCGTGCCGATGAGCAGGATGTTTCGTGGGCCGAAGTGTTGCACGAGTCGCCCTGAAATGACGAGCCCGAGGATGCTGCCTGCCGCGAGACACAGCCCGTAGACGCTCATCTGGGCGGCGCTCGCGCCGAGTTCGTCACGGATCGATGGCAGCCGGCCGAGCCAGGAACCGAACCCGAACCCGACGACGAGGAAGATGATCGGTACGGCGCGGGCCCAGCGAACGATCGCGCTCGAGGGCAGGGCGCGCGGGTCGGTCACGGTACGAGTGTACGAGGGATCCCTCGCCGCTGGTTCCAACCGCTCCCAGCGGCACCAGGCTCAGACGCCGAGCCGCACCCACCGGCTGCCGTGGGCGCGCAGGCCGAGTGTAAGTGCGCGGGCGAGCATGTAGACGACCGCGAACCCGGCCGTCAGCGCGATGAGCGCGGGACCGGATCCCGTGGAGAGGTGGCTGAGCGCCCACAGCGCGGGGAGGTACATCGCGAGGTTCACGAGTCCCGTCCAGGCGAGGTAACGCGCGTCGCCCGCGCCCATGAGCACGCCGTCGAGCACGAAGACGTAGCCGCCAATCGGCAACGAGAGCCCGAGCACGATCAGGGCGCCCGGGAGGATCGCAAGCACCCGCTCGTCGCTCGAGAACACGAACCCGAGCACGGCGCTCGTCGCCGCGAGGATCACGCCCAGCGCTGCGCCGCAGGCGATGCCCCAGAAGAGCGTGCGCCGCAGCACGTGCCGGGCTTTGGCGGCATTCCGCGCGCCGAGTGCCTCCCCGATGAGCGCCTGTGCGGCGATCGCGAGGGCGTCGAGCGCGAACGCCGCGGTCGTGAAGATCGTGAACACGACCTGATAGCCGGCGGTCGTCACGGCGCCGTGGGCGG
The DNA here is from genome assembly GCA_041655455.1 of Leucobacter sp. Taxonomy (GTDB): domain Bacteria; phylum Actinomycetota; class Actinomycetes; order Actinomycetales; family Microbacteriaceae; genus Leucobacter. The sequence goes on along the minus strand of JBBAFK010000002.1, from coordinate 102,799 downwards.
TCGCTGCGTAGACGGTTGCGAGGAGCGCGGCCCGTAGGCCGAGCGTGCGGATGAAGAGCCATCCGCCCGTGCGCCCGGCGTGGGCGAGCCCGTCGCGCCGCGGCCAGAAGCCCGCGCCCGCACGCCGCACGTGCCGCCTGACGACGGCGAGATAGACGGCGACCATGCCCCACTGCGCGATCACGGTGCCCCAGGCGCTTCCCGCGATGCCCCACCCGAGCCCGTAGATGAACCACCAGTTCAAGAGGGCGTTCGCGGTGAACCCGAGGGTCGCGACGACGAGCGGCGTGCGGGTATCGAGCAGGCCGCGGAGCAGCCCGCTTGCGGCGAAGACGACGAGCATCGCCGGCAGCCCGAGACAGGAGATGGTGAGGTAGGCGAGCGCCTGGTCTGCGGTGCGTTGTTCCACGTGGAACAACGCGACGAGCGGCCCGCTCGCGGCCCACAGGACAGCCCCGACGACGACCCCGATTGCGAGCGCCAGCCAGAGCCCGTCTACGCCGGCCTGGACGGCGCCTCGCAGATCGCCGGCGCCGCGCCGGCGGGCCACGATCGGTGTCGTCGCGTAGGCGAGAAACACCATGAGGCCGACGGCCGTCTGCAGGATCGCCCCCGCGATCGCGAGCCCCGCGAGCGGCGCCACCCCGAGGTGGCCGATCATCGCTGAATCGACGATGAGGAACAAAGGTTCCGCGATCAAAGCTCCGAGCGCGGGGATCGCGAGGTGCGCCACACTGCGGTCGATACCCCGCCGCGTGCGCCGCTGCTCGGCGCGCGCCTCCGCTTTCATCTCCGCTTCCGTCTCCGTCACGCCAAATACGGTAGCGCCTCGGCGCCGATCTTCTAGCGACGGCCGATCCCGGGCTGCCGGGCGCTGCCCGCTGCTCGGGCGACTGTCGGTGCCGGCCGATAGAGTGTCGGCATGAGTAACGCAGCGCCCGCAACCGCCCTCTCCGGCATCGATCTCGCAGAACTCGACGCCGCGATCCGCCCGCAAGACGACCTCTTCCGTCACGTCAACGGCAAGTGGATCGCGCGCACGGAGATGCCGGCCGACAAGGCGCGCTACGGTTCGTTCGCCGTACTCGCGGAGAACGCCGAGGAGGCGGTGCGCGAAATCATCACCGGCACCGACGCCCCCGCACCCGGGCTGATCACCGGCGGCGCCGAGGCCGAGGGGACGAAGGTCGCCGCGCTCTACGCGAGTTTCATGGACGTCGAGCGGATCGACGAGCTCGGGGCCCGTCCCATCCAGGCCGACATCGACCGTGCGCTGCGCATCGCCTCCGTCGAGGAACTGGTGAAGGTCGTGGCCGAGCTCGAACGCGAGGGCGTGGGCGGCTTCTACGGAATGTACGTCGACAACGACCCCGGCGATCCCTCGCGCTACATCATCTTTGTGATGCAGGGAGGGATCGGGCTGCCCGACGAGTCCTACTACCGCGACGAGCAGTTCGCCGAGGTCCGCGAGCAGTACCGCGCGCACATCGCCCGCATGCTCCAGCTGGTCGGCATCGCCGAGGGCGAGGCGGAGCACCTATCAGCGCTCGCCTACGACCTCGAGCAGCGGATCGCCGCGTCGCACTGGGATCGGGTCGCGAGCCGCGACATTCAGAAGCTCTACAACCTGCGCGACTTCGCGGGGCTGCGCGAGATGACCCCCGAACTCGACTGGCCGGCCTACCTTGCCGCAATGGGCGCACCCGAGGCCGCATTCGCCGAGGTCGTCGCGGCGCAGCCCGAGGCGCTCGCCGGGCTCTCGGCGCTCCTCGGTGCCGCGCAAAAAGACCCCGGCGAGCTCGAAGCCTGGCGCGCGTGGCTCGTCTGGTCGATCGTTCGCGGCTCGGCCGCGGTCCTGTCGCAGGAGATCTCGAAGGCCAACTTCGACTTCTACGGCACCGTGCTCACGGGCGCACCCGAGCAGCGCGACCGCTGGCGGCGCGGGGTCTCATTCGTCGAGGGCGCGATGGGAGAAGCGGTCGGCCGGCTCTATGTCGAGCGCCACTTCGACGAGTCGTCGAAGGCGGCGATGGACGTGCTCGTGGATCACCTCATCGAGGCCTACCGCGATTCGATTCAGGGCCTCGACTGGATGGGCCCCGAGACCCGCACGCGCGCGCTCGAGAAGCTCGACAAGTTCACGCCGAAGATCGGCTACCCTGTGAAGTGGCGCGACTACTCGGCGCTCGCCGCCGACTCCGCAGACCTCGTCGGGAACGCCCGCCGTGTCGCCGAGTTCGAGTTCGATCGCGAGCTGTCGAAGGTGGGTAAGCCGATCGACCGCGACGAGTGGTTCATGACCCCGCAGACCGTGAACGCCTACTACAACCCGGGCTTCAACGAGATTGTGTTCCCCGCCGCGATCCTGCAGGCGCCGTTCTTCGACGCGTCGTGGGATGCGGCGGCGAACTTCGGCGCGATCGGCGCGGTCATCGGCCACGAGATCGGGCACGGCTTCGACGATCAGGGCTCCCGCTACGACGGCGACGGTCGGCTCATCGACTGGTGGACCGAAGAGGACCGTGCAGCGTTCGAGCAGCGCACGAGCGCGCTCATCGGCCAGTACAACGCGCTCTCGCCTGAGGGCGCCGACGGGCAGAAGGTCAATGGCGAGCTCACGATCGGCGAGAACATCGGTGACCTGTCGGGGCTCGAAATCGCGTGGAAGGCATACCTGCGATCCCTCGAGGGCGCAGAGCCGCCGGTCATCGATGGTCTGACGGGTGCGGAGCGCTTCTTCCTCGCCTGGGCGCAGGCCTGGCAGCAGAAGGCGCGCCCCGAAGAGACGGTGCGCCTGCTCACGATCGACCCGCACTCGCCCAACGAGTTCCGCTGTAATCAGATCGTGCGCAACCTCGACCCGTTCCACGAGGCATACGAAACCAAGCCTGGCGACGGGCTGTGGCTCGAGCCCGCCGAGCGCGTCGGCATCTGGTAAACGACATGGCGGCGCGCACGGCGTTCGGGCTCGACATCGGCGGCACCGGCATCAAGGGCGCCGTCGCAGACCTTGCCACCGGGGAGCTCGCGAGCGAGCGCATTCGCCTCGACACGCCGCAGCCGGCAACCGTCGACGCAGTCCTCGACACCGCCGAACAGATCGTCGCGCGCGCCGCATGGGATGGGCCGGTCGGGTGCGCGTTTCCAGGCATAGTGAAGCACGGCCGCGTCGGATCGACCGCGAACGTCGACGGTTCGTGGCTCGGCGTCAACCTTGCCGAGCAGCTCGCCAGCCGCCTCGCGCGACCGGTGCGCGCGATCAACGACGCCGACGCGGCCGGCGTCGCCGAGATGCAGCTCGGGGCGGGCCGCGACGAACCGGGCGTCGTGCTTGTCGCCACCCTCGGCACCGGAATCGGTTCCGCGCTCTTCACCGACGGACACCTCGTCCCGAACACCGAACTCGGCCACCTCGAACTCGACGGCGCGAACGCCGAACTGCGTGCGGCGACCTCCGCCCGCAAGCGAGAGAAGCTCAGCTGGGAGGCGTGGGCCGAGCGCCTCCAGCGCTACTTCGACCACATCGACCGGCTCTTCTCGCCCGACCTCATCATCGTGGGCGGCGGGGTGAGCCGCAACGCCGAGCGCTTCCTCCCACTCCTGTCACTCCCGCAGCGGATCGTGCCGGCCGAGCTGCGTCAGAACTCCGGCATCGTCGGCGCCGCGCTCATCGGTGCGTGACTCAGCGCATCTCGACTCTGCGATGCTGAACTCTGCGCCTCTGAGCTCAGCGATGCTCGACGCAGGCGCTCCCCGAGTGCTCGGAGCAGACCACGAACCGCTCGCGACACGAGCCGACGCGGCAGTCGTCGAGGCGTGAGGATCCCTCACCGCAGACCTGACACTTTCCGAGCACCGCGGCACCCGGCGCAAAATCCATCGTCTCGCGGCCATCAAACACGGCGAGCGACCCCTCCCACAGCCCGTCGTTGCCGAACGCCTCACCGTATCGCACGATGCCGCCGTCGATCTGGTACACCTCAGAGAACCCGCGCTTGAGCATTGCGGCCGACAGAATCTCGCATCGAATCCCGCCCGTGCAGTAGGTCACCACGGGCCGTTCCTTCAAATCGTTGAAGACGCCCGCCTCGATCTGCTCGATGAACCCGTGTGTCGTACGCACCTCGGGCACGACGGCGTCGCGGAAACGACCCACTTCCGCTTCCCACGCGTTACGGCCGTCGAAGAACACGACCTCGTCGCCGCGCTTCGCCACGAGATCGTTCACCGCGGCCGGCGACAGATGCTCGCCCCCGCCAATCACACCGTCCGCATCGACGACCGTCTCGTCGGGAATGCCGAACGCCACGAGCTCGTCACGCACCTTCACGCTGAGCTTGGGAAAGTCGGCGAGCCGCCGCCACGGCACCGTCCGATCCATGCCCTTCAACATTTCGGGGCGGGTCGTGACATAGCCGGTGCCGTCGCTCCACTTCGGCTCGAGCCCCGCGAACGGCGTGTACTCGCGGGTGCGGCGCAGGTAGCGCTTGCACGCGTCGATCTCGCCGCCGACCGTGCCATTGATGCCGTGCTTCGAGATGATGATGCGGCCGCGCAACCCCAGCGACTCGCAGAGCTCTCGCTGCCACAGGCGCACGGCCTCCGGGTCGGCGACGGGTGCGAACACGTAATACAGCAGAATCTTGGGGTCGCTCACCCGTCCATGGTAATCGGGTCGGCGCTTAACATTCTCTCAAGCGGTCGTCGTCTCGGCATGGAGAGCGCTTCAGACCGGTCTATGGCACTTGTCGTCCCGGCCGTTCACTCCTCGCCGACGCCCCGCGCCGCGAGGGCCTCGCCCGTCAGCTGCGCATGCGAGACGGTACGCAGCACGAGCGGTATGAGCAGCGCCCGGGGGCTTCGGTCGAGACCCCGGGCACGCGCGGCCTGCTTTGTTTCGCTGGCGACGCCGAGAATGCTCGGGATCGCGCGGATCACGAGCGAGAACGCGAGGGCCACCCGTTCCGGCCGCACGCCAAAGCGCCGCAGCGGCCCGAGCGCCCACGTCACCGTGTCGACGGTGTCTTCGACCGCGGTGGAAGCGGTGAGGGCGCTCGCCGCAAGGATCAGGGCGAACAGGGTGCCGACGACGCTGAAGCCGCGCTCCCAGCCGTGCTGCCACGCCTGGAACGAGAAGAGCAGCACCGCGACGATCGCGAAGCGACGGGTGACGCGCCACAGGTCGCGGCCACGAAGCCCCGCGATGAGACTCAGCGTGATCGCGATGGCGAGGGCGACGATCGTGCTCGGCACTGTGCGAAGGGCGATCGCGACGGTCGCGAAGACGAACAGGCCGAGAAGCTTCGCGCCCGGCCGCATGTGGTGGAGCACGGAGCGGCCGGGCAGGTAGGCGCCGAGCGGACTCGTGATGGTCATGGGCGCGCCGCCATCTCGCGGTAGTGGGCGACCGCCGCGTCGGGGGCGTCGTCGAACACGACGCGACCGGACTCGACGACGAGGGTGCGGTCCGCGCGCCGCGCGAGTTCGAGGTCGTGCGTCACGATGACAACCTGCTGGGGCAGCCCCATGAGCAGGTCGCCGACCATGCGGCCGTTGCGCAGGTCGAGCAGGGTGGTCGGTTCGTCGGCGACGAGGATCGCGGGCTCTGCCGCGAGCACCGAGGCGATCGCGAGCAGCTGCCTCTGCCCGCCCGACAGCGTATGCACACTGCGGTCGGCGAGCGCCGCGAGACCGTAGTGTTCGAGCACGGCGAGCGCTGCCGCGTGACGCTCCCGCTTGTTTTTGTGGTGGCGGCGGAGCGACAGCGAGACGTCTTCGACCACGGTCGGCATGATGAGCTGCGCGGAGGGGTCCGTGAAGACGAAGCCCACGTGGCGGCGGACGGCCGCGCCGTGGCGGACGGTGTCGAGGGCGACGCCGAGGGTGGGGGAGGGATCCCTCGCCGCATCCGACGCCGCCGCATCCGACGCTGCCGAGCCCACCGGCCTCGCCGTGATGCGCACGGCGCCCGAGGTCGGCTCCACGAGCCCGTTCATGAGCCGCGCGAGGGTCGACTTGCCCGAGCCGTTGCCGCCGATGACCGACACCCGTCGCTCGGTGAGGGTGAGCGTGGTCGGGTGCAGGATCGCGACGTTGCCGCCCCGCCCGTCGAGGGCAGTAACGGCGGCGTCGCGGAACTCGATCATGCTGGTGATGTTACTGCGCTGACGTAGACGACGCTGACGAAGATTGCGCTGCTGCTGCCGGCGCTGCGTCGGCCTGTGCCGCGGGTGATGCCTGCGCGGCACGAGACGAGCGGCGGGCGGGCAGCAGGGCCGGGAACGCGCGGTGCACGGCGGTCGCGACGAGCGCCATGAGGATGTTCTTGATGATGTCGCCGGGGTAGAAGGCGAGGTCGGCGGCGAACGCCTGCGGGATGGTGAGCCCACCGAACAGCGCCATGCCGAGGGGGCCGAGCGTGTGGATGAACACGAGGCTCGACGCGAAACCCGCGACGAAGATGAGCGGGATGCTCGTCGCGATCTTCGTGCGGGGGAGCCGCTCGACGATGAAGCCGCAGAGTGCCGCCGCGAGGGGGAAGGCGATGAGGTAACCGGCTGAGGGGCCCATGAACGGGGCGATGCCCGCGCCGCCGCCGGAAAAGACCGGGAGACCGATGGCACCCACCGCGAGGTAGAGGAGGACCGCGAGGAAGCCGCGCGTCGCGCCGAGTGCCGCGCCGGCGAGCATCACTGCGAAGGTCTGCAGGGTGATGGGCACGAGCCCACCGACGCTGATCGCGGGAAGCAGGGCGCAGACGGCGATGAGGGCAGCGAAGGTTGCGATGAGCGCGAGGTCGCTCGCGGTGCTGCGCCTGCGCGGGCGAGCGGAGGCGACCGGTGCCGCAGTCTCCGGCTGGGTGGTGTCGGTCATTTGGGATCCCTTTCCTGCAACCTGAACAGTGTTCTGCTGAACGGTGTTCAGGTTAGCGATAGAGTGGAGCAATGCGCAACTCCCTTGCCGACGTCGTCGACGCTGCGCTGCGCGTGCTCGACGAGCACGGGCTCGAGGCGTGCTCGATGCGGCGGGTGGCCGCGGAGCTCGATGTGCAGCCGAGCGCGCTCTACCACCACGTGCCGAACAAGCAGACGCTGCTCGCGCTCATGGCGGATGAGATCGTCGCGCCCGTGGGGGCCGAGCTCGACGTCGGGGCCATCGCGGGCTTCGAGCCGCGGGCGCCCCGCGACCTGTGCGTCTCGCTGCGGGACGCGATGCTCGCGATCCGCGACGGTGCAGACGTCGTCTCGACCGCAGAGGCGTTCCGGCTCGGTGCATCGCAGATCGAGCGGCGGCTCGCGGCCCTCGTCGGCCCCGACGGCGCGCGCACCCTGCTCCTCTACACCTTCGGGCACGCGCAGTCTACGCAGATGCACCGGCAGGCGGCGGCGTTCGGCGCGCTCGTCACAACGGATGGGGCGGGTGAGGGATCCCTGCCCGACGCCGACCTCGACGCATCATTCGAGCGTGGACTCGACATCATTCTCGCGGGGCTCGCCCAGCAGCGCTGAGGTGTGCGGGCGCCGAAATATATGAAGCAACGGCCCCGCTCCGAAGGGTGGGAGCGAGGCCGTTGCGGGTCTTCTAGCGAGGCGGATTAGTCGACGTACTTGATTTCGATATCGGCGACGTCCTGGTTTTCGAGGTTGACGACGATGTTATCGGGGTTGCGGGTCGTCATCCAGATGAGTTCTTCGGTGTGGCTGAGGTTGCCCTCGATGTGTGGCACGAACGGCGGCACGTAGACGAAGTCGCCCTCCTGCATGTAGACGATCTCCTCGTAGCGCTCGCCGAAGCGGATGAAGCCGTTGCCCTTGAAGATGTAGCCGCCGGTCTCCGCCTCGCCGTGATGGTGCGGATCGGAGACCTCGCCCGGGCCCGTGTACACCTTTCCGAACCAGAGGCCCTCGACCTCGGTGTTCTCGACGCTGACTCCGGAGATGCGGCGGGCGTTCGCCGTCTGTCCGGGGGCCTCGGGCAACTCATCCGCGCGCTGTACGGAGAGCTTCTTCAGAACCTTCGGTGCTTCTGACATGGTGTTTCCTTTCGTCGGTTGATGCGTTCGGAAGATGAGAGTCGGTCTTCAGACTTCGGCGGCGACCGGATTGCTCAGGGTGCCGATACCCTCGATCGTCACCTCGACGGTGTCGCCAGGGTGCAGCCAGAGTTTCGGGTCGAAGCCATCGCCCACACCCCCGGGCGTGCCGGTCGCGATGAGATCGCCCGGGCTGAGCTCCGTCCACTCGGAGCAGTATGCGATCAGTTCGGCCACGTCGAACACCAGCTGATCCGCAGTCGAATCTTGCACGGTGTCGCCGTTGATCCGGGTGGTGATCCGCTGCGAAGCGACCGCGCCGAACTCGTCCTTCGTGACGATGGCGGGGCCCAGCGCGCCGCTCCGCGGAAAGTTCTTGCCCGGCGTGAACTGATGAGTGTGGCGCTGATAGTCGCGCACCGATCCGTCGTTCATGATGGTGTAGCCGAGCACATGGTCGAGCGCCCGGTCGGGGGCGATTCGCCTGCCGCCCCGGCCGATCACCACGCAGAACTCGCCCTCGTAGTCGAACTGCTCGCTGGCCAGCGGTGCGACGAGCGGCTGCTCGTGACCGACGAGGGTGTCGTTGAAGCGGCTGAAGATCACCGGCCGCTTGGGAGTGGGGCGATTCATCTCGGCGATGTGGTCCGCATAGTTGAGGCCGATGCAGATGATCTTGCCCGCGTCGGTAATCGGCGGGAGGGCCTCGACGGCTGCGAGATCGATGGCCGGCGCGGTGTCGGCGTGGCCGAGCAGAGTCTCGTATTCTCCCGATCTCAGCGCGCCGCCGAGAGTGCGCGCCGCCGGTGAGGCGAGTGCGCCGACGTCTCGGATCTTCGAGCCCTCGGCGAAGCCCCAGGACGCACCGGTGGCGGTGGTGAAAGAGATGAGGTGCATGGTGATGGCTCCTTCGTCCGAGTGGGCACTCGAGGGGGATCGGAGGATTCCCAATAACTAACGTACGATAGTTCGCTAATTTAGTCCAGCGGTTGGTGTCCGACAAATGTGCCGAAAGCTCGAAACCTGTGCAGTTGAGCACTCCGGAGAGCGCGCCAAAGGCGGAGTAGACTGCCGTGGAGTTGGGGCTTGCGGGATTTCGAACAGAGATATAAACTAACGCTTGTTCGTGAAATAGTACTTATTTCGCACGTTTCTCGTACTGGAGCGAGGGGGTGAGCAGAATGTCATCGATCGAGATGGCGATCTCGCTGGGCCCCGTCTGCCCCGGGTCCTGCCGATCCGCGGCTCCGCGCTCCCGGACCCGCCTGCTGCCCAGACTGCAGCCCGCCCGCCCGGCGGGTGAGGTCTTCTCGGCCTTTGTGTGCGGAGAGAGCGCGGAACTCGTGCTTCCCGGAACCGACGAGGGAATGCGTCCCAATCTCGTCCTGGTGCGACACATCTGATCGCACGGCTGCACGCCATGTCCGCTCCTCAGTGGGCTCAGCCGCGCGACTCGGAAGCTCGCATTTCGCACCAGCACACGGGAGGCATGTTCCATGTCCAATTCAACAGATACGCTCGCGGACCTCGCTGAACGGGTCCGACGCATCGAAGACCTCGAAGAGATCAGACGTCTTCGCGCGAAGTACTTCTCGGCCCTCGACGATCGCGATCTTCGCGGTATCGCAGAGGTGTTCGACCTCGACGCCGAGATCGGCATGGGCGATTGGGGCGTATTCCCCACCGCTCAGGCGTTCATCGAGCGCTTCGCCGAGGAGAGCGCCGCAGGCCACCTGTTCGACCTGCACCACGGCGCCAATCACGTCATCGACCTCGTCGACGAGAACTCGGCAGTCGGGCGCTGGGACGCCTACTACACCGAGGTCGACGCCGACGCGAAGTCGATCTTCACCGAGGCCTACGCGTACGCGGACGAGTACCGGCGCATCGACGGCAAGTGGTTGATCGTCAAGACCGATATCCGCTCCGTCGTGACCACCTCGATGGTGACGCGCGCAGACGGCGCAGTGGTCTTCGACCAGCTCCGGCCCGAATGAGCACGACCATGAACGCACTCTTCGACTCGTTCGACCTGGGCCGACTGGCCCTGCCGAACCGCATCGTCATGGCGCCGATGACGCGCAACCGGGCCACCGATGCCGGTCTGCCGACCGACTCCTTCGCCGCCTACTACTCGCAGCGCGCCACGGCCGGGCTCATCATCTCGGAGGGGCTGCAGCCGAGCGCCCGCAGCCAGGCCGATCCGCTCACGCCCGGCATGCACTCGCGTGAGCAGGCCGAGGCCTGGCGCCCGATCACCCGAGCGGTTCACGAGGCGGGCGGGCGCATTTTCGCGCAACTGATGCACGGAGGTCGCATCGGGCATCCCACGATCGGCGGCGAGGTGCCGGTGGCGCCGTCGGCGGTCCCGCCGGATGTCCGCATCTACACCTCAGAGTGGATCGAGCCAGTCACACCTCGGGCGCTCGAGGCCGCGGAGATAGTGGGAGAGATCGAGGTTTTCGCGCGTAGTGCTGAACTCGCGATCGAAGCCGGGTTCGACGGCGTGGAGCTCCATGGCGCCAACGGGTATCTCCTCCAGCAATTCCTGTCGACGAACACCAATCGTCGGGAGGACGCGTACGGGGGAGCGGTCAACGGCCGTATCAGGTTCGTCGTGGAGGCCGTCGAGGCTGCCGTCGCGGCGGTCGGCGCCGACCGTGTCGGACTCCGGATCTCGCCGGGCGGGCGTTTCAACGACATCGCCGAGACGGATACGGCCGAGGTCTATCCGGCTCTGATCAGGGCGCTCGCGCCGCTGAGAATCGCCTATCTCCATTCGATGTCGACGTCTCCGGACGCCTTCAACCGTGAACTCATGGATCTCTGGCCCACTGCGTTCATGATCAATCCCGCCATCGTCGACGGCGCCCACACCGCGGACCAGGCGGATGGCGTCCGCTGGCTCGAGCAGGGTGCTGACCTGGTGAGCTACGGGCGCGCGTTCCTCGCGAATCCGGATCTCGTCGAGAGGCTACGGATCGGCGCGGAGCTCAACGTTCCCGACCGGGACACCTTCTACGAGGGCGGAGACCGAGGGTACATCGACTACCCGTCTCTCGCCTCCCTCGGCGGGGTGCGCTCGTGAACCGGCTGAGCGGGAAAGTCGCTCTCATCACGGGCGCCTCGAGTGGCCAGGGTCGTGCGGAGGCGCTGCTCTTCGCCGCCGAGGGAGCCTCGGTCGTCGCCACGGATGTGAACGAGCGCGGGCTGGGAACGCTTCTGGAGGAACTCGCGGGCGGATCGTCTGCACACCTGGCCCTCGTTCACGATGTCAGCTCGGAACCGAGCTGGCGGGAAGTCGTGGATCGGGCACAGGCGAGGTTCGGCCGCATCGATGTGCTCGTGAACAACGCCGGAGTCTACTCGCCGGCGGGGATCGAGGAGACCGGCGTCGAGGAGTGGGACGGGATCATGTCGGTCAACGCCCGAGGGGTGTTTCTGGGGATGAAGGCTGTGCTTCCGGGCATGCAGAGGGCGGGAGTCGGATCGATTGTCAACATCTCGTCCACGGCCGGATTCGTGGGCGAGGCGGGCGCGGCCTACGTCTCGTCGAAGGGCGCCGTCCGCCTGCTGACGAAGCACGCGGCCGTCGAGCAGGCAAGGCACGGGATCCGCGTCAACTCCGTGCACCCCGGCACCATCGTGACGCCCATGATCGAGGGTCTGCTGAGCGACCCTCGCACCTATGAGGAGCTCGCCCGGGCGACTCCCCTCCCGCCCCATTTCGGTGCACCCGAGGACGTCGCCCCGGGGGTGCTCTACCTCGCATCCGATGAGTCGCGCTTCGTCACCGGGAGCGAACTCGTCATCGACGGCGGGTATCTCGCGCGCTGAACCCTCGATCGCGCTGTGCGGACGTCGTCCGCAGGGGCCGTCGAGCATGCATGAATCCAACAAATCAGTTCAAAGGAGAACAACCATGTCCAGCAACAGCGGAATCGGAGTGCAGACCATACCGCCCGATCAGCAGGGCCCTCGGCTGCAGGGCAACATGGGCACGATCAAGCTGATCCTCACCGTGCTCGCGGTGGCCGCACCGCTCGGAGCGGTCGCGGGCGTCGTGCCGGTGGTCATCGCATCGGGCAACGGCGTGGGGGCGCCGGGCACGTACCTGGTCGTGGGCACAATCCTGCTGCTCTTCGCCGTCGGCTTCACCACGATGAGCCGGCACCTCCGCAGGCACGGCGCGTTCTACGCCTACATCACGGCCGGCCTCGGAAGGCCGCTGGGGCTGGGAGCTTCGTTCATCGCCCTCTTCGGCTACATGACCCTGATGCTGGGCGCTTACGGCCTACTCGGCGTCTCGATCGATTCGCTGCTGGTGGCACTGTTCGGGCTCCCGAGCGTCCCGTGGTTCGTCTACTCGCTTCTGGCGTGGATCGCTATCACTGTGCTCGGGCACTTCAACATCGAGGTCTCCGGTCGCGTGCTCGCGGTGCTGATGGTGCTCGAGGTGCTCACCGTCATGGCACTCAACATCCCTGTGCTGTTCCAGGGCGGACCGGAGGGATGGCAGACCGAATCGTTCACCCTGCCGGCCTTCACCTCAGGCTCTCTCGCCCTGGGCATCCTCTTCGCCGCGGCCACCTTCCTCGGGTTCGAGGCCACGGCGATCTACCGCTCCGAGGTGCGCGATCCCGATCGCACGGTGCCACGAGCCACCTACCTCTCTGTAACGCTTATCGCCATCTTCTACATCTTGTCGTCGTGGGCTCTCGTCACCGCCTTCGGACCCAGCCAGGCGGTGGAGGTCGCGCAGGCGGATCCTTCGACGATGTTCGGGCTCGCGCTCGAGAACTATCTGGGAGCGATCGCGCGCGACATCATGACTGTGCTGCTCGTCACGAGCGTCTTCGCATCGGTCCTCTCCGCTCACAACCCAATCGCGCGGTACATCTTCTCCCTGTCGAGAGACGGTGTGCTCCCGGCGTTCCTGTGCAAGGTGAACGAGAAGCACCATTCTCCCTCCGCATCCTCCTTCCTGACCTCGGCCATCGCCCTCGTCGTTTCGCTGCCGTTCATCCTCGTCGGAATGGATGTGGTCTCCTTCTACTCGTGGATGTTCGGGATCGGCACGTTCGCCCTGCTGATCCTCATGACATTGACCTGCCTGTCGATCATCGCCTTCTTCAGGCGGCTAAAGACGGGGGAGAGGCTGTGGAACACGTTGATTGCTCCGATCCTGGGGCTCATCGGGCTGATCGTCATGCTGGTCATCGTGAGCGATGGGTTCCCGTTGCTCATCGGAGGGTCGGTGGGCCTCGCGCTCTTCTTCCAGCTGCTGACCTATGGTCTCGGCGCTCTGGGAGTGGTCCTGGCCCTGGTGTGGCGGCGCACTCGGCCTGCCGTCTACCAGCGGATCGGCGGACAGGACGATGATCCTGCTGCGAAGGCGGAGGCTCCGGCTGATGCGCAGCCCCGATGAGACAGCGGGCGCGCCCGTCGTGATCGTGACGGGCGCGGCCTCCGGTATCGGGTACGCGGTCTCCGAGCTGCTCGCCGGGGATGGGTGGGCCGTCGAGATGGTGGACCGTGATGCCGGGCGGCTCGCCGCAGCGGCGGCAAGCGTGAGGGAAGGCGGTGGAATTTCACGGCCGCACGAGCTCGACATCGCCGCCGACGCGGCAGTCGAGGAGCTGGTGGAGAGGCTCGCGCGGGAGAACCGGATCACCGGCCTAGTGAACTGCGCCGGAGTTGGCATAGAGAAGCCGTTCATCGATCTGACTCCCGCCGACTGGGACCGCGTGTTCGGCGTCAACCTGCGCGCCACATTCGTGATCTCACGGGCGGTCGCCGAACGAATGGTGCGAGGGAGAGGCGGCTCGATCGTACACATCGCATCGATCGACGGTCGGGGAACCGGCGGGCAGGCGGCTCCATACTCGGCGAGCAAGGCGGGTGTGCTGGCACTGACCCGCTCGATGGCCGTCGAGCTCGGGCCCGGTGGTGTTCGGGTGAACAGCGTGAGCCCCGGATTCGTGGACACGCCCTTCGATCACTGGCCGGAGCATGTTCTCGATCATCTGCGCACCGACTTCGGACGTGCACCATTGCGCCGGGTGGTCCGAACCGCGGAGGTGGCCGAGGCGGTCGCCTTCCTGCTCTCATCCCGAGCCTCCGCGGTCACCGGTACCGATCTGGTCGTCGATGGTGGGCTGACCGCCGACTGGTACTCGGTGGAGACTCTGCCCGGCTATGCCCCGTTACCGGCAGACAGGAGATTCGACTGACCACGGAGGCGGTCCTCGTTGCTCCTCCGGGAGGCAGGAGGGCCGCCTCCGCTTCAGAACTGACGATAGTTCGGATATCGCGCCCGGCTACCCGGGTCTGCGGTCCGGATCGCGTAGTGTGGACGTTATCTGAACGACGACGAAACCGCGGAACTCACGCAGAATACAGTAAGGGCGGAAGGGTGACCGGAGCAACGAATGCGGGCCTGCAGACTGCGCAGGCGATTAGAGAGGCAGCGGCGCAGCTGTTCTTCGATCACGGCTACGAGGCCACAAGCCTGCGAGCTGTCGCTGCGGAGGTCGGCATCAAGGTCGGCAGCCTCTACAACCACATCGACAGCAAAGAGGACCTGCTGCTGCAGGTCATGGGTTCGACGATGGATGACCTCATGGCGCTCCAGGAAGTCGCGCTCGCGCGTTCGGAAGATCCGCTCGACCGTCTGCTCGCCTTCGTCGAGTGCCACATCCGTTTTCACGCCGAGCACGCCCAAGCCGTGTTCATCGGCAACACCGAGCTGCGCTCGTTGTCGGAGGATGCGCGTGCCGAAATCGTCAGCAAGCGCCGTGACTATCAGAAGCTCATCGAGAGCTTGATCCTCGCTACCGGTGAGCAGGGCGATGCTCAGGTGCTGGATCCGCGACTGCACGCCTTCGGGATCGTCGCTCAGGGCACGCATGTGGCGAGCTGGTACAAGCCTTCGGGGCAATACTCCCTCAAGGAGATCGTGCGCGTCTATTCGAAGATCATCCTGCGCGGACTGGGCGTGAAGGATGCCGACGCCAAGGTGCACCAGCATCTCAACGGAGTCGAGAGCACCGTCGCGTCCTAGGCGACGGGGAGTGTTTCGGTCTGGTGGCCTGCTCCCTTGCGCCAGATGATGTAAACGTCTATATTTATATTTAACGAACAAGCGTTAGCTCGTATAAGCGACGCGGAATATGAACTGCGGGAGAGCAAGGATGCGCACAGTCGGCGATTGGGTCAGACTGAATCACCGCCGGAACCCCGGCAAGGAGGCCTTCGTCGCCGACGACGGCCGCGTGACGTTCGGCGAGGCCGCGGAGCGCGCGTGGGCGCTCGGCCGCGGGCTCCGAGACCTGGGCGTTGCACCCGGCGGAGCCGTCGGTGTGCTCGCAGGCAACTCGTTGTTCAACGCCGAATCCTTTCTCGGCGTCGCCGTCTCGGGCGGCGTCTACGCGGCCTACAACTGGCGCTGGGCGGTCGAAGAGCTTGCTTCGGGAATACGCGAGACCCGCGCCAGCGTGATCCTGGTCGAGGAGCGATTCGAAGAGAGTCTTGCCGCTGCACTCGCGCTGATCGAGGCCGATCACACCTTCACAGGCCCCCTTCCGAGTGTGATCCGGGAGGGCGAGGTCGCGGCGCTGCGTATCGGAACCGGCCCCATCGACGAGATCGTCACCCCCGCCGATCCGCTCTGCCTCATTTACACTGGCGGCAGCACCGGAATGCCCAAGGCGGTCGTGCTCTCGCACGGCGCCGCCAGCGCGAACTCGATCAACGAGATGATCTCGTGCAACCTCGGCACAGCCGAAGACGACCGCGGCCTCGTGCTCACACCGCTCTTCCACTCGGCCGCGCTGCTGTGCTGGCTGACGACCCACTTCATCGCCGGGTCGACGAGCATCATCGCCGCGAAGTTCGATGAGGAGACCCTCGTGCGCTGGGCGGAGAGCGAGCGCATCACCAACATGTTCCTGATCCCGAACATGATGCGCCGCGTGATGGAAGCCGGAGTGTTCGAGTCGCCCGGCTTCCAGAAGCACTTCCGCGCGATGCACACCGGCGCCGGGTTGCTGCGCATGCCCGACAAGCAGCGCTTCTTCGAGGTGTTGCCGCAGGCCGACCTCTTCTTCCGCTACGGCCTCACCGAGGCCGGCCCTCAGGTGACGCGCTTGCATACGCGCGACATGCTCAACCCCGCGGTCGACGGCTCGATCGGCCAGCCTTACTTCTCTGTCGAGGCTGAGGTGATGCGGCTCGATGGCGAGGGCGTCGCTGAGCCCGGCGAGCTCGGTGAGATCTGCGTGAAGGGCCCGGCTCTCATGACTCGTTACTACGGGCGCCCCGAGGTGACGGGGGAGGCGATGCGCGGTGGGTGGTTGCACACGGGCGATCTCGCCGTGCGCGACGAGCGCGGCTTCTTCTTCTTCAGGGACCGACTCAAGGAGATGATCAAGACGGGCGGCGAGAACGTCTACTCGAACGAGGTGGAACAGGTGCTGCACCTCCACCCCGCCGTGCTCGAAGCCGCCGTGGTCGGTGTGCCCGACCTCGCGTGGGACGAGGAGGTGCGCGCGGTCGTCGTGTTCCGCGACGGGCTGAGTTCGACCGCCGACGAGCTGAAGCGGCATGTGCGCGCGCATCTTGCCGGGTACAAAGTACCGAAGACCTTCGCCTTCATCCGCGCCGACGAGATGCCGCGCAGCGCCGCGGGCAAGCTCGAGAAGATCCGGCTCAAGCAGAACCTCGGCTGGCTGCCGAACTGATCACGCGCTCCGAAAGGAAAACTATGTTCACGAAGATCCTAATCGCCAACCGAGGCGAGATCGCGGTGCGCATCGCCCGCTCTGCGGGCGAACTCGGCATCGAGACGGTCGCGGTCTACTCCGAAGCGGATCAGCACTCCCAGCACGTGCGTGTCGCCGACGAGGCGGTCGGGCTGGGTGCAGGCCCCGCGAGCGAGAACTACCTCAACGGCACCAAGATCATCGAAGCGGCCATCGCCACCGGAGCGCAGGCGATTCATCCCGGCTACGGGTTCCTCTCCGAGAACGGGGACTTCGCCGAGGCGGTCGCCGCCGCCGGGCTCACCTTCATCGGACCGCCGGCTTCCGCCATCCGCCGGATGGGGGAGAAGGTCGCCGCGCGGGCTGTGGCCGTGGCCGCTGAGGTACCCCTCGCGCCGGGGTCGCGAGGCGCGGTAGAGAGTGCCGAGTACGTGCGCGCGTTCGGTGGTGAGCACGGCTACCCGGTACTCATCAAGGCTGCCCACGGCGGCGGCGGGCGCGGCATGCGCGTCGTACGCAGCGCCGATGAGGCCGAGGACGCATTTGACGCGGCAGTGCGCGAGGCGGTCGGGGCGTTTGGCAACGGCGAGGTGTATGTCGAGCGCTATCTCGAGAACGCGCGCCACGTCGAGGTGCAGGTCTTCGCTGACGACCACGGCAACACGGTCTTCTTCGGCGACCGCGACTGCTCGGTGCAGCGCCGCCATCAGAAGCTCATCGAGGAGGCGCCGGCCCCCGGGCTCAGCGCCGAGATGCGGCAGGCGATGGGTGACGCGGCGGTGCGCCTGGCCCGCGAGGTCGGCTACCGTGGTGCGGGCACCGTAGAGTTCCTCGTGGAGGACGACCGCTTCTACTTCCTTGAGATGAACACGCGCATCCAGGTCGAGCATCCCGTCACCGAGGCAGTCACCGGCCTCGATCTCGTGGCGGAGCAGATCCGGGTCGCTGCTGGCGAGCCGCTCTCGGCGACCGAATCACTGACGGCGGTGAACGGGGCCGCGATTGAGGCGCGCATCAACGCCGAGGATGTGGCAGGCGGGCAGTTTTTCCCTGCCCCAGGACCCATCTCGGCGCTGGAGGCGCCACAGGGCGAGGGGATCCGCTGGGATGCGGGCTTCGAGGCCGGCGACGAGGTGCTGCCCTACTACGACAGCCTCGTGGGCAAGCTCATCGTGTGGGCGCCAACCCGCGACGAGGCGATAGCCCACATGCTGGGCGCGCTCGACGGGCTGCGCATCGAGGGGATCGAGACCACCGTTCCCGCCGCGCGCGTGATCGTCGGGCACCCCGACTTCGCCGCCGTCGACTTCGGCACGCTGTGGCTCGAGCGCTCGGTGAGCTTCGACGAGGAGGAGATCCAGGATCGCTCGGAGGTCGAGGTGCTCGGCCGCTGGTATCGGATCCCTGTCTTCGCCGACGGCGCGCCGGTCGGGGCGGCGGGAGCCGCAGCCGCGGGAGCTGCCGCGGGATCTTCGCAGGCATCGGGCGGCCCTCGCCGCACCGGGGGCGGCCGCGCGAAGAAGAACGTCGACGACGGAACGGTCAAGGCACCCATGCAGGGCACCGTCGTTAAGGTGAACGTCGATCCAGGAGATACCGTCGCCGCGGGACAGACGCTCTTCGTGTTCGAGGCCATGAAGATGGAGAACCTAGTCCAGGCCCCGAGCGATGGAGTGATAGCGAGCGTGCTCGCCTCCGTGGGGGACTCCCTCGCCGCGGGAGCACCGCTCGCCGAATACGAGAAGGCAGGACTGTGACCGTGCGCGCGTTACGCTCCCTGCTCTTCGTGCCCGGGAACAAGGCCGATTGGATTCAGAAGGCCCTGCGATCCGAGGCCGACGGTGTGATCATCGATCTCGAGGATTCGGTTCCCGAGCCCGACAAGCGGCTGGCCCGCGACAACGCGCGAGAGGCGATCCTCGGCTACGCGGGCGACAAGGCCTTGCTCGTGCGGCCCAACGGGCTCGATACCGAGCACTTCGGAGCTGACCTGCTCGAGGTCTCGGTCGACGGCCTTGCGGCCTATCTGCTGCCGATGCTGGCCCGACGCGACGACGTTGTGGCCTTCGATTCGGTCATCACCGCGGGCGAGCTCGCGAATGGGGTGGAGCGCGGATCCATCGAAGTGGTGCCTTCCTTTGAGACAGCCGCCTCGATCGCTGCGGCCGACGAGATCCTCTCGGGTCCTCGCGTCGGCGGTGCGATGGCCGCCGCGGCGAAGGACGCGGACGTGTCGCGCAGCGTCGGCTTCCGCTGGACACCGGACGGATCCGAGACCCTCTACCTGCGCAGCCGCATCCTCATCGCGGCCCGAGCCCGCGGCCTACGCATGATCGTGCTCGGCCTGTGGCAGAGCGTGCGCGACCTCGACGGCATGCGCGCCTTCGCGGCCGCGAACGCCGGCCTCGGCTACACCGGGCAGGTGCTGATCCACCCCTCGCACGCGCCGATCGCGAACGAGGAGTACGGTCTTGACGCTGCGAACGTCGAGTATTATCGCCGGCTCGTGGAAGCCTTCGAGGAGGGGCAGCGCCAGGGGCACGGCGCCGTGAGTTTCGAAGGCGAGCACATTGATCTCGCCCACGCGGACCACGCGCGTGAGCTGCTCGCGCAGGCCGAAAAGACTTCAGCCGCGGGCTAAGCGGCGGACCGGACCCATCAACATGACACACAACTCAGGGAGCTTCGCATGGCAGGCATGTATTTCGAGGATTTCGAAGTCGGGCAGGTGCTCGCGCACGAGGTGACGCGCACCGTCACCGAGACCGACAATCTGCTCTTCACTACACTCACGATGAACGTGCAGCCGCTGCACCTCGATGCTGCCTTCGCCGCCGACAGCATGTACGGGCAGGTGCTGGTGAACAGCGTCTTCACGCTCGGAGTGACGGTGGGCATCCCCGTGCAGGAGACGACGCTCGGCACCACCCTCGGCAACCTCGGGTTCCGCGAGGTGCTGTTCCCGAAGCCGGTGTTCATCGGTGACACGCTGCGCGTCGAGACCGAGACGCTCGACAAGCGCGTTTCGAATTCTCGTCCCACCACGGGAATCGTGGGCCTCGAGCACCGCGCGGTCAACCAGCGCGGAGAGACGGTCTGCATCGTGCGGCGATCCGGTCTGATGAAGCGCCGCGAGGGTGCCGAGAGCACTGAGGGGATCGGAGGCGAACCGCGATGAGCGACGAGGTCCGGTCGTGCGTTGTCTCGCGCACCGTGCTCGTGACGGGTGCCGCGGGGGGCATCTGCGAGGGGATCAATCGACGTGTGGCGCAGGCGGGGCATCTAGTGTTCTGCGCTGATCTCGACCTCGTCGCTGCGAACGCCGCGGCCGATGCCGTGCGCGCGGCCGGCGGGCGAGCCGAGGGGATCGTGCTCGACGTGACGAGTGACGCCTCGGTCTCAGCCGCGGCGGCCTCGCTCGAGGGGCGCGGGATCGCCGTCGATGCGGTCGTGAACGCCGCCGGTGTCATGGATCGCAGGGGCCTGGCGGATCTCGAGCCGGGCGACTTCGAGCGGGTGCTCGCGGTCAACCTCACTGGGCCATTCCGGGTGATCAGGCGGTTCGCGCCCGGCATGATCGAGCGCGGGTGGGGCCGCGTCGTAAACGTCTCGTCTCTCGCGGCGCGCAATGGATACCCGTTTCCAGGCTACGCGTCGTCGAAGGCGGGACTTTCGCATCTGACGCGCTCGCTGCTGAACGACTTCTGGGGGACGGGTGTCACGGTCAACAACGTGTGTCCCGGGCCGGTCGAGGCACCGATGCTGAGCGAGGCGGTACGGGAAGAAGCGGTGCGGCATGTGCCGACCGGCCGGGTGATCGAACCCGACGAGATCGGAGCTGCCGTCGCCTTTCTGCTGTCCGAGGATGCGCGCAGCATCAACGGCTCGGATCTGGTTGTCGACGGGGGAGCGTCGGCCTATTTCCAGCTGTCGGATCGCCGCAGATGAGCGAGATTCTGCTTCGTGTTCTGGAAGCGGCCGAGATCTTGCAGGTGCTGGGAGCTCCTGCTACAGTAAACGTACAAGCGTTAGTTTGAACCTTTTCGACGAACTGAATTCGATGGAGAATAGATGAGCACGTCACTGGTCTCGCATCCGATGGATGGAGAGCCCGACCTGCCTGAGAAGGGCTCTACGGGACGCGGCGCGCCCGCCCTCGAGGTTGAAGGACTGACGAAGCGCTATCCGGGGGTCACGGCGCTCGAAGATGTGGGCTTCGTGCTGCGCGGGGGAGAAGTGCACGGGGTGGTCGGCGAGAACGGTGCCGGCAAGTCGACCCTGATGTCGATCATCGCGGGTGCGCAGCAGGCTGACGAGGGCATCGTGAAGATCGCCGGTGAGCCGTTCTCGACTGCATCCACCGCTGAGGCTCGGCGACGCGGAGTCTCGATCGTGCGTCAGGAGCCCGCTCTGCTGCCTGATCTCTCGATCGCCGAGAACATCTATCTCGGAGTCGACGAGGCGCACCGGCCGGCGGCCCGGAAAGTGGACGCATGGGCCACGGCGATCCTGGACTCATGGTCGTCGGACACCGGGCTCAAGGGGGGCATGCGCGTCGACGCACTCGATCCGGAGCACCGCTTCATCGTAGAGATCGCGAAGGCACTCGCGAACGAGCCCTCGGTCCTGATCCTCGACGAGCCGACCGAGCATCTCGTTGAGGACGACATTGAGCGCCTCTTCAACCGGATCCGCGCACTCGCAGCAGCAGGTACCGCCATCGTCTACATCTCCCACCGTGTGAGGGAGGTCAAGCGAGTATCCGACCGGATCACGGTACTCCGCGACGGTCGCACCCAGGGAACCTACGACGCGGAAACCCTCGACGAGCATCAGATCGTGAACCTGATCGTCGGTAGGCAGCTGGAACGATCCTTCCCCGAGAAGCGCATCGCCGGAGACGGGGACGAGCCTCCGAGGGTCGTGCTCCGCGGGCTTACGGGCCCCGGGTTCGAGGACGTCTCTCTCTCGATCGCTCCGGGTGAGGTGGTCGGGCTCGCGGGCATTGATGGAAGCGGTCAGCGCGAACTCCTCCGGGCCATCGCGGGCCTGACCAGGTTTCGAGGCGACCTGCGCATCGATGGCGAACGACGCGCCTTCCGAACGACGAGCCAGGCGACGCGCGCCGGCGTCGCGTTCCTCTCGGGTGATCGCCACCGCGAGGGCATGCTCGCGGGCATGAGCGTTCGTGAGAACCTCGTGCTCCGCAGCCTCAGGCGGCTGTCTCGTATGGGGCTGCTCGCGCGGTCCCACGAGCAGGGCTTCGCAGGCGAGGCGATCCGCAAGTACCGGGTGAAGACGCCGGGCGCCGAGACGGCCATCGACAACCTCTCCGGCGGCAACCAGCAGAAGGTCGGCATGGCCGCGGTGCTGGAGACGGAGCCCAGGCTGCTGCTGCTCGACGAGCCGACGCAGGGAGTGGACGTCGGCGCCCGGGCCGAGATCTACGACGTCATCCGCCGGCAGGCCAGCGAGCACGGCACCGCGATCATCGTCGTGTCCTCCGACTCCAACGAGCTCGCGGGCCTGTGCGACCGCGTCGCGGTGTTCGCGCGCGGGCGCACCGTCGCCGAGCTCGAAGGGGACGATCTCAGCGAGAGCGCGATCATCGACGCCGTTCTGACGAACAACGAGTCGCGCACCAAGACCACGGCGAGGACCAGCCGCTTCGTCTCATGGCTCGCCGGCGACGCCGCGCCGCTGTGGATGGTGGGAGTCGTCGTCGTGGGGCTGACCGTCCTCGCCCAGTCCGCGAACGAATTCTTCCTCAGTCCACTCAGCCTGAAGAGCCTGCTCTTCTTCGTCGCCATCCTGGCGCTCACGGGCATGGCGCAGGCGCTCACGATGATGGTCGGCGGCATCGACGTGTCGATCGGGCCGCTGATGGGCTTCCTCGTGATCATCGGCTCGTTCTTCTTCACCGACGGGACGACGCTGGCGGGGCAGGGGTTCGGCTGGATCCTGTTCTTCGGACTGGCGATCGTCGTCGGGGTCGCGAACTGGGCGCTCATCGTGCTCGCGAAGCTGAGCCCCCTCGTCGCAACGATCATCACATACATCGCCCTGCAGTCGATCTCCCTCATGCTCCGTCCGGCGCCGGGCGGAGTCATCAGCTCCGGGCTGACCTCGGTGGTCAAGGGCTCCTTCGGCTTCGTCCCGTACGCCTTCGTCGCGGTCGTGATCCTGACCGCGATCTTCGGCTGGATGCTCGCCCGCAGCAAGCAGGGCTTCATCGTGAGAGGTGTCGGATCCAAGGACAGCACGGCGTCGCTCCTCGGGATGAAGCCGAATCGCGTCCGGCTGTTCGCGTACATCGGATCCGCTCTCATCGGCTCGCTCGCCGCCATCCTCTTCATGGGGCAGATCGGCATCGGGGACGCCGCCTCGGGCGTCAGCTACACGACCACGAGCATCACGGTGGCGGTGGTCGGAGGCGCCAGCGTCTGGGGAGGCCGCGGCTCCTTCGTCGGCGTGCTGCTCGCCGCGATCATGATGCAGCAGATCGACATGCTCACGACGTTCATGAACCTCGGGCCGGAATGGTACTACTTCCTCTCCTTCGGCCTCACCGTGGCCGCAGTCTCCATCTACTCCAAGAGCCGTCAGGCCGTATCGAGGGAGGTGTGATCATGAGCGCAGAGACCGCAGGGAATCCGCCGGCTTGGCGATCGCTGCTGAAAGGGACCTCGAGCGCGAACCCGCGCCCGGTCCTCATCGCCACCGTGCTGCTCTTCGTCTTCTCGGCGCTGTTCGTCCCGGCGACGCTCAGCCCGACCGCGCTGCAGTCGGTGATCCCGCTCGCGTCGGTGCTCGCGGTGGCGTCGATCGGGCAGACCCTGATCATCCAGCAGCGCGGGATCGACCTCTCCGCACCCGGACTGATCAGCATGACCGCGATCATCGTCACCATCTTCTCGGACCGGTTCCACCTGCCGCTCCCGACGGTGCTGGTGCTGGTGCTCGCATCAAGCCTTCTCGCCGGCTTCGTCAACGGCACGCTGGTCGTCGTGCTCGGAATCACCCCGATGATCGCCACGCTGGCGTCGAACTTCCTCTTCCTGGGCATCGCCCGAGTGGTCTCGGGCGGGGCTCCCGTGGCCTCCGCGCCCGCAGGCCTCACGAGCACCCTCGGCGGGCGCGTGCTCGGGGTCCCGCTGCTCGCCTGGGTCGCGTTGATCGTCGTAGCCATCGCCGCGTTCATCATGTCCCGGACCTCGGCGGCACGGCGCTTCGTCGCCGCGGGGAACAGCCCCGCGGCAGCCAACGCATCGGGCGTGAACATCCGCTGGCAGGCCTTCGCCAGCTATGTGGTCGGCGCGCTCTGCGTCAGCCTGGCGGGCGTGCTGCTGATCAGCTACGTCAAGACCAGCTCGATGTCGCTGGGGGATCCCTATCTGCTGATGGTGATCGCAGCGGCCATCGTCGGTGGCACCGGCCTGAACGGCGGTCAAGGGACGATCGTCGGCAGCGCCATCGCCGCGGTGTTCCTCACTCAGCTGACGCAACTGGTGACGTCTCTCGGGGCACCCTCGTCCGTTCAGCTGCTGATCCAGAGCATCGCCATCGCCGTAGCCGCGGTGCTGCGCTCGATCCCCTGGAGCAGGCTCAGGGATCTGCTGCCCGCTCGAAGGCGACTCGCACCGGTGCCGTGATCCGCGGACACCCTCCGTCCCTCCACTGCGAGGACCGAACCCAGAACAAAGAACCAAGCACATGAAGAACAGAACCGGGCGCCTCATCGGCGCCGCGATGATGGCAGGAGCACTGGCGCTCACCGCCTGCGCCTCCACCACGACCGCACCTGAGACCGACGGCGCGAGTGGAGGCAGCGAGGATCGTCCGCTCGGCTCGGCCCTCGGCGACATCACGCCGTTCTGCGGGGAGGAGCCGACGAAGGTCGCCTTCGCGAACGGCACGGACAACGCCTGGTCGCAGCTCGTGCTGGCGGAGCTCGAAGACGAGGCGAGCCGGTGCGAGAACATCACCGAGGTCCGCTATGTGACCGCCCAGGACGTTCAGGAGCGGGCGATCTCGGACATGACCTCGCTGGTCGCCCAGGGATACAACGTGATCATCACCATGCCGACCTTCGGAGCGAGCCAGCTGCCGTCGATCCGCTCCGCCACCGAGAGCGGCGTCTCCGTCGTTCCAGTCATTTCCAATCCTGGCGGCACCGCGGGTCAGGATTTCGTCGCCTTCGTCGACGCGTCGAAAGAGGACTACTCGGCCCAACAGGCGAAATGGATCAATGAGCACTTCCCCGATGCGAGCCTCGTCTTCCTGGGCGGCACCCCGGGCGCCCAGTCGAGTCAGGAGTACTTCGACCTGCTCAAGGAGGCCCTCGAGGAGCACGCCCCCGGCGTCACCCTCGTGGAGGATCGCGTCGTGGACACCGATTGGGACTCGGCGAAGAAGAAGCAGGTGATGTCCGCCCTGCTCGCCACCCACGGGCGCATCGACGTGGTGGTCTCCGACTACGGCACGACGGACATGGGCGCGCTCGACGCCTACGTCGATGCCGGGATGGAGCTGCCGGCCCTCGTCACCGGAGCCTCCGGCAACGGGATCGGCTGCATGTGGCACGAGACGGAGTTCCCGTACTTCTCCCTGGACGGCGACACGGCCGTGAGCCGCCTCGCGCTGAGGCTGGGCATGGCGGACTTCCAGGGCATCGAGAACGACGAGAATCCGCTGTTCGGCATGACGGCGTATGTGGACACCTTCGCCGGCGACGAACCGCTGTGCGATCCCGCTCTCCCGTTCGACGCCTCTCTCTACTCGTCGCTCGACCCGAGCGTCGTCGCCGAGATCTTCGGCTAGGAAACATGGGAGCCCCAGCGGCGCTCGGTATCGTGCGATCGAAGGATGCGCCGTGCCGGACGATGCCGGCGGCGAAAGGAAGCATTGATGGACAGTCGGAAGTATGACGTCGTAGTGATCGGCGCGGGCATGGCCGGCCTGAGCGCCGCCCGCGAGTTCTCATGGCGAGGGAAACGCGTCGCCCTGATCGAGGGGCGCGACCGGATCGGCGGTCGCACCTGGACCGACGAGCGCCTCGGCACGACACTCGAGATGGGCGGCACCTGGGTGCACTGGTCGCAGCCGCATGTGTGGTCGGAGATCAATCGCTACGGCCTTGAGCTCACGCGCATTCCCGAGGCGACCGCCGCGCACTGGGTCGCCGGCGGCGAGCGCCGCTCCGGCACGATGCAGGAGCTGTGGGCCGCCATGGGCGGCGGGGCCGACGACCTGCTCGGCCGCGGCAAGGACCTCTTCCCCACTCCCTACTCCATCGTCTCCGACGAGCGTCTTGCCGAGCAGGATCGGCGCACGGTGCTGGATGCTCTCGACGAACTGGATCTCTCTCCGGAGGAGCGGGAGCTCTCCGAGGGGTTCTGGGCGTCGAACTTCAACGGCAGGCCGGAGGAGGGCGCTCTGACCCAGGCGTTGCGGTGGTCGGCTCTCGCGGCCGACGACCTCGACCTGCTCTGGGACTCGCTGGTCGTCTACAAGCTCAAGCACGGGATGCGGAGCCTGGCGCAGGCCTTCGAGCAGGACATCGACGGCGACATCCACCTCTCGACCCGGGTCACGGCGGTCCGCGACACCGGGGACGGCGTCGAGGTGACCACCGACAAGGGCGTCTTCTCGGCGAGCGCGGCGGTCGTCACCGTTCCGATCCCCACCCTGGGGGACATCGATTTCGGAGGAGCCCTGGATCCGAGGCTCGCCAGGATCGGCGAGGAGGGTCACGCGGGTGCGGGGATGAAGGTCTGGGCGCTCGTGCGCGGCGCCTACGAGCCGTTCCAGGCCGCGGCCGGGCAGGACCATCCCCTCGTCACGGTGCTCTACGACAAAGCCGTGGGGGACGATTCCCTCTTCGTCGGATTCGGGCCCGACGGCCTGGCCTTCGACCCGAACAGCGCGGAGGAGGTGCAGGAGATCCTGCGCCTGTGGTTCCCCGACCTCGAGGTGATCGAGGCGACCGGCCACAGCTGGGTCGAGGACGAGTTCTCGAAGGCCACCTACGCCATGCTGAAGCCGAACCAGCTGGGGGATCTCCGGGACGCGGTGGACGGCCAGCAGGGCCGCATCCTCGTCACCGGATCCGACTACGCCCAGGGCTGGGGCGGCTTCATCGACGGAGCGATCGCGTCGGGCGGCGCGGCGCCGAGGATGCTCGCCAGGTGGGTCGGATGAGCTCCGGGTCGCCGAAGAGCGCGATCGTCACCGGCGGCGGCAGCGGGATCGGTCGCGCCATCGCCGAGGAGCTCGCCGCGCACGGATTCGCGCTTACCCTCGTCGGACGTCGCGAGGACGCGCTGCGCGAGACGGCCGAGCGCATCGTTGCGCGCCGCTCCAGCAGCGTGGTGCGCTCCGTATCCCTCGATGTGGCAGAGCCTGAAGGGCACAGCGATGTCGTGGCCGATCACGTCGGCGCGTTCGGGGGCCTCGACGGACTTGTCGTGAGCTCCGGCGTATACCGCTCGGATGAGATCCTCGAACTGAGCGGCTCCGACTGGGGGCGGGTCTTCGCGACGAACTTCGACGGAACGCGCCGGATGGTGGAGGCCGTGCTTCCCGGGATGCTGGACCGGGGATCGGGACGCATCGTGCTCATCGGGTCGGTCGTCGCCGCCCAGAGCGAGCCGGGATCCGCCGCCTACTCGGCGAGCAAGGCCGCCGTGCACGCGCTCGCCCGCTCGATCGCGGTCGAATACGGAGCGCGCGGCATCTCGGTCAACACGATCGCCCCCGGATGGGTCAACACGGCGATGGCCGCAGAGGACATCGCTCGGCTCGGACCCGGGGGGATGCGGCGGGTGAACCCGATGGGCCGGGCTGCCGAGCCGGAGGAGATCGGCAACCTCGCCGCATATCTCGTCGACGAGGCGCCCCCGTTCCTGAACGGGGCGACCATCGCCGTCGACGGAGGCCAGAGCGTCGTCGCTCCGGCGCCCTGAGCATCAACCGTTCTACAGGAGGAAGACCACACATGTTGTCAGCGAAGTACAGCCCCGATGCCCAGACGGATTCCGCGATCGGCACCGTGCAGTTCCTTAGAGGAGAGGGGGATCTCACCTCCGGGTACTGGACGGTCTCGCCGGAGGACGCACCCGAACCCTTCTCGGAGGTGCTCGGATGCACCGAGACCCTCATCCTCATCTCGGGGAGGCTCGGCGTCTCGGACGACGCGGGCAACGAGGCGACGCTCCTTCCCGGTGACTCCGTCTCGCTCGAGAAGGGCACGACGGTGACCTGGACGGTGCTGGAGCCGCTCGTCAAGTTCTGGGTCCATCACTGATGAGGGGCGTCATGCGGACGGCGAGATACAGCATCGAGGAGCAGCGCGACTGGGCGGTCGGGAGCATGCAGTTCCTGCGGGGCGGGGAGTCCCCGTCCTCCGGGTACTGGACCGTGTCCCCCGACGACGCCCCCGGGCCCTTCCGCGAGGAGTTCCGGATCGACGAAACGCTGATCGTCGTCTCCGGCATGCTCGGGGTCGCGGACGACGAAGGGCACGAGGTGACGCTCTCGGCCGGGGACTCCGCGTTCTTCGACGGCGGGACGAGTGCGACCCTGACGGTGCTCGCACCGCTGGTCACCTTCTGGGTCGAGCACCGGGCCGAGCATGCTTGAAAACGAACTGAAGAAACCGAGGGACGAGAATGCCTGAGACGAAGCACTACGACCAGTTGTACATCGACGGCGCCTGGGTGCCGGCCGGCGGAGAGAAGTCGATCCCGGTGATCGACCCCTCCACCAAGCAGGAGATCGCCACCGTGCGCAGCGCGAGCCTCTCGGACGTCGACCGTGCCGTGCTCGCGGCCCGGCGCGCGTTCGAAACGTTCGGGCGAACCCCGGTCGAAGGGCGGATCGACCTGCTCGAGCGACTGCTCGCCGCGTACGAGCGGCGCAGAGAGGAGTTCGCGAAGACGATCACCGCCGAGATGGGCGCACCGATCGCGCTCGCCAGGACGGCGCAGACGGCGCTCGGCGTCGGGCACATCCAGTGCGCGATCGACGCCTTGAAGCGGCTCGAGAACGTGGAGCGCCGGGGAACGTCCGAGATCGTCTACGAACCCACCGGCGTGGCCGCGCTCATCACCCCCTGGAACTGGCCGATCAATCAGGTCTTCACGAAGGTCGCATCCGCGCTCGCCGCCGGCTGCACGGTCGTCCTGAAGCCCAGCCAGATCACGCCGCTCGACTCGATCCTCTTCGCCGAGCTGGTCGAGGAGGTCGGGGCTCCGGCCGGTGTGTTCAACCTGGTCTTCGGAGACGGCTCGGTGGTCGGAAGCCACCTGGTGCGCTCGGAGCTGGTCGACGTCGTCTCGTTCACCGGGTCCACCCGCGCCGGCCGGGAGATCTCGAGGGACGCCGCGGGCACCATCAAGACCGTCCATCTGGAGCTCGGCGGGAAGTCCCCGAACGTCATCCTCGACGACGCCGATCTTGAGCGCGCGGTCGAGACCGGCGTCCAGGTCTGCTTCAGCAACGCGGGGCAGTCGTGCAGCGTCGCCACGCGCATGATCGTGCCGCGCGCCCTCCTGCCGCAGGTGGAGCAGATCGCGAAGCGGACCGCCGAGTCGTATGCGGTGGGCAACCCCACCGACGAGGCCACCACCATGGGGCCGGTTGCGAGCCGCAGGCAGTTCGAGACGGTCCAGCACTACATCGAGAAGGGCATCGAGGAGGGCCAGACGCTGCTCACCGGCGGCCCGGGCGCCCCCGAGGGGCTCGAGCACGGCTACTATGTGCACCCGACGATCTTCACGGACGTCGATCCGAACTCGACCATCGCCCAGGAGGAGATCTTCGGCCCGGTGCTCGTCATCATCGCCTACGACACCGAGGAGGAGGCGGTCGAGATCGCGAACGGCACGATCTACGGTCTCGCGGCGGTCGTGCAGTCCTCCGACGGGGATCGCGCCCGCCGGATCGCCTCGAGGATCCGCGCCGGCCACGTCTACATCAACCACGACGCGGCCGCGTACACCTCCGTGCCCTTCGGCGGCTGGAAGCAGTCGGGCACCGGCTACGAGCACGACGAGTGGGGCCTCAGGGGCTTCCAGTCGATCAAGGCCGTGCTCGGCGTCGGATCCTGACCGGCGCCGGGCCGTGAGTCGGGCCGGGCCGGCTTCGGAGACGCAGGGGACCGGGTGAGGGCGTGAGCAGACTCGACGGGAAGATCGCCCTGATCAGCGGGGCGGCGCACGGCATGGGCGCGAGCCACGCCCGTGCCTTCGTCGAGCACGGCGCGCGGGTAGTGCTGGGCGACCTGGACCTGGAGTCCGCCGAACGGCTGGCGGTGGAGCTGGGCGCCGCCGCGCGGGCGATCCGGCTCGATGTCCGCGATGCCTCCGACTGGGATCGCGCCGTGGCCTGCGCGGTCGGCGGGTTCGGCGGCCTGAACGTGCTGGTGAACAACGCGGGGGTGCATCGCGGATCGCCTCTGCGCGAATGCAGCGATGAGGAGTGGGAACTCGTGATGTCGGTGAACGCCGCCGGTGCATTCAAGGGCATCCGCGCGGCAGCCGGGGAACTGGCGCGGTGCGGGCCGAGCTCAGTGATCAACATCTCGTCGACCGCGGGGCTGAAGGGGTTCGGCGAGCCCGCCTATACGGCGTCGAAATGGGCGCTGCGGGGCCTGACGAAGAGCGCCGCGGTCTCGCTCGCGGATTCGGGGGTCCGCGTGAACTCCGTGCATCCGGGGAACGTGAGCACCCGCATGATCGCGGGGATGTACCCGGATTTCGAGCATGTGCTGCAGAAGCGCCCCGGCAGGCCGGAGGAGATCAGCGAACTCGTCGTCTATCTCGCGAGCGACGAGAGCTCGTTCTCCACCGGTGCCGAGTTCGTCGCCGACGGCGGCGAGACCGCGGGGCTGCCCGAGATCTGATCCCTTCTTCCGGTCCGTCGGCGCTTCTCCGCGATCACTCCGCGGTGGGCAGGCGGGAGAGGTTGGCTCGTGCGGCGTCGATCACCGTGCGCTGATGGGGTTGTAGATCGAGTCCGGCCCAGTTCGAGAGGGCCTCATAGAAGGGATCCACCACTTCGGTGCGGTGCCCCGAGAGCTGCTCGAGCACGGCCAGCCCGCAGAACGGCACATACGCGGGCGAGTAGCCCCCCTCGTGGATGCACAGCAGCCTCCCGTCCGCCGTGTCGTCGGCGGCCTGCATGAGCAGACGGGTCATCTCGCGGTAAGACTCCGAGTTCAGCATCTGCCGGCCGATGGGGTCGAGCGCCGAACTGTCGAAGCCCATGACGTTGACGATGAACTCCGGCCGGTACGCCGCGAGGGCGGGCATCACGACGTCCTCGAAGGCGGCGAGATATCCGCCTGGGCCGGTGCCGGGCGGGAGGGGGATGTTGAGGGCGGTCCCCTCGCCGGGGCCCTCGCCGATCTCCTCCACAAAACCGGAGTCGTGCGGGTAGTAGCGATCCTGGTGAAGCGAGACGGTGAGCACGCTCGGATCCTCGTAGAACGCCGATTGGGTGCCGTTGCCGTGGTGGACGTCCCAGTCGACGACCGCGACTCGGCCTACCCCGCGCGTCGCCTGCAGGTGCCTGATCGCGATCACCGCGTTGCCGAACATGCAGTTACCGCGCCCGCGATCGGCTTCGGCGTGGTGGCCCGAGGGGCGCACGATCGCCATCGCGTTGTCGACCTCTCCCGCGAGCACCGCCTCCGCGGCCGTGATCACGCCGCCTGCGGCGAGTTGCGCGATCTCGAACGCGCCCGGCATGAACGGGGCGGACTCGCCGGCGTCGCCGCCCGTGGTGTCGGAGAGGGCCTTCATCCGATCGAGGTAGTCGGGCGTGTGGAAGCGGAGGAGCTCCTCGCGCGTCGCCGGTCGGGGCGTCAGGGGAGTCAGGTGCTGTCGCAGGCCGGAGATGCCCACGAGGTTGGCGAAGCGCTGCTTCACCGAGGCGTTCTCGGCGTGCTCGAGGCCCGGCTCGACCCAACCGCCCGCAGGGATGAACTCCGCCGCGTGACCCTGATCCCACCAGATGAAGCGCTCATCCCAGAGATATCCAGTAGTCATTGTGTGCTCCTTCGCTCGATGGACGGGTGCGCCTCGCTATTCGGTGACGAGGCGGGCGGTCCCCATCCGAGGACCGCCGACGGACATTTAACAGCATCGTTACTCTTCGGATATAGAATAAATAACGTACGCTTGTTAGTCTACCGAGTGCTTGCCTGTTCGCAAGCACTCGTGCCCGAATCAAAGGAGATGAAAGACATGCACAGAAGCAGAAGGGTACTGGGCCTCGGGGCCCTGATGGCTGCCGGCGCTCTAGCGCTGACCAGTTGTGCGAGCACCGAGACACCGGACGCCGGCGGAAACTCGGAGGCCGAGGTCTCCGAGAAGGTAACGGAGTACGGTTCAGCACTGGGGGACATCACCCCGTTCTGCGGCGACAAGGAGACGAAAGTCGCGTTCGCCAACGGCACCGACAACGCATGGTCGCAGCTCGTGTTCGCCGAACTCGAGGACGAGGCGAGCAAGTGCGACAACATCACCGAGGTGCGCTACGTCACGGCGCAGGACGACCAGGAGCGCGCCATCGGCGACATGGCTTCCCTCACTGCGCAGGGTTACAATGTGATCGTTACGATGCCGACTTTCGGTGAGAGTCAGCTACCTTCGATCCGTGAGGCTACCGGGGCTGGCGCATCGGTCGTACCTTTTGTTTCGAACCCTGGTGGCACGGCGGGCGAGGACTATGTCGCATATGCTGACTTCGTGCGTCCCTTGAACCATGAGCGGCAGGCGCAGTGGGTAGGCGAGCACTTCCCGGATGCTAAAGTCGTTTTTCTTGGCGGCACTCCGGGAGCCCAGTCGAGCCTGCAATCCTTCACCGATATTCAGGCGGCGACGGAGGAGTTTGCGCCCAACATAACCTGGGTCGAAGATCGCGTGGTCGACACCGATTGGGACTCAGCCAAGAAGAAGCAGGTTATGTCGGCTCTGCTCGCGACGCACGGTCGCATCGACGTCATTTTCTCGGACTACGGGACGACGGATATGGGGGCGATTGACGCTTACCTTGAGGCGGGTCTTGAGCCTCCGGCCCTGGTCACGGTTGCTTCCGGCAATGGCATCGGCTGCATGTGGGAGGAGAATAATTTCCCCTATTTCTCGATCGACGGAGATACTGCGGTATCGCGCCTTGCTTTACGGCTGGCCCTCGCCGACTATCAGGGCATTGAGAACAATGAGAATCCGCTGTTCGCTTTGCCGGTCTCGATCGACACCTTCGATGATATGAATCCTAAGTGTGACCCCGCTCTTCCATTTGATGCGTCACTCTACTCGACGCTCGACCCGGATGTCGTAGCGGAGATCTTCAGCTAGATGAAGGCGAGGTCGCCCGGAGGCTTAGCTCCGGGCGACCTCGGTACATTCTCGGTCCTTGAAGTATGGGCATGCGAATGTCGACTTCTGGAATCCGATACGCAAAGAAGGAGAATGTGCCGTGAAGACTCTTCTATCGAAATGGGCGGGTGTACACGGCGCGTAAAGACGAGTCCTTTGCGGACACAGTCCTTGTCGAGGGCGAGAGCGTCTTCCGTAAGGAGTAGAGATGAGACGAGAAGGACGGGTTCCGAAGCCCTTCGGAACCCGTCCTCATTTTTTGCGAGGTGAGGGTCAGTCCGTGCCCTCACGCTTGATGAGGAAGCTGCTCTGGAAGGTCATCACGGTCTCGTCGCGCTGGTTGACGACGGTGTACTCGAACGTCCAAATGCCGTTCTCGGGCTTCGACGTGGGGCGCGAGACAGTCAGCTCGGCGCGGGCGCGCACCGTGTCGCCGATCAATACGGGCCGCACGGCGCGCACGGCCTCGAGCCCGAGCCATGCCGAGACGTTCGAGAAGTAGCCGGTCTGAGTGAGCAGGCCGAGTGCGAGCGAGAGGGTGAGAGGGCCGTGGCCGATGCGCTCGCCGAAGGGTGTTTGAGAAGCGTAGACCTCGTCGAGGTGGAGCGAGACGATGTCGCCCGTCAAGCCGGCCCAGTTCACGAGATGCGCCTCGCTGATGGTCATGCCGGGGCTCTCGATCACGTCTCCGACGCTCAGCGACTCCCACCGGTGATCGGGGCGCGTGAGCGGGGGTCGCTCTGATCGTGCTGCGGTCGAAGCGGGGATGCTCATGGTTTCTCCTGGTTCCTCCCGCGGCAGCATTGCCCGGGACGAGTCGATCGGGTTTCCGGATGAGTTAATACTAGCGTACGCTTGTTCGTAGATAGATAGTGGAAACACACGCGACACAGGAGGTCGAAGATGACGAGCGCAAAGACGGGCGACGGGCGCACGGTCGAAGCCGAAGAGCTCAACGTGCACCAGCGGCTCGCCGCGAACCTGGCGGAGGCCCGGCTCGGCGGCTCGCAGAAGAACCGCGACAAGATCACGGCCTCCGGCAAGATGCTCGTGCGTGAGCGCCTGAGCCTGCTCTTCGACGACGAGGAGTACATCGAAGACGGCCTGCTGGCGCGCTTCACCGAGGGACTCCCCGGTGACGCGGTCGTCTGCGCATACGGCAAGGTCGACGGCCGCCAGGTCTGCGTCATCGCGAACGACTACAGCGTGAAGGCCGGCACCTGGGGCAAGCGCACCTTCGAGAAGATCACCTTCGCGCAGGAGACCGCGACTGCCGCGGGCATCCCTATCGTCTATCTCTTCGACTCCGCCGGCGCTCGCATCGACGAGCAGCTCGACAGCTTCGCCGGGCGCCACGCCTGGGGCAACATCTTCTACAACCAGGTGCAGATCTCGGGCCGCGTGCCCCAGGTGTGCGCCCTCTTCGGGCCCTCGCCCGCAGGATCGGCCTATGTGCCGGCGCTCTGCGACCTCACCATCATGGTGCGCCGCCACGCGACCGCCTACCTCGGCTCGCCCCGCCTCGCCGAGATGGTGACCGGTGAGCAGGTCACGCTCGAGGAGATGGGCGGAGCCGAGATGCACTGCACGACCTCGGGCCTCGGCGACGTGCTCGTCGAAGACGACCTCGAGGCACTGAACGCGATCCGCGTCTGGCTCTCCTTCCTCCCGCAAAACTGGGAGCAGCCGGCCCCGGTCGCCCCTGCGATCGAACCACGGGAAGGTCGCAAACTCAGTGAGATCGTGCCGCTTCGTGAGGCAGAAGTCTTCGACATGGAAGAGTTTGTCGAGTCCCTTGTCGACGACGGAAGCTACTTTCCGTACAAGGATCTCTTCGCACAAGAGATGATCACCGGTTTCGCCCGCATCAACGGTCAGCCCGTGGGCCTTGTCGCGAACCAGCCGCGGCACATGGGTGGGGCGATCTTCCCAGATTCTTCAGACAAGGCAGCACGGTTCATCTGGATCTGCAATGCCTACAACATCCCGATCGTTTTCCTCGTGGACATTGCCGGATACATGATCGGTTCTGAAGTGGAACGCCAAGGGATCATCCGTCACGGCGCAAAGATGATCTTTGCCGTGTCCGAGTGCCGAGTGCCTCGCATTACCGTGCTCGTCCGTAAAGCGTATGGTGGCGGATACTTGGCAATGTCGGGGGCGCCAATGAACCCTGACGCCATCATCGCTCTACCAACTGCACGTCCAGCGCTTATGGGCCCCGACGCTGCCGTCAACGGCATCTACTACAACCAGATCCATGCGATTGAGGATCCGGAAGAGCGCAAGGCGTTCATCGCTGAAAAGCATGCGGAGTACGCAGAGGGTATCGATGTCTTCAAGATCGCAGATGCCAACGCAGTCGAAGCCGTCGTGCCGACAGATGAACTGCGCGAGGATCTCACCAGACGGATCAAACTCTACAAGAAGCGTGCCGCAGTGCCAGTAGACCGGCGCCAGGCAGTCACCCCCGTGTGAGCCGCGACCGATGCTCAAGATATGCGCGGTAATCAAAGCAAAAGCGGATCTCACGCGGGAGGAGTTCATCTACTTCTGGCAGGTTGAGCACCCCGCAGTCGTACGTGCGCTCCCCGGCGTCCGACGATACGTGCAGAACATGTCGATTGAGCATCGGTCTGAGTGGCCATTCCAGGGGGTTGCAGAGGTCTACTTCGACTCGAAAAAGGATATCGCCGTCGCTTTCTCCTCTCCAGCGGCGGACGTCATGCGTGAGCATGAGAAGAAGTTCGTGGAAAAGATCGAGTGGATCATCACGATAGAAACTGAGGTCCCACTTCGCGAGACCGGTGCTCGCGAAGTGGGCTGAGGAACTATGGCGAGTGTCCAGCCGATAAGCCGTGCTCAGTTCGATGCATGGACCGGAGGTACGCGGCCCGACGTCGAACTTGTCGGCCCCGGGGTGTGGAGCATTCCCGTTGCCTTCCCGGAGAACCCGCTCCGATACACGCTTGCCTACGCAATACGTGTGCGTGCGGGAATCGTGCTCATTGATCCAGGCTACGGAAGCGACGAAAACTGGGAGCTCCTGTGCAGCGGGTTGCGCAGAATTGGTGCTCAGATCTCAGAGGTTCGCGCAGTCGTCGTCACCCATTATCACCTCGACCACTGGGGGAATGCGGATCGTATTGCGGAGGCTGCGGGGTGCGAGGTCGTCATCGGCGCCTCTGAAGTCGACTGGTATACGGGGAGACATCTGCAGGAGTTCTCCCCCGCTGAAATGTCGGCCTGGTACACAAGACTCGGCGCGCCTGCTGAGGCGCTGCAGCGCATCATGAGCACCGACGACGTCCATCAGCCGCTCATGCACGATGCACCTTTGCATCGCCTTTCACCTGGAGAGGCTGTCCCCTTCACTGAGGGCATCTTGCGTGCTGTCGGAACGCCGGGACACACGGACGGACATCTGTCGTTCTTGCATGAGCAACACGGGATGCTCTTCGGCGGAGATCATGTGCTCCCTACGGTCTCCACCAATGTTTCCCTCACGCCATTCGGATCACCGGATCCGCTGAATGAGTTCCTCACATCTTTCGACCGGTTGATGAAATTGAACGTCGATTCGGTTCTCCCTGCGCATCAGTACCGGTATACAGGTCTTCACGCGCGGATCACCTCCATGCGGGCAACAACCGAACGTCGGCTTGCGTTTGTTCGTGATGCTCTCAGACAGCACACCACGGTGTCCCCCTGGGAAATTGCTACCCTCATCCCTCGGAAGCGGCGGCCCTGGGAAGAGTTCGACGCACTCTCCACGCGCCTGGGGCTTGGAGAAGCTGCGGCATACCTTGCGCATCTAGGGGCGTTCGTTCGATAGGGGAGACGGGTTGCCAGACCTTCCGCAGCAGTCAGTGGATCCTGTGTTTGAGCGGATCGGTACTTGAGGAATCCGCACCCTTCCGCGATATATCCGCCCGTTGAAGGCCCTGCTCATTAGACTGGGTCGGGATGACCGAGCAGATGATTTCTAGCCCGCTGCAGGGAGCCGCCGACCCCGGCAGCGCCCTGCACACCGGCGTCGACCCGGAACCGATCCGCTTCCTCGATGACGCCGGGAACTACGCACCCTCCGCGACCGCGGCGGAGTTCGCCGCCGAGCTCGAGGGCGTCGGTGTCGAAGACTTCAAGACCTGGTACCGCGACATGGTCGCGACCCGCGCATTCGACACCGAGTGCACCCACCTGCAGCGGCAGGGCCAGCTCGCACTCTGGGTGCCGAGCGTCGGCCAGGAAGGCTGCCAGGTCGGTCTCGGCCGCGCCGCCGAACCGCAAGACCACATCTTCCCCGCCTACCGCGAGCACACCGTCGCACGCATCCGCGGCGTGAACTTCGTCGACGTCGCCGCCCAGTTCCGCGGCCTCACGCACGGCGGGTGGGACGTCACCGATCCCGCGAACGGCAACTTCCACCTCTATACGCTCGTGCTCGGCGCGCAGACGCAGCACGCGACCGGCGTCGCGCTCGGCCAACTTCTCGACGCCAAGCGTCGCGCGGGCGACACGGCCCTCGACGCGGGCGAGCCCGGCACCGCGACCGGCGAGGCCACGATGGTCTTCTACGGCGACGGCACCACGAGCCAGGGCGACGCGAACGAGTCCATGATCTTCGCCGCGAGCTACCAGACTCCCGAGGTGTTCGTCGTCCAAAACAACCGCTGGGCCATCTCCGTGCCGGTGGCCCGGCAGTCGCGCACCCCGCTCTACCGGCGCGCACTCGGCTTCGGCCTCCGCAGCGTGCAGATCGACGGAAACGACCCG
This sequence comes from Leucobacter sp., assembly GCA_041655455.1. Classification (GTDB taxonomy): domain Bacteria; phylum Actinomycetota; class Actinomycetes; order Actinomycetales; family Microbacteriaceae; genus Leucobacter. The sequence continues at coordinate 64,844 of JBBAFK010000002.1, read as the reverse complement.
CTGGCCGCCTACGCGGTGGGCCGCCGCTTCCTCCGCCTCGCGCGCGAGGGCCACGGCCCCGGCTACATCGAGGCGCTCACCTACCGCATCGGCGCCCACACGACGGCCGACGACCCGACCCGATATCGGGAGGAGGGCGAGCTCGACTATTGGCAGCAGCGCGACCCGATCGCCCGCCTCGAAACGCACTTGCGCTCGCTCGGCGTCGACGACGACTTCTTCGCGGAAACCGCCGCAGCCGCCGACCGCGAGGCGAAGACGGTACGCGACGCGATTCTGCACCTGCCCGCACCTGCCGCCGACACGATGTTCGCGCACGTCTACGCCGAGACGCACCCGCGCATTGACGAGCAGAGCGCCTGGTTCGAGCGGTACGAGGCCTCGTTCGAAGCGGAGGGAACCGATGGCTGACACCGGCACCGGAATCCGAGAGGGATCCGTCGAGACCCTCTCCGAGCGCACGACGCTGCCGCTTGCGAGAGCGATCAACGAGGGCCTGCGCGCGGCGATGGCAGACAACGACCGAGTCCTCCTCATGGGGGAGGACATCGGCCCACTCGGCGGCGTCTTCCGCGTCACCGACAGGCTTCAGGCCGACTTCGGGTCCGCGCGCGTGCTCGACACCCCGCTCGCCGAATCCGGCATCGTGGGCAGCGCGATCGGGCTCGCCATGCGCGGCTACCGCCCGGTCGTCGAGATCCAGTTCGACGGCTTCATCTTCCCGGCCTTCAACCAGATCGTCAGCCAGCTCGCAAAGATCCGCGCCCGGCACGACGGTGCGGTCGCCATGCCCGTCGTCATCCGCGTCCCCTACGGGGGCCACATCAGCTCGATCGAGCACCACGAGGAGAGCCCGGAGGCGTATTTCGCGCACACCCCGGGGCTGCGCGTCGTCGCACCGTCGACGCCAAACGACGCCTACTGGATGATCCAGCAGGCGATCGCGTCAGACGACCCCGTGCTGTTCTTCGAACCCAAGGCGAAGTACTGGATGAAGGGGGATGTGGATCCCTCGCGCCCCACCACCGACCTGCACCGCGGCCGGATCGCGCGGCCCGGCACCGATTGCACGGTGGTCGGGTTCGGTTCGATGGTCACGACGCTCCTCCAGGCCGCGGAGATCGCACAGTCTGAGGGTACGAGCATCGAGGTCGTCGACCTGCGCAGCATCTCGCCGATCGACTACGAGCCGCTCCTCGCGTCCGTCCGCAAGACCGGCCGACTCGTCGTCGCACAGGAGGCGCCGGGCAATGCGAGCGTGGGCAGCGAAATCGCCGCGACGGTCGCGGAGCGCGCGTTCTACTCGCTGCAGGCGCCCGTCTTGCGCGTCTCCGGATACGACGTGCCGTTCCCCGCCGCGGCGATCGAACAGCTCTACCTGCCCGATGCAGACCGCGTGCTCGAGGCCGTCGACCGCACCATGCACTACTGAGGAGACCACGATGAGCGAGATGACCTTCCCCCTCCCCGACGTCGGTGAGGGGCTCACCGAGGCCGAGATCGTGTCCTGGAACGTCGCCCCCGGTGATTCCGTGGAGCTCAACCAGGTGATCTGCGAGATCGAAACCGAGAAGTCGCTCGTCGAACTCCCCTCCCCGTTTGTCGGAACGGTCACGGCGGTGCTTGCAGAGGTCGGCGACACGGTGCCGGTCGGCACCCCGATCCTCAAGATCGCCGTGGCGGGCGGGCCTGGCGGCTCGGACGCTTCGGGCGGCGAGGGATCTGCAAGCTCGGCGGGTGCCGCCGCTGATGCGAACGCCAGCGCCAGCGCTGCCGCGATCTCGGACGAGGCGAGTGATCTCGTCGCCGACGCCGCCGCCTCCGTGCAGCAGGAGTCGGACGGCGGAGCGGTGCTCGTCGGCTACGGGGCCGCGGGCGCGGTGCGCAGCCGTCGTCGCCGTGGCGGGGAGCCGCTGCTGGATGGCAAACCCGCGATCCCTGTCGCTGACGCAAGCCCGATCATCGTGAAGCCGCCGATCCGCAAGCTCGCGAAGGATCTCGGTGTGGACCTCACCGAGGTGACGAGCACCGGCCTCGCCGGTGAGATCCTGCGGGACGACGTCGTGCGGCACGCGTCGCAGGCGAGCCTATTCCGGAACATCGCGACCCCCGAGGTGTCGGCGGTGCGTGAGGAACGCATCCCGCTGAAGGGCGTGCGCAAGCTGACCGCGGAGGCGATGACCGCCTCATCGAACGAGGCGCCCCACGTCGGCGTCTTCACCGAGGTCGACGCGACGCGCACCATGGAGTTCGTGAAACGGCTCAAGACGTCGACCGATTTCGCGGGCGTGAAGGTGTCGCCGCTGCTCATCTTCGCGCGGGCGATGCTGTGGGCGATTCGCCGCAACCCCGAAATCAACTCGACGTTCACCGAAACCGAGATTATCCGCCGCCACTTCGTGAACCTCGGCATCGCCGCGGCGACCCCGCGCGGACTGATCGTGCCGAACATCAAGGAGGCGCAGGATCTCAGCCTGCTCGAACTCGCGCAGGCGATCGAGCAGCTCACGATCGCCGCGCGTGACGGCCGCACGAAGCCCGCGGACATGAAGGACGGCACCATCACCATCACGAACATTGGCGTGTTCGGCATGGACTTCGGTACCCCCATCCTGAACCCAGGTGAGGTCGCGATCATGGCGATGGGCACGATCCGCGAGAAGCCGTGGGTCGTCGACGGTGAAGTGCGCCCGCGCATGGTGACGACCGTCGGCGGATCGTTCGACCACCGCGTCGTCGACGGCGACGTGATCTCCCGGTTCGTCGCCGACGTCGCCTCCGTGCTCGAGGAGCCCGCGCTGCTGCTCGACTGAGCCGGTGTGCGAGGGGGTCGACGCCCTTCGGTTGTGCTTGTTTGCGAGGCTTGCCCGCGAGGTGCCGCAATCCTCTCGAGGGCGTATCGGCGGCGCGCGGTGCCTGGTACGGTGTGACTGACCGGAGCACCACGGATGGGGGCCGCGATGCAGCCGCTACGACAGCAGGCACGGTTCGGGCCGATGGAGGCGCTGCGATCCCTCGTCGCGATCGGCATTCTCGCGGCGATCGTCGGGCAGCTGTGGCTCAGTATCTCGGTGTGGTCGGCGCGCGGGGACGCGTCGATCGCGCTGAACGTGTGGAACTTCTTCAGCTTCTTCACGATCGAGTCGAACATTCTCGCCATGGTGGTGCTCGCGCTGCTCGTCGTGGCGCGCCTGCGCGGTCGGACGGTCGGCCGCGGGCTCCACGTGGTTGTGCTCTGCGTGACGACCTATATGATCATCACCGGCATCGTGTACAACGTGATTCTGCGAGGGATCGAGCTGCCGCAGGGCGCCACCCTCGGCTGGTCGAACGAGGTGCTCCACACCGTCGCGCCGCTGTGGATGCTGGTCGACTGGCTGGTCTCCGCCCGCGATCGCGACGTGCGCTTCCGGCACCTCTTGGCGGTCGCGATCTATCCGCTCGTGTGGCTCGTTTACACGCTCGTGCGCGGGCCAATCACCCCGGACCAGGCGACCGGGGCCACGGAATGGTACCCGTACCCGTTCCTCTACCCGTCCGCGTACGACAGCGGGTACGGGGGAGTGATCATCGCGTGCCTCCTCATCGCGGCGACGATTCTCGCGGTGGCGGCGCTCCTCGTGCTCGTCGCGCGCCTGCGCCGCCGATCCCTCGCGGTTACACCGGCACCCCCGTCACCACCCCAAATCTCGACCTCGTCCGCCGAACGTGCCACCATGGAACCAGCAGCCGAGTAACGGCACCGACGAGGTGCCCGCGAGAGTGGAGGTCAGCATGCGGTATCTGCTCATGTTTCACGGATTCGAAGACGCACAGATCGCGAAGGGACCGCTCTGGCTCGAAGAAGCCATGGCGTTCCTCCTGAAGTTCGAGGACGAACTCGCACTGAACTCCGAGCTGGAGTGGGCCGAAACACTCGACGACGAGGAGAACTCGGTTGTCATCGGCCCCGGCGGTGAAACCCGCGAGGGCTGGTACAACGAAGAGGGCAAGCCACTGCGACGCCTCTGGGCGGTGCGCACGAGCGACCCCGAACGGATCGAGCAGCTCGCGGGCCAGCTCGCCGGCGAGCTCGACACCTGGATCGAAGTGCGTAAGACCCTGCCGACCGCGATGCGACCCTGACCTGGGTCGTATCGCCAGCACCCACCGGTGACTCAGCCCGCGCGCGTGTGCACCCAGACGACGAGCTGAATGCGATCCCTCGCCCCGAGTTTCTGCAGCAGATTCGAGACGTGAGTCTTCACGGTCGCCTCACCCACGAAGAGTTCGGCCGCGATCTCCCCGTTTGAGCGGCCCTGCGCCACCAGCGTGAGCACCTCACGCTCCCGATCGGTGAGGCCCGCCTGATCCATCGCCGACGCGGTCGCCGTCGCTGAGGACGGCGGGGCCTCGGCCGCGGACAACCCGCTCGTTCGCGAGGGATCCGCCGCCACCCGATCGAGCACCGCCCGCGTCACGTCGGCACCGAGCAGCGCCTTCCCCTCCGCGAGCGTGCGCACTGCATCAATGAGCTGCTCCGCCCGCGACGTCTTCAGCAGAAACCCGCTCACACCCGCCGCAAGCGCGTCGAACAGGTACTCCTCGTGCCCGAAGGTCGTGAGGACAAGCACCGCCGGGGTTCGCTCCGCTGGCCTGTCGTTCGCTGTCGCCTCGTGCTGCGCCGCGGCGAGAATCTGACGCGACGACTCGATGCCGTTCATGACGGGCATCTCCACGTCCATGCAGATGACGTCCGGCTGCGTCTCGGCCGCAAGGGCAATCGCGGTGGCGCCATCACCGGCCTCGCCGACGATCTCGAAATCCGGCTCCGACTCGAGAATGATCCGAAACCCCGATCGCACGAGCTCCTGGTCGTCGACGAGCATGACCTGTATCGGGGCGGAGGTGTCGCTCACGCTCGATCCCTTTCTGCTGGCGCGTTCACAGTTTCTACGGGGTTCCCAATGTCGGCGGAGTGCACGGTGTGGGCCGGGGCAACCGGCACGCGTGCGCGCACCATGAACCCTCCAGTGATCCCCGCATCGGGCGCCGGTTCGCGGCGGCCCGCGAACAGCTCGCCTCCGACCGCACCGATGCGCTCCCTCATGCCGCGCAGACCGAGGCGCGATCCCTCACCGTTGGAGCCGCCTCCCGTGACCCGGTGACGCACCCCGTCATCGCTCACCTCGACCTCGACCGCCTCCCGTTCGAAGCGGAGCCGCACGACCGCCTGCACACCGCGGCCCGCGTGCTTCCGCACGTTCGTGAGCGCCTCCTGCACGACCCGGTAGAGCGCCACATCGACGAGCATCGGCAGAGGACGAGTCTCGCCGACGACGACGAGCGTCGTCGGCACTCCCACGCCCTGCGACTCCGCCACCAGCGCCGGCAGGTGGGCGATACCGACCGTCGTCGCGCCGCTCTCCGCGTCCGGGGTGCGGAGCGTGTCGAGCAGGCCGCGAAGCTCCGTGATCGCGGAGTGCGCGCTCTCCTCCACGACCTCGAGCGCCGCCACGGCCCGCTCGGGTGACGCATCAATGCTGCGCCGTGCGGCGGCCGCCTGGATCCCCATCACCGACACGTGGTGCGCGACGACGTCGTGCAGCTCCCGCGCGATCGCCAGTCGATCCAGTGCCACCGCCTGCTCCGCGCTCGTCCGTCGCTCGAGCTCGAGCTCCCGCCCCTGCGCCTCAAGCTGCGCCTGCGTGCGGGCGGCGCGCCACGAGCGCTCGCCGAAGAAGTACGCGCCGCCGAAATACAGCAGGTTCGTGATGATCTGCAACACCGCGAAGGTCGCGTACGCGGAGAAGATACCCGACCGCGATATGCTCGGAAAGGCGTCCTCTTCCGAGGACGCGACGATGAGCATGAGCACCAGCCAGCCGATCATCGCGACGCTGATGCCGAGCTGAGTCCACAGCGCGACGGGGCGATTCGACTCCCACGCCCCGACCGTGTACAACGCCGTGAACAGGCAAATGTTGATGATGAGCGTCTCGGGCACCTCGAACTGACCGCAGACGAAGAACCCCACCGCGACGACGACCGCGACCGGAACCGGGTACCGACGGCGCCACGCAAGGGGGAGCGTGCAGAGCGCGAGACCCGCCACCCACACCCCCGGAGCGGCCGGCTCCTCGTATATGCCGGTGCGGGCATAGAGCAGCGAAGTGAGGGCGGCGGCGAAGGCAAGCCCCAGCGCGAGCGCGAGATCGCCCCGGAAGCCGGCGCTGCTCGGGCGAGGACGGGCCCACGCGGCACCCGTGAATTCGGTCATGCCCTCCAGCGTAGATCCTCCGACAGGTGGGCCGACTCCACCCGTGGGCGGGGAATCGATTTCCTCCCAGAGGGGGAGGCGCGGCGCGCTGTGGGATCCCTAACGTAGAAGCATCAGGTCGAAAAGCCTCGGTTTGAGCAGCATCGACAGGGATCGCGACCCGTGATCCCCACACAGTAAGGAACGAGATGATCGACATCGCAGGGGTCTCCCGCAGTTTTGGCGGGCGGCGAGTACTTGACGACGTGGGGTTCCGCGTCGCGAGCGGCCGGATGACCGGCTTCGTTGGCGCGAACGGCGCCGGAAAGACCACGACCATGCGCATCATCCTCGGCGTGCTTTCCGCCGACACGGGAACGGTGACCCTGGACGGCCACCCACTCACCGCGGCGGACCGGGCTCGCTTCGGCTACATGCCCGAAGAGCGCGGGCTCTACCCCAAGATGAAGGTGCTCGAACAGCTCGTGTACCTCGCGCGACTGCACGGTCTCTCCGCGGACGCCGCGAAGGCCTCCGCCACCGGGCTCATCGAACGGCTCGGCCTCGGTGAGCGTGCAAACGATCCGCTCGAAAGCCTCTCGCTCGGCAACCAGCAGCGCGCCCAGATCGCCGCGGCACTCGTGCACCAGCCGGTCGCGCTCGTACTCGACGAGCCGTTCTCGGGCCTCGACCCCATGGCCGTCGAAGTCGTCCTCGGCGTGCTGCGAGACTACGCAGCGCAGGGCGCCCCCGTCCTTTTCTCCTCGCACCAGCTCGACATCGTCGAGCGCCTCTGCGACGACGTCGTCGTGATCGGCGGCGGGCGGATCCTCGCGTCCGGCTCCCGCGAGGGGCTGCGCGCCGAGCACGCCGGCAACACCTACGAGATTGAACTCACGGGCCCCTCCGCCGATGCCGGATGGGTGCGCGAGCAGCCCGGTGTGCAGGTCACCCAACTCGACGGCGGGTTCGCGCGATTCGACGCCGACAGCGAGGCCGCCGCACAGGCCGTGCTCGCACAGGCGGTCGGGCACGGTGTCGGATCCCTCGGCACGGGAGCCGACGGTGCGGGATCCCTCGCTGCCGGATCCCTCGTCCGTCGATTCGCCCCCGTCACCCCCTCTCTCTCCCAGATCTTCAAGGAGGTCATGCAATGAGCACGACAAACCCCACTGCCGCCCCGTCTGCGTCACCCGCTGGTGCGCGCGATGGTGCCAGGCCGCTCAGCGCCCCGCAGGCCGCCTGGGTCATCGCCGAACGTGAGATCACGACCAAGCTGCGCAGCAAGGCGTTCCTCATCTCCACCGGAATCGTGCTGCTCTTCGTGCTCGGAGGCGTGCTCTTCAGCGGCTTCGCCGCGCAGTCGGGCGGCTTCGGAAGCCCCACCCAGGTCGCCGTCGTCGGTGACGCCGGCGAGCAGCTCGAAGCAGCCGGATTCGAGGTGACCGACGCGAGCGACCGCGCGGCAGCCGAAGAACTCGTGCTCGACGGCACGGTCGAAGCCGCCGTCGTGCCGGGCGGCGACACCCCGATCGGGCTCACGATCCTCGCGCTCGACAGCGCACCGACCGACGTCATGCAGGCACTCTCCGCCTCACCCACCGTCGAATTCCTCGCCGCGGGAGACGCGAACCCGTTCCTCGCCTACATCGTCGCGATCGCGTTCGGGCTCGTCTTCATGATGAGCGCCATCACCTTCGGCACCACAATCGCGCAGAGCGTCGTCGAGGAGAAGCAGACGCGCATCGTCGAGATCCTGCTCGCCACCATCTCCGCCCGCACGCTGCTCGCGGGGAAGATCCTCGGCAACTCGATTCTCGCGCTCGGCCAGGTCGTCGCGATCGCGGCGCTCGCCTCGATCGGCATGCTCGCGACTGGGCAAGACCTCTTGCTCGGCGAGCTCGGCACCGCGCTCATCTGGTTCGGCATCCTCTTTGCGTTCGCCTTCGTCCTGCTCGCAGGCCTCTACTCCGCGCTCGCAGCCCTCGTCTCCCGGCAGGAAGACATCGGCTCCGTCACGAGCCCCGTCATGATGCTCGTCATGCTGCCCTACTTCGCGGTCATCCTCTTCTACGACAATCCCGTCGTGCTCACGGTCATGAGCTACGTGCCGTTCTCGGCCCCGGTTGGCATGCCGATGCGCCTTTACCTCGGTGAGGCCCAGTGGTGGGAGCCGTTCGCCTCGCTCGGCATCCTGCTCGTCACGATCGCGATTGTGCTCTGGGTTGGCGCGCGCATCTACAGCAACTCGATCCTGCGGATCGGGTCGCGGGTGAAGCTCGCCGAGGCGCTCCGCGGGTAGGGCGGGGGGGGGGGGCCGGGGGGGGGCCGGTACCTGCCGCCCGGGCCGCCTGCAAACGGTAGGCGTTCTGCAAACCGTATGTTGAGTTTGACGGTTCCGGGCATATATCCCGCGGGTTGCATGCGACTTGCTGAGGTCGGGAGGGTCAGCGCGCAGGGATCGGGTCGTGGGCACGAGTGTTTGATCCGGCACTTGTGCAGGATTTTTTGCGGAAATAGCCTGCACAAGTGCCGGATTGCGGGAGTGGCGGAAGGCTTTGCGTCTTGGGGGCTGAGGTGCGGTGCCGCGTGCGTGCTGAGGAGGGTGCCGCGTGCGTGCTGAGGCGGGTGCCACGTGGGGCGGAAGCGGGCTGGGTGAGGGATCCCTCGCCCACCCCCTACGCGTCGCTCGCGGCCCGGAAACTGCGCACGAGCGTGCGGTACGTCCGAGTCGCGAACGCCGCAAGGGCGGCAATGGCGACGAGCAGTCCGGCCCAGAAGAAGACGAACGCGATCCCTCGCCCCTCACCGTCGCCGATCAGCCACTCCCACCGCACCTGCCCCGGGCCGCTGTCGATGTAGGGCACGAGCCAGAACTCCGCGATCGGGGCGATGAGGAACGACGTGATCGGCGCCGCGGCGGCCTCGAACGTCATCGCGAGACCGAACACGCGCCCCTGCTTCTCGAACGGCACGACCCGCTGGATTACGGTCTGCTCCGCCGCCTCGACCGCGGGGAACACGAGCATGAACAGCCAGATGCCGAGCACGAACGGCCACGTCCAGTCCCGGATCGCGAGCGTCGCACCGACGAGTCCCGTCACCGCGACCGCGAGCAGCAGGGTGCGCAGCGGGTTTCGGCCAAGCCCAAACTTCGCGACGAGCGCCCCGCCGACGAGAAACCCGGTGCCCGCGATCCCGAACACGAGCCCCCACACCTCCACGCGGAACAGCGTGAGCCCGTACGGATCGAGCAGTGCCATGTGCACGCCGCTCACCAGGTTGTTGAACATCGAGAACAGGATCAGCCCGAACAGCCCCGGCACCGCGCGGATCGCCGCCATGCCGCCGCGGAAATCGACAGCGCTTGCGCTCGCCGCCTCTGGTCTCACCGCCTCGTCGATGCGCAGCAGATAGAGGTGGGCGAGAGGGATCGCCGTCGCCGCCGTCGCGATGAGCATCGTCGGGCCCATGCCGAGCATGCCGATCGAGATGCCGCTGAACACGCTCGTCACGATGAACGACAACCCCTGCACCGTGCCGACGAGCCCGTTCGCGTTCGCGTGCCGCTCCACCGGAATGAGCAGCGTCACGAGTGTCGCGATCGCGAGGCCGCGAAGCAGCTCCACGACGCACCCAGCGAGCAGCACGAGCGCAAACAACCAGAACCACGGCCGATCGAGCGCGAGTAGCGTGTCGGTCGGGATCGCGAAGAACATCCCGCACCCGATGGCAAACGCGGTGAGCGAACACCACGCCGAGAACCGCATCACCGTGAGCTTGCGGTAGCGGTCGATGAGGGATCCGAACCACATCGAACTCCCCGCGAGCGCGAGCATGAAAATGCCGCCCAGGATGCCCGTCGCGAGAATGCTGCGCGTCTCTAGGTAGACCCAGAAGACCAGGGCGAACCAGATGAAGTTCGTGGTGAGGCCTGCGACGCCCGTGTTGATGAGCGCGTGCAGGAAGGTGCGCCCGCCACCCGGTGGGGGCGGGGCGGCCGTGGTCTCGGGCGGGTTCTGCGCGCGTTCGGCGGCCGTGCCGGGTTCGCCCTCCGATGCCGCACCGGGCACGTGCTCGGGGTGCGCGTCGCTCACGGATTCAGCGCTCACGGATTCAGCGTAGACCGTGGGGCGGCGTCCGGCGATCCCTTGCCCCGCGTCTTCGCTGTGAATACTGCTCGCCACGACCCAGACGCATTGGTCCCTAACCTATGGCCCAGACGCGTTATCGGGTGGGCGGCTAGTCTGAGCACGTGACTCAGACGCGCAGCGACATCAGGCCGTGGGCCGCGCTCTGGTCGATGGTGCTCGGCTTTTTCATGATTCTCGTGGACACCACGATCGTCTCCGTCGCCAACCCCACCATCATGCGTGACCTCGACGCGACGATGGTGGCGACGCTGTGGGCGACGAGTGCATTCCTTCTCGCGTATGCAGTGCCGCTGCTCATCACGGGTCGCTTCGGAGACCGCTTCGGGCCGCGCCGCATCTACCTGATGGGGCTCGCCGTGTTCACCGTGTCGTCGTTCGTGTGCGGGCTCGCGCCGTCGATCGAGGTGCTCATCGGCGCCCGCGTATTCCAGGGCCTCGGTGCCGCGCTCATGACGCCGCAGACGATGGCCGTCATCACTCGGATCTTCAAGCCGCGAGAGCGCGGTTCGGCGATGGCGGTGTGGGGCGTGACCGGCGGGGTGGCGACGCTCGTGGGCCCGATTCTTGGCGGTCTGCTGCTCGACACGTTGGGCTGGCAGTGGATCTTCTACGTCAACGTGCCGGTCGGTGTGATCGCGTTCGTGCTGGCGCTGCGCTACGTGCCGGTGCTGCCGACGAGTGCGCACCGTATGGACTGGGTGGGGGTGCTGCTCAGCGCGGCCGGAATGTTCCTCGTGGTCTTTGGCATCCAGGAGGGTGAGAGCTTCGACTGGGGCGTCATCTGGGGGCCGATCAGCATCTGGGGCATGATCACCGTGGGCGCGGCGATCCTCGTTGTGTTTGTGTTCTGGCAGCGGGTGCAGAGGGGCGAACCGCTGATCCCTCTGCGTATATTCCGAGACCGGAATTTCTCCGTCGGCGCCGGCACGATCGTCACAGTGGGCCTCACGGTGACGAGTATGAGCCTGCCGTTCATGTTTTATCTGCAGCTCGTCCGCGGGTTCACGCCGTCGCAGTCGGCGCTCGTGCTCGTGCCCACGGCTGTCCTGTCGATCGCACTCGCGCGTCCCGTCGGGAAGCTCATCGACCGACGTGACCCGCGGCGGCTTGCGACCGGGGGACTCGTGACCGTTGCGCTCGGTGCGGTGCTCTACGCCGTGCTGATGCGTCCGGACACCCCGGTGTGGCTCCTCTTCGTACCCTCATTCGTGCTCGGGCTCGGGCACGCGTTCATGTGGGGCCCGCTCGCGACAACGACGACATTCAACCTGGAACCCCGGCTCGCCGGCGCAGGTTCCGGCGTCTACAACACGAGTCGGCAGGTGGGAGCCGTGCTCGGTTCGGCCATGATGGCGGTGATCATGGAGTCGCGCCTGTCGGCGATGCTCGGAGACCGGGCGGAGGGAATAGGCGATGAGGGATCCCTCGCCGTGCTCCCCACCGAGCTGCACGCCGGCTACAGCGCGGCGATGGCGCAGTCGATGCTACTGCCGCTCGGCGCGATTCTGCTCGGCGCGGTCATTTCGCTGTGGTTCGCGCGGCGGCCGAAGCTGGCGAAGGACGCTGGCGACGGCGGCCCGGCACCTCGGGGGCCGGAGGGGTCGGGGGAGTCGGGGGAGTCGGGGCCGGAGGGATCGGGGCCGGCTCGGTCCGACCGCGTTCGCCCCGGCCAGGCCCGCCAAGATATCTAAGATCCGCGAAATATATGCCCGAAACGTGGGGTAGCGGCATATATTCGTGCGTTCGCATATGGTGTGTCGGCGGGCGAGGGCGGTCGAGGGGCCGCGAGGGTGGTTGAGGGGCCGTGAGGGCGGGAAACGGGCGGCGGGAGGGACGGCGAGGGGACGAGAGGGCTGGCGGGGTCGGGAGTGGGATTGACGGCGAGGGATCCCTTGCCGAACCGCTACGCCTCCGACACCGAGATGTCGACCACCTTGGCGCCGTAAGCCTCGATGAGTTCGTCCGCGTCGACAAAGAGGCTCGTGCCGTGTGTGCCGGCCCCCATCGCGACGCGGCGGCCAGTGATGGTCTCGTCGGCGTAGACGGGCCAGTCCGTCGTGCTGCCGATCGGGGTGATCGTGCCGCGCTCGTACCCCGTCGCGTTGAACGCGAGCTCCGCCTCGGGCAGTCGCAGCTTGTTCACGCCGACGGCCGCGCGAAGCTTCGGCCACGAGATGGCGCGCCCACCCGGGATGAGCGCGAAGAGGTAGGTGTCGTCGGAGCGTTTGACGACGAGCGTCTTCACGATGTCGGAGGGTTCAATCCCGAGGAGCTCTGCGGCCTCCGCGAGGGATCGCGCCTCCGGTCGATCACGGAGTTCGATGTGGAGGCCGCGTGCCGCTGCAGCATCGCGGACTCGAGCGTGCGGGTCGGTCATGTGCGGGCTCCTCTTTGAGTGTTGCGTGTGGTCCTGGCGATCTGGGCGATACGGTCGGTCCGGGTACGGTGTGGTCCGGGCGATCTGGGTGGTGTGGACGATCCGGGCGGCGCGTGCGATCCGGCTGGTGCACCCATCCTGCCAGACGGGCTCTCGGAGCGCGCGGACTCACGGGTCGCCCGAGCGCTCGCCGACAGCGGAAGAACCGCCGAGCGTCAGTGGTGCGCGGTACCCTTCGGAACATGAGCATGGGTGGTGGACCGGGAGGCGGGCGCGGAGGCCGCGTGGCGTCCGGTGATGCCGAACGCCAGCGGGAGCTCAACGCGACTGCGCCCCGTGTTGCGAACCTGGGGCGGCGGATCGCCGAGCTCTTCCGCCCGTACCGTGCGCGGCTCGTGCTGATCATTGCGCTGGTGCTCGTCTCGGCCGCGCTGAGTATTCTGCCGCCTCTGCTCGTCGAGCGAGTGTTCGACGACGGCCTCTTCCCGCCGGGTGGGCATCCGAATATTCCAGTCCTGACCTGGCTCGTTGGCGTGATTGTCGTGATCTTCATGGTGACGTCGGCGCTCGGTATCGTGCAGACTCGCTTCACTGCGCAGGTGGGAAACGAGGTGATGGGTGATCTGCGCGTGCGCCTCTTCGCCCACCTGCAGTCTATGGAGCTTGGCTTTTTCACGCGCACGAAGACCGGGGTCATCCAGTCTCGTTTGCAGAACGACGTCGGCGGTGTCGCAAACGTGCTTACGAACACGGTCTCTAACGTGATCGGCAACACCGTCACCGTGATCGCTGCAGGGATCGCGATGATCCTGCTCAGCTGGCAGCTCACGCTCGTCGCGCTCGTGCTCATGCCGATCCTCGTGATCGCGCAGCGCCGCGTCGGGCAGGTGCGAGCGCGGATCGCCGGGAAAACCCAGGAGTCACTCTCCGACATGACCGCGATCACGCAGGAGGCGCTCTCTGTTTCGGGCGTGCTCCTGGCGAAAACGTATTCGCGGCAGCGCGCGGAGACGAAGCGGTACGCGGACGAGAACCGCACCCAGATCGACCTCCAGGTGCGCCAGACGATGAGCGGGCAGCTGTTCTTCGCGCTCGTCCAGGTATTCCTGTCCGCGGTACCTGCGCTCGTCTACCTCGTCTCCGGGTGGCTCATCGCCCGCGCGCAGGGCGAGGGCTTCGATCCGGGAATCACCTCCGGCACGATCGTCGCGTTCACGACGGTGCAGACACGTCTGCTGTTCCCGCTCATGAACCTCATGCGGGTCGCGCTCGACATTCAGACCTCGCGGGCGCTTTTTGCGCGCATCTTCGAGTATCTGGACCTCGAGCCGAAGATCGTCGATGCGTCGGACGCGAGGGATCCCTCGGATGCCCCTGGCCGCGCCGGACGCATCGAATTCGACTCTGTGACCTTCCGCTACGCGGACACGGAGCCGGACGACCCGCCCACGCTCGACCGGGTCAGCTTCGCGATCGCCCCCGGCGAGTTCGTCGCGTTTGTGGGTGCGTCGGGGTCGGGGAAGACGACGATCGGATCCCTCATCCCGCGCCTCTACGACCCGACCGAGGGGGCGGTTCGCTACGGGGGCGACGATGTGCGTGAGCTCCAGCTCGAAGCGCTTATGGATCGTATCGGCATGGTGACGCAGGAAGCGTATCTGTTCCACGACACGATCGTCGAGAACCTGCGGTACGCGAAGCCGGACGCCACGCAGCAGGAGATTGAGACTGCGGCGCGACTCGCGAACATTCACGACACGATCGAGGGCTTCGCCGACGGCTATGACACCGTCGTGGGAGAGCGCGGGTATCGCCTTTCGGGCGGTGAGAAGCAGCGACTCGCGATCGCGCGCGTGCTGCTCAAGAACCCGCGCGTGCTCGTGCTCGATGAGGCAACGAGCGCGCTCGACACCGTAAACGAGCGAATCGTGCAGCGTGCGCTCGACAGCGCGCGATCCGGCCGGACGACGATCGCGATCGCGCACCGGCTGTCGACCGTCGTCGACGCCGACCGCATCTACGTGGTTGGCGGTGGACGCATCCTCGAGGAAGGGACGCACGCCGAGCTGTTGGCGCAGGGCGGTGCGTACGCCGAACTGTACGCGCAGCAGTCGCACTGACTGCAGTTCCGGCGCACCCGCCCACTACCAGTCGTACCGGCACGACCTTTGTGCTGACGCGCTGACGCGCTGACGCGCTGACACGACTGTTGTGCCGTCGCACTGGCACGACCTTTGCGCTAGCGAGCGGCCTTGGCGCGCAAGCCCACTACCGTCGCTCCGCGACAGGTACACTTGCTCATCGTCGGTCTGCAGGGGTACTCGTCGGGGCGTGGGTGTATCCGGCGGCCCGGAGACACCCGAGGGCGCGCAGGTGTGTGCGAGCCGCGAATCCGGGGAGGGATCGCGCGAGTGGTGCGGATCCCTGTCGATCGCGTGGAATAATTTTTCTGTGCGCCCGATCAACCAGTCCTCCAAGCTCGCGGGCGTCCGCTATGACGTTCGCGGCCCGATCCTCCAGGAGGCCGAGCGTCTCGAGCGGGAGGGGCATGAGATTCTCCGGCTGAACATTGGCAACCCGGCTCCGTTCGGGTTCGATGCGCCGCCCGAGATCGTCGACGAGCTGCGCCGCGCGCTGCCCTCAGCGCAGGGGTACAGCGATTCGCTCGGCATTCTGCCCGCCCGTGAGGCTGTCGTGGAATACTACGCGTCCGAGGGCGTGACTGGCATCGGCCCGGACGACGTGCTCATCGGTAATGGGGTGAGCGAACTCATCTCTCTCGTGTTGCAGGCGCTCGTCGACGACGGCGACGAGATCCTCGTGCCCTCGCCCGACTACCCGCTCTGGACCGCCCAGGTCACGCTTTCGGGCGGGCTCGCGGTCCACTACCCGTGCGATGAGTCGAACGGGTGGATGCCGGACCTCGAAGCGATCGGGCGTCTCGTCACGCCGCGCACGAAAGGGATCGTGCTGATCAACCCGAACAACCCGACCGGCGCGGTCTACTCCGCGGAACTGGTGCGAGGGTTTGCGGCGCTCGCTGAGCGGCACGGGCTCGTGCTCATGTCCGACGAGATTTACGAGCGCATTCTGTACGGCGACGCCCGACTCGAGCATGCCGCGCGGCACGTGACCGACACCCTGTGCATTACGTTCAGCGGGCTGTCGAAGGCGCAGCGCGTCGCCGGCTACCGCTCCGGGTGGGCCGCGATCTCGGGTGATCGCGGGAGGGCTCGCGATTTTCTCGAGGGGTTGACGCTTCTTGCGAACATGCGCATGTGCGCGAATGTGCCGGCACAGTACGCGATCCCTGTAGCGCTGTCTCCAGCGTCGAACTGGTCAGGGATCGCGGAACTCTGCGCCCCGGGCGGGAGGCTGCGTGAGCAGCGTGATGCCGCGCACGCCCTGCTCACCGCGATTCCAGGCGTGAACTGCGAGCTTCCGGGCGGGGCGATGTATCTGTTCCCGAAGCTCGACCCCGAGGTGTACCCCATCGAGGATGATCAGGCGTTCGTCATCGACCTCTTGCGTGCTACGCGGGTGCTGGTCACGAACGGGCGCGGGTTCAACCTGCCGACGCCCGATCATCTGAGGTTCGTGACGCTGCCGCAGGTTCCGGTGCTGACAGAGGCGATTGGGCGTATCGCGGAATACCTCGACGGGGTGCGGGCTCAGCCGGCGCGGGCCCGAGCGGCGATGACGGCGTGAGCGTTCAGTTCCTTGTAGTCGGGAAGAAGCATGCGCGCTGGAGCTGGGTGCACAGGCCATTTCTGGCCTGTGCTGCGACGCCAGCGCTGAGGCCGTCTCGGCCTCAGGCAGGGGTGAGCTCGTGAGCGTCAAGTTCCTTGCAGTCGGGAAGAAGCATGAGCCCTGGGTTTCCGACGGGATCGCTCGCTACGAGAAGCGTCTGCGCAAGCCCTTTGACGCCACGTGGCAGCTGCTGCCGCACTCGGCCCGAGCGGAGGATGCGGCTCGTGCCGAGGAATCTGATCGTCTGCTTGCGCGGATCGACCGTGGGGTGTTCCTCGTGCTGCTCGATGAGCGTGGACGAAACGTCGATTCGCCGGCGCTTGCTTCGACGTTGCGCGGCGCGTTTGATGCTGGACGGGCGGTGACGGTGGCGATCGGTGGGGCGTACGGGGTTGACGACCGTGTACGGCAGCGCGCGGATTTCGTGTGGAGCCTCTCGAAGTTGGTGTTCCCGCACCAACTGGTGCGCCTGATCGTGGCGGAGCAGTTGTATCGTGCGCAGGAGATCGCCGCCGGGCGGCCGTACCACCACGTGTAGCGGGCACCCCGGCGATGGGTTTCTGATCGGTCTCGTGTGGTGAGGGATCCCGTTGCGGGGTCAATGTCCGAGGGTGCCGCTACCCTGCGGGCATGAAACTCTTCAAGCTTCCGACACGCATTCGGGCGGCCCTGGCCCGCGGGCCCACCGCGCGTGACGTTACGACCTCGGCTCGGGCACCGACGCCGGTGCCGTGGCGGGTGGAGCGCCGGTGTGGCGGGCTCGTGGTGGTCGAGCACTGCGGGCCGAACCCGCTCCATTCGGTGCGTTTCGCGCTCGCGGGGGAGGGGATACTGGGGCTCTCGCTTCCGCGCACGGTGCTGCCCGGTGAGCGCGTGCAGGTGCGGGTGCATGCTCAAGGGTACGGACCAGCGGCGGAGGTGTCAGGCGGTGCTGCCGACGCGATGCTGGTGCTGCGTTGGTTCCAGCCGGACGGGACGGAATTGCTGTGGCCCATCGCGTTGTAGGTGCGGTTCAGTCAGGTTTCGGCGACACGCCGAGCGCGGGTCGGTGGAGAATCTTTTTCTGCATCGCACAGCCTGTGGATAAGTCCCTGCGAAGGGCGCGATTGCGCCAAAGGTTCTCCCCAGGCACCCCCTTGCGTCGGTGTAAAAAAGGTGGAAAACTACATCGGTGTAACTACATCATGTTGTGGTTGCACTCGGTGTGGTTCACTAGATGTAGTGCTTCGGACGAAGTGCGGCAGTTTTCGAGAAGGGCGTGAAATGGCGATCACGGTGTACACCAAACCGTCGTGCGTGCAGTGCACGGCGACGTATCGGGCGCTCGATAGCAAGGGGATCGAGTACGACGTGCTCGACCTCTCGGAAGACGAGACAGCACTCGAGGCGGTGAAGGAGCTCGGCTACCTGCAGGCTCCTGTGGTGGTGACCGATAATGAGCACTGGTCCGGGTTCCGCCCGGACAAGATTTCCGCGCTCGCGAGCCGCCTCGCGGACTGAGGTCGCCGATTATCCCGTTGAAGCCCCGTGGACACCTGAGGTAGCCACGGGGCCGCGGGGCGTTACGACGCGGGATGGCTCAAGCGAGTCATCCCGAGGAGTGAGGTACGAATCGAGGGGGGATATGGCGGACCTGGTGTACTTTTCCAGCGTCTCGGGCAACACGCGCCGCTTCGTTGAGAAGCTCGGGCGGCCGGCATTGAGGATTCCTCTCTATGTGAAAGATGACCCGCTGGTGGTGGAGGATCCCTTCGTGCTGGTGGTTCCCACTTATGGGGGTGGGCCTGAGACCCGCGCCGTACCCAAGCAGGTCATCAAGTTTCTCAACGATGAACGCAACCGCTCAAAGCTGCGCGGTGTGATCGCGGCGGGTAACACCAACTTCGGTGACGCCTACTGCCTCGCCGGCGACATCGTGGCCCGGAAGTGCCAGGTGCCCTTCCTGTATCGATTTGAAGTCTTTGGAACACCGGACGACGTCACCGCCGTCCAAGAGGGATTGGAAGAGTTTTGGAAACAGCAGTGATGGAGCCCGCAATCCACGAGTCCTCGAAGGTCAGCGACATGGATTACAACGCGTTGAACGCGATGCTTAACCTCTACGACGCCGACGGCAAGATCCAGTTCGACAAGGATCGTGAGGCGGCACGACAGTACTTCCTGCAGCATGTGAACCAGAACATGGTGTTCTTCCACTCCTTCGAGGAGCGGATGCGCTACCTGCTCGACAATGACTACTACGAGCGGGACCTGATCGAGCGCTACTCGATGGACTTCATCGAGCAGCTGCGCGAAGAGGCGTTCGCGATGAAGTTCCGCTTCCCGGCCTTCCTCGGCGCCTTTAAATTCTTCACCTCGTACGCGCTGAAAACATTCGACGGTAAGCGCTACCTCGAGCGCTTCGAGGATCGCGTCGTCATGGTCGCGCTCGGACTCGCGGAGGGTGATGAGGAACTCGCCCGCGGACTCGTGCGTGAGATCATTTCGGGCCGCTTCCAGCCGGCGACCCCGACGTTCTTGAACCTTGGCAAGGCGCAGCGCGGCGAGCTCGTCTCCTGCTTCCTGCTGCGCATCGAAGACAACATGGAGTCCATCTCACGAGGTATCAACTCCTCGCTACAGCTTTCGAAGCGCGGCGGTGGTGTCGCGCTGCTGCTCTCGAACATCCGTGAGGCGGGCGCTCCGATCAAGAAGATCGAAAACCAGTCCTCGGGCATTATTCCCGTGATGAAGCTCCTCGAAGACAGCTTCAGCTACGCGAACCAGCTGGGGGCACGTCAGGGTGCCGGCGCGGTGTACCTGTCGGCGCACCACCCCGACATCATGCGGTTCCTCGATACCAAGCGCGAGAACGCGGACGAGAAGATCCGCATCAAGACCCTGTCTCTCGGTGTCGTCGTGCCCGACATCACCTTTGAACTCGCGAAGAAGAACGAGGACATGTACCTCTTCTCGCCGTACGACGTCGAGCGAGTGTACGGAGTGCCCTTCGGCGACATTTCCGTCAGCGAGAAGTACTACGAGATGGTGAACGACGCGCGCATCAAGAAGACGAAGATCAGCGCACGTCACTTCTTCCAGACGATCGCCGAGCTGCAGTTCGAGTCGGGCTACCCGTACATCGTGTTCGAGGACACGGTGAACCGCGAAAACCCCATCAAGGGCCGCATCAACATGTCGAACCTGTGCTCCGAGATCCTCCAGGTCAACACCCCGACCACCTACAACGAGGACCTCAGCTACGACCAGATCGGCAAGGATATTTCCTGCAACCTGGGGTCGATGAACATCGCTGCAGCTATGGACGGCGGCGACCTGGGTTCCGCCGTCGAAGTTGCGATCCGTGCACTGACCTCGGTGAGCGATCAGAGCCACATCACCTCGGTGCGTTCAATCGAGGACGGGAACGAGCAGTCGCACGCGATCGGGCTCGGCCAGATGAACCTGCACGGCTACCTCGCGCGCGAGCACGTGCACTACGGTTCCGAAGAAGGCGTCGACTTCACGAACATCTACTTCTACACCGTGCTCTTCCATGCGCTGCGGGCATCGAACCAGATCGCGATCGAACGCGGCACGACGTTCGGTGGTTTCGAGGATTCGAAGTACGCGTCGGGCGAGTTCTTTGACAAGTACACGGACGGTGTGTGGCAGCCCGAGACGGAGCGAGTGCGCGAGCTCTTCGCCGGCGCCGGCATCGCGATCCCGACGCAGGAGGACTGGCGCGAGCTTAAGGCGAGCGTCATGGAGCACGGCATCTACAACCAGAACCTGCAGGCTGTGCCACCCACCGGCTCCATCTCCTACATCAACAACTCGACGTCGTCGATCCACCCGATCGCCGCGAAGATTGAGATCCGCAAGGAAGGCAAGCTCGGCCGCGTCTACTATCCGGCACCGTTCATGACGAACGACAACCTGGAGTACTACCAGGATGCGTACGAGATTGGCCCGGAAAAGATCATCGACACGTACGCGGCCGCGACGCAGCACGTGGACCAGGGCCTGTCACTCACCCTGTTCTTTAAGGACACGGCAACAACCCGAGACATCAACCGTGCGCAGATTTACGCGTGGCGCAAGGGCATCAAGACGATCTACTACATCCGGCTCCGCCAGATGGCGCTGGAGGGCACCGAGCTCGACCAGTGCGTGAGCTGCATGCTCTAGGCCGCAGCGACGACGCAGACAGACGACGAGAATCGAAGGAAGAATGAACCCGAAGCCGTTCAAGCTGGGGCGCCCGGTGCAGGCGATCAACTGGAATCGTATCGAGGACGAAAAGGACCTGGAGGTCTGGAATCGTCTCGTCAACAACTTCTGGTTGCCCGAGAAGGTGCCGCTGTCGAATGACGTGCAGGCGTGGGAGAATTTCACGCCTGATGAGAAGACGCTCACCATGCGCGTGTTCACGGGCTTGACGCTGCTCGACACGATCCAGGGAACGGTTGGCGCGGTTTCGCTCATTCCCGATGCGGTGACTCCGCACGAAGAAGCGGTACTCACCAATATCTCGTTCATGGAGTCGGTGCACGCGAAGAGCTACTCGTCGATCTTCTCGACGCTCGCGTCGACGCAGGAGATTGACGAGGTCTTCCGCTGGGCGAACGAGAACCCTCACCTGCAGAAGAAGGCGCAGGTGATCGTCGAGTACTACGAGGGCGATGATCCGCTGAAGCGGAAGATCGCTTCGACGCTGCTCGAGTCGTTCCTCTTCTACTCGGGGTTCTACCTGCCGATCTACTGGTCGTCGAAGGCGAAGCTGACGAACACGGCGGACCTGATCCGCCTCATCATTCGCGACGAGGCCGTGCACGGCTACTACATCGGCTACAAGTACCAGGTGGGGGTTGCGAAGGAGAGCCCGGAGCGGCAGGAGGAACTGAAGGACTTTGTGTTCTCGCTGCTCTACGACCTGTACGAGAGTGAGGTGCTCTACACGCAGGAGCTCTACGACCCCGTCGGTCTTACGGAGGACGTGAAGAAGTTCCTGCACTACAACGCGAACAAGGCCCTCATGAACCTCGGCTACGAGCCGATGTTCCCGAAGGAAATGACGGACGTGAACCCGGCGATCCTTTCCTCCCTGTCGCCGAACGCGGACGAGAATCATGACTTCTTCTCGGGCAGTGGATCTAGCTACGTCATCGGCAAGGCCGTCGCTACCGAAGATGAGGACTGGGACTTCTAAGACTTCTTCCTAGAGGCTCCAGGTAAATACCTGTTCACGCCCCTGATCCGCGAGTTTTCGCAGATCAGGGGCGTTTTCGTGTCTCCCAGTCAAAAGACAGAGGAGAACAGAAATGAACAGGAATACCCATTCAGAAAGGCACGTAGGGGGCACGCGCCCACCTTCCACATGGGAGCGGAGGTGCTCGCCCACCCGAATTTCGGGTTTGCATGCCCTCCGGGTCGTGCCCCAACGTGCCCTTTGGCTGATGCAGAAGGCCTTCAGATCCGCTGAATTATGCGGATCTATAGCCTGTTTCGGAGCTAGGGGCACGAAGGGGCACGACGGGCCACAGGAGTCCGTTCGAGTCCAGGGGAGGGCGTCATGAGTACCACGACGCAGAGCAACGCCGCAGCAAAACGCGAAGCATGGGGAAGGCTGCGAAAGCTTCCCTCCGGCCGGTGGCAGGTCCGTTATCCGGGACCCGACGGAACGACTTACACGGCCAGAACCGATCAAGACCGGCCGCTCACCTTCCTCACCAAAACGGATGCACGAACCTGGCTTGCAGGGGTGCAATCGAAGATGGCACGGGGCCTTTGGGAGCCACCGGAGGAGATCGCAGCGCGGCTGCAAGCCGAGCTGGAGATCGAACAGGCGCAGTCGTTGGGCTTCGAGGAGTATTCCAAGCGTTGGCTTGAAATGATCCGTACCGAACCCAATCGCAGCGGTAAGAAACGGGCGGTTGGTACGGTGCGCTCGTACCAGGGGAAGGTTACCGGCTACCTCGTTCCAGAGTTCAGGAGCACGCCGGTGCGCGAGATCGACGCCGCCCGCATCAAGGTGATGACGGACCGGCTTGATCAGATCCCCGCGCCGCTCAATCCGAACTCGAAGTTCAACGGCATTACGAGACCGGTGCTTATCGTGCTCATGATGATCCTTCGGCAGGCCGCACGAGACGGCATCATCCCGGCGGCACCGAATGTATCGGTACCGCGGCAAGAGTCGGTGAGGCACGACGCAGACCACGACGCAGGTGAAGACGTTGCGAATCCCATTCAGGTTGAAGCACTGTACGAGGCGGTTCCAGATCAGTGGGCTATCGCGGTGCTGCTCGCGGCATGGTGTCAGCTGCGCCGAGGTGAGTGCCTCGGCCTGCAACGTCGTGACATCGAGTGGCACGACGACGGAAGCGCCACACTGCATGTGCGGCGCCAGCTCAACGCCAACACCGGTGGCTACACCGACCTGAAGAGTGAGGCTGGCAGGCGATCCCTCAGCATTCCGAAGCTCATGATCGGTCGACTGCAGCAGCACTTGAAGGACTACGTTTCGTCCGACGCGAAGGCGCCGGTGCTTCCCGCCGACCGCCGGGGGAGCATCCCGCTGTCGAATACCCGGTGGGGATACATCTGGGCTGACGTGCGAGATGGAGTCGCGGGGCTGCCTCATCGTTTCAGATTTCACGACCTGAGGCACACGGGCCTGACGATCTTCGCGCAAGAGGGGGCGACGCTCGCGGAGCTGATGCGCCGGGGCGGGCACGCTGACATCGACATCGTGCTGCGCTACCAGCACGCCACGATGAACCGAGACAGGGAGTTGGCCGACCGCATGAGTGACCGTGTCAGCTCGAGTATCGCCCGAGCGAAGAAAGAAGGTGCTGGGGGAGAGGAGACCTAACCGGACAGCCGCGGACACCTGTGGAGTGACACTCATTCGCTTACAGGGAGGTAATACCATGACTGCTCGCACTCCATCCGATGCACCCGAATCCGCGCTGGTTCCATTGGCGGTAGCGGCCGAGAATCTGGGAGTTTCGGTCAAGACCATCAGACGTCGAATCGCTGACGGCACCATCCGCGGGTATCGGGTCGGGCGCCTCATTCGCGTTGACCTCGACGAGCTTCGACAGAGTCTGGTCGTAGAGATGCCAACAGCAAGGTAGCGGCTACAGCGCCCGGCTTGTGGGTGACACAGCATGCGACGCCCCCGCGCGGATTACACTTCGCGCGGGGGCGTTTGCTTCGCCCTCTAGCATTCGCACGATGTCGGCTCCATTGGTAATGACACGGGCATGACCGCCTTGCAGCAGCAGGTTGGTGCCCGTGCTGGCGGCGCTCGTTACCGGCCCGGGGACTGCGCCGACGAGGCGTCCCAGCTGCGCCGCCTCGGTGGCCGTGTGCAACGAACCTGACCGGGATCCTGCTTCAACGATGATCGTCGCGCTCGACAGAGCGGCGAGGATGCGCGATCGGTCGATAAACCGCTGTCGAGTCGGCGCGACCGACGGTGGTACCTTGGACAGCAGCAAGCCCTCTCGGGCAATGCGATCGATGAGGTCAGTGTGACCCGCGGGGTATGGGCGATCGACCCCAGAAGCGAGCACCGCGATCGTGTTCGCATCGCGGATGAGGGCGGCACGGTGTGCGGAGGCCTCGATCCCGTACGCGGCCCCGGCTACCAGCGTTCTACCGTCTTGAGCGAGGTCCCCGCACAGTTCGTCGGTGACGTGTGCGCCGTAGGCGGTGTCGGCGCGGGCACCCGTGACGGTGATGCGCTGCGGGAGCGGCTCAGTAAGCAATTCCGTGCGCCCCTTTGCCCAGAGCGTGTACGGGGCACGAGGGCCGAGATCGTTAAGCGCCGCTGGCCAGTCGGGATCGCTGGGAATGATCACACGGAACTTGCTGGCATCAACTATTCGCTCGGCAAGGCGATCCGGGGTGGCAGCTGAAAGGAGCCGATCGCGCCACACCGCGGCCTCAACGCGATCCATTCCCGGGACTAGGACGTCCCCTTCGGCGATCGAGATCAGCTCTGCTGCGCCCACCTCGGCGAGCAGGTTTCCCGTGGCGATGTCAGCGGGGGTGCCGATAATCGATAGCAATACGCGGGCGGAACGATCATCCCTAGTAAGAGCGGTGAGCGCGGGCATGGTGGCCTCCTTCGAGAGTGACTTCTTCTAGAAGGTGCGCCTCATCCGACCCCTTTCGCATCTGTAAAAGGGGGCGTACATTGGAAGGTGAGGCACGTCCACAAATAGCAGGCCCTTCGGGGCGGCCCTCACGGGAACTCGATCATATGTCGCCTCCTCTTCGGAGAAATATGTACATCGGGAGTCCCCGTCATGATTCGCTCAATCTGGATTTTGAGTATCTACGTTCGCTCGTTCATGCAGCACTGCATGCCGACCAACATCCTCATCGCTTTCATTCGGCGGCGTCGTGGGCTGAAGTGGGGTGTGCCAGCGATGTTGCTTGCCGTGCCCTACGCGCTGGCTGCCGTATGGTGTTTAGATCTGATCGATCACGGTCAGCCGGGGTGGCTACACCTCGTGATCTTGATCTGTATCTGGAACGCGATAAAGTTCGTCGTCATGGGCCCGGTCAGTGCGGTGCTGTTGTTGCGGTGGAAGCATTTTGAGGCAGTCGCCCGCAGAGAGATAGCCATGCAGGAGTCACCGGCTGAGCCCAACACTGTGCTCAGCCGGTGACCGCGATTAGTTGGGCACTTCTCCCGTGTGATCGTCGATGCTCGCGTAGAAGGCATCTTCGGCGGCTTCGCGTACTTGAACCTGGTCGACGACGAATTGCACGAAGTCGGCATCGCGGTCAGTGATGACCTGCTCGACGTTTTCGACCGCGTGATCCTCACCGGGCCAGATTGTCAGCCGTGTGGGTCGGTCTCGATCGAGACGGGTGCCGCTTGCGGACACCCAGTCGCGCAGTCGCTGCCGCGCGTCAGCGAAGTCTCGATGCCAGCCCAGCGGGGCAGAGCCGTCTTGGTTCGCGTCATAGGCGCAGAGCCAGTGCAGATGGAGCGCAGACAGCTCCCAGAGCAGTTCGGGGTGTCGGTGCCAGAGCGGTGGGATCACTGACGCTGGGAGCCCGTACTCCAGTCGGAGCCAGTCCACCCAGCGATTGAGTTCTAGCAGCTCTTGTTCGAGGTCGTGCGAGGTGAGCAGGTTCCAGTTGACTGGGTGTGGCGGTTCAGCCACCAGATTGCCCTCACTCCACGGTGGGTGAGGGCGGTCATCGCTTTCATCAAGGTTCTCCTGAGCGTTCATGATTCGATCCCTATTCGTGCGTTAGAGGCCGAGCGCCGGTGGGCTGAATACTGATCGTTGTGCGGGGGATTCAAACGCTCGACTCTGCTCCCGGGTGGGAGCGTCTTGGCCTGCAACTTTGCGAGGTGAGCGATCCACGGCGTACCGGGTGCGAACGACATCATGACCGATGCGCTTCGCCACGAACTCTTCCCCCTCAACGGGCTGTCCATCTCGTTCGAAGCTCACCGGCTGTTGGTAGCCCTCGGCGATGAAGCTGTCGCCTTTCGAGAACCGTTCATTTGCCAGTTCCGCGGAACGCCCAAACATGACGAGATGATGGAAGCTCGTCTCGAGCTGTGTGAAGCTGCCGTCCTCTTCGCGACGAAAGTGCTCCTGCCCAAAGCGGAAATAGAGACGCTGGTTTCCGTTTGCCGAGGTCGTCAGCTTGGGGTCGGTGGCGACAAAGCCTGAGACGGATTCTTGCGTGTGGATCGACATGTTCTCTTCCTGCCTGCTCGGGTGACCGGCTTTGTTCGGTCACTGCAAAGGGAAGGTACGCGTGGATTCCCGCGCGTATCGTCACGTCGCGGGGCGTTCCAGTAACGTCTCAACCGCCCCACGATCGGCCTTGAGCTGCGGGCTGTCGGTCCGCTTCGGCCACGGATGCAGGTCAGTAATGATCGGCGGTGCCGATCGCAGCAAGATAACCCCGGTGCCAAATGGCAGGGTGCGGATGCGGTCGGGCGGCAAAATCGGGACGCGCCGAATGGAACGTTGGTTCGAGCGCGAACCATAGTCTCCCAGCGTGATCGAGTCGGTGAACTCGTCCCGTTCTCCAATAAGGGTGGAGAGGTCTTGGAGGTCACGAGAGTTGGATGCGCCGCCCAGAATGATCTTCGCGATGCTGGCATCCCAGATGGCCGCCGCTTGATTCTCGGACCACTTGTCTCGCGCTTGGGCGAGTGACTGGAGCACGGGCATAGTCGTGATCCCCGTACCGCCGCCCTCTGCCATGAGCGTCGGGAGCGAAGGAAGCGGCGCGAGGTTTCCAATCTCATCGAGGGCGAGTAGTAGCGGCGGATCAAGCCGGGCGCCCGGTGATCGTGCTGCCATGCGGCGGGCCGTCTCGACGAGGTCTTCGACGAATGCTGCGACGAGAGCAGAGCTGTTCCCAGCCCCCGCACCGGTAGCAAGCAAATAGAGTGTGCCGCGACTGCGGATGAACGTCTCGGGGTCGAAGTGCTCACCGTCCGACGGACTGACGGCATCGAGCACCCGCGGGTCGGCGAGTGCAGAGAGCGCGAGGGAAACACCCTGCCAGATGCTGTCGCGTGTGCGTGGATCAGCATCGAGCATCGCCTCCAGTGACTCCGCCCAACCTGTCGCCGCAAGTGGCGACCCGATCAAGATTGCAACTGCTTCGGCCGCCGCCGAAGGATCGAGCGTCCACCGGAAGAGTTCAGTTGGGCTGCGGCGGTCGAGAGCTGCAGCGTGCAAGAGTGCCTGCAACGCAATGCGCGTCTTTCCCTCCCAGAACCCGCCGCCTTCGACTCCACCCGAAGATAGCTCGGTGGCTGCGGCAAGCCCGGTTGCTCGGATCATCGCGGTCAGCGGATCCTCGCACCCACGGATGGGGGACCACCGCAGCCCGGCGGGGATGCCTTCAGCGAGACGCTGTGGATCGAAGACGGCGACCGGCCCGAGCCGCGCTCGGGCTCTGAGTGTTGCGGTGAGATTATCGGGCCTCGTGGACGTCGTCACGACTGCGCCGGGTGCGTCCAGAATTGCTGGGATGACGATGTGCAGACCTTTGCCTGAGCGCGGTGGACCGATCAGCAAGATCGAGTCTTCGACGCTGGCCCAAATCTGCTTGCCACGTGACCGGCCCAACAAATAGCCCACGTCCTCGGGCATTGGCTTTTCCAGCGAAGGACGAAGCGTGGCAGCCCGGTGCAAGAGCGACTTCGCGGACGCATTGGCTACGACCTCGTGGCTCGTGGCAGTGCCCGCGAGCTTGTGCGGATCGGCATCCGCGGCTCGAGAATGGCGACGCCACCTCATCCAGGTCCAGCCGATCGCGCCACCGAGTCCGAGGAGCAACGTTATAGCCACGGCCCAGTAGATGATCGCATTGAGCGCGGGTGCTTGGAGTGCTGCCGCCGGTTCCAACGGATCAAAGAGAACGTTGACACCGCCAGCAATTCCGACTTCTGGTTGCGTTGCCCCAGTGAGGAAGGCAGCAATCGAACCTGCGGCTCGCAGGACCACGGCAACACCAAAGACAGCGACAAGGGCAACCATCAAAGCGTTGGTCAACTCATCACCGAGCCCACGACCCTGCGCGTGTGGAGTGCTCATGACGGCAGCTGCTCCGAGACGATCACGCCTGAGACGCGTCCGATGAGCATGACTTCTGAACGGTGGTCCACCAAGTGGCCTAGGTCGAGGAGGCCACGAGCGGTCCCGTCAGCAGATCCTTCGGCGCTGGACACTGCCAGCGCGACGGTGATGTCTTCGCCAGGAATGAATCCGGACCCGGTGATCTCGATGAGCTGGTGTGTGGGGCGGTGTCGCGCTCGTCGCATCTCACTGGGCTGTTCGGCTTCGGCGACGGTGCGTTCTTTTCGCACCGCATGGATGATGTCGGTGAAGATCGAGCCGTCGAATTCGTGCACTTCGACCCGTACGGTGCGCGTACGGTGGGCGGAGACCGCATCGAGAAGATCACCAAACCGCGCCCTGCTCCAAGGAGAGTCTGGCGTCACAGGTGGGAAGCCATGACCGTCGTAGCTGACGTCCATGGTGCCGCGCTCATCGACCGTGACCATTGCGAGCGGGAGGTTGACGGGCGATCCTGAGGGCGTTGCCGCAGGGCTGTTGCGATTACTCATGCCACAGAGGTGCACTCCGGCGCACGCACGCCTAATCGCTCAAGCCACTAGATTTGCAACCTTATCGGAACGAATTCGCGAGGTCAGATCGTGTGTGTATTCAGGAGGGTGAGGAACTCGTCCGCCATCCCGAGCTGTTGGGCGAGCTTCTCGCGTCGCTCCTCTGCGTCTCGACGAAAATCAGCCAGTGTGCGGTATGAGCTTTCCGGATCAATGCTTGATGGCGAAGCGTTGTCGAGGGCGCGAAGTAAATCTCCCATTTGTTCGAGCGAGTATCCGAGGGGCTTCATGCGCCGGATCAGCATGAGCCGGTCGTGGTCCTCTTCCGTGTACAGGCGGAATCCACCCTCGGAACGTCCCGAGGGTGTGAGGAGCCCAATCTCGTCATAGTGACGGATCGTGCGCAGCGAAAGACCCGTGCGCTCGGCCAACTCGCCGATGTGCATCATCTCAACACCAGACATGGCTCATGACCCCCAACTCGCGTCAACCCTCACGTTACGTTAGTGTTTGAGAGGGTGCTCCACTGACCAGAGTATCTTCCCGCGCTTTCGAGCCCGTGCGATCATGCGCACGCAAACATTGTCCGCGCCTTCACGGAGAAGGCACTCACTCCCCGACACGGAGGACCCGCATGGCCTTTGCCACATCAACCGCAGACGAGAAGGCACGCTACCGGCCTGAACCCTCAGTGCTCACCGCCTTGAAATCGCCACGTCTCTTGACTCGTGAGGCTCTCGCCGGTCTCGTGGTTGCTCTCGCTCTTATCCCAGAGGCGATCTCGTTCTCAATTATCGCGGGGGTCGACCCCAAGGTCGGATTGTTCTCCTCGTTCATTATGGCCGTGACGATCGCGTTCGTTGGTGGCAGACCCGCCATGATCACCGCCGCGACGGGTGCAATCGCGCTCGTCATCGCCCCGGTAGCACGCGAGTACGGGATGGACTACTTCATCGCGACTGTGCTTCTGGCCGGGGTGCTGCAGGTCGCCTTGGCTGTGTTCGGGGTCGCGAAGCTTATGCGGTTCATTCCGCGTAGCGTCATGGTCGGTTTTGTGAACGCGCTCGCGATTCTGATTTTCATTGCACAGCTGCCACAGCTCATCGACGTACCTTGGCTGGTCTACCCGCTCGTCGCGGTGGGCCTCGTGATCATGGTGTTCATGCCGAAGATCACGAAAGTGATTCCCGCACCGTTGGTGTCGATAGTGATCGTCACAGCTGCAGTAGTGGTGTTCGCCATCAATGTGCCAACCGTCGGCGACCAGGGCGAGCTGCCCCGGAGCCTCCCGGAGTTGTTTATTCCGAACGTGCCACTCACCTGGGAAACGCTCACGATCATCGCCCCGTACGCCCTCGCGATGGCGCTTGTCGGACTCATGGAATCGCTCATGACTGCGAAGCTCGTTGATGACGTCACCGACACCCACTCGAACAAGACCCGCGAATCCTGGGGGCAGGGAGTTGCGAACATCGTGTCAGGCATGTTCGGTGGTATGGGTGGCTGCGCGATGATCGGACAGACGATGATCAACGTGAAAGCATCGGGAGCGCGCACCCGCATCTCGACTTTCCTCGCAGGCGTATTCTTACTGATTCTCATTGTCGTACTCGGGGATCTGGTCGCGATCATCCCAATGGCAGCACTTGTTGCGGTGATGATCATGGTCTCGGTCGGCACATTCGATTGGCACTCCATCAAGCTCTCGACGCTCAAGCGGATGCCAAAGAGCGAAACGACTGTTATGGTCATCACGGTTGCGGTGGTGGTCGCGACCCATAACCTAGCGATTGGGGTCATCGTCGGGGTGTTCGTCGCCGCGATCATGTTTGTGCGCCGCGTCGCGCATCTCGTGAACGTGGATCGCGAGATCATCGAACAATCCGGCGTACAGACCGTGCGCTACACAGTCGAAGGGCAACTGCTCTTCGCGTCGAGCAACGACCTCACCACATTGTTTGAGTACACGGAAGATCCGGAACATATCGTGATCGACTTGTCGAAATCGCACATCTGGGACGCCTCGACAGTCGCTGCATTAGACGCGATCGTCACCAAGTACGCCCGACACGGCAAGAGCGTCGAGATTATTGGGATGAATAAAGCCACGACCGAATTCCACTCCCGACTGTCCGGCGGACTGGGTGCGGGTCACTAACCGGCAACAGGGGCGGCGATGTTACCGTGGCAGCGATGTCGTCGAATCTTTTCCGCTCGGTGTTTACACCGGCCCAGTGAGTGCTGGCGCACCCCGGATGGCATCCCTGACGTCTATCAAGATGGCTCGGGTGCGCGGCTAAGAGTGTGATCCTCGTAGGGAAACGCCCGTGCTTGTCATGCGCCCGGTCGTGTCGAAGAGTTCCAGTTCTCCGGGGTGCAGCTGATGCTGGCAAACGAAGGAACGATCCTTGATGCGCCAGAGGCCCTGGCCCACACCGAGCCCGGGCAGCAGCTTCTGCTCGGTACCGGTCAGACCGAGCGCTCGTGCAGTGGCTCCGAGCTGATCGGACTCCTGCCGGTAGATGATCCGCGTCTCAGCATTCGCGAGCAAACTATTCGCCAGGGCACGCATTGCGGACCCTTGATCTCCGACGTTCTCCAGGTCGGTCAGCTTATGGAAGATGAGCATGTTTGCGATCCCGTAGTGTCGCGCCAGTCGCCAGTGAGCATCCATTCGCCGCAACAATGCCGGATGCGACATGAGACGCCACGCCTCATCGTAGATACACCAGCGCTGACCACCGTTCGGGTCGAGGAGTGCTGACTCCATCCACGCAGATGAGCACGTCATGAGCACCGACATCAACGTCGAGTTCTCCGTCACCCGTGACAGGTCGAGCGAGATCATCGGCAGCGTCGGATCGAACGTGACGGTCGACGGGCCATCGAAGAGCCCGGCGAGATCGCCCGAGACCAACCGCCGCAGCGCATGCCCCACGAGACGTCCGTCTTCAGCGAGACGCCCATCGAGATCCGCTTCCGAAGTTGGGGCAAGGATGTGGTCGACGACCATCGGAAGGATCGGTACATCGTTGCTGCGCACGACCTCCGTCAGCGCCGTGTCGATCGACGTGTGTTCCAGCGGAGTGAGCGGTCGCGTCAGGACCGTCTCCGCGAGTGCGCCTATGAGGTCACGCCGTCGTGCTGAGACTGTGG
The DNA here is from genome assembly GCA_041655455.1 of Leucobacter sp. Taxonomy (GTDB): domain Bacteria; phylum Actinomycetota; class Actinomycetes; order Actinomycetales; family Microbacteriaceae; genus Leucobacter. The sequence continues at coordinate 33,057 of JBBAFK010000002.1, read as the reverse complement.
CTGACCAGCTCTCTTCACTCATTCCTGCAGGTCGATAGCCTTCGTCGAGAGGATTCAGTCGGGTCGAGAGTCCGTGGCCGAGCACGATTGCTTTGCCGCCGACGGCCTCGGCCACCGCAGTGTGCTCACCCTTCGGATCGCCCGGAACGTAGACCCGACGGCCGAACGGGAGTGACCGGGTATAGAGGCTTTTTGCCAAGCTGGACTTTCCGGATCCGACGATGCCTGCAAGCACGAGGTTTGGGGCTGTGATGAGGCCTCGCGCGTAGAGCACCCATGGGTCGTAGACGAAGGACCCGCCGGAGTACAGATCCTGACCAACGAAAACACCGTCAGGCCCGAGGCCGCCTTCGGCCAGGAACGGGTAGGCACCAGCGAGGGTCGCCGAAGTGTCTTGATGCCGCGGCAGGCGAAACTTTCCGGGCGAACGCAGCTGGGCAGGTCCTGGCTCTCCAGCTGCCGGGAGGTACGTGGTTGCCCGGCGCTCTGCCAATTCGGCGGCGTACCTCGCGCGCGCCGCCTGATGTTCAGCTTTCTGCTGCTCAGCCTGTAACTTCGCGGCCGCCTGACTGCGCTGCTTACGCACGCGTCGCTTCTCGGATGCTGGAGCGACGAGGACCGAGGCGTGCAAGCGCTCGGAATCATCGTGGCTCATAGTCCGAGGCCCCTTTGCTGCTTGATCGCCGCGATGCTGGCGGGCTCGAACCATGACGTTTGCTGTTGCTCACGCGTCGGTCTCGACGCCGACGGGGCACCAAGGGTCCGTTTGTCATCGGGTAGCCGGTCAGCTGGTGCAACACCATGGAGTCGGTACAGAGCGACGTGCTCGAAGCTGTGGCTGTAAGCGAGATGGTAGTCACCATCTCGTACCTCACGCTCAAGTGGCCCGCTTGGCGGAGCGTCGTAGACGTATCCGTTCTCCATTGCCGCGCTTGTGGTTTCGTCACCGAAGTCCCAGGATTTCAGATGGTCGAGCCCGGCAACAGCGCCGTCTCTGTCGATCATGTCGAGAACTTCATCTGCCTCTGGGCCTTGCAGGAAGACGACACTGATCCATCGAGCAGCCTGGGGTACGTTTGCGGCTGGATCGTCGCGCCAAGCAACGCGGCTCGTAGCCGCTGCCGCTGCGTCGAGTCGCTCTTCTGCCTGGTCGATCAGAGTTGCGGCCTGGTGGAGTTCGTCGGCGGCCACAAGAGCGTCCTTCGAACCGATGGCGTGGTCGCCGTGGTCATCAAGCGCGCGAGGACGATTCTCGGCATGCGCGGTAGCGAGCTGATCGAGTACCTGTTTGAGAGATCGCACACCGGACAGCAGGTAACCGAGCACGCTATACAGATCCTGCGGATTCTCGAACGAGCGTGTGGCGTGCGCGAGCCCGCGCAATGCCTCGGATGCTTCACCGGCATCAGCGCCGGGATCATAGAACGTGGGCATGGTGACCTCCCAACAATCGAAGTAAAAACTTGAACATTGGAAAGGTGCGCTCGGAGATTCTCAAGTGGAGGTCGGACGGATCTCGGCTGAACCCCAATGACTCTGACCGCAGTCCGATACGAAATGTCAGTGGTCGCGTCGATACTTGGTGAGCACGGACTTCGAGGGCCGTGTGAGACGAGGAGATGACCGTGATCACGAAGACCGACCTGAGCTGGTGGCTAAACCTTGAAGCCGAACTCGATTGGCAGTTTGCCACGACGTATGCGGCTGGGGCGCCGCATGAGTACGTTGTAGCAGGCAAGACCCCTGGGCTGAGCGATGATGACGTTGCTCGGGCAGCCCATGTGATCCGGACATATGGCGAGCCGATGAAGTTCTACAAGGACACTCGCATCTACTTGGTGACACCCATGGGGTGGAAGCACTGGGACATGCAGGGCAGCACCATCGACGACGACGCCGTGACACTCATCAACCGTGGCCGCGTGGAGCACGTCTACGGCATCCAGAACATGCCTCGCACCACCTCCGGAATAACGTCCGGTTACGATGGCTTGGCCACCAGATGGGATCGAGCTCACGGGATGACCGAGAGTGAAAAACAGGCAACCGCGAGTCTCGTCCACGCAACGTTCGGCGAGAAGTTGTGGCGCACGCTCGATGTAGGGTGCGGAACCGGACTCCCGCTCGACCTGGGGCTCGTGGAGCCGGTGCGCTACGTCGGCATCGACCCGTCCAACGCGATGCTTAACGCCCTCGTTATGAAGCATCCCGTCCTCGCGGGCGTTCATCCTATGACCTACGCGGAGGCTGAGCGGCGACGCGTTCTGTGTGGAAGCAGGTACGACACTGTTCTCGTTCTCGGCGGCTCTGCCTCGCATCTCGCGCCTGAAGAAATCGAGCAGCTTCGCTCTAGAGCGAAGCGTGACGTACTGCTCATGCACTACGCGCCCGATACTTCACAGAAGGACGTGGACCTCGATTCGCATCTCGCTGGAGACTCGCTACACGCAGCCACAGCATCGGCGACATCGCAGATTCGTATCGGGCGATACATCGCCTCTATCCTGCCCGGCACGGCTACAGTCTCGGCGTGAGAGCGCACCGGCTCAGTAGACTGGGGCCGATCGAGAGAACAACCAGTTACGACGAACTGGACAGCGAAAGGGGATCGATGGATGCGCTCCTGGAACCCAAGACCGTGGGTGACATCACTGGTGCGTTCTACGTCCCTGCATACCAGCGTGGCTATCGCTGGGGTGCGGATGAAGTAGATCGACTTCTCTCAGATATTTGGGCCAGCGAAGGGAAACCATACTATCTTCAGCCCATTGTCGTGAAGGCGATGCCGGATGGCCGCTTAGAGCTCATCGACGGCCAGCAACGCCTTACGACCTTGTATCTAATTTTCAATTTCATGCAGACACACGGACTGCAAAGTGCGGGTGCTGGATACACGATGGAGTACGAGACGCGTGAGGGGAGTCAGGCGTTCCTTCAGGCTCCAAATGCTGATGAGCGTGAGCACAACATCGACTTTCATCACATCTATGTCGCCTATGAACACATCCGTGCGTGGTTTGAAGCACACGATCACAGACAACAGTGGGCTGCGAACAAGCTCTACGGCTACCTCTTCGAGAGCGTAAAAGTCATTTGGTATGAGGCTCCTGATGAGCCTGAATTCGATTCGGTCTCGCTATTTACTCGACTCAACGTCGGACGCATCCCACTCACAGATTCAGAGCTAGTGAAGGCGCTCGTCCTTTCCAGCAGTCGGCGCATGCCTGGTGTCGCCGATAAGAGTGAGCAGATTGCCGCCCAGTGGGATGGCTTCGAACGAGAATTGCGTACGCCTGAGGTCTGGTCCTTCATTACAGCTAGGCATGAAGACGAAGCCACGCACATCGGGCTCATTCTTGACACCCTCGCTGACCGGATCGGAGGTAACACCGAGGGGCGGCATCGGCCCAGGTACCACACCTTCGAGACTCTTCGGCCGAAGATAGAGAGCGACCCGCAAGCATTCTGGGATGACGTTGTCAGGCTCCACTCGCTTATCGTGGGTTGGTATGAAGATCGCGACATCTTCCACAAGATTGGCTACCTCGTCGCGGTCGGTGAATCATTTGCGGCACTCCTCGACTCCACAGCTGGGCTGACACAGAGCGCACTCCACTATGCACTCGACAGCAGGATTCGGGATCGGCTCAGCCTCACGGCAGAGCAACTGACCGAGCTCGACTATGAATCGAAAGGTAGGAAGTGCGAGGAAGCGCTTCTACTCATGAATGTCGAGACCGTGCGGACCCGTGCGGAATCATCCGAACGGTACTCGTTCCGAGCACATGCGCGGGGAGCATGGTCTCTGGAGCATATTCACGCCCAGAACACTCAACCGCTCAAACGGGACGAGAAGATCTGGGCTGAATGGTTGCGGCTGCATCGTCATGCCCTCCTCAGCGTTCCTGATCTCGGCACGAATACGCAGTCCAGACTGATTGCTGAGATCGATGAAGTGTTAGAAGCAATCGAGGACGAACGTTCGCACGGGATTGGTCCCCGTTTCGACTCTGTGAAGGCGAAAGTGGAGTCGGCACTCACGTCATCGGATGCCGATGAGAGTATCCACTCGATCTCAAATCTTGCGTTGCTTGCCAGCGGAGACAACAGCGCTTTGAGCAACTCGGTTTTCGAAGTCAAGCGTCAAGAAATTCTGCGACGGGATCGCGCCGGTTCATACATCCCAGCTTGCACGCGGAACGTGTTTTTGAAGTACTACACAGTTGCCGACGCGCAACAGGTTCACTACTGGAGTGTTGCGGACCGAGTGTCCTACTTGGCCGCGATCCAAACGGCGCTCACGCCCTATCTCCTACCCGATGAGGAGCTCGTATGAAGGGCTACAAGACTTCTTTTGTCGGAATGTTTCAACCTCGACATGACGGCATGCCCACGGTGAACCTTGTCGAGATCCCGCTCATCCAGCGCGACTATGCGCAAGGACGCCAGGGCGCCGATGTCGAAGTGATTCGGCGGGACTTCCTTGACGTGCTGGTCGGAGCAGTCACTGGAGGAGACCCGGTCGACCTCGACTTCGTCTACGGTGAAATCAGCCGCGAAACGCACGTTCTCCGTCCCCTCGACGGGCAACAACGACTCACAACGCTCTTCCTGATCCACTGGTATGTCGCTGCGCGGCTTGGGCGACTTGAAGAGGCGAGTACCTGGCTGAGATTCTCCTACGCGACCCGTCAAACAGCGGAGCATTTCTGCCGACAGCTGGTCAGCCCTAAGCACCCGCTCACCGATAGCTTCGTCAGGCCGTCAAGCTGGATCACCGACCAGCCGTGGTACCTGTTTAGTTGGCGCCACGATCCAACGGTTCAGTCAATGCTTGTGATGCTTGATGCCATTCACGAACGACTGAGTGGAGAGCATGTCGTCCTCTCCTTCGTTTGGGATCGACTTGTCGACACCGTTAGCCCGCCGATTTCCTTCCATTTTCTTCCGATTGATGACATGCCGTCTGGTGAAGAGCTCTACATCAAGATGAACTCCCGCGGGAAGCCCCTGACCGAGTTCGAGAACTTCAAGGCCCGGTTCGAGAAGATCCTCGCGAATGCTCTGGCGCCGGATCGGTTCAGGGAGCTTGTCCATAAGATCGATGGCGCTTGGGCTGATGTGCTTTGGTCTTACCACGACGGTGACTACATCGTTGACGATGAGTTCCTCAGATACCTCGAGTTCATTATCGAGGTCTGCGAGTGGCGGCAAGGAGTGCCGTCACAGGGTCGACTGCTTGACCGCGCGGAACGCGCCTTCGCCGCAGGCGACGAGACCAACGTGGCATTTCTTTTCCATGCCTTCGACACATGGGTCGAACCCACGTCGAGGCGTCCGGTCGATATTGGTGAAGTTTTCGGAGTTCATCTGGCGAGCGCGTCGGATACTGGAGCATCGGTTGGGGACCAGGTTCTGCTTTTCGATTCAGCGAATCCGAACCTCTTCCAGGAGTGCTGCCGCCGCTACGGGCAGAAACGTGGTCGCGCGCGTCTGTTCACGCTATCCGAGACCCTTTTCTTATTCGCGACCCTGATCCATCGGCAATTCGACACCACAGAAATCCAGGCGCGGCTCAGAGTCCTGCGCAATCTGACCGACCGGGCAGACGATGAGGTCCGAGAGGAGCGCATGCCCGATCTGCTCCAGAGCACTGAACGTCTTATCCGCACTGGTGAACTCGAGGACCTTCGTGGTTTCAATCAAGACCGCGTAATGGACGAGATTGAAAAACGAAAGTATCTTGTCGCACATCCGGACCAAGTCGCCGTGCTTCATCGACTTGAAGATCATCCGCTATTACGAGGCAGAGTTTTTGCTTTCGACCTGGAACCCGACAGACTCGCGTCACGCGTCGAGGCGTTCGAGAGGATCACTCCGAAGGAGCTTTGGCCGCAACTGACCGCTGTGCTCCTCGCCAATGAAACGAACTACGGGCTCCCGCTCGGACAGCGTGGCTACCAATTCGGTTCCAGCGAGCAAGAGAGCCGTTGGCGTGACGTGTTCACACGAAGAGGACGTGAGAAAAGCGCCGCGCTCCGTTTAGCGCTGAACCGGGTGCTTGATGCGGTGGCGGGCGGCGCCGCGAGTACGTCTGAAACTCTCTTATCGATCATCACCGAGTTCTTGACACAATGCCGCGAAGCGCAACGGTTCGACTGGCGCTACTACCTTGCCGCATATGACGAGATGCGCGAGGGAAGGACGGGCATCTACTTCGGTGAACACCTCCGGGCGAACGGCACTTGGAACTACTCGATGTGCATGCTCAGGACCGACAGTCTCACCGGGTCGGCGTACTACCGCGACCCCTTCCTACTGGCAGTCTGGAACCAGAGTGGCGTCGGCGACGCTGTCCGCGACCCGTGGTTCCGAGGCTACGAAACAGAACCAAGGTGGCTCCGACTTACCAAAAGCGAGGGTGGGATTCGATGCATCAATGAAGGATTCGAGCTGAGCGCTCCTCTTGACGAACGTGCTGCTGCACTCTGGCAACAGGTGTGTGAGCGACACGGCGCAGTCGAATCATTCTTGCGTGTTGAGCAGAATAGCCACACCGGAGAGGCTATCGACAGCGAGGATCGTGTACGTAAATGTTCCGCCCTGCTTCAGGACCTGGTTGCGGCCGGACTCTAACCGATTGCCGCCGTAAGCGGTGCTGCACAACCTGGGCATGCAGTTGCCAGGTGAAGTGCACGCCTTATTCCTCTCGATGTCGGTGCTCATCAGTACGATTGGTCCCATGACGGACACCAAAGTAATTGAGAATCCGGGGACCAAATTCACCCAGGTGCTGGACGCGGCTGCAAAGTTGCCCGGTGTTCGGATCAATCGAGCGGCGTATCTGCGTGCCTCACTGAAGCGGTACTGCACTGCCGAACAAATCGAGCTTGCCGTTAACGAGAGTCCAGCTGCCGCAGGGATACCGCTTTCGATTGTCACGCAGGCCGCGAACACGTCAATCAAGTACGAGACTTCAAAGGTGACCGGGCTATCCACAGTTGCAGGGATACCTGGTGGTCTCGCAATGATTGGCACTGTGCCAGCCGATCTTGTTCAGTACATGGGCCATATGCTGCGTATTGCACAAAAGCTTGCGTACCTGTACAGCTGGCCTGATCTCTTTGCCGAGGGTGAGGAAATCGATGAGGCGACAGAGAGTGTTCTGACCCTTTTCGTTGGTGTCATGTTCGGTGTCCAGATTGCTCAGGGAGGAGTGGCAAAAGTCGCCGGAATGATTGCCGCGAATGTAGCTAAAAAGCTGCCTCAACAGGCGCTCACCAAGGGCCTCATCTATCCCGTGGTCAAGAAAGTCGCGGGATACATCGGCGTCAGCATGACAAAGAAGCTGTTTGCGAGTGGCGTTGCTAAGGCCATCCCGATCGTGGGTGCCGTTCTCTCGGGCGGCCTCACCCTCGCCACGTTCCTTCCAATGTCGAAGCGACTCCAGAAGCATCTGGCAAGTTTGGAATTGACGAAGCCCGGCCACCGTAACGAAGACACTACGGTGATCGATTTCGAAGTCGTTGACGATTCACCCCAGGACGAGCTTGTTGTAGCGCAAGACGAGTCCCCTGAGCACAATGATGAACAGACCGAAAACGCCTGACTACACAGCCAGCGAACCCCGGTGAAAATGCCTTCGCGTGCGGTGCCATCACACCACTCGACATAACGGTAGCGCCGCGGCAGTGAACGCCTGAGCCTGCTGGCCGACGAGGAGTCTCGTCTCGCATGAAGCTTGAATCGCGGCCTGCTCGATCGCGGCGACAGCCGCGTCGAGTTCGTCAGCGGTTCGTGCTGAGACCGAGATGAGTCCTGTGTAGCGCAAGATGCCGTGCCCCGCGGTGAGATCAGCTTCCTGCTGGAGCACATCCTGAAACTCAGCGGTCTGCGAGGCATCCTCGATCTGACCGATGCGCTGGCGCTGGGCCGCGTCTGAGATGTACTCCGTCTTCTTCTTTCGGATATCGCGCGCCGCCTGGTCCGAGCGCATCGGGGTGCACAGAAGCGAGAAGGACCGCTGGATCCCGCTCGACAAGAGCACCGGTGCTAAGAACCCGGGGTAGACCATCGAGCGGGGCCATTCCGAGATCCACAACACTGCGTGGAAGGCCGAGTCTGTGCGCAGCCTTGACCACGACTCGTTCACGGCGACGGGCCCCGCGGTGGCAAGCGACTGGCCGAGTTCACCGTGCCGTTCGAGTGTCGCAGCGATCGCTGGGTCGTACGCCGAACGCAGAATCACAGCGATCTCGCCGCACGACAACCAATCCGACGGGGCGAGGTCGGCTGATCGCAGCGCAGCGATCAACGTGGACATCTCTTGGCGAAGGACAGCCGCAGCGCCGCGGATTCCGCCACCGGCTGTGCGGATCTGTCGTGCTGCCGCCTGTATGTCGAGCGAGAGCGAAAGCGTCGTGGCGTGGCGTTCTCCGGCGGGCCCGGCTCGCTCAATCAGCTCGGCATACGTTGTTGACGCCCAAGAACCATCAGCGTTGCCGTGTGACGCCCACCATTCTGCGAGTCCCGTGCCGGAGTCCGGCAGCGTGCGCTCAAGTACTTGCAGCATCGAGAGCCGACCAGACCTACATACGGTTGCGAGCACACGACCCCAAGAGCTGACGCGCCGATCCTGCTCGCCGGGATCGAGGAGCACGAATGCTGGGTGCGAGACGGCAACGATGGCTGTGAGAGTGCTCGCGGTCGGGTCGTGAACCATCCCGGCGCCCGTGATCGGATCCTCATACTCACGCAGCCGCGCCATGTCGCCGGGTAGCGCGAGTGACCCCGCAGGCCGTGGCCTCACAACGCGGCGCCGATAGAGCACCTGACCACCGGAGGTCTTCCAGAGCCACCAGAAAATGACGGGAATCCATTCGACGATCGCCCGTCCAGAGATCCGGATCCAGGCCGTCGCTGCGGCGGAGAGCCACACGGGTGCCGAGAACGCGATGAACATGCCGCCTCCGGCGTAGAACGCCCACACCAGTGATCCGACGCCAAGTCCGAGGGCGATCAGCTGCGAGAGCGACAGGCCAAGCAGGACGCCGCGTCGCGTCAGCCGGGAGAACTTTACCGGGACGAGATCACCGGCTCGTTGATCGTCGTAGTCCTTCGACATGGTGGGCTATTCCTTTCCTGCCGTGCGCGGCTGTGGAGGCTGGGTGCTGGGCGGTGCAGGATCGGTTCGAGGCGCGGGAGGCTGAGGCGTTGAATGAGGTGCGGCGGAAGCCGCGGCCGGTCCATCCGCACCAGCGGTAGCTGATTCGGCCGCCCCAGCAACAACGCCGCCGAGCTGAGGTCCGGCAGTCGCGGCACCTTTGATGACCTCCGCGCCGATAACGACCGCTGCCGCGGGGCCGGCAGCCGCGGCAGCACCACTGGCACCCGCGCCGGATCCTGCACCCGCACCGGCAGCTGATCCGCTGGATGTCGCTCCAGTTGAAGCAGAGGTGCTGGGCGCACCGGTTGCTGCGGGAGTGGCGTTCGGCGTCGCACCGCCGCCGGAGCCACCATCGAGCACCTTCTTGACTCCGTCGCTCTGCGGTTTCGACGGCACGGGAACGGGCCGGTTCACGGCGCTCTTTGCTTCTTGCTCGCTTCCCATCGCGTGGTAAAGATCGAAGCCGAGGAACGAGATGAACCGGTAGACCATGTATGGCGCGAAGGCTGCAATGAACAACAGCACGATGCCTGAGATCGGTTCAGTCACGGAAGACAAATCGGCCTCAATCGGCGTTGAGACCTGCGTGATCGCGATGAGGAACACGACGACGAGGACGAGTTTGGAGATGATGAGCGCGACAACGAACGCGGCCCATTTACCGATCCATCCGCGGGTGACATCCCAGGCCGCTCCAGCGAATGCGATGGGTGCGAGCACGATCGCAACGAGCAACAACGCTTTACGGATCAGGAGCGAGAACCAAACAATCGCGACCGCACAGATCATCAGCCCGGCGAGGAAGATCGTAACGATCGCGCCGACGCCTGGAGCCGCGATGTTGATTGTGGTGAGCCCGGCGGTGAGGAGCGCGATCTTGTCGCCCATAGTTTCGGTGGTTTCTCCTGCCGCCTGGACGACACCGATGCACAACTGATCCACAATCTCCAGAGCAGTTGCCGTCAACGTGATGACGACGAAGGAGCCGAGAACGGCTTTGGCTGCGCCGAGTGCTGCGCGGGAGAGCGCGGCGGGCTCACGTCTGATGAGGCCGAGGACGAGCTGGAAGCAGAAAAACAGCAAGACGATGAAGACACCGATGCCAAAGAGCAGGTTGTAGACGTCGAGGTAGCCCTCGGATTGGACGTCCACGAGGGTCGTGCTGTCAAAGACAGTCCACATGGCTTCGATGAGCCAGCCCGCGGCTTGACCCATCGTGGAGGCGAGCCAGTCAAAAGGGGCCGACACCAAGGTTGCGGCGCCTTCGCCGACGGCATCGCAGACGTTAGATATCACGGGGATATCGCAGACACTCATCGCAGGCCTCCCTGAACTAGTGGTTGGTGGGCCTCAGACCTGCTGTCCGACGTTCCAGAAGAAATTGATCAAGGTCACGGATGCGCCGCAGATGACTGCCGCACCACACGAGATGAGTACGCCGAGCTTGCCGCGACCTGCGAGATGTGGATTGGACGAGTTCGATCCGAACCCCCACACGATCGCCGAAACGATAAGGGCGAGTACCGACAAGATCAGGCCGATTGTCATGACAGCGCCAACGATAACCCGGAGCTGCGCGATCCCTGGCAGCCCCGAATCGTTCGGGGTGATGTCAATATTTGTTGGCAACAGTGCGGGTAGTTGCGTTGGGAGTTCCAACAGCGTGCAGGTGAGTTCGAACACGGCGTGCTCCTTGAGTTGAACCACCACGGATGGCGGCAGACGTTCTTAGGTCGTCTGCAAGGTGCGCACGAGGCGACGAGATACTAACTATTTCGTCGTCGGAGCGTGAATCGTGTACTTGATACCCTTTTCTTCAAGAAGATCAAGAACCTGCTTGGTTGCTCCGACCTGACTGGTGTGTGCGCTGGGGTAGAAATGCCAATGAGCCTTCTTGATCACTCCAATTTCGACCAAGTAGGCATCTGAGTTGATCTGCGCACGCACCAAGGAATCGAGTGATTTGAACCCAACTTTTGATTCATGCGCCACTCCGTCAACAACCGCATCGAAGACGCGAGCGTTTGGATTGCAGACCTTCACACAGCCCCTGGTCGATGCTTTCACCTGAGTTTCGACGGTCGCTCCATTCTTGCCGAGCATCTGCTGGAGACTATTCTCGCCAGCGGGCCCATCTGTCAGGTACCGAGACGGGGGTCCTGCGACGTGGCCCTCACGCTTTATAGCAGTGCCGATACTGTCGAGATTAATCCGACCACTGTTCTGAAGTCGAAGGAGAGCCTTGTCGTTCGCTCCAGCCTCGCGGAGAGTGTCCCATTCCTTCCAGAGCTGCTTCGACGCGTCAATCTTGATGGATTCAGGCACTTTATTGAGTGCCACAATGAGCGCGCCAACACCGGCAGCAAGTTCCGGATGACGAACAACAAATGCAGCTGCTTTCCTGGGGATCGCAGCTGCATCCCCTACGTAGGGAACTAAGCCGACCGCACTGAACCCTGCCCCGACCCAGTCGGCCTGAATTGCCGACGCGATAGCGTCGCGTGCATCAGCAACCCCGCCTACGATCCAGCCGATCCCCGGAATGAAACTCGTCCCACTACTCACAAGATTCCCGGCGAGCCATGCCACCGAATCAGCGCGCCATGCATCACCTGCAATAGCACCTTTAGCAAAATCGCCAGCATATTCTAATGCGGAGATTTCGATGTCCTCAAATAGTGGATCTAAGCCCTGGAGTTCTCTGTTCTCTTCTTCATAGCCGTCGCTGTGTCCGTCGCCATCAGTGTCAGCCTGGTTTGGATCAGATCCGACAATTTTAACCTCAAAGTTGTCGTCTAGGCCGTCCCCATCTGTATCGGCAACATACGGATCAGTGCCGCTATCAGCCTCTTCCGCATCGGTAAGACCATCATCGTCGGTATCGATCTTCCTTGGATTTGAGAAGCCAACATATAACTCATCCGCGTTGTCAGCGTCAATACGTTCACCGGCTTCGTCACCGTCGAATAGCCCATCTCCATCGACATCTGGGTCCATTGGATCAGTAAAGAAGCGTTCTCCAGCTTCGGTCGACCAGCCTCGAACTTCAGTTTTATCACCCAGTCCGTCTTCGTCCGAATCAACTTTGGTTGGATTAGAAACACCGGAGTACACAGGTGCTTCACCTGATGATGTAAGGAGGCTCCCGGCTTCTTCGCTGTCAGATAAACCGTCACCATCGGTGTCAGAACTGTTCGGGTCTGTGACATACACGTTGCCATCACTCACAGCCCAGCCGGCTATCTCAATCAGATCATGGAGCCCATCCCCGTCTGAATCAAGAGATGCATCGCGCGGCGCAGGACCCGAGATAGACGACTGATCGGATTGCAGCAAACGCGGCACAACAATAGCCCCGACGATCACAGCGAGCACGACAATACCTGCAAGGAGCAAGAGCCAGCGTGAACGATCCTCACGCCTTAACCACGGAGGTTTCGTAGTTATCGGGAGAGGCTCGACAAGCTCCTCGGCAGGCTTCTCTGGGGTGTTATGCATTGACGAATTACCCCTTGACTTGGGCCTGCCTTGATCGTACTTGAAAGGGAGGGCTTGGGAGCGATTAGCAGAACCCGTCTTTCAGGTACAAACCTACCGGGAGCTGCCAATGGTGATCATTTAGTGCCGGACACGAACTCATAGTCACACTTGAATCCATAGTTGCATTCGCTGGTGAATCATAGTTGTCCACCGAGGTAGATGAGCCAGTTGATCCAGGCGACGCCGCCACCGGCGAGAGCGGCTGCAACGAGCGCTACGAACACCCCCGCGCGGCCTTTGGTTGACATGCCGGGATTACCGAACGACGCGGCGATGGCCCAGATGATTGCGTTGACGATGATCATGAGGACGGCGACAACAAGGATGATCGTGAGCATCGCTCCGATGACAACCTTGAGATCACCGATGCCGCCCATGCTGCCGAAGTCTGGAAATACATTCATGACGTGCCTCCTGTCATCGCAGAACATCCAGCACCAGCAGTCGCCTCTGGGAGATCAGCGGCGTCGTGATCGTTGAGCCATTTCGCCGCATCGACCGCCTCCGCATAGGTGCCGCCTGGACGGACTTCAAAATGCAAATGTGGTCCGGTTGAACGCCCCGATGAACCGACATCACCGATGTGCTGACCGGCGATGACACGGTCTCCGACGGTGACGACGATGCCGGTTTGCCACATGTGCGCATACGCGGTGGCGACGGTAGTGCTGTCGATGTGGTGTTCGATGACGATCAGCCCGCCCCAACCACCGGAGAACTCTGCGACGGTCACCACTCCATCCGCTGCAGCGAGAATGGGTGTCCCGTCGGCCGCGGCAAGATCGGTGCCGGTATGGAAGGCGTTCTCGCCGGTTATGGGATCGATGCGTGGCCCGAAGTCGCCGGTGTGAACCCAGGACCCTTCCGGCAGTGGAAATACGACACGGGAGGATTTCGTTACTGCGTCAGGTGGTGACGGCGAAGTCGTAGTTGACGAAGCTGTCGTCGACGAAGTCGAGGCGCCACTCGTGAGCGTTGCGAGAATCTTCTCGGCAACGGGTTCGTAGTTGTTGTACCGATCCGGGTACGCCGAAACCTCGACAGCTTGTGCGGCTTCGCCCTTGCCCATGCTCTGCCAGCCGGGGATATCGAGCAGGCCGCGAGGCGATGGATAGTTGGGACCGGAGGGTCCACCGAAGAACGCAGCAGCCTGATATTCGGGGTCCATCAGGTCGGCGACAGATCCCCAGCCCGATTGCGGGCGCATTTGAAACAAGCCGAGCGAGTCGTGATCGGATCCATTTCCGTCGTTCGGGTGGCTCCCGGATTCTGGGTAGGTTCCGGTGTTCGCGAGTTGTCGCAGCGTTGACTCGGTGAGGGCGGCCATGAGTGCGATCTGCACGCCCTCGCGTGTGACACCTTCGATGCTTGAGCCCACGGTGATGATCGTTGCGGCATGCGTCAGTTGTTGCTTGTTGAGCGTGAACGTCTCCCCATTAGCAGCTGTCACCACGAGAGAGTCCGGTACGTTACCGAGCGTGAGACTTGACGATGAGAGACACGCAATAGCGGCGGGATTCATCACGAGGCCGACGGTGACGAGCCCCAGCGTCGGTGCGAGGAACATGAGAGAGACGACTGCGATCGCGAGTTTCTTCATCATGAGCTGGGTTCCTAGCGCAGCGGATTGTTTAGCTGTGATAGCCGCAGCACATAGCAGGCGTCTTTGGGCGGGCAGGCAATGAAAACTGTGAAGGCAACCTGTTGGTCGGCACTGACCGGGTCACCGTTCCAGTCGCCGGAGCGATGGCGGATTCCCTCGATCGTGAACGCGGTGGCACCGTCGGGGAGCTGGCCTCGTTGAGCTTGCGCGAGGGCGTCAGCCCAGGCATCCGGCATGTACGCGGAAGTGCTCTCCAAGTGTTGCTGCGTTGCGTACTGACGCAGTTGCGTCCAGGCATCGTGCGTGGGTAAGTAGGTTGCAAGATCGGCTGCGAGGCCGGGCTGCTCGGCGCCGCTCGGGTCTGCAACGTCGAGGATGACCTCGGTGTAGTCCAGCGGAAGGAATCCACTGCCGGTGTCCCAGGTAAACAACGCCGTCGCGACGCTGCGTGCAAAGGTCTCGGCATCGGTACTGCGGGGGATTGCCGGAATCCGAGGCGCCGGTCTATCAGGGGCGTTCGAGGGTCCAGGATCGTGTTCAGTAGTTGGTGAGACCGGGCCGGTTGACTCACCGTGCCCACGTGATCCGGTGATGAGTCCGTAGACGCCAACACCGGTGATGAGGAGCACCACGACTGCGGTGGCGATGAGGGCGACAACGGTGCGGCGGGAACGAGGAGCGGTCAGAAGCTTCATGCCTGGAAGGTGCGCAGCGTCGGCCGCGCATCAGATCGCTCGGAGGTTCCTTATCTCCATTGGCTGCTCAGCGGTATCAACGTTGGTATCGAGCGCTGTTCGGAGTCGCTCCGCGAAGTCTGAGGTCGCATCCACTGCCCGCAAGAACAACTCGACTTCAGCAGCACTCAGTTTGAGAGCGAGGTCGTCGACATCAAAGTGACGCCACCACCCATCGAGCTCAGTCCAGGTAACAACGAACGCGCGAACTGGCCACGGCTCGTCGTTGTCCGCACGATTCGTCTGCGGACTTGGCGAAGAGCGGCGCTTGGTGCGCGGCGTGCTCTTGAGACGCGCCAGAGCTTCTTCCGCCAGCTTCGCGACATCTTCCTCAGGTGCATCGGAGTCCGCCTCCGCGACAAGCTGGCGGGCCCGCAGATAACTCGGGTGTACCGGCTCGCCTGAACCGATGAGTTCGAGCTCGGCGGCAACTCCCACACGAACTGTCTCTGATTGATCTTGGTCCTCAGCGATCTGCTGCAGGTAGTTGATCTTCTCGAGCGTGGTGTGTGAAGCACCATAGGGGATCATCGCAGCGGCCTGGGCGCGAGATTGTCCCGGTGATTCTGACGGTGGCGCAAAATTTGCTGCACCGTCACTTCCCGGCTGATTTTCGCTACTGAAGCGTGAGGCTTCCTGCCGACGAGCGGCATCCTCAGCCATCAGCGCCTTGATCTCCCGATAGAGCGCTGCACTCTCCAGCTGCGTGAGCGGCTTGTGCAGCATGTTGTCATCTTGTTCAGCAAGCAGGTGCGCGAGATCTCCCGAGATACCTGAACGCACCCAAACCTTGACGTGCTGCCAGCCGAGCTGTTTGATCGCGGCCAATCGTCGCGCACCGCATACCAAGATCCCGTCGGGCGTGACCGTGATCGGTTGGAGCAAACCGTCACGCTCAATCGAAGCTGCGAGCGAGTCGAGGTCGCCGAGTCCAGTGCGGTGACGCCGCCCAACGCGGATCGATTCGACTGCACGGTCCAACTCGATGTGTCCGCCGTCCCGACTCACTGGTTGCTCCCGTGGACGGGGACCGACATCGCGATAGCTGTGACGAGGGCATCGTCGCTGAGGAGCGTTGCGAGCGCTTCACCGACGAGTATGCGGAGAAGGATGCCTCGTCCGGTGCTCGTCGCGCGATACGCGGGATGAGGGTGCCCGAGCAACACTTGCAATAGCGCCGACCAAGAGTCGGCGGGCAAATCGAGCAGTGCTCGGGCGTGCTTGTCTCGACGCAGTAGTTCGTACGCACTCTGTCGAGACCCAGCACGTACCACCGCGCTGCAAACGTGCTCGATCGCCGCACGGGCAGTGCTTTCGGGCCAGCCCAACGTTGTAAACAGAGTGATCGACGCGTCGATTGCGCGGCGCGCAGTGTCAACGTCGCGGGTAACGTCAGGGTCATCGTCCTCAGCGACCGAGTACCGGTCCACCACGTGAAATGCCGGGTGATAATCGGCCAGTGGGTTCTCTCGGTCGGCAAAGCGCTCCGGGTCATGGAACGCAGAAATATGGGGTCGACGTGCTTGATGGGTCGCGCAGAGCAATCCTTGTCCCCGCTCTTCAGCGATGCAGGTGACTTGAACACCGCGGGTGACTACGGCCCAAGGATCAATCGCCTCACGAGCGGATCGCGTCCTCATCACATCGAAAGCTGCCGACGCTGCCTCCCACGGATCGAGGCCATGCTTGCGAGCCAACGCCGCGTACTTTTCTGCGGCAAATGCGGCGAGGTCAGCGGCGACGCGGTCGTGCTTCCAGGTATGTGAACCCGAGCGGTGCAGCCGATGCAGGAGGGCGCGGAGCCCCTCGCTGGTCGTGTAGTCCTCGCGAGGTTGTGACGCAGAGTGGCTTGAATTGGTCATGGTGTGGGAACCTCCTGGCAAGCAGGTGCGCGCCCGCTTCCCAGCGGGTTCTTAGGTGTCCGTGAAGTGCCCATGAGAGGTCATGACCAACGATCAGTGCGTCCCGATCGCGCCTCGTTCAGCACCATGTCGGGAATTGCCATGGCCGAACGCGGATAACGGCGGGAGGTGCCGGGCCCGGTCTGCGATGCCGCGAGCGCTCGCCGCAGTCACTTCAAACGTGCGGCGCCGGAGTTCGGTCTGGAAGTTGATCCCCGCCCCGGCGACGCGCGAACTCCCGCGTGCAATCAGGTCAGTCGGACGCACCCATTCGACTCCTCGGCCTCGGTAGACCGATGGATCGACTCCCGCACGCGTGCGCCGACGCTGAACGCTCGCGGCCTCGACAGCTTCTGGCAAGAGATGATCGTTTCCCAGATGACGATCGGTGCTGGCAGTCAAAGCATCCTTCTCTATCTCGTTCATTTTGGCTCCTCGTCGGATGTCGTTGCGGGGGAGGGCTTATGGTCCTCAACGGTGAGCGGGATGCTGGCGAACCAGCGCCCCACGGTGGAAGGGTGCACATTCAGTTCGCGTGCGATGGCCTTGTTCGACCAACCGGCATCGCGCAACGTCATCGCAGAGTCTTGGGGTGAGGTCTGAATGGCTGACGTCTCAGTGCTTTCGGCTGTTTCAGTAGTCGCGGGAGTCCGGATGAGGAGCACGGTGAGATGCGTGATCGCCAGCAAGACCACGGGCGGAACTGCGGCGACCGCAGCGGCAAGAAGGCTCGGCACATCGGCATCCGCAGCGACTACGGCATGGATTGAATTCGCCGTGACCGACACGGCTGCCGCACCAGCGAGTAGTGCCCAGGGATACCAGGCGGCGCGGGCCCCGGCCAGCGCGACGACGGCGACGGTCGAGACGACGATGACTCCGTCGACAATCAGTGGCCATGCCCATGCTTGGCCATCACCAATTCCAGACCGTGCGGCAAGGTCTGCGAGCGAGGTGAACGACAGCCAGAAGGCTCCCACAGCAATGAAGACGGTGCCTGCCACAGCTGTCGATACTGCCCACCGTCGTCCGTCGAAGTCACTCATGACAGCACCCGAAAGGTTGATGAAGGCGGCGGTCGGTCGTGTGAAGTCGATGCGCTGACTCGTATCGATTGCTGCGGAGGGGCGCCCTGCACCGCTCGGTAAGCCGACCGCACGGTCGCCGTCGTTTCGCGGCGGCTGAGGCCCGCCCGCTCAGCGGCGGGACTCAGTGCTTCGAGCGCTTCGACTGTCGACACTCGCTGTTCAGCCATTTTGCAAGCGGCCCAGAAGAGTCCATGGTTGCGTTCGCCTTCTTGGCGCCGCGCAACCCAATCTACGAGGCGCTGCACATCGACAGGCTGCTGTGCTGACCGCCCACTTTGATGCGCCTCGTTACGCTGCGGGGGATCAAGATAGTCGCGGAGTTGCTGCGAAGCGAGCGCACGACCAGGTTCACGAGCCAACCGGAGTGTCTCGTATGGCCGTGATTGCCCATCGAGCACGCGAAGCGAGGGAGGGACGATGACGTATCCGCCATCACCACGGAAATCGATTCCCGCCCGCGCAGATTGCCACGAGCGTTGTTCCATATTCGGGTCTGCGGGGAAATAGAGATGGAGCCCACCGGATGGAGTTCTGACCGCGGCCTCCCAGCCGCTCAGCAATCCCGCGCGCCAGGCGCCATCGAGAGCGTCGTAGCCGTTGACAGAACCGTGCACGTCTACATCGACGACAACGAGTCCAGAGGTTGTACCGGTCGGCATCCCGATATTTGCGGAGGGAGTCGCGGTCCACCAGCGACGAATTAGCTCGGGATCGCTGCGGGCCGAATGAAATCCGCCCGCAACGACGGGGCGCTTCCCGCCTGCGGCACAGGGGAACACAGGGAAGCCGGAGCCGGCAAAAGCGAGTGCGCCCTGTTCGAGCGGCATCCCGCGATCAACATGATCGAGCGTTGTGGTGAACACTTTCGATGAACTCATCGCATTCCCCGCACGTCTGCCAGCGCCACCTGTTTTGGGGCAGGAGTAGCCGAAGGCGTGTGTGAAGCGCTCGCACGCTGAGCTGCCGCGACGTTGCGATGTGTCGATTCCCGCTCGATACCCGGAGGGGTACCGTTGCCGGTCATGGGGGTGTCGAGCTGATCGAGAATCTTGATGGCGGTGGCACGTACTCTGTCGCCGGTGGACTTGATCACGTCGACGGGTTCTTTTCCGTCGACCTGTGCCGCCCAGGTGGTGACGTATGGGAGTGTGTACCCACTGGTGTCCATGCCGTGCGCTGCGCCGATCATTAGTGCGACCGATTCTGCTTCGACTTCTCCGATGCCACGGTGCAGTCGTACGTCAGCATTCTCGGGGTCGTGCATAAGCACGTGTCCCAACTCATGCGCGAGGGTCTTCACCCGTGCCGCTGCATCCATGTCGGCGCGCACGAGCACGGTCTTATCGGTGTAGTTCGTGACGCCATTTGCCCCGTGAATTGATGATGTATCTGGTGCATCGCCCAACGCGAATCCCGCGGATTCAACCTGTTTCGCAAGACCTTCCCACAGCCCGGCGGGTGCTTCGCCCTCAAGCAAAGTCGGGGCGGGTAGCTCAGGAAGTGGATCGCCTGCGGTCTGAGAGGCATCCCACACGTAGGCCGGGCGAACGCCGATCATCTTTGATCGCACCGCCTCACCTGGCCGAGGTTTCTCGAACTTCTTTAGTCGCCTCCATGAATCTGCATTTGCTGGCGTGGCAGAAGCGAAGCGGCCGGTGACGGGCGCGAGGATCTGATACCCGGGTTGCCCCTTCTGCACTTGGCGGCCGAGATCTTGCCATTGCTTGTATCCGGCGACGTAGGTCGGCATCGGATCAGGCACAAGGCCTTGCTCGTGGGCCGCCTGATGCTGCACCCAGATCAGCAGTGTGTTGTTGAAAGAACGGCTTCGAAAGTTGGCCCCGAACGTCAAGGCCCGCTTCCAATCGTCACCAGATACGAGTTCTTCGACGGCCCCCGCGAGCTTTTCGTGCAGCTCATCGAGCTTTGCGTCTCTGGCGGCTTGGCGATCCTCGATCGTGGCCATAACTGGATCTCCTCTCTGACGTGCCGCGCGGCGAACTCGTGCGGCAGTACATCTGAGAGGTGCGCGTGGGTGTCCGGATCGGCGACAGAGTAACCGGCTTTTGGCATGGGTGGAGCGCATGGTGCACCTCCTCGGCGCAGAGACGGGTGCACGCTCAACACCCGTCGTTGAGCATGCCCAAAATTATGTGATCTACTGTCTAACATCACATTTGAGCATGCGCAACCCTTGATTTGAGCATGCCCAAGAGGTACATTGATCATGCGTAATCACCTCAAGAGGTGCCGTTTGACCATCGCCAAACCCATCCCGAAGGGAAGGGCACTATGCAACAGACCGAAGATCAGAACAAGGCCGCGGCCGAGCTTCTTGAGAAACGTCTGCGTCTTCTGCTCGACGTCAAAGCTGCCGAGACCGGTGCTGAACCGTCGTTCTCGGAGATCGCCGCATTCTTGAGAGAGCGCGGTACGAACCTGTCGCGATCCCGCTGGACCTACATGATCAACGGACACCGAAAGGTCGATGACGCTGAGGTGTTTGCGGGGCTCGCCGAGTTCTTCGACGTTGACGTCGACTTCATCACCGGTGATAGCGATGCCTCAACGCCCGAGAAGGTGAAGGCCCAGATTGATCTTGTGCGCTCGATGCGGGCAGCAAAAGTGAAATCGTATGCGACGCGTACTCTCGGTGATCTTTCGCCAGAAACGCTTCGGGCGATCAGCCAATTCTTGGATCAAGAGATGACACAGTAAGCGAGCGCCACCGGTGTCGCTCACAAGGCTGGCGCCGAGGATGCTTCCGAAGCAGATAGTGAGCACGCAGTGAATATCGAACAGACCGTAACAACCGCAGTCGCGAGCTTGCAGCTGGGCGAAAACTTCACGTTCGCCGCACTCACCGATGCTGTGCAGCGGCAACGAGGGCGAGAGATCCGGGTCACTGAACTCGCGGAGCTAGGCGATAACAACGGGCTCTGTGCGTTGCTGTTCTACGGCGAGGATCAAGATGTGATCCTCCACGCCCGTACAGACTCGGCCCTTCATAGCCAGCAGTTCGTGCTGCACGAATTCGCGCACATCATTCTTGGTCACTGTGATGGCGAAGGCTGCTCGCTCAACGATGTCGTACACAACACACTGTTCCCCGACATTCCTGCTTCTCTACGCTCCCGTGTACTGGCGCGGAAGGACGTGGAATCAGAAGACGAGATCGCCGCTGAAAGCTTGGCTGATCGCCTGGCCGCGGGCATCCGCGGGTCGGCGTTTGCGGAGACGAGCTACACGGAGATATTCGGTTGATCCAAATGCTTGTCGCAGGCGTCATGTGGACGCTGGTCGCAAGCCTGCTCATTCTGCGGCGAGGGCGTGCCGACCGCAGTATTACTTACGCTGCGGTTGCCATCGCGCTTGCGATGACGCTCAATATCGACGAAATCTACCTCGCGATCGATCCCGCACTGAGTGGAACGAACCTTGTCACCGTTGCGAGCGATGCTTTGCTCATGACGGGTCTCTTCTTTCTGGGCCGGGGCGTGATGAAGGCAGGAGACTACCGGCCCCAACTGGTCAAGATCGCCGTCGGGCTCCCGGCGCTCGTCGTTGCACTTACCTGCGTCGCCGTACTGTTCTTCTTCATCGACCGCGGCGAGACGACCACAGAGTTCATGCGTGATCTTGGCGCTCATCCCGCTGCTGCGATCTACTCGATTACCGTCTTCGCGTACTGCGGCATTGTTGTCGCCGCCATGCTCGTGCTGGCCATGCGGCAGTTGCGACTCGCTTCAGGCGTGCTTCGAGTGCCCGCGATGCTGCTGGCGGTCGGAGCTGGTTGCGGTATTGCACTGTGCACCACCGTGATCATCATGGACGTCGCACACGTCACCGGCGCACTGAGTGTCATGTATGCGGTTGATCCCGCATACGGGCCGCTCATGATCGCGACGTTCCTGTTTCTTTGTGCGGGCTTCATTGCGCAGCCTGCAATGCGCTCGCTCCGGCAGCGCCTGCGTGATGTGCAGACCGACGTGCTCGTCGCCCAGCTCGACCCGATCTGGCGTGATGCAACCAGCCTCAGACCTGGTCTCAGCGGGAGCCACCCCACTCCGGGAATTCTCGAAGAACCCGAAGCACGATTGCATCGCCACATCGTCGAGATACGTGACGCCATGATCGACCCACGAGTGACCTTCGCCATCGACGATGCCGACCGCACATTGCTCGAACGTGCTGAGGCCCACTTGTTGGGAGTGAAGGTGCCGAAGACGAACCGGCGCAAGACCTCTGACGTTGAGGTCAAAGCGGAGTCGTCGTGAGAGTGGGGCATACCCTCGGCGCTGGCGTCGCGCTGCTGGGCGCAGGTGCAGCCGCTCTTGGTTGGGCTATCGCCCGCAAGCTCACCGCGCCCGTCGGCATGCGAACCTTCAACCTCGTTGTTCGCGGCATTGAAGACGACGGTGGTGTGCGCTGGATTGTGCTCGACCGCACGCCAGACACCACTGCACAAGGTGTCTACAATCTTTGGTTCGAACGAGGCGGTTGGGTGCAGCTCGGTAGCGTGATGCAGGGTCGCGGTCCAAACCGAATCGCCCGTGAAGTCACCGGAACTTCCGACGGCCCCACCCTCCAAGTGGGTGATCGTGTCTCGTGGAGCGGCATCTACTTTGCTACTCCAGCGGATGCGGGGCTCGAAGCTCATGACATCATGATCAACACCCCGTCGGGGTGCGCACCCGCATGGCGGGTCGGTGGCAGCTCGTCGACGTGGGCGATTCATATTCACGGTCTTGGCAGCTCCCGCGCAGGCACGCTTCGCGGCGTGCAAGTTGCCACGAATCTGGGGTACACGTCTCTCGTCGTGAGCTACCGTAACGACGGTGACGGCCTGAGCATCGGGGGCGGTCGCTCAACACTCGGGGCCACTGAGATAGAAGATGTCGAAGCAGCGATCAGTTATGCAGTTCGTCGTGGAGCCGAACAGCTCGTGTTGTTTGGTTGGTCGATGGGTGCCGCGATCGCACTACAGCTCGCGCACAGGTCGGGTTATGCGCAGCTAGTCGTAGGTCTCGTGCTCGACTCACCGGTGCTCGATTGGGTCGAGGTGATCAAAGCGAATTGTGTGCGAAGTAATCTGCCCGCGGCAGCAGGACAACTCGCTATTCCATGGTTGACGCTTGAACCGCTTGCTCGGGTGGTCGGGCTTCCGAACGGGATCCCGCTTCGGGAGTTTGATTGGGCGCAGCGCGCAAATGAACTCACCGTGCCAGCGCTGATTCTTCATGGCAACCGCGACGATTCGGTTCCAGCCACCCTCTCCGAAACGCTTCGCGATCGACGTCCCGATCTTGTAGAGCTGAAATCTTTCGAGGCTAGTCACACGCTGGCGTGGAATTCAAATCCAGACAAGTGGCGCATTGCCGTTAGCTCTTGGCTTTCGAGACACGTGTCTGCGTGACTACCATCATTCAGGCCCCATCGACCGACTAGACCCGGAAAACCCGACTCAACCAGTCGTGACTCCGATACCATCGGGATATTCGGCCTGAGCGGGTCGAGATGGAAGGGTTACGTGACCTAGCTGTGGCTGTCTGCCGACGACATCGCTTGGGTTCTTCGTCCCAACCCCAGTCTGTGACTACAATCCAGACTGGGTGATCGCCTTCACCGAAGGCCGCGTGACGCACGTCTACTTCATCCCTGAAACCAAGGACTCACTTTCGACCCTCCAACTCAAGGCATGGAGGACGTCAAGATCGAGTACGCGCGGAAGTTCTTTGTCTTTCTCAATGCCAAGAACGATAATGATGTCAAGTATGACGTCGTCACCGACTACACCGAGCTGATGCAGCTGGTGACATCGTAAGAGGTGCTCGGTGTTTGGAGATCAACTACGCAGTGGCTGCTGGGATGGTGGCATCGCGGATGTGGTAGTGGGGCGGGTCAGCTAACGCCTGATCATGCGGGGGATAATTGTCCTCTCCCTTTTCCCACTGGCACTCTTCGGCATCTCGCACTTACCGAGGTCATACTCGTGCACGAGCTCGCCGAGGTGCTCGTGATCCTCAGCGGCATCCGGGCCGCGCGCAGGCCCGTGGGCGCAAGGCCCAAGGCCATATTACCGACCGCTGCGCCGACGCGGATCGACGAGGGTCGACACTCCCGAGGGGGCGATCGCGAAGTAGCAGCCTCTGGCCCCCCGAGGCTTTCGATGCTAAATTGTTACATAACTAAGGAGGTGATGGAGTGAAGGGTGCACGCTCAGCGGCGCGACGACCGCTGTCGCGGCGTGCGCTCCTGACTCTCATCTGGGTCGGCGCCTTCGTCATCCTCGGCCTGGTCGGGCTGCGGGCACACAGCGCCGAACTCGCCATCGTCCCTGTCGTGGCCGACGCCTCGGCGAGCAGCAGCACCGCCTCGGCAACTCCGGGCGCCACGTTCGTCGAGGAGGGGGAGCATGCCGCTCATGGCAGCGTGCAGAGCTGGCACCTCGATCTGCTCGCGATCTGCATGCTCGGCATGCTCGCCACGCTCATGCTGGTTGTCCACTTTACTCGGCGACCCTGGCTGCATCTACGACTCGGCAGGCTCCGTGAGTGGGTGGTCGTCCTGCCCCGAACCCCCAAGCGCCCGCAGCCACTGCTGCTGCTCCACTCAATCTCTCGAACCTGATCGGTACCGGGAACCCACGCAAACGGGTAGCCCGCGAAGCTCCGCGCGCCTCGACGAGGCGCCGCATTCTCTGAGCGCTTGCCGGGCACCGCGTGAGCGCTGCCACCGGCACGAAGCCGTCCGGCATCGCGCCTTCTCGAACCTCACTCGGGCGCACGAGCGCCCCCGATCAGGATAAACAGTATGAGCTCAACAGATTCACCGATTCAAGCTAAACATTTTCTTTTTGTCTTCAGCAGCTTGCTCGTGAGCATTGGCGTCGCCATTGCCTCGTTCTTCGTCCTCGGAGTCGTCTTTTGATTCGGCTCTGGCACGCCGAGCAGTCGGCGGGGCCGAGGCGGAGCACCTGGATCAAGCCCGCTAAACTCGACGACCGTCCGGCCGACGCCCCGGCTCAGCCCCGCCGATCCAAGCATGCAGCCGCTGCTGCGCCAGCGGCGACGCGTCCTCAGACCTCGACACCGTCCGTCATCGATCCCTCCACCGGAGCCGAGACTGCCCCTGGGGGCGGGGCAGCCGGCGAGGCGGGCACGGCCAGGCGCCGTCCGCGACTGCGTAGCTTCATCGCCGGCAGCTCCGCGCTCGCCAGCGTCGCCGCACTCGTGGCAGGCGCTGTCTTCCCGGCGAACACCGCCGCAATCGCCGACAGCCCCGTGCTCGGGAACCGACAGCAGGCTTTCGTCACCGGAGGCACCATCGACGCCCCGACGCTGCTGGACGAGATCTCGATCTCCCCGGTCGCCATCGCCGCTCCTGAGATCGGACTGAGTGGCGGGGCACTCACTGTCAGCGGACTCACCGACACGAAGCTGCAATACCCCTTCGCTCAGGAGGTGCCCCTCACCGATGGCTTCGGGTACCGCTCCGCACCGGTTTCAGGCTTCCACGACGCGCAGGACATGGCCGCCGGAGGCGGCACCCCGATCCGCATCGTCGGCGACGGCGTGATCACCGAAGCTGGCTGGGCCTCCGACGGCTGCGGCTTCTCGTTGAAAGTCCAACACCAGGTCGCCGGCCAAAACGTCATCAGCCGGTATTGCCACATGCAGGAAAACTCCCACTCCTGGCAGGTCGGGCAAACCGTCAAAGGTGGCGACCAAGCCGGACTCGTGGGCACCACCGGCATGTCATTCGGCAACCACTTGCACCTGGTGGTGCGCGTCGAAGATGAGCCCGTCGACCCGCTGCCGTTCATCGCCGCGAACTCGAAGTAGCCCCCTCCCCGGCGAGCACTCGCCAGCGTCAGTAAGGACAACCCCCGACCGTGTACCCCGCGATGGCCAGCCTCGAGCTCGGCGACCTCTTCCAGTTCGATTTGCGCAGCATGTCGCCGCTCGCCTGGCTCGCCGTTGTCTGCCTCTCCATCTACCTGACCGGGGCGATCTCCCTCTGGGTACGGGGAAAACGATGGGGCGTCGGTTCGACGCTGCTGTTCACCGTCGGCTGCCTCCTCTGGTTCGCGGCCACCGGACTGCGCGCGAACGCCTACGCCGAGGAACTCGTCTCGGTGCTGCTCTTCCAGCAGATCACGCTCATGGTCGTCGCACCCCCGTTCCTGCTCATGGGCTCTCCCGGCCGTCTGCTCCTGCGCGCGACGCCGCGCCGGGGACTCGGGCGGCCGGTGATGCGCGCCGCGCTCAGCGCCTACCGCTCGCGCACCGCCCAGGTGCTCCTGCACCCGGCCACCGTGATCGTCATCGCCGTCGTCGCCTTCCCCACCCTGTACTTCACCGACACCCTGAGCTGGTTCCTCGAGCTCCCGTCCGGGCATCTCATCCTGCTCACCCTGTTCCTCGCCTTCGGCATGATCGGTGGCGCTCCGCTGTGGTCACTCGACCCGTTGCCGCGCGCCCCATCGTTCGTGGTACGCATCGTCGACGTGCTCCTCGAGATCCAGATCCACGCGATCTTCGGGCTCGTGCTGCTGCGCAGCACCGAGCCCATGTTCCGCTGGTACGCCACCGACCCCGAAGCGTGGGGGATCAGCCGCGCTCTCGACCAGGCCATCGCTGGCGGCCTGATCTGGTCATACGGCGAGCTGCCGCTGATCATCGTGCTCATCGTCACCATTTCCAAGTGGCGCACGAGCGATCTGCGGCAAGCGAAACGTCGAGAAGCTCAAGAGGACGCGGAACTCGACGCCTACAACGCCTACCTCGCCGCGAAGTTCGGAAAGGAGCAGTGATGGCGACGATCCTGATCTTCGCGCTCACCGCGATGCTCGGCGTGCTGGCCATCTTCCAGATCGCCCTGGCTGCCGGTGCACCGCTCGGCAAGTACGCGTGGGGCGGGGAACACATCACGCTCCCGCTCAACCTCCGCCTCGGCGCGATCTCCGCTGTGCTCCGCTACGCCTTCATCGCTTTCATCGCCCTCGATCGCAGCGGCACCATCGCTGTGCTGCCCGGGGAGTTCAGCTTCTGGGTGATGTGGCTCATCGTCGCTCACCTCGGGTTCAGTGTGATCCTCAGCCTGCTCTCCAAGAGCAAATACGAGAAGATGACGCTCGCTCCCTACACCTTCGTGATGGGCCTGCTCAGCCTGCTCATCGCTCTTCAATAGGGTGCAGTATGCCGTGCGCGTCAGTCCACTCCCATGATCGCCTTGAACCCGCTCGGTATAATCGGGGTGTGTCCCCAGTTCCCCGCAGCGCCCGCATCACGCGGCGACGATTCACGATGAGAGCCGCGACGCTGCTCCTCGCCGCAATCGTCACCGTCGTGGGCCTGTGGGGCGTCCCCCACGCCGATGACATTGGCCTGTCCACGCCGGCAGCCGCCTCGAGCACGGTCGTGGCATCCTCAGTTGATGCTGCAGTGGGAGAGCTTGTTGATACGGCAGGGGACGCCGCTGCCAGTGAGAGCATGCTGATCGGTGTCGTCATCTGCCTGCTCGGGATCCTCTGCGGCCTTGCCTTGGCGATCCTTATCGTCTTTACGCTCCGCTGCAGGCAAATGCGGTTCCAACGCCAGCGCCCCCAGATCGCTCCGATCGCCGCAACTGCAGCGTTCAATCATCGCGGCAGGCATCGCTTCGGCCTGCACGACCTCAGCCTCCTGCGCATTTAAGCGCCCCTCACGCTGCCCCCTGAGGCAGGAACGGGCCGGCACGTCAGCCATGCCCGCGACCCCGCGTTGAGAAATAAGGAGAACCAGGAACTTGAGGACGTCCAAACCGACGTACCTGCTGCTGACCGCACTCGTAGCGACCGCCGCAATCAGCATTGGGCTGATCGGCTGCACAGCCGCCGCGCCGATGTCGGAACAGTACCAGCAGGGCAGTGAACGAAGCGGCACTTCTGATGGCCGCATCGTCGAGATTCCGATCGACGCGCGTGGCGCCGCCGTGAGCTTCAGCGGCACCACCGAATACGGCGACCCGGTTTCCAGCGACAACTACGCCGGAGAGGTGTACGTCGTGAACTTCTGGTACGCCGCCTGCGGCCCCTGCATCATCGAGGCCCCCATGCTCGAGGAGGTCTGGCTGAACTACCAGGACGAGGGCGTCGGGTTCCTCGGCGTGAACATCTACGACCAGCCCGCAACCGCCGTCGCATTCGCAGAAGAGAACGGCATCACCTACCCGAGCATCATCGATGTGAACGACGGCCGCGTCAAGCAGGCCTTCGCCGGCGTCACCCCGATCCAAGCCACTCCCACCACGCTCGTCCTCGACCGCGAGGGGCGCGTCGCGGCCCGCATCATCGGGCAACTCGAGTCCGCCTCCATCCTCGACACGCTCGTCGCCGACGCACTCGCGGAGACGCCATGAACCCGAGCGATCTCGTTTTCGACGGCGCACTCTGGGCGGGGGTGCTCATCGCCGCACTCGCCGGCTTCGTCTCCTTCGCATCCCCCTGCGTGCTTCCGCTCGTACCCGGTTACTTCGGCTACCTTGGCTCCGCCGTCGCCCCCGTCGAGCCGAGCTTTGCACCTGCCCGCGGCACCACCGCACAGCGCCGCCGCCTGCTCCTGGGTGTTCTCCTGTTCATCGCCGGATTCTCCATCGTGTTCGTCACTGTCACCGTGCTCGGAGGTGTCTTCGGCCAGGTCTTCCTCGCCTATGCCGACATCGCCACCCGTATCCTCGGCGTCGTCGTGATCGTCATGGGGCTCGCCTTCGTCGGGGTCTTCCGCAAGATGCAGCGCACTGTCCGACCCCGCTTCCGCTCACGCCTGGGCCTCGCCGGGGCGCCACTGCTCGGTCTCGCCCTCGGCATCGGCTGGACACCGTGCATCGGGCCCACCCTCGCCGCGATCATCTCCGTGTCGTGGAACCTCGGCGACCCCGTCCGTGCGGGGCTGCTCGGCGTCGCCTACTCGCTAGGCCTCGGCATCCCGTTCCTGCTGCTCGCTCTTGGGCTCGGTTGGGCGACCCGCTCGATGTCGTTCCTACGGCAACACATCCGCACCGTTAATATCGCCGGCGGCGTCGTACTTGTCCTGCTCGGCCTGCTCATGGTCAGCGGGCTCTGGACGCGCCTCATGTCCTCCCTGCAGGGGGTGATGGCGAATGTCCAGCTTCCGCTCTGACAACGACACCCTCCCCGCACGTCCAAACGATCACGTCGATTCCGCCGAACGCAGCGGCGGCGGCGAGGTCGGCCTCGGTTGGCAGGGCTGGCTGCGCTGGGTATGGCGGCAGCTCACGAGTATGCGCACCGCGCTCTTCCTGCTCCTGCTCATGGCGGTCGCCGCGATCCCCGGCTCGCTTTTCCCGCAACGCCAGGCTGACCCTAACGGTGTAGTGCAGTACTTCGATGACAACCCTGAACTTGCTCCTGTTATTGACACTATGCAATTGTTCGATGTCTATAGCTCGGCCTGGTTCTCGGCAATCTACCTGCTGCTGTTTGTCTCCCTCATCGGCTGCATCATCCCGCGGATCAAGCATCACGCGAAAGCTCTCCGTGCGCCGGCCCCGAAGACCCCCGCACGGCTGCAGCGGATGGTCGGCTACACCGCGACCGAGCTGCAGGTCGTTGCGGGCCGAACCTCCGAGGCCGACGTTGCGAAGGCCATCGCGATCGCAGAGGCCGAGTTGCGTCGTCGCGGATACCGCACCGCACGCTACGACACTTCGACTTCTTGGTCGGTCTCCGCTGAACGCGGCTACCTGCGTGAGACAGGAAACCTCGTCTTCCATTCTGCGCTAGTTGGCATACTCATAACTGTCATGTTTAGTACTGGACTAAACGTTACCGGTGACCGTGCCCTCGTCGAGGGCACTACATTCGTGAACAGTGAGAGTGCATACTCCGTGTTTACACCGGGACGCTTCTTCGATCGTGAGTCACTCACTCCGTACGCGCTGCGCCTCGACGGATTCGATGTCGAATATGTTGATCCTGGACTGCCAGGTTCGGGCCAGGCTGGGAACTTCGCTGCGCGTCTTTCGGTTCGTGAGCCAGGTGAAGATGAGCTCCGTGCGGAAACCGTTCGTGTCAACTTCCCGATTAGTGTGGGTGGTGACCGGATTTACCTCCTCGGGAATGGATACGCGCCAACGATCACGGTCCGTAACCTAGCGGGTGATGTGATTTATCAGGAGTCGCAGCCGTTCCTCCCACAGGACTCTGCGATGACCTCGCTTGGTGTGGTTAAAATCGCCGACGGGCTCCCGGAACAGGCGGGGCTTGTCGGGTTCTTTTATCCGACACAGAACACTTTGGACTCGGGCGCTTACTACTCCGTCTTCCCTGATCTCGTCAACCCGATGATCACCTTCAACGTGTTCACGGGTGATCTTGGCATTGATGATGGTACGCCACGTTCTGTGTACAAGCTCGATACCGAGTCGATGACGCAGATCACTGGTGGTGATACTGGCGTCGATTCGATTGAACTCACCCCCGGTGACACCGTTGATCTCCCGAATGGGATGGGCACTATCACCTTTGAGGATCTCACCGTCACTGAGGGGGCGGAGGAACCGGTGAAGCGTTTCGTGTATCTGCAGATCCAACGCGACACCGGCGCCACCTGGGTACTTATCTTCTCCATTCTCGCCACGGCTGGCCTTATCACCGGTCTGCTCGTGCCGCGCCGCCGGCTATGGGTGAAGGCCACCCTCATCGATCCGGTCGTCGGCGAACGCAAGGTGAAGATCGAGTACGCGGGTCTCGCCCGTGGCGAAGATCCTGGTCTTGAGCGAGCCGTCGAGCAGTTTCGCACTCGCCACGTCTCAGCTATCGCTGAGCAACTCCCCCCAAAACACTTCAAGAAAGAAGCCCCATGAACCGGCCCCCGTACACGGTGCAGAAACCACCCAAGAAGCTAAGCACCTCGCAAAAAAGCGCACTCATCGCGATCCCCGCTGTGCTGCTCATCGCACTCGTCCTGATCCTCATCTCTTTCCTGAACCGACCCGAAGTTCAGACACCGAATAATTCCTCGAATGGCAGCGAAACCTCCCCCCGGGGCGAAGTGCCGCTCGTGCAGGAAAACTCGCACGTCCTCGACGACGCCGGCGAGGGTGCACCCGTGCTCGTCGAGTTCCTCGACTTCGAATGCGAGGCCTGCGGCGCCGTCTACCCGGTGATCGAGGAGATCCGCAAACAGTACGACGGGCAGATCACCTATGTCGCCCGCTACTTCATCACCAACCACACGAACTCCATGAACGCCGCCATCGCTGTCGAGGCCGCGTCGCAGCAGGGCAAGTTCGAGGAGATGTACCAGAAGCTCTTCGAGTCGCAGTCCGAATGGGCGGAGCAGCAAGACTCGCAGGCCGACAAGATCCGCGGCTACGCCGAGGAGCTCGGACTCGACATGGACGCCTTCGATGCGGCCGTCGCCGACCCTGCAACCCAAGCGAGGGTCGAAGAAGACCACAACGCCGGCATGTCGCTCGGCGTGCGCGGCACCCCGACGTTCTTCCTGAACGGTGAGCTGCTGCAACCCCAGACCGTCACCGACATCACCGACGCCCTCGACGCGGCGATCGCGGAGAGCAAGGAGTAGCCATGGATCTGCAACTGCAGGCCGCGCTCGACGAGTTCTCCGTGCTCGCCGTCTGGTCAGCGATCACGATCTACGTCCTTGCGTTCCTCGCCTTCGCCTACGACCTCTCGCAGCGCGCCTCGGCCGCACCCATCAAACAGCGGGAGGCCGCGCTCGTCGGCGCGGCCGGAGGCCCCGCAGCCTCCCCGCAGAACGGGGGAGGGGAGGGGAGCCTCCGCGTGCCCGGTGCCGAACGGTCACGGCGCTACTTCGCGCGCCTCGGTATCGCGTTCACCGCCCTCGGCTTCGCGCTCCATCTCGCCGCCACGGTCACGCGCGGGATCGCGGCCGAACGGGTGCCGTGGGCGAATATGTACGAGTTCGCCCTCATCGGCACCCTGCTGATCGTCGCCGTCTACCTCGCCGCCTTGCGCTGGTACGACCTCCGGTTCCTCGGCGTCTTCATCGTTGGCATGGTGGTGTTCTTCCTCGGTGGATCGACGATCTCCTTCTACGTCGAAGTGACCCCGCTGATGGATCCGCTCAAGAGCATCTGGCTCATCATCCACGTCTTCGTCGCCTCGCTCGCCACCGCGCTGCTCGCGATCGCGGCGGGCCTATCGACGATGCAGCTGCTGCAGGCACGCCGCGAGCGGATCAAGGCCACCGGGGGCGAAGAGGTTGCCCCGGATCGCGGCTACCTGCGCACGCTCCCGAAGGCCGAGGTGCTCGAGACGCTCGCCTACCGCTTCGCGATTCTCGGCTTCATCTTCTGGACGTTCACGCTCATCGCCGGAGCGATCTGGGCGAACGAATCCTGGGGCCGCTATTGGGGCTTCGACGTCAAGGAGGTGTGGACGTTCGTGATCTGGGTGATCTACGCCGGGTACATCCACGCCCGCGCCACCCGCGGCTGGCGCGGCACGAAGTCGGCGTGGCTGTCGCTCATCGGCTTCGCCACGGTGATCTTCAACTTCACCATCGTCAACCTCTACTTCCAGGGCCTGCACGCCTACTCCGGCGTCAGCTGAGCCGCCCCCGACCACACCCGCGATTCGAGCACCAGGAAGGAGGCCGCTGTGACGACCACGGACACGCTCCCGCGGCGCGACGACCCCGACGTGCCCCGCACGGCACTCGGGCGCGGTGCGCGCGAGCAGCGCACCACCGCCACGGTGCGTCGCCTGCCGTGGGGCGCGGCGATCCCGATCGCCGCCCTCTCGGGCCTGCTGCTCGACGCCGCGTTCCCGAGCCTCGGCTGGTGGCCGCTCGCCTTCCTCAGCATCGCCGGCGGGCTCTGGACGCTCATGGGCCGCAGCATCGGGGGAGCGTTTCTCGTGGGTCTCGCCTACGGCGCCGCGTTCTACTTCACGCACCTCATGTGGGTCGTGCAGTTCCTCGGCCCAATCCCGTGGGCCGCGCTCGCCGGGGTCGAATCGCTGCTCTTCGCGCTC
>JBBAFK010000001.1:0-156205 GCA_041655455.1 Leucobacter sp. | reverse complement strand
GGATCGGGTTGGTTGACCCGGCACTCAAGCACGACTTTCCCGGGCTCGAACCGTTGCCCGGTCACGGTCAATCCGAGTTCATCGAGCCGGCAGAACGTGGTCAGGTCAGCGGGTTGGAAGGTAGCGTGGAGCATGTCGAGGTCTTTCGGATGGACGGTGTAGGAACTTCCATCATCGAGAGACCTCGATCTCTATCTATGCCGCCACTCCGGACACCCCGACCACACCGTCAATTACGAAGAGCCCATTTACCCTGATGCGCGACCGTGAACTATGCAAGCTTATCCGGGACTGAATGACAGCGGGGCGGACCGGAGAGTTTAAGCTCCGGCCCGCCCCGCTGTTCAGATCTTCCCCGCTAATAGTTGACCACCAGTGATGGCAACCAGAGCGTCAGCTGCGGGATCGCGAAGAGCACCGCGACGAGCAGCAGATCGATCAAGACGAACGGCGTCATGCCCTTGAAGACCTCGGTCACCTTTACCCCGGACGTACCCGAGACGACGAAGCAGCTGATCCCGACCGGCGGGGTCACCATGCCGATCTCGATCATCTTCACCATGAGAATACCGATCCAGATCGTATCGAAGCCGAGCTCCGCGGCTACCGGCACGATGAGCGGCACGGTGATCACGAGAATCGAGAGTGATTCGAGCGCCATCCCGAGGGGGAGGAGCGCCAGGAGCAGCAGCGCGATCGTCAGGTGCGGATTCAGGCCGGCGTCGACGATCCCTCGCGTCATCATCTGCGGCACACCCGCCGCGACGAAGAAGACCGAGAGGATCGCCGACCCCACGATGATCGCGAACACCATCGAGGTCGTGCCCGCGGTCTCCTTCAGTGCATCGATGATCGCCCGCATCGTCTGCTTGGGGCCGCTGCGCACGTTCTCGATGATGAGCATCAGCATCGCCGCGATCGCACCGAGGGCCGCCGACTCCGTCGGGGTGACGATGCCGGAGTACATGCCGCCGAGCACTACTACGAAGAGGATGATGACGTAGACGAGACCGCGCTTCGGGAGATCCCTCAGCCGTGCCGCGACCTCGGTCTCGACCTTCGCGGGGGCGGTCTTCACCGCGGTGCCACCCGCGCCGGCGGCTGCACCAGAGGCTACGTCGAGCGCCTGCTCCAGCGAAGCCTGAGCCGCCGTGGGTTTGCCTGACTCCGCACGATTCTTCAGTGCGCGGTGCCCCGCGAACATCATGTAGATCGCGTAGGCGATGGCGGACATGACGCCCGGGATGATTCCTGCGGCGAACATCTTCGCAACCGACTCGCTCGCCATGATCGAGTACAGCACCAGGATGATGCTCGGAGGAATGAGGACGCCGAGCGTGCCCGCCACCGCCACGCTCGCGGTCGCGAGCGGGGCCGGGTAGCCGTGCTTGCGCATCTCGCCGACCGTGAGCTTCGACATCGTGGCGGTCGTGCCAAGCGAAGACCCGGAGACCGCAGCGAAACCCGCGCAGGCCATGACGGTGGCAACACCGAGCCCGCCGGGAAGCTTACGGAACGCGACGGCCGCGAGCGCGAACACCTGCTCGGCGATCCTCGCTTTCATCGCGAACATGCCCATCAGGATGAACATCGGGATCACGGTGAGCGTGAACTTCGCGGTGTCGTCGAACGGGATCGCCCCGAGCATATTCGTGGCGAAATCGAAGTCGCGCAGCAGCAGCAGCCCGACCGCACCGGAGAGCGCCAGGGCGAACGCGACCGGCATGCGGGTCGCGAGGAGCACCAGCAGCAGGATGACGATCGCGAGAACGAGTGTGCCGTTATCCATCGCGCGAGACCTTTCCATCGGGTTCGTCATCGACGGTGACGACGGGTTCATTAGCTGCCGCGATGGCGGAGATATCTTCTCGCTCCTCGGCGGCCGTCTGCAGGGTGCTCGTGTCGGTGACGACGACCTCGAAGGTTTGGAAGCCGAGAACTTCCTTGCCGCTCACGAGCCGGATGACGTTCGCGATTGCGATGAGGAGCATCGCGGCGAGGCCGATGACGATGAGCCAGCGGGCTGGCCAGATCGGCCAGTTGACGATGCCCATGCGGCTCTCGTTGGAGGCGAGGGAGGCGATCGCGCGCTCTCCAGTCGCGTAGAGCATCCAGACGAGGATCGCCGTCGTGCACGCCCAACCGAATGCGATGAGCCACCGGCTGACCCGCCAGGGGAGTCGGTCGGTGACGAGGTCGACAGCGATGTGCCCGTTCGTTGCACCGGTGTAGGCCATGCCGAGGAAGACGGCGGCGACGAGCACGGTCTCACCGAGCTCGAGTACGCCGGGAATGGAGGCTCCCGACGAGGCGCGCGCGACCACGTCGAGCGCGATGACGATCATCATTGAGATGGTCGCGAGTGTGGCGAGCACGCCGAAGAACGAGCTCAGCCCGAGTACAAGTTTTTTCATGAATCCACCTTGTGGGAGACCCGGTCTGCGCGGGTTCGGTGCGGCCGTGCCTCCCGAACCCGCGCAGACGTGGCGGTGGCGCTTACTTCGCGTCGAACCGGTCGATGCAGGCAGCGAACGGGTTCTGCGCTTCAGCGCTAGCCGCGGCGGCGTCGAGAGCTGCGACGTAGTCGTCGAAGTAGCTCTGCGCGTCGGTCAGTCCGTCAGTCTCGGACTGCGCGATGTAGTCGGTGATGAGCTGCTCCTGGACGAGATCCTTCCACTCATCGGTTGCCGACTCGCTCCAGGCGGTGAGGTTCGCGGTGTTCGGGAAGTCGATGAGGGTGGAGCACTGCTGCTCGGTCACCTTGTTGAACTCCTCCATGGCCTTGCCGGCGTTGAACTCGTCGCGCACCTCGTCGACGATCGTGCGGAGGTCGTCAGGCATTCCGTCGTAGAAGCTCTTGTTCATCCAGAGGGCGAACGTGGTGTATGCGCCGACTCCCGGGTCGGTCCAGGTGTCCAGCTGCTCCATGAGCTTGTAGTCGACTGCGCCGTCGATGGTCCAGGCCACCGCGTCGGCGACGCCGCGCTCGATGTTTTCGTACGACTCGGCCGCGGGCATCGAGACGACGTTCGCGCCGACCATGTCGAATGCCGACGGCAGCGATGAGCCGATCGCGCGGAGCTTCAGACCCTTGAGGTCGTCGACTCCGTCGATTGCGCCCTTCGAGCCCATGATCGTGGTGCCCGGGCTCCAGGCGCCCATGAACTCGATGCCGTTGTTCTCCCACTGTGCGACAGCGGACTCGTTGTTCTGGTTGACCTCGTAGAGCGCAGACATCAGCGCCTGCGGGCTGTCGACCATGAACGGAATGCCGGCGACGGCGACCGAGGGGAAGAGGGATGCCGAGTAGTCGGAGATCGAAACGCCCATGTCGGCGCGACCGTCGATAACGCACTGCGCGATTTCAGGGGCCTTGCAGATGGACTCCGGTTCCGTGCGGTCGACCGTGATCCGGCCGTCCGAACGCTCCTCGAGTTCGTTGAAGAACCACTCGACGGCCGGGGCAGTCGGCGTGTTCGGGAGCACCATCGTCATCGAGTTGATGGTGATGCTCTCGCCTTCGGCGGAGCTGCCCCCACTGGCGCCACCGCTTCCCCCGCTGCACGCGGTGAGCGCGAGCAGGCCGGCCGCGCTGATTGCGAGCGCCGACTTCATGCGACGTCCTACGGTCATTGTTTCCTCCTTGAAATGTGCCCGGGAGCCCCGGTCCACGACCCGGAACCGCGCGCGGTTCCATGAAACGTATTCATTATCTACACACTGAGATCAACTATTGAACCAGATCGGGGGATCGTGTCCAATCTGTAATCTTTCGTGTCGCCCCCACTAGGGGTGGGAAGTGAGGGTTTTCGGGCGCACGCAATCGAGGCGCCCGCGGGGTGCGAGCGCCTCGATTGGCCTTGTGGATGTTAGGAGTAGTCCTGTGCGATCTGCCGTGCGGCGCGTTGCAGTGCCGCGACGGTGTCACTGAGCGGGTCCGGAAGTAGGAAGTGGGTGATGGCGACGGCGGCCGGGGGTTCACCCGGGATCCGCAGCGGGACGGCGACGGCCATGACACCGTCGACAACCTCATTCCGGCTCACCGAGTAGCCCTGTTGCTGCGCCTCGATCGCCGCCGAACTAAAGTCCGAGCTGCCGAGAAAACGTTCCCGCTCAAGCGCCGTGAGCGAAGCCTCCATCGCGTGCCCGGGTGCGCCACGGTCCACGGGGTGGCGCACGCCGGGGTTGCGTGCGATCGCGGTGGCATTCGAGGGTTCGACGGTCACGAGCGTGACGACCTCGTCGCCGTCGAGGACGGTGAAGAACGCGGTCATGCCCAGGGCGTAGGCGAGTTCCGTGATCGCGGGGGTTGCGGCGGTGTGGAGCGCCGGTGCCACACCGCGTGCCAGTGCCGAGATCTTGGGGCCGAGCTTGATGCGGCCGCTCTCGTCACGCACGACGAAGCGGCGCTCCTCGAGGCTGCGCAGAATGCGGTAGGCGTTCGAGCGGTGAATGCCGAGCCCCTCGGCGAGCTCGTTGATGGAGAGCGGAGCCTGCGCGTCTGCGAGGAGTTCGAGCGCCTGCAGCCCGCGTGACAGCGTCTGCGAGCCCGTTGTCGCCCGTGCTTCAGCCTTGCTCATCGCCCTGAATCGTCCCCCTGTTGAGTGGTCGGCGCGGCCAGCCCGCGATCGCCAATATCGTTGCACGCATTGTGCGATATTCAAACACGGCGCCCCGAAGGGAGGTGGTCGGCGCGGCACTCAGTGCGGATCGAGGCCGTTCACTCGCTGGATTTCGCGCTGATATTCAGCAACGACGGAGCGTGAGATTTTGCAGTCCAGTAGCAGTGTCCCGTGCGCTCCGGCAGCCTGCCAGTCGTCGAGCGCCGTGAGATCCTCGAGTCGCTCAACGCGAATGCCGGTGGCGCCGAGCGCGGTGGCGAGGCCGGCGAAATCGACCTCTGGAATGAGCATCGGATTTTGCCGCAGCCCCATCGTCCCGTACAAGTGTACCTCGGCGCCGTACGCACCGTCGTTCCACACCACGATGACGCAGCTCGCGGCGGTACGGATCGCGGTCTCGAGGTCGGCGAGCCCCATGAGGCCTCCGCCGTCTCCCGTGCTGAGCACCACGGTCGAGCCCGGCGCGGCGGTGGCCACTCCGGCGACGGTGGCGAATCCGAGACCGATGGTCTGATAGGCGGTGCCGACCATGATCATGCGTTCGGGGGAAGAGACTTCCCAGCGGGTGTTCGCCCAGCCGATGAAGTGCCCACCGTCGGTCGTGACGTGGCGATCCGATGGCAGGCGGTGCGCGAGTTCTGACGCCACGGCGCGCGGATCGAGCCGGCCGTCCGCGCAGATCCCGTCCGGATGGGAGGTGAGCCCCGTATCGCGCCATCGCAGTGCGCCGTTCGGTTCGAGACCTGTGACGTCTTCCCGCCACAGGCTCGGCACAGTTCCCGAGAGTTCCGTGAGGAGTGCCGTGAGTGTGGCTGCCGCGTCGCCGCGCAGCAGACGGTAGGTAACCGGGTGCGCGGACCTCGGGGCAGGAACGTGGTCGACGTCGATCCGGATCACTGAGGTGCCGGCGCCGAACAGCTCACCGAATCGCATGGTGAACTGGTTGAGACTCGCGCCGACGACGACGACCGCGTCGGCCTGTGCAATCTTCGCCATCGCGAGTTCTTGGCCGAAGCCCCCGGTGACCCCGAGGTCGAACCTGGGCTCTGGGAAGATGCTTCGTGCGAGCGCGGTGGTCGCGGTGAGCGCCCCGAGGCGGTCGGCGAGCGCACCAAGTTGTTGCCCGGCTCCCGAGAGGTGCGCCCCGTGACCGGCGAGGATGAGCGGTCGGCGGGCGGCTGCGAGGGTTTGCGCGGCCGCCCGCACCTGCTGCAGGTCGGGTGCCATCGGTGCCTGTCGCCGGCCACGGTCGACGATTCCGGAAGTTTGCCGGGCGGGCGAGTCGAGCACGGCGGCAATAAGCGCCGTGCGCACCGCGGGGTCATCCAGGTCGATGCCCTCGGTACTTGAGAGCGGACCCGTCGCTTCCGCTTCATCAGGTCCCGTCACGGCCGCGGCGAGATCGTAGGGAATCGCGAGCACAATGGGGCGTCGCGCGCGGTGTGCATAGTCAACAGCGTGATCGACCGTGTTTGCGATGTCGGTCGTCGCGAGCCGGTAGGTGCGCACGCCGAGGCCGGCTGCGAGTGTCTCCTGGTCGACATCCCACGGGCGCGGGCCCGTGCTCGGCGCGTCGCCGACAGCCACAATGAGCGGTGTGCGTGCCTGGGCCGCTTCCGCGAGCGCCGTGAGGCAGTTCGTGAACCCTGCCCCGTACGTGGTTGTCGCGATCGCGATCTCTCCTGAGACGCGAGTGTAGGCGTCGGCTGCGGCAACGGTGCCGGCCTCATGGCGCATCTCGGTGTGCACGATCCCGGCTTCAGAGAGCTGATCGATAAGGTGCGCGTTGCCGTTGCCCATGAGGCCGAAGGCACGCTTCGTGTGTCGAGCGAGGCTGAGTGCCAGGATGTTGGCGAGTGTAGGAGCGGACATCACAGATCCTTCAGGGGGAGGGGTGGGAATCATGTGTGTCTCGTCGGAGCGACCCGACAGCAGCGCGCCTTTTTCGTGCGCCTTCGCCGGCCTGATCGGTGCAGGAGCGGACCGGGCTGGACCTCTCCATCGTACGGGACTGGCGGATGCTTCCGGGGAGATTCAAGGGTGCACCATGTGGTGGGTCTTGCGGCGCTACTGGCGCAAACCGGGGTGTATGTGCAATAGTTGAATGGAAGATTCAACTAATGAACATCGTGGGTGCGCAAGTCGGCCCTGATGAATCGGTGAGGAGACAACAGTGCAGTTCCATCATCACGGATATGTTTCGGGCGACCCCCGAGTTCAACCTGCGGCCGGCGTCGGGATCGATCGCCCCGAGGACCTTCCCGAACAGATGGACGTGCTCATCGTCGGCTCAGGCCCCGCCGGCATCATCACCGCTGCGCAGCTTGCGCAGTTCCCCGGTGTCGTCACCCGCATCGTCGAGCGTCGCGACGGCCGGCTCGTGCTCGGGCAGGCCGACGGGATCCAGGCGCGCACGGTGGAAACCTTTCAGGCGTTCGGCTTCGCGCCGCAGATCATCCAGGAGGCCTACCAGATCACCGAGACGGCATTTTGGTCCCCGAGCGCCGAGAACCCCGCCGAGATCGTGCTGACCGGCATCACCCCGGACGATCCGACGGGCATCAGTGAGTTCCCCCACCTCATCGTGAACCAGGCCCGCGTCATCGACTACTTCGCCGAGTTCGCACGCCGTTCGCCCGCACGCGGCGAGGTGGACTACGGGTACGAGTTCGTTGGCCTCGAGGTCGGCGAAGGGGAGTACCCGGTAGGGGTGACCCTGCGAAAAGTCAGCGGCTACGAGGGCGCCGGCATTAACACGGTCACCCCTGAGGGCGAGGGATCGGGCGAAGAAGTCGTCGTGCACGCGAAGTACGTGGTCGGCGCCGACGGCGCCCGCTCGGCCGTGCGACGTTCCATCGGCGGATCCCTCTCCGGAACCACATCGATGCACGCCTGGGGTGTCATGGACATCCTCGCGGCAACCGACTTCCCGGATGCAAAGAAGAAGAGCATCATCCACTCGGAGGCGGGCTCCATCCTCTACATCCCGCGTGAGGGAAACCACCTATGCCGGGTCTACGTCGACCTCGGCGAGACGGACGAGAGCGACGGCGGCAAGGTCCGGGAGACCACACTCGAGGAAATCATCCGCCGCGCGAACGCGATCATGCACCCGTACTCATTCGACGTTCGCGATGTGCCCTGGCACAGCGTGTACGAGGTCGCGCACCGGCTCACCGACCGCTTCGATGATGCCGCGACGTCGCCCGACGGGAAGGGTCGAGTCTTTCTGATGGGCGACGCCTGCCACACGCACAGCGCAAAGGCTGGGCAGGGCATGAACGTGTCCATGCAGGACGGCTGGAATCTCGGATGGAAACTCGGCTACGCTCTGCAGGGGCTCAGCCCCGACGCGCTGCTGCAAACCTACTCCGACGAGCGCCGCGTAACCGCGAAGAACCTCATCGACTTCGACCGCGAATGGTCGACGCTCATGGCGAAGAAGCCTGAGGAGCTCGAGAACCCCACCGAGGTCGAAGAGTTCTACGTGCGCACGGCGGAGTTCCCCGCCGGATTCATGACCCATTACGAGCCGTCGATGATCACCGGAGGCGACGAGCATCAGGCGCTCGCCGAGGGGTTCACCATCGGTAAGCGGTTCAAGTCGGTCCTCACAACTCGCGTGGCCGACGCGGTCGACGTGCACATCGGGCACCACCACCGTGCAGATGGTCGCTTCCGTGTCTACGCCTTCGCCGACGAGTCTGGGGAGCAGCTCGACCGCTGGGCGGAATGGATGCTCGAGAACCGGGCGTCGCCTGTGCGTCGATTCACGCCGGCGAACGCCGACCTCGACGCGGTACTCGACGTGAAAGCGATCTATCAGCAGGAGCACCACGAATTCGACGTCCATCGGGCATCGAAACTCTTTATGCCGCTGTCAGGTCCGTTCCGTCTGCCGGACTACGAGAAGATCTATGCGGCGAAGCCCGGAGAAGACATCTTCGATCTGCGAGGGATCAGCCGAAGCGGCGCCGTGGTCATCGTTCGGCCCGACCACTACGTCTCCGCCGTGCTCCCGCTCGATCGCCCGGAGCTGGCGGCCGAATTCTTCGAGGGATTCCTGATCGAGCAGTAACACGCCTCGAACGAATGCGGCTCCGGATCCCTCGCACTGAGGGACCCGGGGCCGCATCGTCTAGCGGGGGCTACTTCGCCGCGAAACGGAACAGCTTCTTGTTCGCGAACTCGAGCATGCCCACCTTCCCGAGCTCACGCCCGTAACCGGAGTTCTTGACGCCACCGAACGGGACATCGGCGCCCTCCAGGCCGGCGGCCCCGATGAACACCATGCCGACATCGAGCTGGTCGCCCACCCGCTCGGCACGCTCGAGATCATCGCAGATTACGACGGAACCGAGGCCGTACGGCGAGGAGTTCGCGAGTGCGATAGCCTCCTCATCGCTCGATACCCGGTAGAGCTGGGCCACCGGGCCGAACAGCTCCTGGCTGTAGACATCCATCGACGGGGTGATATTCGTCAGCACCGTCGGAGTGTAGAGGTTGCCTTCCGGCTCATTGTCGCCGACAAGTACCTCCGCACCCTGCTCGAGCGCGCCCTGCACCTGCGCGGTCAGCGTCTTCGTCGCGCCCACCGAGGAGAGCGGACCGAAATCGCCCGAATCATACGATTGACCGGCGATCGCGGCGGTGAACTTCTGACTGAACTCGTCGAAGTACTTGTCCATGACGACGATGCGTTTCGAGCCGTTGCAGGCCTGCCCCGTGTTCTCCATCCGGCCGCCGACCGCGTGCTCGACAGCGTGGTCGAGATCGTCAGTGTCGAGCACGAGGAACACGTCGGAGCCGCCGAGCTCCAGAACGCACTTCTTCAGCGCGCGACCCGCCTGCTCCGCCACGATTGAGCCGGCGCGCTCCGAACCGGTGAGCGAGACACCCTGGATGCGTTCGTCAGCGATAATGTCGGCGACTTGCGAGTGGCTCGCGAACACGTTGACGTAGGCACCCTCCGGGAACCCCGCATCCTTGAACATCTGCTCGAGCGCGAGTGCCGATTCGGGGCACTGTGCCGCGTGCTTCAAGATAATCGTATTGCCCAGAATCAGGTTCGGCACCGCGAAGCGTGCCACCTGGTAGTAGGGGTAGTTCCAGGGCATGATGCCCAGGATGACGCCGAGGCCCTGGAAACGGAAGAACGTACGCAACCCGTCTTCAACCTCAAGCTCCTCATCGGCAAGCCACGCCTCCGCGTTCTTCGCGAACGCCTCGGTGATCGCCCCCGAAAACTCGGCCTCGCCGACCGCCTGATCGAGCGGCTTACCCATCTCACGGTTGATGATCGCACCGAGCTCATCCTTGCGCTCGACGAACAGATCCGCGAGGCGCTGCGCCAAGGCTGCCCGCTCGGCAACCGTGGTCTTACGCGCCCACTCCCCGTACGCCTGCTGCGCAGAGGACAGTGCTGAGTCGATGTCGGCTGCGGTCGCTTCGGGATACTCTGCGACCGTCTCGCCCGTGGCCGGATTGACAACTGCGAACGTGCCCATAAAAGCCTCACTCCTTAGTGATTTCTGCCGGTGTGTCGGTATCGCCCAGTCTTCCACACGAGCGCCGCCGGCACTAGCGGTGAAAGCACAGAAAATGCGCAAACTCTGCGCTTCTGGATGGCGGAATTCGAACCCGCATGAAGATATTCATACGGATTTCGTCGTTCTTGTGCGTGTCAGGGAAGTGGGCCCCGCTCCGGATTCTCCGTAGGATGCTCGATGGGATCCGGAGCCGGGTGCGACGAGGGAACCGCGTTGGGGGCATGAATCGACGGTGCGGACGGGCGCGAACGCCGCCGTCTTCTCGCCCAACGCACAATCCCCACAACGACGAGCACCAGCACCCCGATGAGCAGCGCCCAAGGCAGCAACACACCAAGTACCACCAGCGCACCCGCCGCGAACACCCCGAGAGAGCCGACACCCGCGAGGAGGCCCTCCCAGAAGTTCGCCGGACCGCCACCCGGCAGCGCGCTCTTCGATGAAAACGCAAGCGACACCGTGGCGAGATCCACCTGCCCCTCCAATACCTCCAACTGCGCACGCAACCCGTCGAGCTGTTGCTGACGCTCCGTGAGCACCGCCTCCGCCTCGAGCAACTCAGAAGTTGTCGAAGCGTCAGCCATCAACCCCCGCAGACGCTCCACCGCATCCTCGAGCGCACCAACACGCGCCTCCAAATCGGTGTGCTCCATCGTTACATCCACCGACGACCGACTCTCCGACTGCACCGTGCCGACCTGCTCGAGAGCGTCGAGAGCCTCATCAAGACGCTCAGACGGCACGCGAAGCGTGACATCTGCCCGAGTCCCCTCACCGAGCTGATGAACCGTCAACGACTCCACCGAGCCGCCCATCGACCGAACGACCTCAACCGCCTCATCCGCCGCAGCATCCGGATCATCCACCTCGATCGATAGATGACTCGTCGTGATCACCG
The DNA here is from genome assembly GCA_041655455.1 of Leucobacter sp. Classification (GTDB taxonomy): domain Bacteria; phylum Actinomycetota; class Actinomycetes; order Actinomycetales; family Microbacteriaceae; genus Leucobacter. Next base: position 145,136 of record JBBAFK010000001.1, on the reverse strand, counting down.
AACGTTCCAGGCCAGCCACACCGGCTGCGCCCTCCGCGCCCGCGACCGCCCCATCCAGCGCCGCCTCACTCGACGTTCCCAAATACGGAGCTGAACTCCCCGCATCGAAACCACCGAACGAGCAGCCCGACAACAAGAACAGCAACAGGCCAGCGGCAGCGAACGTGGCGAGCCCACGGCGAGAAGAACGACGGTGCAACATGCACTCACCATAAACCTCAGACGACCCAAGGCACTAGCATTCGGCCGATCAAGGAACAAAAGCCGCGCAAACGAACCCCGACGGCGTCAATTCAACGGGAGCGCGAGCGCTCCCGTCTCTGGCGGCGGTTCGATCACGCGGCCCCGCAAGTCCGGAACCCACCGCACCGTCGCCACCGCGAAGAGGAGGCATGCCGCGAGGAGGCAAGCCGACACCCAGATCGCGCCGCCCGCGCCAGATACGTCGATCGCCACCCCCGCAAGCGCCGCACCCGCCGCCACCCCGACGAGCTGGCCCGTGCCGATCCAACCGTATGCCTCGGCCGTCTCGGAGAACTTCACCGTGACAGCAATGATGTTCGAGATCGCCGCGAACACCGGAGCCGTGCCGAGCCCCCCGATGAAGAGCACCACGCACAGCCACCACATGTCGAGGCTCACGAGACACGCAACGGTGCCTGCGAGCACCAACAGCACCCGCAGCGTCAGTGACCACGGCCTCAACTCGCGATGCCCGACGAGCAGACCGCCGACGAGGGAACCCGCCGCGAACACCGCGAGCACCACGCCCGATTCGATACTGCCGTGACCGCCCGCAGTGCCAGTGCCTGCGAAGGCAGCAACGATCGCCGCTTCTAGCGCCGCAAACGAGGCGACGAAGAAGAAGCTGATCACGGTGGTGATCACCACGGTTGGAATTCGCAGCACCGCGCCGAACCCCCGTTTCGGTGCGACGAGCTTCACCCTGCCGAGCGGCGGGCTCATAATGAACCACGCGCCGCCGACGACCATGAACGCTGCGGCCACAGTGAGTCCCGCAGCGGTCCCGAACTGCGAAGAGACGAACACGGCGACCACCGGGCCCGCGACCCAGATGAGCTCCTGCGCCGCGGCGTCGAGGGAGAAGAGCGCCGACAGCTGAGACGAAGGCACGAGCCTGGGATAGATGGTGCGAACGGCCGGCGTGATCGGTGGAGTCGTGAGACCGAGGAACACGGCAGTCACGGCAACAACAACGAGCGGAAGAGCCGCATACGCGACGACGAGCAGGAGAGAAGCGCACAGGATCGACGTGACAGTGAGCACGGGACGCATGCCCCAGCGGCCCATCAGTCGGCTACTCAGCGGTCCCGAGACGGCCTGACCGACACTTTGCGCGGCGAGCACGATTCCCGCGGACGTGTAGTCGCCGTACCGATGCTCGATGTGCAGCAGCATGATGATAGAAATCATCCCGAACGGGAACCGGGCAATGAGTTGCGAGCCGAGCACGCGAAACACGCCCGCGTTGCGGCCGAGTGCCCGATATACGCCCATCAGGCGAGTATAAGGTCGAAATCAGTGGCAAATTCGCCAAAGACACAAGGAATTCGTTGAACGGCCAGGTGAGCGCTCGGCGCCTCCCGTCCCCTCGTGAACTAGCTGCGGGGAGGCCGGGGCGCACCCGACCCAGGGGCACGTCCCCGACCCTGACCGCCCCGGCCCTGGCTGTTCCGACCTTGGCCACCTTGACCCTGGCCGCCTTGCCCTTGGCCCTGACCCTGGCCGCTCCTGCCTCGGCCTCCGCGAGAGCGCTTCCGCCGTGCGTTCGCACCCTGCGACTTGCCGGTTCCCGCCGGTGCGTGGCCGGCAGCCCGCTGCTGTGCCGCCTGTGCCTCAGCGCGACGACGCTCAGTCTCTTTCGGGTCGACGCGTGGGGCGAGTTCGCCGATCAGAGCGAGCACCTCCGGATCGATGTTCGAGGCCATCGGGTTCACTGGTTTCGGGGTGACCCTGATCTTCGCTGCACGCATGATCTGCCGCATTTCGCCCCGCTGCTCGGGCAGCACGATCGTGACTACGTCACCCTCGTTCCCGGCGCGAGCCGTGCGACCTGATCGGTGGAGATACGCCTTGTGTTCGACCGGGGGATCGATGTGCACGACAAGCTCGACGCCGTCAACGTGCACTCCGCGGGCCGCAACGTCGGTTGCGACGAGCACTCGAGCCTCGCCGGAGACAAACTCCGCGAGGTTCCGATCCCTCGCATTCTGCGAAAGGTTTCCCTGAAGTTCGACCGCGGGAATACCGCGGGCCGTCAGCTGCTTCGCGAGCTTCTTTGCCTGATGCTTCATCCGAGTGAAGAAAATGCGTCGGGCGGTACCTGAGGCGAGCGCTTCGATCAGAGCATCCTTCTCCGACTTGCCCGCGACCTCGAAGACGTGGTGGGTCAGCTGTGGCACCGGTGATTCCGCGGCATCGACCGAGTGCATCACCGGGGAGTGCAGGTATCGCTTCACGATGTTGTCGACCCCGTTATCGAGGGTGGCTGAGAACAGAAGACGCTGCCCCTGCTTGGGCGTCTGATTCAGAATGCGGGTAACGACCGGGAGGAAGCCCATGTCGGCCATGTGGTCAGCCTCGTCGAGCACGGTGATCTCGACGTCCTCGAGACTCACCAGCCCCTGGCGCATGAGATCGTCGAGTCGCCCGGGTGCGGCGACCACGATATCGATTCCGCCCTCGAGCGCGGCTTCCTGTCGCCGCTGAGGGATCCCACCGAAGATCGTCGTGACTTTGATTCCCGCCGGGTCAGCCAGCATCTTGATCGTCTCGGCGATCTGCGTGACCAGTTCGCGAGTCGGGGCGAGCACCAACCCGCGCGGGCGATTGGGACGGCGCGTCTTCGCCGCCGCATGGGACGCGATGCCCGCTTCGCCGCCCGCGAGGTTTGCAACGAGCGGGATGCCGAAGGCAATGGTCTTTCCTGAACCGGTGCGGCCACGACCGAGCACGTCGCGGCCAGCGAGCGTGTCAGGGAGCGTGTCGCGCTGAATGGGGAACGGTGAGGTTTTACCGTTCTTCTCGAGCGCGTGGGCGATGGGTTCGGGAACGCCGAGATCGAGGAACGATGGCGTGGGAGTGGTCTGGTCGGTCACGTGGACCTTTCGTGTTGAGGCAGCATGCGTAGTCGACCTGAGAGAAGACAGAGCTGATCTGCTGCGGGTGTCGGCGAGTGCGCGGGATCGCGCAACCGTTCGCCGCGGAGTGAGTCGGAGCCGGGGCGCCGGAGCGGAGCAAAATACGAAGGCCCCGCAGACATCAGCGACGATAGGATCGGCTCAGCGACCGATCCGTTCTTCCAGCATAGCCTGTCACCGGTACCCGCTATGGTCTTTTCCCATCGAGAGGAGGCGCGATGTTCATCCAGATTCGGGCTGATGGGGCGGGCGAACGCGTGATGACGAGCGCGAGCGACCTCACCGCGGCGAGCGCCTGTGAGTTCGCGTTTCTGCGGCGTGTCGACCTGCGGCTCGGGCGGGCGGTGATCGTGCCGCCCGATGACGACGCGATGCTCGCGCGCGCCGCGGAGCTGGGCGACGAGCATGAAGAGCGGGTGCTGGAGGAGTACCGCCGAGAACTCGGCAGGGGGTCCGCGGGCGCTCGGGGCGGGGTCGTTGCGATCCCTCGATGTGATCCGCGCAGTGAGGCGGACCTCGCTGCCGCTGCCGAGCGGACAATTCGCGCGCTGCGCGGCGGGGCCGACGTCGTGTTTCAGGCGACCTTCTTCGACCCAGCCCACGCTCCAGTCGAGGGCGCTGCAGATGAACCACAGATCGGATTCTTGGGGTTCGCCGATTTTCTCAGGCGCACGGCCGACGGAGCATTCGAGGTGCAGGATGCGAAGCTCGCGCGTCGAGCACGGGTGACGGCGCTCATGCAGCTAGCGGCATATGCCGAGCAGCTGGAGCGACTCGACGTTCCGGTCGCCGGTGAGGCGGTCCTCCTTCTCGGCGACGGTGCCCGCTCCCGTCACCGTTTGGCGGACATTGCACCGGTTTTCCGGGCTCGTCGTGCGCGGCTGCACCGGATCCTTCGGGAACGAATCGCTGCCCGCGGGGCAGACGGCAGACGCGAGAGCGCGGCGCCTGTGGCGTGGAATGCGGATGATATTGCGGCGTGCGGGCGGTGCGAGGTCTGCGAACCCGAAGTGCAGCGCACCCGGGATCCGCTACTCATTGCTGGAATTCGCCGCTCCCAGCGCGATGCACTCGTGGCTGCCGGGCTGCCGACCATCGATGCGATCGCGCGGGCCGACAGGTCGATGGCGGTTCCGGGGGTGTCCACCCGTGCGCTCGAGGGGATCGCCGAGCAGGCCGCCGCGCAGGTGGCGACGGCGCATGCGGGCGACCTCTCCGTGCGCGTCGTCGACGCCAGCGGGTTCGCGGCCCTTCCCCAACCAGACGAGGGTGATCTCTTCTTCGATTTCGAAGGCGACCCCATGTATCGAGAACCTGACCGCGGGCCTGAAGCGGGCGCTCTAGCCTATGGAGAGGTGCGCGTGCGCTGGGGGCTCGACTATCTCTTCGGCATGGTCGACACGCAGGAGCAGTATCGCTGCATGTGGGCGCACGACCTCGACGGGGAGCGGAAGGCCCTTCTTGATTTCCTGACGTTCGTCGCGGAGCGGCGCGCACGTTACCCCGGTATGCGGATTTACCACTATGCCGCCTACGAGCGGACGCACCTGCTCTCGATCGCTGCTCGCCACGGCGTCGGTGAGGCCGAGGTCGACCGGCTGCTCAGCGAGCACGTGCTGGTCGACCTCTACCCGATAGTGCGCGCGGCACTGCGTATTGGCACACGGTCGTATTCCATCAAGCAGCTCGAACCCCTGTACATGGGAGGTGAGCTGCGCGACCAAGACGGAGTGACGAGCGGTGCAGAGTCGGTGACCGAGTATGCGGAGGCGACCGCGCAACTCGCAGCGGCGGACTCGGCGACACGCGACGAAGGGCGTCGAAGGCTCGAATCAATCGCCGACTACAACCGGTACGACTGCCTGTCGACTTTGCGCCTTCGAGACTGGCTACTCGGGCAGGCCGCCCGGCACGGAGTCACGCCCCGAGCACCGGAGCCGCACAGCCTCGACGAGGGTGTCGAACAGGAACCCAGTGCCGTGGCCGTGGCGCTCGAGCGTCACGCGGAGCGCTCGCCGCATGCGGGGGATCGCCAGTCGATCGCGTTGGCTGCGAGCGCGATCGACTATCACCAGCGCGAGCAGAAAGCCTTCTGGTGGGCCCACTATGCGCGCACGGTTGATCCCATCGAGGACTGGGCGCAGACACGGGACGTGCTGGTGGTTGACGCCGACTCGAGTCGCGTCGTGGAGGACTGGCATCTGCCGCAGCGGGCGAGGGTGCGGCGCCGGCGGGTACTGCTGCGCGGGGAGATCGCCCCCGGGAGTCGGCTGCGCCCGGGCGGGGAGATCTTTCTGCTGTACGCGCACCCCGCACCCTTCACGCACAGCGGCACGGCTCCGGGGGCGCGCGGCGCGCGTCGGGCCCGCATCGTCGATTCCGTCGCAGAAGGCGTGCTCGTCGAGGAGTCAGCCGGTGACGGCCACGAGTATTCGACTCTCCCGGTCGCCGTCACTCCCGGCCCACCGCCCCCGGCAGGGAGTCAGAAGCGCGCGATCGAGGAGTGGGGCGAGGCGCTCGCGGCAGCGCTGGACCGCGGGGCGTTCCCGAGAGACCCGGCGGTCGATCTGCTTCGCCGCTCCACCCCCGTGTTTCGGTCGGTGGAGGGGCGGAATCCGCATGACTCCACGCCAGGTGCCTCGGGTATCGCGAACGCGCTCGACCCCGCGGAACCTGCTGAGGACCGGATTGAGGCCGTGATGCGGAGCGTACTCGCTCTCGATCGCAGCGCCCTCGCAATCCAGGGCCCGCCCGGCACGGGCAAGACCACCCTCGCGGCCGGGGTTATCAAACGACTTGTCGAAGACTGCGGTTGGCGGATCGGCGTCACGGCGCAGTCGCACCAGGTGATCGAACACGTGCTGACAGGAGTCGTGGCGGCAGGCGTCGATCCGGCGAGCGTCGGCAAGGTGCCGCAGAGCGGAACACTCGGGGAGGAACGGGCAGACCCCGGTTTCACCGTGCTCCCGCGGAACGGGCAAGCCGCGTTTCTTGCAAGCCATCGGGAGCGGGGGTCGGGCTGCGTCGTCGGCGGAACGGCCTGGGATCTCAGCAATCCGTCACGGTTCGAGCGAGGATCGCTCGACCTCCTCATCGTCGATGAGGCCGGCCAGTTCGCTCTCGCGCCGACGATCGCCGCGTCGGTCTCGGCTCACCGGATCCTGCTGCTCGGCGACCCTCAGCAGCTTCCCCAGGTATCGCAGGGGTCGCACCCCGAACCGATCGACACCTCGGCACTCGCGTGGCTCCTCGGGGATCGCGAGACGATCCCACCGGGCGAGGGGTTCTTCCTCGCCGAAACGCGAAGACTCCGGCCGGAACTTTCCGCGGTCGTTTCCGAGCTCGCGTACGGTGGGCGACTACGCTCGCATCCGACCGCGGCGAATCGAGTCGCACTGAACGCCGGCCCGCCTGGGCTTGTCGCCCATCCGGTGAGCCACCGTGGCAACTCGACCTCGTCGATCGAAGAGGCCGAGGCCGTCGTAGATTGCGCCCAACGGCTCCTGCGCGGCCGTGTTCGAGACGGTGATACCGCCGAGCGGCCAGTGGACCAGGCCGACATCATCGTGGTGGCACCCTACAATGCGCAGGTGGAGTGCGTCTCCGAAGCGCTCGCCGCCGCGGGACTCGGTCGGATCAGGGTCGGCACCGTAGATAGATTCCAGGGGCAGGAGGCGGTCTTCGCGATCGTCACGCTCGCTGCATCGAGCCCAGAAGACGCTCCGAGAGGGCTCGAGTTCCTGCTCATGCGCAACCGGCTCAATGTCGCGATCAGTCGCGCACAGTGGTCGGCGCACCTGATCGCTTCCGACCGCCTCGGCGACGGGCTCCCCACCAGTCCTGGCGGGGTTGCGGCGCTCTCCGGATATCTGCGGCTCATCGAACGCGCGGTGGCGTGGAAAAGCGAGGCAGATTAGCCCTCCCGGCCGAGCTGTTCGGCGAGTGCTTCGTACACCGACTCCGGTGAGCTCTCGGTTTCGTAGACGGCGACGAGCACTCGGCTGCGTTCGGCCGGACGGTCGGGTGAGAGCCACCGGTCGTAGAGGCAGAGGAGATGCTTGAGATCCCTCGCAGCGTGGTGTGTGGCATCGTCGATCTCGCCCACCAGCCAGCCGCGCAACGTCGCATTGTGCACCGCCACGGTCGAGGAAGCGATGGCGCCCGCGACCCACGCCGGTGTGCCGACTGGGAGGTTGTCACGCAGATGACGCGCGAACACGCGTTCGTAGCGGTGCGTGATGACCAGCTCGCGGTCCCGCAACGGGGGTGTGCTGCGCACGAGTTCGAAACGGATACGAGCCGCTTCGGGGTCTCGGATGAGGTGACGAAGGACATCGCTGGCCCCCTGAACGAGCGCATCTGCCGGCGGTGCGTTCGTCGACGCGAGGAAGTCGTCGAGGTGGCTCAGCGCGTGGTCGTGCTCCGCGAACACAACGTCATCCTTGCTTCCGAAACGTCGAAAGAATGTGCTCCGGCTCACCCCGATCGCCTCGGCCAGATCCTCCGCGGTCGTCGCTTCGTAGCCGCGCGCCGCGATGCAGCGGATCGCGGCCGCGGAGTATTCGCTCGGAGGTGAGGTGACTCTGCCGGTAACCATGTCAGCAAGTTAGCACACCGGCACCGGATTTGGGACTGAGTTTCTCCGTCTCGGGGTTGTCCTGCAAGGAATTGCCAGCCATCTCGCCCTTGACCTGACACGCAGTCTCAGGCATCCTCGAAGCATGGCGCCGGGAGACCGGTGACGACCTGATCCCACGAGAGAGGAAGCGCGATGACCGACGTGAGCGCACCGGCGAGACCCGGGACCGAAGAACCGACATACGATCTCTGGGAGCCACTGGATCCCGACGTTACGGGGGTCTTCCGCGGGGTGTCTGCCGAGGACCTCGCGTATCGTGACCGGGCCCGCGACTTTGTGCAGAACGAGGTGCGCCCCGTCATCGACGACATCTGGGAGCGTGCGGAGTACCCGCTTGCACTCGCGAGACGGCTCGGCGAACTCGATCTTTTGCGCGACGGCGTAGATGTGCCGGGCTTTCCCCACCAAAGCTTGTTAGCGGCCAGCCTCGTGTCCATGGAACTCTCTCGCGGCGACGGCTCCATCGCGACGATCGTGGGGGTGCAGGGTGCGCTCGCCCTGCGGTCGATCATGGACTGCGGATCCGAGGAACAGCGCGCGCGCTGGGCTGAGCCGCTCGCTCGGGGCACCGAGCTCGGAGCTTTCGCTCTGACCGAGCCCACGCACGGGTCAGACTCGGTGAGCCTCGAGACGCGCGCCGAGACGGTCGACGGCGGCTACCGGATCACCGGGCACAAGAAGTGGATCGGGTCTGGAAGTGTCGGGCAGATCGCGGTCGTGTGGGCCCGCGGCGACGACGGGCAGGTCCAGGGGTTTCTCGTGCCGCAGGACGCGCCGGGGTACCGCGCCACCACCATCGAGGGCAAGGTCTCATTGCGTGCCATCTGGCAGGCGTCGATCGAGTTCGACGGTGTCCACATCCCTGAGAGCGCGAAGCTTCCCGGTGCGCGGAGTTTCAAGGACACGGCGCGGGTGCTGCAGGCGACCCGGCTCGGTGTGGCCTGGGGAGCGCTCGGGCACGCGACCGGAGTCTACGAGACCGCGGTGCACTATGCGAGGCAGCGCATTCAGTTTGGTAGGCCCCTCGCAGCCTCGCAGATCGTTCAGGCCCGTCTGGCAGAAATGCTGAGTCGGCTGACGTCGCTGCAGACCTTGCTCATGGAGATGACTCGAGCGGAGGAGCGGGGCGAACTCACCGGGCCGGGCGCCTCTCTCGCGAAGTACACTGCGACCCGGACTGCCCGCGCGATGGCTGCGGACGCGCGCGACCTGCTCGGCGGAAACGGGATCTTGCTCAAGCATCGGGTTGCCCGTCACTTCGCCGACATCGAGGCCCTCCACACTTACGAGGGGACTGAGACAGTGCAGGCGCTCATCATTGGGCGGGAGATTACGGGGCTCTCGGCCTTCGCCTGACGCTTCCGGCGCGCAGCCGGGCCGGAGAACTAAGCTCGGGGTACCGCGTTCCAGCGCTGCATCGAGGAGGATCATGTCTGGGAGAGCCGACAGCGAATTGCCGAAGGCCGATGTCGGCTTCGACCTCGTGGAGGCCGACATCGCTGCGTTACTTGACGCTTACCAACGCGGACTCACGTCACCAAGCCGGGTCGCCGAACAGTATCTCTCCCGGATTGAGCAGTACGACCGCGGCGACGACGGGCTGCACGCGATCGTCGTGCTGAACCCGCACGCCGCCCAGGAAGCCGCGGAATCTGATCGGAGGTGGAGTGAGGGGACGGCACGCCCGCTCGAGGGTGTCCCGTTCACCGTGAAGGACTCCTACATGGTCCAGGGGCTCACCGTTGCGGCGGGTTCGCCGGCGTTCGCGGGGCTCGTCGCGCAGTGGGATGCGTTCTCGGTTGCGTGCCTGCGCGAAGCCGGAGCGGTGCTCCTCGGGAAGACCAACATGCCGCCGATGGCGGACGGCGGCATGCAGCGCGGCCTGTACGGGAGAGCCGAGAACCCCTACAACCGCGCATTCCTTGCGGCCGCCTACGCCTCGGGATCGTCCAACGGCTCCGGGGCGTCGACCGCCGCAAACCTCGCAATGTTCGGCATGGGGGAGGAGACGGTCTCCTCCGGGCGCAGCCCGGCATCGAACACCGGCCTCTGCGCCTACACGCCGAGCTGGGGCCTGCTGTCGATCCGCGGCAACTGGCCGCTCTTTCCCGCGCGCGACGTCATCGTTCCGCACACGAGATCGATGCCCGACATGCTGCGGATCCTCGATGTGCTCGTGCGAGATGACCCGGTGACACGTGGAGATTTCTGGCGGCGGCAGAGCGTCGTCAAGCTGCCGGCGGCGAGCGAACACCGACCGGAGAGTTACCTGTCACTTCTCGATGCCGAGTCGCTTCGCGGCCGCCGCCTCGCGGTCCCAAGAATGTACCTCGGGGAAGACCCCAATTTCCCGATCTCGGTGCGGCCGTCGATTCTCTCTCGCTGGGAGTTCGCGCGCGATCGCCTTGAACGACTCGGTGCGGAGGTGGTAGTGACCGATTTCCCGCTCATTGAACGCTACGAGGGCGATCGGCCCGGGCAGGAGAACGTTGGCGCGCTCGGCGTGCTCCCCGACGGGTGGATGGACACCGAGTTCACGCATTTTCTCGCGTTCGGATGGGACGATTTCCTGCGCGCGAATGCCGACCCCGCCTGCCCGTCGCTCGCTGGCGTGGACCCGGACCTCATCTTCCCGAGCCCGCCCGGGACGCTGCCCGACCGGTACGAAGAGGTCGAGGACTACGAGAACCGCTACCGTGCGACGGTGGCGGCTGCGCGGCAAGGGATCCCGGATCCTCGCGACCGCCCCGACCTCGCCGCGGGCCTTCAGGCGCTCATCAGGCTCCGTGAAGAACTGTTCGAGAGCTGGCTCGACGAGCACGGCTACGACGCGGTCGTGTTCCCCGCGAACGCGGACGTTGCGACGGAGGACGCAGAACGCGACCCGGACGCGGCCGATCACGCGTGGGCGAACGGCGTCTTTTTCTCGAACGGCAACTATGCGCTGCGCCACCTCGGAATCCCGACCGCCACGGTAACGATGGGGATCATGGATGACATCGGGGTGCCGGTCGGGCTGACGTTCGCTGGGCGCGCATACTCCGATCCCTCGCTGCTCTCGTATGCGGCAGCCTTTGAAGGTGACGGTTCACTCCGCCGCCCACCGCGCGGCTTCGAGTGATACGCTGATCCGGTGGACGTCTGTCCACATTCACTGTTGAACCGAGCACGTCGGCTGGCGGGCTGGTCTTCGGTGGTGGATCCCTCTGCGCGGCTCACGGCCGCGAGCACCAGAGTGGTCGTCTACTGAACATCAGCTCCGTGGCCTGCCGCAGCACTCGCTCGCAGGGCCTCGGGCTGCCCGCCGCGTGCTCCTTTCGAGTAGAGGAGTCCCCGTGGAGGGTCCTGAAATCAAGTTCGCCGAAGCCGTGCTCGACAACGGCAAGTTCGGTAAGCGCACCATCCGATTCGAGGCCGGCCGGCTCGCGCAACAGGCGCAGGGCGCCGTTGCCGCCTACCTCGACGACGAGACGATGCTCCTGTCGGCAACGAGCGCATCGAAGCACCCGAAGGATCACTTCGACTTCTTCCCGCTGACCGTTGACGTCGAGGAGCGCTCGTACGCGGCCGGCAAGATTCCCGGTTCGTTCTTCCGCCGCGAAGGCCGCCCGTCGACCGAGGCGATTCTCGTGTGCCGCCTCATCGACCGCCCGCTGCGCCCGTCGTTCGTCGACGGACTGCGCAACGAGGTGCAGATCGTCGTCACCGTCATGTCGATCGCGCCCGGCGAGTTCTACGACGCGCTCGCCATCAACGCCGCATCGGCGTCGACCCAGATCTCCGGGCTGCCATTCTCCGGCCCCATCGCTGGCGTCCGTCTCGCGCTCATCCCGGGTTCCGGGAATGCCGCGGACCAGTGGGTGGCCTTCCCGAACGCCGAACAGCTGCAGGAAGCTGTCTTCGACCTGATGGTTGCCGGCCGCGTCGTCACGAAGGCAGACGGCACCGAAGACGTCGCGATCATGATGGTTGAGGCCGAAGCCACCGAGGTCTCTTGGAACCTCATCAAGGCCGGTGCCACGAAGCCCGACGAAGCGGTCGTCGCGCAGGGACTGGAAGCGGCGAAGCCGTTCCTCACCCAGCTGGTGAAGGCGCAGGAGCAGCTCGCTGCCCAGTCGGCCAAGGAGATTCAGGAATACCCCGTGTTCCTGCCGTACACCGACGAGCTCTACGCCGCCGTCGAGGCGCTGGCCGAGTCCGAGCTCGCAGGCATCTACCAGATCGCCGATAAGCAGACGCGCCAGGACTCCGATGACGCGCTGAAGGCGCGTGTGAAGGAAGCCATCGCTGCGAAGGTGGAGGCCGGAGAACTTCCCGCGGAAGTTGAGAGCCAGGTCTCTGGAGCGTACAAGGCGGTTACGAAGAAGGTCGTCCGCGGTCGCATCCTCGCCGAGGGTGCACGCATCGACGGTCGTGGGCTCCGCGATATCCGCGCGCTCGACGCCGAAGTGCAGGTCATCCCTCGCGTGCACGGGTCTGCGATCTTCCAGCGCGGTGAGACCCAGATCCTCGGTGTCTCCACGCTGAACATGCTGAAGATGGAGCAGCAGATCGACTCGCTGTCGCCCACGACAAGCAAGCGCTACATGCACCACTACAACTTCCCGCCCTACTCGACCGGCGAGACCGGACGAGTCGGCAGCCCGAAGCGCCGCGAGATCGGACACGGCTTCCTGGCCGAGCGTGCACTTGTGCCGGTGCTGCCGAGTCGCGAGGAGTTCCCGTACGCCATCCGTCAGGTCTCCGAGGCCCTCAGCTCGAATGGCTCGACGTCGATGGGGTCGGTGTGCGCTTCGACGCTCTCGCTGCTGAACGCTGGAGTGCCGCTTCGCGCTCCCGTTGCGGGCATCGCGATGGGGCTCGTGTCGGACGAGGTCGACGGCGAGACCCGCTACGCCACCCTCACCGACATTCTCGGTGCGGAGGATGCGCTCGGCGACATGGACTTCAAGGTCGCAGGTACCGCCGAATTCGTGACCGCGCTGCAGCTCGACACGAAGCTCGACGGCATCCCCTCCGACGTGCTCGCGGGCGCGCTCTCGCAGGCGAAGGATGCGCGCAACACGATCCTCGACGTCATCAACCAGGCGATCGATACGCCCGACGAGATGGCGCCGACCGCGCCCCGCGTCATCAGCGTGCAGATCCCGGTGGACAAGATCGGTGAGCTCATCGGCCCGAAGGGCAAGACGATCAACGGTATCCAGGACGAGACCGGGGCCGACATCTCGATCGACGACGACGGAACCGTGTACATCGGTGCGGTCGACGGGCCCTCGGCTGAGGCTGCTCGGGTGCAGGTCAACGCGATCGCGAACCCGCAGAACCCCGAGGTTGGCGAGCAGTACCTCGGCACCGTGGTGAAGAACGCAGCGTTTGGCGCGTTCATCTCACTGCTGCCGGGCAAGGACGGCCTGCTGCACATCTCTGAGGTGCGCAAGCTCGTCGGTGGAAAGCGCATCGACTCCGTCGACGAGGTGCTCTCGATCGGTCAGAAGATCCTCGTGAAGATCACGAAGGTCGACGACCGGGGCAAGCTCTCCCTCGAACCCGTGGTGGAAGCCGCGGACGAGGCCGAGGCAGCGCCGGAGGTTCCCGCAGCGGAGTAGCCGCTACGACAGCAAACAGCGCCCGCCACCCGGTAACGGGTTGGCGGGCGCTGTTTGCTATTTGCGCTAAAGAAGTCTAGCGTTCGCGGCTCGGGATGATGCCGAAGGCGATCCAGAAGCCGATCGTATCGAGCGCCAGGGCTGCAGCGAACACCCAGAACGCCTGCTCCTCGGGCACTGAGAACGCGGCCCCCATGAGGTAGAAGCCACCGAAAACGAGAATCACGGTGAGGAGTACCAGGATCGCAGTGCCGAAGGTGATCCGCGGGCGCGGAGAAGGCGCAAAGATCGCGGTGTGCTTCGCCTGATCGGTGGTCTCGGTGTGCGACATGAAGAATGGCCTCGCTTTGACTTGAGCGCGAACGGAACAACAACTCCCCTCAGTATAGGCGGGCTGAGGGTCCAGGCGAGAACCCGTAGGCTGGTGGGATGCGAGATCCGATCCTTCTTCCACTCGACCACGCAGAGCTTCGTTCCGATCTCGGCGGTGCGACGATGCGACGGACGGTGCACCCGAGCGGGCTGCGCGTACTCACCGAGCATATGCCGGGGGCACGCAGCGCGTCGATCGGCTTCTGGGTTGGCGTGGGGTCGCGTGACGAGCAGGCCGAACGCGGCGACGCGCCCGGTAGCCTCGGCTCCACACACTTCCTGGAGCATCTGCTGTTCAAGGGCACGCCCACGCGAGACGCCTACTCAATCGCGACGAGTTTCGATCGCATCGGTGCGGAGCACAACGCGCTCACCGCTAAGGAATACACCTGCTACTACGCGAAGGTGCGCGACGAGGACGTCGAGTTCGCGGTCACCGTGCTCGCCGACATGGTGACGAACTCCACGCTCGAAGCGGGGGAGTTCGAAACCGAGCGCGGCGTGATCCTTGAGGAACTCGCGATGGCCTCTGACGATCTTGTCGATGTCGCGCACGAGAAGTTCTTTGAGGCGGTGCTCGGTGACCACCCGCTCGGACGACCGATCGGTGGGAGCCCCGAAACCATCAAGGAAGCGAAGCGAGACGCGGTCGACCGCCACTATCGCGACCAGTACGATCCCTCGACCCTCGTGGTCACTGCGGCGGGGGCCGTCGATCACGAGCGGCTTGTCGAACAGGTGCTTTCGGCGCTCTCGTTGTCGCCGGAGGAGCGCTGGAGCACCTCACGCACCGCGACGCCGGTGCGGCGCGGTCAGTCGTCCAGAGACGCTCGCACCGGTGAAGCCCGCGTGCATCTCACGGAGCGTCCGTCTGAGCAGATCAATCTGCTCGTAGGTGCGGAGGGGCTTTCCGCGAGGGATCCGCGCCGGTTCGCGTTCGGGCTCATGAACTCAGTGCTCGGCGGTGGGATGTCGAGTCGACTGTTCCAGGAGATCCGTGAGAAGCGGGGGCTCGCCTACACGGCGTATTCATTCGGCGCGAGCTACTCCGATGCCGGCCTCTTCGGGATGTACGCGGGCACCGCGCCGGAACGCGCCTTGGAGGTTCTCGAGCTCAGCAAGGACGAGCTGCGCAAGATCGCGGATCTCGGGATCACCGAGGAGGAGCGGGAACGTGCACTCGGGCAGATCGCCGGTTCGTCTGCTCTCGCCCTCGAAGACTCCGATACGAGAATGGGGCGCCTCGCTCGCGCCGAACTCGGAAGCGGAGAGCTATACGACCTCGACGCTTCGCTCGAGCGCTACGAGGCCGTGACGGCGGAGGAGATCCGTGAGGTCGCCGCGCTGATCGCGGCCCGCCCGCTCGTCACCGTCGCCGTCGGAGAGACGTCGCGTTCCGGCCTCGCTGCGACCGGCGAGCGTTAGGATCTGACCATGGTGGTGAGTGTCGCAGTCTCGGGTTCGACCGGGCGTCTCGGATCCCTCGTCTGCGAGGTCGTGGAGGAACACCCCGACTTCGAACTCGTGGCTCGGTTGACGAGCGCTTCCGGGGTGGAGGAGGGGCGAGACGCGACAGTTCTCGTCGATGTGAGTCACCCCGACGCGTCGGGCGAGATCGTACGACGTGCGATCGGACGAGGGCAGAAGGTGATCGTGGGCACGAGCGGCTGGTCGGCCGAACGTCTCGCCTCGCTGGAGCGGCTCATCGACGAGACGCCCGGCGCCGGGGTGATCGTCGTGCCGAACTTCTCCCTCGGTTCGGTGCTCGGCACCGCGCTGGCGAGGATTGCGGCCCCCTACTTCGATGCCGTGGAGATCATCGAAGCCCACCACCCGGCGAAGGTCGACTCGCCGTCGGGGACGGCGGTGCGCACGGCAGAACTCATCGCCAGCGCGCGACAGGGCCGACCCGTCGAGGCGCCCTTCGCCGAACAGCCTGCGCGAGGCACGCTCGTCGACGGAATTCCCGTGCACAGCCTGCGGCTTGCCGGTGTGATCGCGAAGCAGGAGGTGCGCTTCGGCGGACCGGGCGAGGTGCTCTCTGTCACGCACGACACGCACTCCAACGAGGCCTACCGCGCCGGCATCCGCGCCGCGCTCGAGGCGGCAAGCGACGCAAGAGGACTCACCGTCGGCCTCGACGCGCTGCTCGGAATCGGCGCATGAGCGCCCGAGTACGCACCCTTCTCGGGGTGCTGGTGATGAGCGCTGTGCTCGTACTGTACTTCGTGCTCGTCGGCGTGCGAGGTGTTGCGTTGCTCGGCTCGGGCGTGCCGCTCGCCACGATCATGGGGCTCGCACTCCTCGTGCTGCCGCTCATCGGCCTGTGGGCGCTGTGGCGTGAGCTCCGTTTCGGGCGCGACTCGACGAGGCTCGCCGATCGACTCGACGCCGACGGCAGGTTGCCCGACGAGGTCGTCGCCACGCGCCCGTCAGGGCGTCCGCTGCGTGAAGACGCGGACGCGGCATTCCCCAAGTATAAGGCCGAGGTCGAGGCGGATCCCTCGTCATGGGAGGCGTGGATGCGTCTCGGCGTCGTCTACGACGCATCCGGTGACAGAAAGCGCGCAAGAGCTGCGATTCGAGAAGCAATTCGTCTCAGCCGCAACGAAAAGCGCTGAATTCTTTTCGATATTGGATTAGGGCATTCACTGAGCTCAGCATAGAATCATCGCAGCCCTGTCACCGCCATCGTGCGTCACCCGGGCACAGCGGAACCGCTGCACCCGGCGCAGCGGACGAGTGTAAGGACGGTGTCCGATGTCCAAGTACGACCTCAGCTCCTCGGAGCCCAAGACGAGAACGCTCGACTCGGTCAGAGGGATCAGCAAGAAGGGGCTGCCGCAGGGCACCGTCGGCGTGCTCGGCGCCCTGGTGATCGGCCTGTCCGTCTGCGCACCCGCCTACACCTTGACCGCGGCCGTGGGGCCGGCTGCGAGCGAGGTCGGGTATCAAACTCCCGCGATCTTCCTCGTCGGGTTCCTTCCGATGCTGCTCGTGGCACTCGGCTACCGGGCGCTCAACTCGGCCATGCCGGATTCCGGCACCTCCTTCACCTGGGCGACCCGAGCATTCGGTCCTTGGGTGGGCTGGATGGCCGGGTGGGGGCTCATCGCCGCGACCGTTCTCGTGCTGTCAAACCTCGCAGGCATCGCGGTCGAGTTCCTGTTCCAATCGATCAGTATCCTTGCCGGCAACCCGGGGATCGCAGAACTCGCCGATAACGTCCTGATCAACATCATCGTCTGTCTCGGATTCATGGCGGTTGCGACGCTCATTTCCTATCGCGGTATGACGGAGACGAAGGTGTTCCAGTACATCACCGTCTTCTTCCAGATGGCGGTGCTCGTCTGGTTCATCATTGCGATGTTCGTCGGCGCGGCGAACCCCGAGAACACCGCGGGCAGCATGCCGCAGCTCTCCTGGTTCAACCCGCTCGAGGTCGATACGTTCAGCGCATTCGCCGCCGGCATCGCGGTCTCGATCTTCGTCTACTGGGGCTGGGACACGATCCTCACGATGGGTGAGGAGACGAAGCCCTCGAAGGGGCGGATGTCGACCGAGAGCAAGGCCGCGATGATTCTCGTCGTCATCCTCGTCGTACTCTACGTCGGCACCGCCGCGGCCACCGTCGCTTACGCCGGCCTCGGTGAGACCGGCACGGGGCTCAACAACCCGGACATCGCGGAGAACGTCTTTGCGGCGCTCGCCCACCCCGTCATGGGGCCGGCGGCGATCTTCCTCTCGATCGCGATCCTCGTGAGTGCGATGGCATCGATCAACTCGACCGCGATCTCCCCGGCGCGCACGCTTCTCGCCATGTCGCACTATCGCGCGCTACCGGCCTCCATGAAGAAGATCCACCCGAAGTACAAGTCGCCCTACGTCGCCCTGCTGTGGTCCTCGATCGTCGCCTCCGTGTTCTACGCGGTTATGCGCTTCCTGAGTGAAGACGTGCTGTGGGATACGATCACCGCGCTCGGCATGATGGTCTGCTTCTACTACGGGATTACGGCGCTCGCGAGCCCCTGGTACTTCCGCAAGACCGCGATGAAGGAGGGGGCGGGGCAGCTCTTCGCAAAGGTCATTCTGCCTGGCCTCGGCGGCGTGCTGCTGCTTATCGTGTTCGTGCAGACCACCATCGACAGCCTGGACCCCGAGTTCGGTTCGGGGAGCAACATTGGCGGCATCGGGCTCGTCGGCATTATCGGCATCGTCGTGCTGGGTCTCGGGATCGTGCTCATGCTTCTGCAGGCGAGGGTCGCTCCGGACTTCTTCAAGGGCCGCGTGCTCGAGAAGGCCGACGCATCGGTGGACACCTCGACACTTCAGGTGTTCGACGACGGAATCGGTGCGCCCGAGGGGCGTTAAGGTCGCTCCACCGCGACCGAGGTAGGATCGGGTGCGTGACTGCGAACCCGATCCCGACGCCCTACGAGGATCTCCTCCGGGAGGTCTACGAGCACGGCACTCCGAAGAGCGATCGCACCGGGACTGGAACGCGCAGCCTCTTCGGAAAGCAGATCCGATTCGACCTTTCGGAGTCGTTTCCGCTGCTCACAACGAAACGGGTGCACTTCAAATCGGTCGCGGTCGAGCTGCTGTGGTTTCTCCGAGGCGAGAGCAACATCGAGTTCCTCGCCGAGCACGACGTCACGATCTGGGACGAGTGGGCCGATGAGTCCGGCGAACTGGGCCCCGTTTACGGGGTGCAGTGGCGGTCGTGGCCGACCCCGAACGGGGGGCACATCGACCAGATCGCGAACGTGATCGAGCAGCTGCGCGACAACCCCGACTCGAGACGCATCATCGTGTCCGCGTGGAACGTCGCCGATCTCGACGAGATGGCGCTCGCGCCCTGTCACGCCTTCTTTCAGTTCTATGTCGCCGACGGCCGGCTCTCGTGTCAGCTGTACCAGCGCTCTGCCGACATGTTCCTCGGCGTGCCCTTCAACATCGCCTCCTACGCGCTCCTCACCCTCATGGTTGCGCAGCAGACGGGTCTCGAACCGGGCGAGTTCGTCTGGACCGGCGGCGACTGCCACATCTACGACAATCACGTCGAACAGGTGGAGCGGCAGCTCGCAAGGGATCCCTACCCCTATCCGCGCATCGTGATCCGGAAGGCCGACTCCATCCTCGATTACAAGCTCGAAGATTTCGAAGTCATCGACTACCAGCACCACCCCGGCATCAAGGCACCGGTTGCGGTGTGACGTACCGAACGATGGCACGGGAGGATCTGGCGTGAGCACACCTCGCGAAGCGGGAGCACCGACGATCGGTCTGATCTGGGCGGAAGCGCACGGCGGCGCGATCGGTCGGGCCGGCGGGATGCCGTGGCACCTGCCCGAAGATCTCGCCCACTTCCGACGCGTGACGAGTGGGGCACCGGTGATCATGGGCCGCCTCACCTGGGATTCGCTGCCGGAACGATTTCGGCCGCTGCCGGGCCGGGCGAACATCGTCATCTCACGTGACGCGGAAGCTGTTGCGCCCGGTGCGCGGGTCGCCACCTCGCTCGACGCCGCGCTGGAAGTCGCCCGCGAACTCTCACCGGAACGCATCTGGGTGATCGGGGGTGCGCAGATCTTCGCGGCGGCGCTGCCCCTCGCCGACGAGCTATCGGTCACTCGGATCGCCCTCGACGTCGAGGGCGCCGACACGTTCGCCCCTGAGTTCGGCGGCGACTGGGAACTCGCCGACGCCGGGGAGCCCCGTGTCGCGGAAAACGGGCACGGCTACCGCTTCGAGCGCTGGCTGCGCCGGGTGTGACCCGGGTCGCGACGCTCGCGCGTCAGCCCGCCTGAGCCCGCTCCGCGCTCGCGTCCGGTACCCTGGACAGGTGGCACAGGTAGAGAATCCTTTCGGGCAGGTCCTTGTCGCGCTCGTCACCCCGTTCCAGGCGGACGGTGAAGTGGATTGGGCGGCGACCGAGCAGCACATCGATGACTGCATCACGAGCGGTGCCGACGGCATCGTCGTCACTGGCACGACCGGTGAGACGTCGACGCTCACCGACCCCGAAAAGATCAAGCTCGTGGAGGTTGCAAAGTCGGTCTCCGGTGGCCGCGCGAAGGTCATCACGGGCGGCGGCTCGAACGAGACCGCGCACGCGATCGAGCTCTACCAGGCGAGCGAGCGGGCCGGGGCCGACGGTGTGATGATCGTCACCCCCTACTACAACAAGCCGACTCAGGCAGGGCTGCTCACTCACTTCCGCATGGTCGCCGACGCGACCGACCTCCCCGTCATCCTCTACGATATTCCGGGGCGCACGGGCGTTCCGATCATGTACGAGACCGTCCTGCGACTCGCGAAGCATCCGAACATCCTCGCGGTGAAGGACGCCAAGGGCGACTTCAGCGAGGTTAGTCGTGTGCTCAACCAAACCGACCTCATGTACTTCTCCGGAGACGACGCGAACGTGCTCCCGCAGCTCGCGATCGGTGCGACGGGCCTCATCGGGGTGACTGCGAACATTGCTGCGGCGCCGTACCGCGTGATCGTCGACGCGGTCAACGCGGGCGACCTCCGTTCGGCTCGCGCGGCACACCAAAACCTCGAGCCGCTCGTGCGCGCGGTGATGACGCACGTTCCCGGAACCGTCGCGGCGAAGTACATCCTGCACGGCCTCGGCCGTATCGGCAGCCCCCGCGTCCGGCTCCCGCTCGTCGGCCCCGAGGAGTGGGAGGCGGCCCTCATCGAGGACGATCTCGCGCTCGTGCGAGACGTGCCGGGTGTCGACCTTTCAAACTTCAGGCCGGACCGCAACGCGGCTGCCGGCGGTGCCCTGCCCAAGATCGCAGGCACCACCCGCTAACAACAGGAGGCCCAGTGCCCAACCCCCCTTACGCCCCGCCCGCTCTTGAGCCGGGCACGCTTCGCATCACCCCGCTCGGCGGGCTCGGCGAAGTCGGCCGCAACATGACGGTCTACGAGATCGACGGCAAACTGCTGATCGTGGACTGCGGCGTGCTCTTCCCCGAAGTGCAGCACCCGGGCGTCGACCTGATCCTGCCCGACATCACGAAGATCGAGGATCGCCTCGGCGACATCGTTGCCGTCGTGCTCACGCACGGCCACGAGGATCACATCGGTGGCGTCCCGTACCTCCTCAAGCTCCGTGAGGACATTCCCCTCGTTGGATCGAAGCTCACGCTTGCGTTCGTCGCGGCAAAGCTCAAGGAGCACCGCATTCGGCCGATCTTGCGCGAGGTCGCCGAGGGAGACCGTGTCGAGTACGGTCCGTTCGACCTCGAATTCGTCGCGGTGAATCACTCGATTCCCGACGCGCTCGCTGTCGCGATTCGCACCGATGCCGGACTCGTGATCGGTACCGGTGACTTCAAGATGGATCAGCTGCCGCTCGACGGCCGCATCACCGATCTGCGCGCATTCGCTCGGCTCGGCGAAGAAGGCGTCGATCTGTTCATGACCGACTCGACGAACGCGGACGTGCCCGGCTTCACGCCGCTGGAGAAGGACATCGGCCCCGTCATCGAACAGGTCATCGCGAAGACGCCCGGCAAGGTGGTGGTGGCGAGCTTCTCGAGCCACGTGCACCGCGTGCAGCAGGTGCTCGATGCCGCATCCGCCAACGGCCGACGCGTCGTCTTGCTTGGCCGGTCGATGCTGCGGAACATGAAGATCGCCGCAGACCTCGGCTATCTCGACGTGCCAGAGGGGGTGCTCGTCGACCTGAAGAAGAGCGGCGACATCCCCGACCATCGCATCGTCTACATGTCCACCGGCTCGCAGGGCGAACCGATGGCCGTGCTCAGCCGCATGGTGAACCGCGAGCACCAGGTGGAAGTCGGCGAGGGCGACACGGTGATCATGGCCTCGAGCCTCATCCCGGGCAACGAGACCTCGGTCTACCGCGTCATCGACGGGCTCATCAAGCTCGGTGCGAACGTGGTGCACAAGGGGAACGCGAAGGTTCACGTCTCGGGCCACGCGGCGGCCGGTGAGCTGCTGTACTGCTACAACATCGTGCGCCCGAAGAACGTCATGCCGATCCACGGCGAGTACCGGATGCTCGTCGCAAACGCGGCGCTCGCGATCGAAACCGGGGTGCCCCAGAACCGCACCGTGATCGCCGAGAACGGTACGGTCGTCGATCTCTCTGACGGCGTCGCACGCCCGGTCGGGCAGCTCGACACCGAATTTATCTACGTCGACGGCAAGAGCGTGGGCCGAGTGACCGATGATGACCTGAGGGATCGCCGCACGCTCGCCGAAGAAGGGTTCATCTCGGTGATTACCGTCGTCGAACCGACGACCGCGCACATCGTGTCCGGCCCCGACATTCACGCGAAGGGCGTGGCCGAAGACCAGGCCGTGTTCGAGCGCTTCAAACCGCAGATCGCGGACGCGCTCGAGGCCGCGATGCGTGACGGGGTCACCGATCACCACCAGTTGCAGCAGATCGTGCGACGCACGATCGGCCGCTGGGTCGGCACGAAGCTGCGCCGGAAGGCGATGATCGTGCCCGTCGTGGTGGTGGTGTAGCGGCGTGGAGGGATCCCTCGCTTCCGGGGGCATCGCATCGCCCAGCGGCGTCACCGCCCGCTTCGCGACGGATGTCGAGCGCGCCGACTGGGATGCGCGAGTTGCCGCAAACCCGGGCGGCGGCGAGGTGTGGATGGGTGACGCCTACCTCGAGATCAAGCACCGCGAGGGTCGCTACCTCGACCGCAGGGTGATCGTCGAACGTGCCGGGCGGGAGCCGGTTGCAGTGGGGGTGCTCGCAAAGCGCGTGCCATTCCTCGGCGAGTGGTGGCACCTGCCCGCCGGGCCGGCGGGGGAGGACCTCGCGGCCATGCTCGAGGTTGCCGCAGCCGTCGCGGATCTTGCGCGTGCGAACGGTGCATTCCTGTTGAAGATCGAGCCGCGCACCGGCCCGGAATCCGCTCCGGCGTTCCGCGCTGCCGGGTATCGCGACACGGTGCGGATCGTGCCGAACCCGTCGACTGTGCTCGTGGCTCTGCCAGAAGCCGCCGGTGACCCAGACTCCGACGCGGCCGCGCTGCTCGCGAGTCTCGGAAAGAAGGCTCGCAACTCGATCAACCGCGCCCGGCGTGACGGGATCGAGGTCGTGCGTGTATCCGCGACCGACGAACACTGCGCAGCGCTTTTCGGGTTGCTTCGTGAGACCGCCGAGGGGCGGTTCGTGCTGCGCTCCGAACGCTATTACCGTGAATACTGGCAGGAGTTCGAGCGGCAGGGCGCGGGGCAGATGTTCCTCGCGTACCGGCCTGACGCAGAGGGCGACCAGGTGCTCATCGCCGGCGCCTACGCCATGGGACTTGGCGCGAAGACCACGTACAAAGATGGCGCCTCGGTGCGTGCGAAATCCGCATACGGAGCCTCGCACGCACTGCAGTGGGAGGTGCTGCGCTGGGCTCAGGAGCGCGGCGCCGTCCTGCACGACCTCTGCGGAGCCCCACCCTCGGACCGCGCCGACGACCGCGATCACCCGCTCTTCGGGGTGGGCCAGTTCAAGCGATCGTTCGCGCCCGACATCACCGACTATGCAGGGGCGTTCGATCTTCCCCTGCGGCCGCGCGCCTATGCGGTGTGGACGAAGACCGGCGACCGGATCGCGCGACGACTGTCGCTCGCCGTGCGGAAGGATCCCTACTACTAATGGCCGCGGGGCTCATGCGCGCAAGCGCGGTGATGGCATCGGGCACGATGGTTTCGCGAATCCTCGGACTCGTGAAAGCCGTGCTGCTCGCCTATGCGATCGGCTCCGTCGGCTCGGTCTCCGCCGACGCGTTCGCGAACGGCAACCTGCTGCCGAACACGCTCTACATGATTCTTCTCGGCGGCATGCTCAACGCGGTCCTCGTGCCGCAGATCGTGCGTGCCGCGCAGAATCCCGACGGTGGCGCCGGGTACATCAACAAGATCCTGACGCTCATCTCGGTGGGCATGATCGTGATCGCGGTGATCGCCATGCTGGTGGCACCGTGGATCGTGTGGCTCACCGCAGTCGCCTGGCCGCCCGAGCAACTCGCACTCGCCACCGCCTTCGCGTACTGGTGCCTGCCCCAAATCGTGTTCTACGGCCTCTACACCGTGCTCGGCGAGGTGCTCAATGCGCGCAGCGTCTTCGGTCCCTTCACGTGGGCGCCCGTACTCAACAACGTGATCGGCATCGCAGGCATTCTTGTCTTCATCTGGATGTTCGGCGCTGACCCCGAGGGGGACCGCACGGTGCTCGACTGGAACGGGCTTTCGATCGGCGTCCTCGCGGGCAGCGCAACGCTCGGGGTGATCGCACAGGCTCTCATACTTTTCGTCTCGTGGAGGGCTGCCGGCCTCAGGTATCGGCCGGACTTCAAGTGGCGCGGGATGGGCCTCGGCCGCACCGCCAAGATCGCGGCCTGGAGCCTCGCGACGATCGGCGTGATGCAGGTCGGTGGGCTCATCACGAACAACGTCGTCGCGCTCGGGTCGGGTGCTGGCCCGTCAACAAGCGCGATGCAGAACGTGTGGCTCATTTTCATGATGCCGCACTCCGTCATCGCGGTGTCGCTCGCCACCGCATACTTCACGCGCCTTTCAGAGTGGGGGCAGACCGGGCAGATGCGGGAATTCCGTGCGGACTTCTCGGCGTCGGCCCGTCAGATCGCGCTCGTGATGATGTTCGCTGCGGTCGCCCTGTTCGCCGCGGCTCCGTTCGTGGCGCGCATCATCAACTTTGGGGCGACACAGCTGCAGGTCGACCAGTTCTCGCAGGCGCTGCAGGCCTACGTCGTGAGCCTCGCCGCCTACAGTTTCCTCTTCATCGTGCAGCGCGCCTTCTACGCGCTGTCGGATACCCGCACCCCGTTCGTCTTCACCGCGATCCAGATGGCGATCGTCGTGGTGCTCTCGCTCGTGCTCGTCGTTGCACCGGATGCGCTCATCGGCATGCTCTTCGCGCTCGTGTGGTCGTTCGCCACGATCGTGCAGGCGTTGATCGCGACCTGGCTGCTGCGGCGCAAGATCGGCTCGATCGACGGGCACAGGATCGCGCAGAGCCTCGTGAAATTCGTGCTGGCCGCGATCCCTGCCGCGCTGCTCGGGCTCGTGGCGACCTGGCTGCTGAGCATTGCGGCCCCCGATTACGATGCGCTCCTCGCGATCGTATTCGCGGCGGTCGTAGGCCTCGTCGTCGGCGTCGGCTATGCGCTCGGGTTGCGACTGCTCCGTTCCGCGGAACTCGCCGAACTCACCACATTCATCGCCCGCAAACTCGGAAGGAGCCGCTCGTGAGCGCACCTCATTCGTCCACCGCAGCGCTTGTCGTCACCCCGTGCACCGATCGCGAGGAGTGGGATGCGACGGTGAAGCGGCTCGGCGGGCACCCCCTGCAGCTGTGGGGGTGGGGCGATCTGAAGTCGGCGCACCGCTGGCGTGCGGAGCGCGTGCTCGTCCGCGAGGGATCGGGCGCTGGGGCCCGCGTCGTGGGTGCCTGCCAGCTGCTCACCCGCGCGCTTCCCGCCCCGCTCGGCGGCTTCGTCTACGCGCCGCGTGGGCCGGTGATCGCGCGGGAGGCGGAGGGTGACGGGCCCGCCGCGGACCCCTCACCCGCTGCGGTCGCAAATGCCGTCGGCGGCTACGTGCGGCGCTCGCGTCGCGCCGTCGCGGTGTCGATCGAACCCGACGAAGACGCCGGCGAGTTCCCGCTCAGCCCCGACTGGCGCGAGGCGAAGACCCCGGTGCTGCCGGCGCGTACGCTCATTCTCGACCTCCGCCGCTCGGAGGATGAATTGATGGCCGACATGTCGAAGAAGCACCGCCAGTACGTGCGGAAGTCGGGCCGCGAGGAGTCGCTCGAGATCCGCCCGGTCGAAACGCTCGAACAGCTCGATGCCTGCCTCGAGGTGTATCGCGAGACGAGCGAGCGGGCCGACTTCGGGCTGCACGAGGACTCCTACTACCATGACGCCTTCACGATGCTCGGCGACGACGCCCCGGTGTGGGCGGCCTACGTCGACGATCGCCCCGTTGCGTTCCTCTTCATGGCCCAGTCTTCTCGAACCGCATTCGAACTGTACGGCGGCATGGATGAGACGGGCCAGCGCCTGCGCGCGAACTACGCGCTGAAGTGGCACGTGATCTGCGAGATGAAGCGGCGAGGGATCGTGCGCTACGACTTCGGCGGTCTCATCAACGACGGCGTGACGACCTTCAAGAAGGGCTGGGCCTCGCACGAGAACCTGCTCGCCGGATCCTGGGATCTCCCCGGCCCCGGGTACCGGATCTGGACGGAGGGGCTCCCGCTCGTGAAGCGCGCGGTGCGTGCACTGCGGCGCCGATAGCGGGGTCTCCGGGCCCTACTCTGCTCGTTCGCCCTCATGGCCGCGAGTGGCAGAAAACGGCCCCTCAGCCGCGTGATCGGGGCGTTTTCCTGCCTTTCGCCGCTGCTCCCGGAGCGTCACCTCGCGATTGTGCGGGGTCGAACGTACCCTCGAAGCATGGCGAATAAAGCTTCGACGCGCGGAAAAACCGGGAAGACTCCATCCAGGGGCTCTCGCGGTTCGCAGTCGACGGCCGCGAACCGGACCGCGCGCACGCGCGTGCTCGTGGAGCCCGAGCCGAGTGAAGGCGTGATTGTTCGCGCGTGGAACGGCCTCGCGCACGCGGTCGGCGGGGCCGCACGAGTCTTCCGCACCGAGCCGCTCGACCCGGCCGATCGTCGTGACGGCATCCCGCTGCTCCTCGTCATCCTCGCGATCATCGGAGCCGTGGTCGAGTGGTTCCTCATTGGCAACCCCGTCGCGGTACAGCTCGACGCGTGGACGTTCGGGGGGCTCTTCGGTCGGGTCGCCTTCGGCTTCCCGATCATCATGGTCGGTTTCGCGCTGTGGCTCTTCAACCACCCGTCGAGCGTGAATGACAATCGCCGCATCGCGATTGGGTTGTTCCTCGCGATCACGAGCATCTCGGGGCTCAGTCATGTCTTCGGTGGTTTGCCGAATCCGCAGGAGGGGATGCCCGCGCTGGCGCAGGCCGGAGGGCTCCTCGGGTGGATGGTGGGTGCGCCGCTTGCCGTGCTGACTGTCTGGGTTGCCGCACCCATTCTCGTGATCCTGCTCGTGTTCGCAATCCTCATCGTGACGAAGACGCCGCCCGGTCGGATCGTGCGCCGGCTGCGAGAGGCCTACCTGTTCCTTTTCGGCGTCGGTGAGGAGCAGACTGACGAGCATGCGGACGGTACGTCTGAGCGGGGCAAGGGATCGTCGAAGCGGCAGGCATCGACGGACGACGCCCTCTTCGACCTGGAAGCGGAGGACGACGACACGGCGCTCCCGTGGTGGCGACGCAATGCTTCGGGGCGCGAGGAGGAACCGCCCTACGTCACGGACGACGCAGCGCTTGACTCCGTGCTGGACGGGGTGGGGGAGGAACCGGCAGCGGGCGCG
The DNA here is from genome assembly GCA_041655455.1 of Leucobacter sp. Classification (GTDB taxonomy): domain Bacteria; phylum Actinomycetota; class Actinomycetes; order Actinomycetales; family Microbacteriaceae; genus Leucobacter. Next base: position 117,934 of record JBBAFK010000001.1, on the reverse strand, counting down.
TTCGAATCCGCGCTTGCGCCGGACGCGCCGACCGACGCCTTCCCTGCAGAGCTCTTTGACGAGTTGGCGCAGGCGGAGGCGGCGGTGCAACAGGCCGGGCTCGCGCCGGCCTCGGGGCTCGGCGATGACTCCTGGACGGGGGACCGGGCGGTTGGTGAGCGTCGAAACGCGGTCTCCGAAACCGAGCCGGATGCCGGGGCAGCCACCACCCAGTTCGAGGTTGCCCCACCGCACGTGCCGGTGGCAGCCGAGTACCGTCTGCCCGACCAGAGCGCCCTCTCTCATGGCGACGCGCCGAAGACGCATACGGAGGCGAACGATCAGATCATGGCCGCGATCGCCCGCGTCTTCGAGGAGTTCAAAGTTGATGCACGGGTCAGTGGCTTCTCGCGCGGACCCACGGTCACGCAGTACGAGGTCGAGCTCGGCCCTGGGGTGAAGGTCGAGAAGGTCACTGCGCTGTCCAAGAACCTCTCGTACGCGGTTGCCTCCAACGAGGTGCGGATCCTCTCGCCGATTCCGGGCCGTAGCGCCATCGGGATCGAGATTCCGAACAAGGATCGCGAGAACGTGGCACTCGGCGACGTGCTCCGTTCCGCGAAGGCTCGCAAGAGCGTCCACCCGATGACGATCGGGGTTGGAAAGGACGTGAAGGGCGGGTTCGTCGTCGCAAACCTGGCCAAGATGCCCCACCTGCTGGTTGCTGGCGCAACCGGGTCGGGCAAGTCGAGTTTCATCAACTCCATGATCACCAGCCTGCTCATGCGCGCCACGCCCGCAGAGGTGCGCATGGTGCTCGTCGACCCGAAGCGCGTGGAGCTGACCGTCTACCAGGGCGTGCCGCACCTCATCACTCCCATCATCACGAACCCGAAGAAGGCCGCGGAGGCGCTGCAGTGGGTCGTGAAGGAGATGGACATGCGATATGACGATCTCGCGAGCTTCGGCTTCCGTCACATCGATGACTTCAACGAGGCCGTCCGTTCTGGCTCGATCGTGCTGCCCGCGGGGAGCCAGCGCGTGCTCAAGCCGTACCCGTATCTCCTCGTGGTGGTCGACGAGCTGGCCGACCTCATGCTTGTCGCGCCTCGCGACGTCGAAGACTCGATCCAGCGAATCACCCAGCTTGCACGCGCGGCCGGTATTCACCTCGTCCTCGCAACACAGCGACCCTCGGTCAACGTCGTGACGGGTGTCATTAAGTCGAACGTGCCGAGCCGCTACGCGTTCGCTGTGGCGTCGGGCACCGACTCGCGCGTGATCCTCGACGAGGTCGGCGCCGAACGACTCATCGGTCAGGGTGACGGGCTTCTGCTGCTCAACGGCGAATCGTCGCCGATGCGGGTGCAGGGCGCCTGGGTGAACGAGGCGGAAATCGCTCAGGTCGTCACCCACGTGAAGAGTCAGGCTCAGCCGGAGTATCGCGCCGACGTCGCCCAGGCGGTCGAGAAGAAGGAAATTGATGAGGACATCGGCGACGACCTGGAGGTGCTGCTCGCGGCGGTCGATCTCGTCGTCACCTCGCAGTTCGGCTCGACCTCGATGCTGCAGCGGAAGCTGCGAGTCGGTTTTGCGAAGGCGGGTCGGCTGATGGATCTCATGGAGTCCCGCGACATTGTCGGGCCGTCCGAGGGGTCCAAGGCCCGTGACGTCCTGGTGACCCCTGAACAGCTCCCCGAAGTCATCGCCCGGATCCAGGGCGGCCCGGCCGCAGCCTCCTCGCCGGCATTCGCGGAGACGTCTGAGCCCGCACCCGCGCCGGCGGATCCCTCGTCGCCGGTTTCCGGTGACCAGTCGGGTTCAGCGGCCGATGCCACGGTTACCGACGTCGTCGAACCGCTCACGGAGAGTGGGTTCGGGGATGACCGCTACGACGATCCGCTCGCACGAAGCAACGCCTCGCGCGATGACGATGATGACGACGAGGATGAGGACGCCTGGCAGCTGACCGGTCGCGAGTGACGGGCGCGTGGACGTCGGCGTCGAGTAGGCTGCTGACATGACAGCGAGCGATGCGTCCACCGTGAAACCGAGCAACTGGAACGCACCCAACGTCATCACGGTCGCGCGAATCATCGCGACACCGTTCTTCCTCTGGATGCTGCTCGCGGACGGGGGCGAGAACGGGCCCTGGCGATGGGTGGCCGCCGCGTTTTTCGTGATCGCGATCGCCACGGACGCCTGGGACGGGCACCTTGCCCGTTCGCGGGGACTTATCACCGATCTCGGTAAGCTGCTCGACCCGATCGCCGATAAGGTGCTGACTGGGGCGGCGCTGATCGGCCTGTCGATCCTGGGGGAGCTGCCCTGGTGGGTCACGGCCCTCGTGCTCGTCCGCGAGGTCGGGATCACCATCCATCGCCTCGTGATTGCGCACGACGTGGTCGTCGCTGCGGCGTGGATGGGGAAACTCAAGACGGTTGCTCAGTCTGTTGCGATCACGCTTGCGCTGCTGCCGCTCGGAAGTGTTCTGGGGGCTGCGGCGCCCGTCGCGACCTGGGTGGATATCGTCACGATGACGATTGCCGTCGTGCTCACCGTGCTCAGCGGTATCGACTACGTTCTCGCGTTCGTACGCGCGCGGCGGAGTGTGCGGCGGAGTGCGCGGTGACGAAGCTTGAACGCCTCGCAGGTGAGGCGGTGGACCTCGCGACACGCGCGGGGCTGCGCATTGCGGTCGCAGAGTCGTTGACGGGCGGCATGCTGGCGGCCGCGATCGTATCCGTTCCGGGGGCTTCCGCAGTGTTCTCAGGGGGTGTCGTGGCGTACGACACGGCCGTGAAGGGCACGCTCCTGGGCGTCGATGCCGAGCTGCTGCGCGAGCGCGGGCCGGTGGATCAGCGGGTTGCGGAGCAGATGGCGTTTGGTGTGCGTCGAGCGTGCGCCGTGCCGAGTGACGAGGGGTCCCTGGCCCCGGCGCACCTGGGAGTCTCCACGACGGGAGTCGCCGGGCCCAGCGCCGATCCGCAGACCGGGCAGCCGCCGGGCACCGTGTGGATCGGGGCGAGCAGCGCGGAGGGGGAGGAGTCGGAGCTGCATCGGTTCGAGGGGCGGCGAGAGGAGATTCGGCGGCGCTCTGTGGTGGCGGCCCTGCGGGTCCTGATCCGGCGAATCGAGCAGGTTTGAGCTGAAACTTGAGTCGAATCCACTCAGGTTCAGTGAAGTCTCAGGAATGCACCGGCTAGTCTCGTGGTTACTCCCAGTGAAGCTCACCAGACTGGTGAGCGTATCTGCGGCGGTGCGAGGCGCCGTCGGCGGGTATGGTGGATGCACAAGACGTGCGAGTGCGAAGGAGGATCCAATGGTGCTGATGCGTCAGGAGATCGGCGATGTGCTACGTGACTTCCGTCTGCAAAAGGGGCGCACGCTGCGTCAGGTTGCCGGGGATGCCAGTGTCGCCCTCGGATACCTGAGTGAGGTTGAGCGAGGCCAGAAGGAGGCGTCGAGTGAGATTCTCGCCGCCGTGGCCGATGCGTTGGATACGCCGCTCTCGGTGATCATGGGCGAGGTGAGCGAGCGCTTGGCGGTGCTCGAGGGACTCGCGATGCCGGTGCCCGACACGGTTCCGGCGGAGCTCGTCAACGGCTTTTCGCCCGAGCTCGTCTCTTGAACGGTCGCGGCGGGGCGCTCGGATGCGAAGTCCGGGCGCCCCGCCGCGCTATTGGGTGGAGGGCCGCGTGAGGCTGAGCGAATTCCAGCGTGCTTGCGCTGAGGAGTTCGGGGTCGACTATGCGCGCGTGCTGATCCGTGATCACTGGCTGGGGGCGCTCGGCGGCACGAGCCAGGAGGCCCTTGACCGTGGTGTGGCGGCCCGAGAGGTCTGGGAGGCGCTCTGCGTCGACCTGCAGGTACCCGTCGATCGTCGACACGGGCGCGGCCTGCTCGAGCCGGAGCGCTGAGCGGCTGATTTCGACACGCCGACCCCGCGGCTTCGAAGGTGTGTTCGAACGGTGCTATCGTCGTCCACAGGCGGTCTGAGGGAATTCTTATCCACATTTCGTCGCTTTCGGCAGTGAGTGTCGGACGTGCGATCTATGGTGTGAACCATCAGACGCCGGTGCCCTGTCCGCCCCAGTGGGGTGGGACAGCCGGTGGGCAGCAACCGAGCGGCGCAGCCGCGTATATGAAGGAGCAAGTGATGGCCGCACCCAAGGATCGCGAGAAGGCACTGGAGGCCGCACTCGCACAGATCGATAAGAACTTCGGTAAGGGCGCAATCATGCGCATGGGTAGCCAGGAGCGCGCGCCCGTCGAGGTCATCCCGACCGGGTCGGTCGCACTTGACGTGGCGCTCGGCATTGGCGGCTTGCCGCGTGGGCGCATCATTGAGATCTACGGCCCGGAGTCCTCGGGCAAGACCACGCTGACGCTGCACGCAATCGCGAACGCGCAGCGTGCGGGTGGCATCGCAGCTTTTATCGATGCGGAGCACGCACTCGACCCCGAGTACGCGAAGAAGCTCGGCGTCGACATCGATGCGCTGCTCGTTGCGCAGCCCGACACCGGTGAGCAGGCGCTTGAGATCGCCGACATGCTGATCCGTTCGGGGTCGGTCGACCTGGTCGTCATCGACTCGGTTGCCGCACTCGTACCGAAAGCCGAGATCGAAGGGGAGATGGGGGACAGCCACGTCGGGTTGCAGGCGCGACTCATGTCGCAAGCGCTGCGGAAGATCACTGGCAGTCTCAACGCGACGAAGACGACCTGCATCTTCATCAACCAGCTGCGCGAGAAGGTCGGGGTGTTCTTCGGAAGCCCGGAGACGACCTCCGGTGGCAAGGCGCTGAAGTTCTACGCATCGGTGCGTCTCGACATTCGACGCATTCAAACGCTCAAGGATGGGACCGACGCGGTTGGCAACCGGACCCGGGTGAAGGTGGTCAAGAATAAGATGGCGCCCCCGTTCAAGCAAGCTGAGTTCGACATTCTGTACGGCGTCGGGATCTCTCGTGAGGGGTCGCTCATCGACTACGGTGTGGAACAGGGGCTGATCAAGAAGAGCGGAGCCTGGTTCACCTACGACGGTGACCAGCTCGGCCAGGGCATGGAGAACGCGCGACGCTTCCTCATCAACAACCCAGAGATGGCCGCCGAGATCGAGGAGAAGATTCTCACAAAGCTCGGGGTGAACGGTCGTGGTGCGCAGGCGCCGGGCGAAGCCGAGGGCGAACCCGGTGGCGCTGGCACAGTGGCAGAGATTCCCGCGCAGCGGGCGACCGCCTGAATCTATGGCGGTGAGATTTCTGCCCGTGCCCGAGGAGCGCGGCATCGTGCAGCATGAGGATCGCGCAGACCTCGCCGAGGTGATCGAATTGCGCGCGAAGCTCCCGCGGAACGTGCACAGTGCGAATCAGGTCGACACAGCGGCGTCTGACCCGGCCGTGTCTGACCCGGCAGCGTCTGACCCGGCAGCGTCTGGCTGGGCAGCGGCCGACCCCGACGCGGCCGACCCGGTAGCGGTCGAAGCGGCAGTGGTTGAAGCGGCTGAAGCAGCCGCGGAGGCCGACGAAGCGGCCGAGCGAGACTGCACTGAGGATGCGGTGCGCATTCTCGCACGGCGGGCGCGATCGAGCGGTGAACTCGAGGATGAGCTCCGGCGTCTGGGGCACGAGCCTCACGTGGTCGCCGAGGTCATCGACGAGTGCGAACGCAGCCACTATCTCGACGATGAAGGTCTTGCCCGGGCGGTCACGGAGAAACTGCGGACGAGCAAGCGCGCGAGCCGCGCCCAGATCCGAAGGAAACTCCGGGAGCGGAAGCTGCCGGACGGCGTGATCGAGCTCGCCGTGTCGGAGATCGACGCGGATGAGGAAGCGGAACTGCTGAGGCACACCGCTGCCGATCGCGCTCGCAGACTGGGTGGACTCGACCGGCAGACGGCCGAGCGCCGGCTCCTCGGATTCCTCGCCCGCCGCGGCTGGACCGGCGAACCCGCGATCCGTGCCGTGCGAGACGCGCTCGACCAGGTGGATTCCGTAGACGATGGCAACGGCCGCACCAGGTCGACAACGCGGGGCGGCTCCGGGGTGCGATTCACCCGGTAGCCGGCCCCGCGAACCGTTACTTCAGCCCCGAGCGGACGAATGCGTCGACCACATAACGCTGCAGGAAGATGTAGATCAGCAGCACCGGGATAGTGGCGAGACCGGCCGCAGCCATCGTCGCCCCCCAGTTATTCCCCTCCTGCCCAAGGAAGCTGCGCACCCCGATCTGCACAAGATCATTACTCTGACGCATCACAATGGTCGGCCACAGATACTCGTTCCACGCCGAAATGAAACCCATGATGGCGAGCGCCGCGAGTGCGGGCTTCATATTCGGTACGACGATGCGCCAAAGCGTCGACCAGCCTGACCTGCCATCGATCTTTGCCGCATCGAGCAGCTCCCGTGGAAACGACCGCATGTGCTGCACCATCAACAGAACAGCAAACGCGGCCGATAACTGCGGCACCACGACGCCGGCAACGGTTTCGAGCAGTCCGAGCTGCGAAATCAGCAGGTAGTTTGGAATCATCGTCACCTGAAACGGGACCAGCCAGGATCCAATGAACAGGAACATGAGCAGCCGCCGCCCGGGGAAACTCCACATCGCGAACGCGTAGGCTGCGAGGATCGCGATGAAGAGCTGGGCGAGCGACAGAACCGTCGCCATGAGGAAAGTGTTCACCAGCATGCGGTCGAACGCGATCGTCTCCCACACATAGGCGAAGTTCTCGAAGCTGATTGGCCAGGGCAGCAGCTGCTGCGAGAGCGCATCCTCCGGCGCGCGCAGGGACGTCGCGAACATCCAGTACACGGGGAAGATGCTGAACAGGGCGAGAGCCGCGAGCACGGCGTTGCCGACGATGAACCCGACGCGGGATCGGGAGCCGACCGGTGCATCGGCCGACGCGCGAGCGACAGGCGCTGCCGACCGGTGCGTGGCCGGCCGCGACGGGTCGAGGCCGCGTGCGGGGGAGGGGAGTGCGACAAATGCCATTTCGAATCCTCAGTTGTCGTAGAAGCTCAGCTTCTCCTGCAGTTCCATGAAGATCATCGCTATGATCCCGAAGACTGCGAAGAAGAGCACGCCCGCCGCGGCCGAGAGGCCGGCGTCGAAGTTGCGGAAGCCGAACTGGTAGAGCAGGTAGTAGATGTTGGTCGACGAATTGAGTGGGCCGCCCTGGGTCAGCATGTCGATGATCGGGAACGTCCACTGCGCCGACAACAGGATGGTCATGAGCGACAGGAAGACAATGGTGGGCGAGAGCAGCGGCAGCGTGATCCGCCTCGTGATCTGTGCCCCGCTAGCGCCATCGATCGATGCCGCGTGACCGTAGTCCGGATTGATCCCCGCGAAACCCGCGGCGACGACGAGCACGCCGAAGCCGAGCATCTGCCAGCCGACGATCACGATCACCGCCCAGATCGCGGTCGAGGGATCCCGGAACACATTCCCCATCTCGACCCCGAGTCCGCCGAGAATCCCGGGAATCATTCCCTCTTCGGCGAAGAGCCAGCGCCAGACGGCGCCGGTCGCGACCGGCGTGACGAGGAAAGGAACGAAGATCAGGGCTTGGTAGAAGGCCTTGAGCGGGCCGGAAACCTGGCGGGCGAGGAGCCCGACAATGATGGGAAGCACCAGGGAGAAGACGAAGAACGCCGCGATGTACACGATGGTGTTCCAGATCGCCGTGTGCATCTCCGGAAGCGCCACGACCTCGGCGTAGTTTTCCAGCCCGACGAATGTCTGCGGTGAGGTCGGAATGAGGTTCCAGTCAACGAAGGACAGCTGGAAGGTCTCGAGCAGCGGCTTGTAGGTCCAGGTGATGAGGAGGGCCGCTGCGGGCAACAAGTACAGGTACGGGGTGAACGAGCGAGCGCGGCGAGGCCGCTTCTCGGGCGGGGTTCTCGTACCGTCCGCCGACGGGTTCCGGGTTGCCCCGGTCCCCGTCGGCGATGCGAGTGTGACAAACATGGGTGGATCCGCGCCGATCAGACTGCCGGCTCGGGGGCGGCCTCGATGGACGCGGCGACGGCGGCGAGCTGCTCGTCCGGCGTCATCGAGAGCAGCCGCTCGAGCTGCGCGCCCTCGACCTCGTACACCGTCGGAAAGGCGCCGATCGGAACCACCGAATGCAGGACCCGGTCCCGATAGACGTGCACCAGATTGTACGACTGTGCGCCGTTCTGCCCGCGCGCGGCAGGGTATTCCACCTGCAGATCTTGCGTGTAGCAGGTGGCCGAGGCGACGGACACAGGCACCCCGGCAAAGGTGCTGACGGTCGAGTAGTGGAGGTGGCCGCCGAGCACACCGCGTACGTCCGTGCCCTCGATCACGCGGGCGAGGCGTTCTTGATCCTGCAGCTCGACGAGCGCGATCAGCCCGAGTGGGCTCGGCACGGGCGGGTGGTGCAGGGCGATGAGCGTGCCGTCGGGCGCCGGAGTCTCCAGCTCGCGGGCGAGCCACTCGAGCTGTGACTCGGAAATTTCACCGTGGTGCTTTCCCGGCACCGTCGAGTCGAGGGCGATGATGCGCAGGCCGTTGACATCGAAGACCCGGTCCACCGGTTCGCTGTCGTCGGCCTCCTGGTCGAGCAGGCCCTTGCGGAAGGCCACGCGTTCGTCGTGGTTGCCCATGCACCAGATGAGCTGAGCGCCGAGGCGCTCGGCCTCCGGTTCGACCATCGCGCGAAGTCTCGCGTACGCCTCCGGCTGACCGGTGTCGGCGAGGTCGCCGGTGAAGACGATCGCCTCGGGCAGGGTGTTCGACTTCGCGAAGCCGTCGAACATGCGCCGCAGCTGCGAGTCGGAGTCGATGCTGCCGTGCAGCAGCTCGTCGTCTCCCACGAAGTGGGTGTCGGAGATGTGCAGGATGAAGTGATCCGGGGCCGGGAACTGTCCAAGCGCCATGAGGGTTCCTTTCTACAGGTGTGGTGAGAGATCCGGGCTCAGCTGACGAGCGACGAAGTGAGCCGATCGATGCGGTCGGCGGGCAGCCCGTTGCGGATGAGGTAGTCGGCGGCCGAGCCGTGTTCACGGTCGACACGGTCGAGCAGGTCGCTCATCACCTGCGCGGGGCTCGCGCTCACGAGCTCGATGACTCCGGGTGTATCCGCGATCTGTCCGGCCGCCGGGTCGACCGCGATATCGGTCCGCTCGGCGAGGCTCGCGAGCATGCGCTCGACCCACTCGCCGGCGAGGTTCGCCTCGGTGGCAGCGTAGTCGGCGACCACCTCATCCCGGTCGACACCGACGGCCGAGAGCACCAGGGCGATGACGAGACCCGTGCGGTCCTTTCCTGCGGTGCAGTGGACGAGCACCGTCTCGTCGGTGCGCGTTTCCGAAATCACGCCGATCGACGCGGCGAGGCGGTCCGCCCGGTGGTCGATAATGTGATCGTACAGCGCTGCGAGCGTGATTCCGGGGCTCTGCACGGCCGATGGGGCCGCACCGGAGAAGACGGGCAGATGGTGAACCACGGTCGACGCGGCGAGGCGGCTCGGCGCAGCGACGCGTTCGTCGTCACTACGCAGATCGATGACGTGGTCGATGCCGATGCGTGCGATTTCGGTTTGGCCGATCTCGTCGAGACTGTGCAGCGCGTCGGACCGCAGGAGCCTGCCCCAGCGGGTCACGCTTGTGCCGGCGCGGTATCCTCCGACGTCACGCAGGTTGTAGGTGCCGGGAACCGGGATCAGGCGCTCGGGCGTGGCCGTATCGAGGCTCACGGGACGAGCTCCTGAGCGCGCTCCTGCGCCTCAGCCATGGTCTGTTCGACGTCCGCTCCGTAGAAGACGGATTCCTCGATCGCCGTCCACAGCAGGTCATCGATCTGCACGTAACTGTTGCCCGGGTAGGAGATCCACGGCTCGAGGCGGTCGAGCTGCTCGATGTTCGGGAACACGAGCGGGTTCTCGGCGGCCCAGTCGGCGAGCGGGCCACCCTCGTTGACGATGCCGGTGCGGATGGGAACGTATCCGATCCCGCTCGTGATCAGCTCGTACGCGCGGGGGCTTGTCATGTGCTTGATGAACTCCCACGATGCTGCCTGCTTCGCCTCGTCCTCGCTGAAGACGAAGAGCGCCGAACCGGAGTTCGTGGGAACGGCGCTCTGATCGCCGAATCCGGGCATTGGAGCGGCCTGCAGCTCCCAGCCACCGGCCTCAGCCGCGGCCATGAAAGTGCTCTGCATCACCGAGGTCTGCAGCTGCATGAGCGACTCGCCTCGCGCAAACGCCTCGTACTGCGCGGTGGAGTCGAGGTTCTCGATGACGCCCGCGTCGTAGAGGTCGCGCATCGCCTGCACTGCACCGACCGCGCCATCCTCGCCGAACTCGATCGAGCTGCGATCCTCGCTCAGCACGCGGCCGTCGTTCGAACGGACGATGCCCTGCATGCACCAGTTGCCGACCTTCGACAGGCAGGACACCGTGAGCGGAGCCTTCCCCGTCGAATCCGCGAGCTGCAGGCCGACCTCTTCGATCGCTTCCCAGGAGGACAGATCGACCGTGTCGGGGTCGATGCCGGCGGCCTCGAAGGCGGTCGCGTTGTACCACATCAGGGGTGTCGAGAAGACGTACGGGACACCGACGTGACGACCGTCCCAGTCGGCGAGGGTCGCCGCGCGCTCGTGCATGGGGTACTCGCCACCGGTGAGGTGCTCGTCGACGGCATCGCGGCCTGCGATGTCCTCGACGGCCTTCGGCTGCAGCTCGTTCGCGACGAAGTCGAGCGTGTCGAAGGTGAGCTGCGCGACATCCGGCGGGTTGCCTGCGAGCAGCTGTTGCTGGACGGAAGCGACGGTCAGCGCGTTGCCTCCGGAGATATCTGCGGAAGGCGCTTGCGTCGTGACGGTGACGTTCGGGTGCTCGGCCTCGAACTCATCGATCAGCGTGTTGATCGTCTCTTCCCAGACGCCGGCCTGGCCGATGTTGTAGGACTCGAAGACGATTTCGACGGGCTCGTTCGGGTCGAGTTCGGCGACCGAGTCATCCGCGGAACTCGCGGTGGCGCAGCCGGAGGCCGCGAGCATCGCGACCGCCGCGAGGGCGATCCAGCTGGTTCGGCGTTTCATGTTCATGTGCGTGGGGTCCGATCTGTGATGGTGGCTGGAGAGGGGAAAAGAAAAGTTGTGCGCGGGATCCGGCGGTTCACACCGCGGCCAGGTTCGCCCGAGAGTCGAGCTCGGCGGGGGTCTTCGAATCGTCGACCCATTCGAGCCGTTGCCCGGTTGCGCGGTCGAACAGGTGCAGGTGCTCCGTGTCGGTGTGAAGCGCCACTCGATCGCCCGGTGAGAGCGACGTTCCGCGCTCGGCGCGGACCTGCACTCGTTCGTCGCCGACGTAGGTGTCGACGATGAGTTCGCTGCCGAGGTTTTCGACCAGTGCGACGCGGGCCTCGAGGGTGACACCCCGTGACCCGGGTGATTCGTCGCTGATACGGAGGTGCTCGGGGCGGATGCCGAGCGTGGCGTCGAACGGGTCGGTGGTGCCCGGCCACAGATCGCCGGAGAGACCCGGGGCCTCGACGCGAATGCTGCCGTGCTGCGCGAAAACGCGAGCGTTGATCAGGTTGGTCGCCGGGCTGCCGACGAAACTCGCGACGAAGGTGGAGGCGGGGCGATCGTAAACCTCCTCGGGTGTGCCGACCTGTTCGATGCTGCCGGCGTTGAGTACCACGATCTTCGTGGCCATCGTCATGGCCTCGATCTGGTCGTGCGTGACGTACACGAACGTTGCACGCAGTTTGCGGTGGAGCTCGGTGAGTTCCCGGCGGGTCTGCGTGCGCAGCTTGGCATCGAGGTTCGACAGCGGTTCATCCATCAGGAAGGCCTTCGGTTCGCGCACGAGTGCACGACCGACGGCCACCCGCTGCCGCTGACCGCCCGACAGCTCCTTCGGCTTCCGGTCGAGCAGATGATCGATCTCGAGCGACCTGGCGACCTCTTCGACTCGGGCTGCGATCTCCGACTTCGGAAGCTTCTTGATGGTGAGTGGGAACGCCAGGTTCTTACGAACACTGAGGTGCGGGTAGAGTGCGTAGCTTTGGAAGACCATCGCGAGGTCGCGCTGCTTCGCGGGCGTGCGGGTGATATCCGCGCCGTCGAGAGCGATCGTGCCCTGCGTGGGTTCGATGAGTCCCGCGATCATTCGCAGGAGCGTGGTCTTCCCGCATCCGCTCGGACCGAGTAGCACGAGGAAGTCGCCGTCCTCGATGGTGAGGTCGACGTCGGCTACCGCGGTCGTGGTCTTGAAGGTCCGGGTGATGCCGGACAGCTGAATCGTTGCCATGAAACGCTTCCCGGAAGGGTTCGAACGCCAAGAGAATTTCTCTTGGAAGTTGCTTCCAGAAATCATGTTCCACGCGGAAAATGAATTCCGCGTGACGGGACGGGCAATGCGCGCCGAAGGAGGATGAACAGTGCGAGACCGGACTATCGCTGGACTCCGCGGCGCTCGCGCGGCGGGGCGACGTCGCTCACCGCGAGCGACCCCTCCTGGGTGGCCGGGCCGAGTGCGTCAAAGATCCGTTCCCCGTGACGACGTTTCCATCTGAGTACTTCGAGCTGCAGAAAAGAGACGAGCAGGGTGTTGATCGTGTTCATCACGATCGATCCCGGGTCGTCATCGACGAGCGAGGCGGGTGAGGAGACGATGTGGTGGGTGACCCGAGTGATGGGGGAGTTGGCGTACGAGGTAATACCCACGACGGTCGCTCCCGCGTTCCGTGCGATCTCTGCGGCTTGCAGCGTTACCGGGTTCGAGCCGCTCTGGCTGATGACCACGCAGACATCATCAGCTGTGAGCGACTGGGCGTGCATATCCTGCGCAACGGCATCCACGGGTGCTTCGCACACGATACCTGCGGTGAGGAACCGGAACTGGAAGAGTTGCGCGATCATGGTCGACCCGCCGGAGGCGCACACGAGGATGCGTCGTGCGCGAGCGATCGCCTCGACGCACGCCTCCAGCTCGTGTTCGTCGACGCCGAGAAACATGTCTCCCGTGGCGGATGACATCGTCTGAGCGTAGCGTCCGAGCGGCGTTTCGTCCTCGAGTCTCGAATCGACGGAGGTGTACTTCTGAACAATCGACTCGCGGATGAGCGAGACCTTGAGCTCCTGGAATCCGTTGAAACCGAGGTTCCGGCAGGTTCGGCTCACGGTCGCTGCTGACGTTCCGGTGCGGGCCGCGAGGTCCGCTCCCGACATGACGCTCACGGCCTCCGGGTCCCCGATCACTTCCTGCGCCACGCGCTGTTCGCTCGGAATGAGTGACGGCAGGAGAGCTCGGATCTGCGCGATGGTGCGGTTCGCCGGCGCCGCAGCGCTGGAAGCGTTCATGAGTGAGAGGGATCCCTTTTCGTCGCTGGGCGGGACCGGCACCGCTCGCGTTCCGCCACGGCACCGCCACTCGGCAGCGTAGTGACCGTGATTGGACGGTCGGTAACCGGCGAGTGAACGCCCGCCGACGGGGTGGGCGGGGGCTGGCGCGCTCAGCGGTAGAATCACTGCCATGAGTTCCGCAGTTCTCGACCAGCCCGTGATCGAACCCTCGCCCGCGGCGCTCCGCCCCGACGGCGGCGCGCGGAGCTACACCGTCCGCACGCTCGGGTGCCAGATGAACGTGCACGATTCTGAGCGGCTGTCGGGTTCGCTCGAGGCCGCCGGCTACGTCGCGGCCGACGACCCGGAGACCGCTGACGTCGTGGTCATCAACACCTGCGCCGTGCGAGAGAACGCAGCGAACAAGCTCTACGGCAACCTCGGACAACTCGCCTCGGTGAAGCGATCGAGAGAGGGCATGCAGATCGCCGTCGGCGGCTGCCTCGCCCAGAAAGATCAGGGCACGATTGTTGAGAAGGCGCCCTGGGTCGATGTCGTTTTCGGAACCCACAATATGGGGTCGCTGCCGACGCTCCTCGAACGCGCACGGCACAATACCGAAGCGCAGGTCGAGATTCTCGAGGCGCTCGAGGTGTTCCCTTCGACTCTCCCAACGAAGCGGGAGTCGGCGTCGAGCGGCTGGGTGTCGATCTCGGTCGGTTGCAACAACACCTGTACCTTCTGCATCGTGCCGTCACTGAGAGGCAAGGAGAAAGATCGCAGGCCGGGCGAGATTCTCGCAGAAGTGCAGGCGCTCGTGGACGACGGTGCCGTCGAGGTGACCTTGCTCGGGCAGAACGTCAATACGTACGGCGTCGAGTTCGGTGACAAGCAGGCATTCGGGAAGCTCTTGCGGGCGATGGGGGAGGTCGAGGGCCTCGAGCGGGTGCGGTTCACGAGCCCCCACCCCGCAGCATTCACCGACGACGTGATCGCGGCGATGGCCGAGACCCCGAACGTGATGCCGTCGCTGCACATGCCGTTGCAGTCGGGCTCGGACGCCGTGCTCAAGGCGATGCGCCGCTCCTACCGTTCGAAGCGATTCCTCGGCATTCTCGATCGCGTCCGCGAGCAGATTCCTGGCGCCGCGATCACAACGGACATCATCGTGGGTTTCCCCGGCGAGACCGACGAGGACTTCGAAGACACGATGCGCGTGGTCGAGGCATCGCGCTTCTCGAGCGCATTCACGTTCCAGTATTCGATCCGCCCCGGAACTCCCGCCGCCGAGATGCCCGATCAACTGCCCAAGGAAGTCGTGCAGGAGCGGTACGAACGCCTCCTCGCGCTGCAGGAACGCATTTCGCTCGAGGAGAACGAGGCGCAGATCGGGCGTACGGTCGAGGTGCTCGTCGCCGTCGGTGGCGGAAAGAAGGATGCCGCGACGCGTCGACTCTCCGGTCGAGCAGAAGACAATCGCCTCGTGCACTTCGCCGTTCCTGAGGGCGCGGAAGAACCGCGCCCCGGTGACGTCGTGACCGTCGAGGTGACCGCCGCCGCGCCTCACTTCCTCATTGCAGACCTCACCGCAACCTACGCGGTGAGGCGGACACGCGCCGGCGATGCGTGGGATCGCCGGCAAGCTGACAGCTGTGGTGTTCCCGCGCCCGCAGCGGGCGGTGCGGCGCGGGCCGTCGGGCTCGGCATGCCGACGATTCGCCCGCGATGACGCGCGCCCCGCGGCTGTGGGCGGTCATCGGGGCAACCGGCACCGGCAAGTCCGCTCGATCCCTCGACCTCGCCGAGCGTCTCGCCGAGCGTGGCCGGCCGGCTGAAATTGTGAACGCGGACGCAATGCAGCTCTACCGGGGCATGGACATCGGCACGGCAAAAGTTCCGGAGGCCGAGCGGCGAGGGATCCCTCACCACCTGTTCGACCTTCTCGAACCGTCGGAGGAGGCATCAGTCGCCTGGTATCAGCCGCTCGCGCGAGAGGCGGTTTCGGAGATCTTGCAGCGGGGCGCTGACGCGATCATCGTCGGTGGTTCGGGGCTCTACGTTTCCAGCCTGATCTACGATTTCGCGTTCCCGCCACGGGACGATGAGCTGAGGAGGCGGCTCGAGAGCGAGCTCGCCTCGGACGGGGTATCGGGGCTCCTCGAACAGTTGCGGTCGCTCGCCCCCGAGACTGCGGCGGCCGTAGACGTGCGGAACCCGCGACGAGTGGTGCGCGCGCTCGAAGTCGCACTCCTCGGAGGAGACGCCCGCGTGACGCTGCCGACGGAACCAACGCTCTGGCAGGAAGAGACGGTGATTCTCGGCGTGCGTCGCGAACGCGCCGAACTCGTCGAGCAGCTCGACCGCAGGGTCGTGGAGATGTGGGCGGCGGGGCTGCTCGCGGAGGTCGAGGGCCTCATTCCGTGCGGGATCGAGCGCGGCAAGACGGCGAGCCGGGCGATCGGCTATGCGCAGGCGCTCGCGCAGCTGCGCGGCGAGTCGAGCGAAGCCGACGCCATCGGCGAGACGCAGGTGCTCACGCGTCGATACGCGCGGCGACAGGTGAGCTGGTTCAAACGCTACGCGGGTGTGCGCTGGCTGGACCCCGGAGACGCGCTGCCCTGATCGGTAACCGGTCCGCGATCAGCGCCCGTCTCGACGGTACTTCTCCCACGCACTCGCTCCCGCGGCGATCGCGCCGAACAGCACTGCGCCGATCGGCCACACCACCCACGAAATGCCCCAGGCGTTACCGATGAAGCTCCAGGCGAGGTAGATCGCGGTGAGTAGCGGCCAGTAGATGGCCGCGATCACGCTGACGATGCTCCGCTCATCGTTCGCGGGAGACCGGGTGCTGCTCGAGCCCCCGATTCGATCCGCCACCGACCGCGCCCAGGCGGCCGGCAGGAATATTGCAAGCCCGGCCGCAACGAGGATGAGCACGAGGGCGACGCCCACAACGCTCCACAGGCCCTGACGTTCCGAGCCCTCGAGGAGCAGCGCGAAGGCGAG
Organism: Leucobacter sp.; assembly: GCA_041655455.1. Taxonomy (GTDB): domain Bacteria; phylum Actinomycetota; class Actinomycetes; order Actinomycetales; family Microbacteriaceae; genus Leucobacter. The sequence goes on along the minus strand of JBBAFK010000001.1, from coordinate 101,617 downwards.
CAGTGGTGCAGGTGAGAGCACCCAGAGCACGACCGACACCTGGAGCGCCCGGATGCGGCCGCGCTCGTGTTCTTGAGCGAGCTGCTCCGCCCACTGTGAGACTTCGGGATCGGGGCTGAAACGGCCCTCGCTCACCCGAGCGTACGGCGCCATTTCGCGCGTGGTGCTCAGGATCATCACGACTCCGATCGCGACCATGACGAGGACCACGAGGAGCCCGATCGCGGTCGCAGCGCCGCTCGCGAACGGTACGGCTCCGGCCTCGGCGGCGGCCGGGAGCACGATCAAGAGGATTGGTGAGAGGACGAACAGAGCGACCGCGACGCTCACACGGAATCGGATGCGGTGCTGCGCATCCGCGTAGCCCCGCGCCTCCTCCATGGTGATCGCGGGGTGCTGCGGTGCACGAGGAACCCCGGGGCTTGCGGGCTCCGTACCCTCGGCGGTGGAAACCTCGCCGACGGCGGGCGCGGGTTGCGGAGCGATCTCCGAGGTGATGCCGAGCACAGGCGCGACCTCCGCGATGTTCCCGAAGTCTCGGATGACCTGGCCGACCGCCTCGTTTTCTGACCGGCCCGCGGCGATGAGATTCGTGTACGCATCCTCCATCATGGTGCGCAGTTCGGCCTTCGCCTCGAGCATGCGTGGCGTAGCCGGATAGGCGCTGAACATGGTGTCCAGGTAGGCGGTGATGACGTTCATGATGCGACTCCTCCGATGAATCGATCGACGACGGACCTCGTGCGCTGCCACTCGGTCACCTTCTGTTCGAGATGTTCGAGGCCGGCAGGTGTGATGCGGTAGTAGGTGCGAGGTTTTCCGGTGGGTGAGGCGGCGGCAAACGAACTCACGAGCCCGCCAGACTCGAGGCGTTTGACCGCGGAGTAAAGCGTTGTCTGCTTGATCGCGTACTCCGCTGCACTCGTCGTGCTGATGCGCTGCGCGAGCTCGTATGCGTATGAGGGATCCGTGCGCAGCAGCGAGAGGATCATGAGGTCGACGTAGCCGCGAATGGCATCGGCGCTGATCATGGGCACCCCCTTGGATTGCAGGTCGTGGATGTAACGTACTACGCCTGACATAGTACGTCAAGCGTCGAAGGCGAATGCATTGGTCTCGAGCTTCGTAGACTGGAGCCCATGACGACGCTCGCATTCGCCAAGGGCCACGGAACCGGCAACGACTTTGTGGTCTTCACTGACGCAGAGGGTGAAGTCGACCTGAGCCCCGAGCAGATGAGATTCCTCTGCGATCGCAGGTTCGGTATCGGTGCCGACGGGGTCATCCGGGCAGTGCGCTCGGCCGAGCTGCCCGAGGGACGAGCCATCCTGGCTGAGGAGCCTGAAGCAGAGTGGTTCATGGACTACTGGAATGCCGACGGCACCCCGGCCGAAATGTGCGGGAACGGCATCCGCGTCTACGCGCACTACCTCATCGCGGAGGGGCTCGTCGCACCAGAGCGTCGCGACACGCTCCCGATCGGCACGCGTTCGGGAGTTCGCGATGTCCTCGCCGGTGTTTCCGGGTACACGGTCGATCTCGGTCGTTGGAGGCTGACCGAGGAGCGTCTTGTCGCGGCGCACGGACTCGACGTTGCACGGCCGGGCCTCGGTATTGACCTCGGCAACCCGCACCTCGTGGCAGCTCTCGCCCACCAGGGCGAGCTCGATGCGCTCGACCTGAGCAGCCCGCCGGCGCTCGACCCCGCCCCTGCGGACGGGGCGAACGTGGAATTCGTGGTGACGGAGGAGCCGCTCGTGAAGGACGGGGTCGCGAGGATTCGAATGCGGGTGCATGAGCGTGGCGTGGGGGAGACGCTCTCCTGCGGCACGGGAACCGCTGCTGCGGCGCTCGCGTTCCGACACTGGGGCGGCGCGGACATGCCGAATCACTGGCGCGTCGACACGGCGGGAGGCCGACTCGCGGTCCGCATGTTCCCCACTGAAGAGGGGGAGCACGTCTCGCTCAGCGGGCCGGCCGAGATCGTCTACCGCGGGGTGATCGAGCTACCCTGATCCCGCCTGACGGCGTGGATGACGTGGAACCCCTTGTCGCGAGCGAAACGAGTGACCTCGAGACCAGGGAATTCCGTGGCGATCCACCGCTGCAGCGAATCTGCGCCAAGGTGCTTCGCCACCACCAAGTACGCCGCGCCCCCCGGTGCGAGACGGGTGAGCCACTGCCGGAGGAGATCGTGCAGTGCGGCCTTTCCGATGCGGATCGGCGGATTCGAGCGGATCTCGGCGAAACTCAGCTCGACGGGCACCTCGTCAGGAGCCGCCACTCGCAGGTGAGGCAGCCCGAGGCTCGAGGCATTCGCACGCGTCAGCTCCCGTGATCGGGCGTTGATCTCGACTGCCCAGACCTCGCGTTCGGGGTGCTCGACCGCCGCGGAGATCGCGATCGGGCCCCAACCGCACCCGAGGTCGAGGATCGGGCCGTCCGGGCCAGTTGATTCGAGCAGCGAGGGATCAGGCAGCTCGCGCAGCAGCACGGCCGTGCCGCGGTCCAGACCATCGGGGCTAAACACCCCGGCGGCCGTCCTTACCGTGCGTGCTTCACCCGCGAGCCACACTTCAATCTCGCGCGGAGTGCCGTCGCTCTCGGGGGACTCTGAAAAATAATGCTGCGCCACCGACCCAGTATCTCAGCACCCGCGCTGGAGGGCCGCCCCGCGCTCTGGGCGAACAACCGTGACCCCGTGACGCCGCAGACGTACACTGGAGGCCAGATGACGAAACGCTTCACCCACGATAGTGACCACCTCGATGACTTCGCCGCGGAATTCGACGACGAGTTTGCTGGCGAGCCGACCGCCCCGATAGCGGCCGACGATCCGCTGGACCGCCTCCTCGCCCGAACTCAGAGCGCCGACTCGGCAACCGTCATTCGAGACGCCGCCGGAGACCTTCTCGCGAGTGGTGCACAGGCGCTCGGAGACGCGTCGCACGACCTGCTTGCCGACGACGACGACCTTATTCGGCTCGAGCGCGAAGAGCGTGCCTCTCTCACCCGCGTGACCGGTCTCTCGACGGAACTGGAAGACGTCACAGAGGTCGAGTACCGGCAGCTGCGACTCGAGAACGTCGTGCTCATCGGCGTGTACTCCGGCACCGGTGCCGCCGGACAGCAGGAAGCAGAGAACTCCCTCCGAGAGCTCGCGGCACTCGCCGAAACCGCGGGAGCGCGAGTTCTCGACGGGCTGCTGCAGCGGCGCGTGCACCCGGACCCCGCGACCTATCTCGGCAAGGGGAAGGCGCAGGAGCTCATGGAACTCGTCGCCGCGCTCGGCGCCGACACGGTTGTCGCGGACACCGAGCTTGCGCCGAGCCAGCGCCGTGCACTCGAAGACGTGGTGAAGGTGAAGGTCATCGACCGCACAGCCGTGATCCTCGACATCTTCAGCCAGCATGCGAAGAGCCGCGAGGGCAAGGCGCAGGTGGAACTCGCGCAGCTGGAATACCTCCTGCCGAGGCTGCGCGGTTGGGGTGAATCGATGTCGCGACAGGCCGGCGGTCAGGTCGGTTCCGGCGGCGCAGGCATGGGATCGCGTGGACCCGGCGAGACGAAGATTGAACTGGACCGTCGCCGGATCCACGCCCGCATGGCCAAGTTGCGACGTGAGATCCGACAGATGGCTCCGGCCCGCGAGGCGAAGCGCGCGAACCGGAAGCGGGGAGAGGTCCCCTCGGTTGCGATCGCGGGATATACGAACGCGGGGAAGTCGAGCCTGCTCAACCGCTTGACCGGTACCCAGGAACTGGTGCAGAACCAGCTGTTTGCGACCCTCGATACCGCCGTCCGCCACTCCGAGACCGACGACGGGCGCACCTTCACCTACACCGACACGGTAGGTTTCGTGCGGAATTTGCCGCACCAGCTCGTGGAGGCCTTCAGATCCACGTTCGAAGAGGTCGGTGAGGCCGACGTGGTTCTGCACGTGGTCGACGGCTCGCACCCCGACCCTGAAGCTCAGCTGCGCACCGTCCGCGATGTGATCGCCGAGGTTGACGCGCAGGGGATTCCCGAAGTCGTGGCCTTCAACAAGTCGGATCTCATTGACGAGTCGCAGCGCCTCGTGCTTCACGGTCTCGTACCCGACGCCGTCTTCGTCTCGGCGCGGACGGGTGAGGGCATCGAAGAACTACAGCGGCGAGTGGATGCGGCGCTCCCGGTGCCGGACCGCGAGGTGACCGTGGTGGTCCCGTACGATCGAGGCGAACTCGTCGCGGAGATGCACGAACGCAACCGCGTGCTCGATACCGAGTACCTGGAAGGCGGCACGAGGGTGCGAGCCTACGTGACCGCGGAAATGTACGCGAAGGTCGAGCCGTTCCTGGTCTGAGCTGCTGCTGAGCTGCTGCGCGATGTTACGCGGAGCAACTGCATGACGCTACACGGCGCGGAAGACTGCGACGACGCGGCCGAGCACCTCGGCGTGGTCGCCGATGATCGGCTCGAAGGCGCTGTTTCGGGGGAGGAGCCAGGTGTGCCCGTCACGACGACGGAACACCTTGACCGTCGCCTCGCCGTCGAGCATGGCCGCCACGATATCGCCGTTCTCGGCGTCTCGCTGCTGACGCACGACGACGAAGTCCCCGTCGCAGATCGCCGCGTCGATCATTGAGTCTCCGACGACTTTGAGCATGAAGAGCTGCCCGTCACCCACCAGCGATCGCGGGAGCGGCACGACCTGCTCGACCTGTTGATCGGCCGTGATCGGCACGCCGGCTGCGATCTGGCCCACCAGTGGGATGTACGCGGCCTCCTCGGGCTGTTGTGCGTGATCATCGGCGACTGCGGCGCTTGTCTCGGCGAGCTCGACGAGAATCTCGAGTGCGCGCGGCCGGTTGGGGTCGCGGCGGATGTACCCGCCGAGTTCAAGTCGGCTGAGCTGGTGAGTGACACTCGAAAGCGATGAGAGCCCTACTGCATCGCCGATTTCACGCATGCTCGGCGGATAGCCGCGCGACTCCACGGAGCGGCAGATGAACTCGAGGATCGCCCGCTGCTTCTCGCTCAGCGGCCGGGTTTGCCGTGGTGCATCCGTCGAACTCATTGCGGTCCTTCCGTCGCGGTGATGCGGTCCCACCCTTCGATGGGGGCGGCCGGGACCGATGAATGTCAGTGGTTGCTGATTCAGTAATCCCGTTGCCGAAACCATAGCGTTCGTTTTCGAATCTCGACAAACATATGTTCGAGTGTCACCCAATCTCATCGGAACGGGTGTTCGAAAATATCGCTTGAGCTTTCGAGTAATCGAAGATATATTCGAAACAGGTGTTCACCCCGGGGGTGGCATGAGGGAAGGATCCGAAGATGAGCGCTGCAATCACCACCGACACTGTGCGACTCCGCCTGACGCGTCGAGGCCGTATCGTGCTCGGTGCGCTTTCCACGGTGATTGTCGCTGCAGCTCTCGCCCTCGTGGCAGCTATTGCGGCGCCGCAGGCCCAGGCCTCGATCGAGTCTGCGCAGGCGCAGGAATTCCACTACGTGATTCCTCAACCGGGTTCGTCCCTGTGGACCGTCGCGACGGAGCTCGATCCCGCGATGGATCCGCGTGACCTTGTGGCCGAGATCGTGCGGCTGAACCAGCTGGACGGGTCCGGCGTGCAAGCGGGGCAGCCGGTCGCGGTGCCGCTTCGGTACTCGGGGAGCGAGGCCGTCATCTCCGCCGAGGAGTTGGGGCTCCGTCCCTGAGCGGGCACCCGTAGAATGGTGCGGTGACCAGTCTGAGTGACCTTCCCCTTCGTAGCAACCTCGTCGGCAAAGAGCCCTACGGAGCTCCCCAGGATCCGGTTCCCATCAGCCTGAATGTGAACGAGAACACGCACCCGATTCCGGAGGCCGTGGTCGAAGACGTCGTGGCTTCGCTCGCAGCGGCCGTTCGCGGGGTCAATCGCTATCCGGACCGAGAGTTTCTCGAACTCCGTGGAGCTCTTGCGGGGTACCTGGGTCACGGCCTCACCGCGGATCAGCTGTGGGCTGCGAACGGTTCGAATGAGGTGCTTCAGCAGATACTGCAGGCCTTCGGCGGTCCCGGGCGGTCGCTCCTCAGTTTCACGCCCACGTACTCGATGTACCCGCTTCTGGCGGACGGGACGGACACGGCATGGGTGGGAGTACCGCGCCCCGAGGGCTTCGCGCTGACACCGGAGTTTGTGACGGCAGCGATTCGAGAGCACAAGCCCGACATCGTCATCCTCTGCGGTCCGAACAATCCGACCGGAACTCCGCTCGAACGAGACGTGGTGGTCGCCGCGTATGAGGCGTTCGACGGCATGCTCATCGTCGACGAGGCCTATCACGAGTTCGATGCGGAGCGGGAAAGCGCTGTGGCGCTGTTGCCCGGGCGCCCGCGGCTCCTTGTCTCGCGCACGATGAGTAAAGCATTTGCCTTCGCCGGGGTGAGGCTCGGCTACCTCGCCGCGGATCCCGCCGTGGTCGACGCACTGCGTCTTGTGCGCCTGCCATACCACCTCTCGGCGCTGACGCAGGCCGCCGCGTCGGCGGCGATCCGGCACGCGGACGAGATGCTCGCGACTGTGGCGGACATTCGAGAGCAGCGTGCTCACCTCGCTGATGCGCTCACCGTGCTGGGGTATGAGGTGCACCCCTCCGGTGCGAACTTCCTGCTCGTGGGAGGGTTCGCGGATCCCGCGGGCGTGTTCGAAACGCTGCGTGCTCGGGGAATTCTGGTGCGCAATCTCGACATCCCGGGCCACCTGCGGCTCACGGTCGGTACGCGGGCCGAGACGGCAATGCTGATCGAGGCGATCGTCGAACTCACACCCGGCCACGGGGCATCCTGAGAAGCGCGCGGAGATACATGAGATACCCTGGGGGGTATGTCACTTCCACCTGAAGCACTGCCCCGCCGAGAACTCGAGAGCCGGCTGCGTCGCTCCCGAACGCTCAACCTGCTCCTGGGTGCGGTCGCGGTAGTCGCGGTCGTGTTCGGCACTGTGCAGTGGACTCAGGCCGGCGCGAGCGGTGGACAGTCCGTCGAGGTGGAGGCCGAAGAATCCGCCGGTGAGGCTGCAGGCGAGACGGTTTCCATCGAACGACGCGTCGAGGGCGACCCGATGGCGATCGGCAGCCTCGACGCACCCGTTGTGCTCAGCGAGTGGATCGACTTCCGGTGCCCCTACTGTGCGGTCTTCTCGCGCGACACGTTCCCGCGCATCGTTCAAGAGTACGTCGACGCTGGAGACGTGCGCATCGAAATTCACGATGTGGCCTTCTTTGGTGAAGAATCCGAACGGGCAGCGGTCGCGGCCCGCGCGGCAGGCGAGCAGGGCATGTATTTTGAGTTCCTCGAAGCGGTCTACGCCGCAGCGCCAGAGTCCGGGCACCCCGACCTCTCGGAGCAGGAACTCGTCGGTTTCGCGACCCAGGTGGGCGTCCCCGACATTCCCCGCTTCACCGAAGACCTCGCAAACGATGAACTGCGTGCTGCGGTCCGCGAGAGCACGGCGAACGCCCAGCAACTGGGAGTGAGCGCGGTGCCGTTCTTCGCCGTCCGGGGGCAGGCGCTCAGCGGCGCGCAGCCGATCGAGAACTTTCGGCAGCTCCTCGACCAGCACCTCTAAAGACGGAGCGGTCACGTGGAGTTGAGCCTGCTCGGTGCGTTCCTCGGTGGCGTGCTCACTCTGCTGAGCCCCTGCTCGGTGATGCTGTTGCCCGCCTTTTTCGCGTATGCGTTCACGAGCCCCGGGGCACTGCTCGCCCGAACAGGGGTGTTCTTTGCGGGTCTTGCAACGACGCTCGTGCCGCTCGGCATGCTCGCCGGCTCGCTCGGGGCGTGGGTGAACCGCTTCCGCTTCGAACTGGTCACCGGCGCCTCGATCATCGTGATCCTGCTCGGCGTCGCCATGATCGTCGGCCTGCGCATTCCTGGGCTCCTCCAGCAGCGCAGCGCGGGCAGCTCGAGCGGATTTTCCGTGTTTGCCCTCGGGACCGTCTACGGACTGGCCGGTGTGTGCGCAGGCCCTGCGCTCGGCGCCGCACTCGCATTCGCCGCATTCGGGGGCAACGCGGTGGCGGGCGGTCTCGTGCTACTCGTCTTCGCGGCCGGCATGGTGGTGCCACTCGTTATTCTGGCTCTGCTGTGGAACGTGCTGCCCGGCGTGCGCGTACTCGTCCGTCCACGCGAGATCAGAATCGGGCGTTGGCGCAACACCTGGACCGCTGTCGTCGGCGGAGCTCTCACCGCGGGGATCGGCGTCCTGCTGCTGTTCACACGCGGCACCACCTCGCTCGGGGGAGTACTCGGGGCGACGGATCAGGCCCGGCTGGAGTCCGCGGTGATGCAGTGGACGGCACAGGTGCCCGACTGGATCGTGATTGCCCTGTTCATCCTGCTCGGGGGAATCGGCGTCACTGTCGCCTCGCTGCGTCGCCGGGGCCGACTATCACCCACCGACGGCTAAACTGGAGGGCATGAGCAACGCACCCCGCGCAGCCTCCCTCGAACGCAACACGAGCGAGTCGCAGATCACCCTCCGCATCGACCTCGACGGCAGCGGCATCGCAGACGTCGACACTGGCGTGCCGTTCTTCGACCACATGCTGACCGCATTTGCAAGGCACTCGCTCTCGGACCTCACGGTCCACGCCAAGGGCGACGTGCACATCGACATCCACCACACCGTGGAAGACACCGGAATCCTGCTTGGCCAGGCGATCCTCGAGGCGCTCGGTGACAAACGAGGCATCACCCGGTACGGTGACGCGCTCGTGCCACTCGACGAAGCTCTCGCGCAGGCGGTCATTGACATCTCGGGCCGGCCCTACCTTGTGCACTCCGGCGAGCCGGCAGGATTCGAATACCACCTGATCGGCGGGCACTACACCGGATCTATGGTGAGGCACTTCTTCGAGGCACTCGTGCTCAACGCCCGCCTCACGGTGCACCTGCGCCTCGTCGAGGGTCGCGACCCTCACCACATCGCCGAGGCCGAATTCAAGGCGTTCGCCCGCGCATTCCGCCAGGCGAAGGCGCTCGACCCGCACGAATCCGGGATTCCATCCACGAAGGGTGCTCTGTGACCTTGAAGCGCGTGGTCGTTCTCGACTACGGCTCGGGTAACGTGCACTCGGTCGTCAAGGCGCTTGCACGCGCCGGAGCCGAGCCGCTCCTCACGAGGGATCCCGCCGCAGTCGCGGCCGCACACGGGCTGCTGGTGCCCGGTGTCGGAGCCTTCGACGCGGTGATCCGCCAGTTGCGCGCGGTCCGCGGTGACGAGCTCATCGACCGCCGTCTCGCGGGAGGGCGCCCGGTACTCGGTATCTGCGTTGGGCAGCAGATCATGTTCGAGCGCGGTATCGAGCGCGGGATCGACACCGAGGGGCTCGGGCAGTGGCCCGGAGTTGTTCGCGAGTTGAGCGCCGCAACCCTGCCGCACATGGGCTGGAGCGAGGTCGAACCGCCCGCCGGTTCGCGACTCTTCGCGGGGGTCGAACACGAACGCTTTTACTTCGTTCACAGCAACGCAGCAACCGGTTGGACGCTGGAAGGGCGGGGTCGGGCGACGCGCCCGCTCGTCACCTGGGCAACACACGGCGAGCGCTTCGTCGCCGCCGTCGAAAACGGCCCCCTTTCAGCAACGCAGTTCCACCCCGAGAAATCCGGGGACGCCGGCATCCGACTGCTGCGCAACTGGATCTCCACCCTCTGACACCAACCCGCGGAAACGAACCCGCATCACCCGCAAGGAGCGCACCCAACATGACCGAACTCGCCGAGGGCCCCAAGCTGCTGCTGCTGCCCGCCATCGACATGGTCGATGGGAAAGCTGTCCGACTCACCCAGGGCGAGGCCGGCACCGAGACCAACTACGGGAGTCCCGTCGACGCCGCACTCGACTGGATCGATCAGGGCGCCGAATGGATCCACCTCGTCGACCTCGATGCAGCTTTCGGTCGCGGCAGCAACGTTTCGGTGGCCCGAAAGATCATCAAGCGATCCGGGCACGTGAAAATCGAGTTCTCCGGCGGGATCCGCGACGATGAGAGCCTCGAAGCAGCCCTTGAAATGGGTGCGACCCGCGTCAATCTCGGCACGGCCGCGCTCGAAAACCCGGAATGGACCCGCGCCGTCATCGCGCGTTACGGCGAGCAGATCGCGGTCGGGCTCGATGTTCGTGGCGAGACCCTCGCAGCCCGTGGCTGGACCGAGGAAGGCGGAAACCTCTGGGAAGTCCTCGAGCGTCTCGAAGATGCCGGGTGCCCGCGCTACGTCGTCACAGACGTGACGAAGGACGGCACCCTCCGCGGCCCGAACATCGAGCTGCTGAAGCAGGTCTGCTCGCGCACCGAACGCCCGGTCGTCGCCTCCGGTGGAGTTTCGAGCCTCGACGACCTGGCCGCCCTCCGCGAGGTCGTGCCGAACGGTATCGAGGGCGCAATTATCGGAAAGGCGCTCTACGACGGAGCGTTCACGCTGCCCGCCGCGCTCGACGTCGCCGGGAGATAACCCGATCCCTCATGGCGATCAAGAAGCTCCCATCCACGGGCGATGCGCCTCGCGCGACCGGCGTTCCCGACAGCCTCGTTCCCGGAGGCGACGCCGATTCGGCGGGGTTTCCCTGGGAGGGGCGTACCTTCGACCACCACGGCACGGCATTCGAGAACGACGACGGGTCCGCCCCTGAGGCGCTGACCCGTGCGATCCAGCGCGTGAGGCACGCCGCACGCGGCTTCGCCGAAGCTGCGCCCGGTGCGCAGCCGGCCGCTCTGGCCGAGCTCGGAGAAGCCCATGCCGAAGCGGTTGCGACGCTCGCTGAAGTCCGGCTACTCATCCCACTGCTCGCCGAAGCCGGAGACGTCGGTGTCACACCCGAAGGGCGAACCGTCGAGAAATCTCAGGAGCTGTCGATCGTCACCGTGGCCGGCCCGGACGGCCGCCGCGTCATGCCGGCGTTCAGCTCGACGGAAGCGATGCGCCAGTGGAATGCCGAGGCGCGGCCGATACCTGTTCCCGGCCCGCAGCTCGCGCTCGCCGCCGCGCAGGAGGAGACCGACCTCATCATCATCGACCCGGGAAACCCGGAGCGGGAGTTCGGGGTGCGCAGACCGGCGATCCGGGCGATGGCGCTCGGCGAACGGATCCTCCCAGCGTGGGCAGATCCAGTCGTGCGGGGGGCCTTCGCTGCGGTGAGCGTCGACGACGCGCTCGAAGCGATCGCGCTCATGCCAGGCGACCCTGAGGGGCGACTCCTCCAGCCCGAGACCGAGGTGCACCTGCTGCTTGCGGCCGGCACGTCGGAGGTAGAGCTGCAACGCCTGCTCGAAGAACTGCAGCGACGCTGGGCCGCGCAGGAGACGATCGCGGCACGCGTCGATTCGATGCGCGTGCGGCCCGCGGGCCTGCGAGGCTGACCCACCGCCGTTCGCGGAACCCGCTGCGCGGTGCCGACTGCGGGATGTTCGATCCGGCTGCACGATGCTCGAGCCGGTTGCCCGGTGATCGATCTGGAGGCTCGGTGATCGATGCGGAGGCTCGGTGTCAGATGATGGCGAGCAACAGGATGTAGCAGGCGGTCCCCGCGGCGATGCTGAGCAGCGCCCGCCGCTTCGCCAGCAGGTGCACGGCGACGGTCACTCCCGCGGCAATGACGACCGCCCACGCGCGGCCCGGGTCCGCGACGATCTCGCCTCGAAACACGACGACGGCGAGGATCAGCAGGATGCCGGCGGGCATCCATCGGCCGAGTGCCTGGATGAAGCGGGACTTTCGCAGCGGCTTCAGAATTGCGAAGGGGAGCGCCCGCAGCGCGAGCGTGATGAGCCCTGCGACGAGGACGGCTGCGAGGAGGTAGGCGGTGTCAGTCACTGGCTGATCCCTCGTGATCTCCCGCGGGGTCGACGGAGGGTTCCGCAGCGGCCTCTTCCGTGTGCCCGCGCCGTGTCATGAAGAAACGCACGGTGAGCAGCGCTGTGTAGAGGACGAGGGCAGCGAGCAGCGCTTGGTCGGGTGCGGCGAGGATCGCGATACCGACGGAGAGCCCCGCGAGCAGCACCGAAGGCACCTCACGCCGAGTGCGGGCCGCATCGAGCGTCATCACGATGAAGAGCGCGACGAGCGCGAACTCGAACCCCTGGATCGGTTCCGGGAGGGTGTGCGCGATGAGGACGCCCACGAGCCCTCCGCCGACCCAGTACGCCTGCATAGCGAGCTGACCAGACACGATTCGTGCCGAGGTGAGCCGCTCCGCGGGAATCAGCACGTACGTTGCATAGGCCTCGTCGATAAGCGCGTACACCGAGTACGCACGCGGAAGCCCACGGCGTACCCGATGAAGGGGAAACGACAGTGCGTAGAAGACGTGCCGAGAGTTCACCGCGAACACCGTCACGGCGATCGTGAAGAGCGGCGTCGCGGCTGCGAGCAGGCTCACCAGCAGGAGCTCGACTGAACCGGCGAAGATCCCGACAGAAAGCGCCGGTGCGAGCCACCACGGCAGGCCCGCTTGCACCACGAGCACCCCGAGCGCCATACCCAGGGGGAAGATTCCGAGACCGACGCCGAGCGAGTCGACGAGGCCCCGGCGGACCTGGCCCCGGCGCTCGGGGTCTACGGAATCTTGGACCCCTGCCAACGGCTAGATGACCGAACCGGTGTACTTCTCGCCCGGGCCCTTGCCCGGTGCGTCGGGAATCACCGACGCCTCGCGAAAAGCGAGCTGCACCGAGCGCAGGCCGTCACGCAACGGGCGAGCGTGAGAATCGCTGATCTCCGGCGCGCCGGCAGTGATGAGGCCCGCGAGCGCGTTGATGAGCTTACGCGCCTCGTCGAGGTCGGTCTCGTTCTCGGGGTCGTCCGAGAGGCCGCACTTGATCGCGGCCGCGCTCAGCAGGTTCACCGCCGCCGCGGTGATGATTTCCACCGCGGGCACCTCCGCGATGTCACGCGCGGCCTGCGTGGCGGCGTCCATCTGAGTGCTGTCGTGCGGCTGATCGGCGGTGTTCTCGCTCATGCTGTCCTGACTGTTCTGGGTGATTTCGCGGGTCTGTGGTAAAGTTGATTCGGTTCTCGGCGTCTTGCCGGGATACGGAAGAGGAGATACTCCCACCCGGCACCGCCTCTAAGGTTACCGGGTAGTTGGCACCCCGCCCTCACGGGCAGCTCGAAAGGGTGCAGGGCTGCGTGCGGTCCTGATCTCTTCCCGACGCTTCGCGAGAAGCGGCCGAACTTTTTGAGATCAGAGGAGCCGGCGATCAGCGATCCCCGTACGAATGACAAAATCCGCGTCCCCGAGGTGCGACTGGTAGGACCCAGTGGCGAGCAGGTCGGGGTCGTCCCGATCGATACTGCGCTACGCCTTGCTGCGGACGCGGATCTCGATCTCGTCGAGGTGGCCCCCAACTCGAAGCCTCCCGTCGCCAAGATCATGGACTTCGGGAAGTTCAAGTACGAGGCTGCCCAGAAGCAGAAGGAAGCCCGTCGGAACCAGGCGAACACGGTGCTCAAGGAGGTCCGTTTCCGCCTGAAGATCGACAAGCACGACTACGAGACGAAGACCAAACGGGCAATCGGGTTCCTGTCGCAGGGCGACAAGGTGAAGGCGATGATCCTTTTCCGCGGTCGCGAGCAGTCACGGCCCGAGATGGGGGTGCGGCTGCTGCAGCAGTTCGCCGAGGACATCGCCGAGTTCGGCACGGTCGAGTCGAACCCCCGCATCGACGGCCGCAACATGGTCATGGTCGTCGCGCCGTTGAGGAACAAGTCCGAGGCGAAGGCTGAGCAGAATGCCCGCCGTGCCGAAGAGAAAGCCACGCGTCGCTCGGAACGTCCCAGCGAGTAGCGCACACAGATCTGCGGCGGCTTCGTGCTGACCGCTGAATACCGCAGTCGCCTAGTGCGGCGCGCACCACAACAAGGAGAGAACGATGCCCAAGCAGAAGACCCACTCGGGGGCGAAGAAGCGCTTCAAGATGACCGGGAGCGGAAAGCTGATGAAGCAGCAGGCCGGTATGCGCCACAACCTCGAGGTCAAGTCCTCGCGGCGCAAGGGCCGGCTGAACGCTGAGAAGGTGCTCGCCAAGGGCGACGCCAAGCAGGCGATGAAGCTTCTTGGTCACTAATCCGGCACACCCCCAACACTTTCTCCCGTAAGGAAATACTGAAATGGCAAGAGTCAAGCGGGCCGTCAACGCCCACAAGAAGCGTCGCGTCATCCTCGAGCGCGCCGAGGGCTACCGCGGACAGCGTTCGCGCCTGTACCGTAAGGCTAAAGAGCAGGTCATCCACTCGCTCGTCTACTCGTATAACGACCGTCGCAAGAAGAAGGGCGACTTCCGTCGCCTGTGGATCCAGCGCATCAACGCTGGCGCCCGCGCAAACGGTCTCACCTACAACCGCTTCATCCAGGGCCTCAGCCTCGCGGGTGTCGAGGTTGATCGCCGCATGCTCGCCGAGCTTGCCGTGAACGATCAGGCTGCGTTCACCGCGCTTGTCGAGGTTGCGAAGAAGGCGCTCCCCGAAGACACGTCGGCGCCGAAGGCTGCTGCCTAAGAATTGCTCACGAAAGCCCCGTCACCTGAGGTGGCGGGGCTTTCTGCGTTCTCGCTCCGCTCTGTCTGGCGCTTCTTGCGCGCGGTGATGAAGCCGAACACGCCGATGAGAAACCAGCAGATATTGAGTACCGCAACCGGGATCGCACCGTTGTAGTAGGCATTGGTGGCGAGCCCCAGCCCGCCGAGCAGGTTCATGAGCTGGTAGCGCCATCCGTCGCCGCGGAGCTTCTTGAGCGTCAGCAACGTGTAAGCCCCGAGCAGAAGCACCATCCCTGCCCAGCCGGCAATGTCGACAAGAAGGTCCATGCGTATCTGCCAATCTTCTTCGAGAGCGTTGCCGTCCAAGATAGCGCGAGCAATGCGCTCAGAGCAAAGGCTTCGGAGTAGGGTGGTCGGGTGATCGAGAACCCGAAGATCCCCAGAGTCAGGCGCATCGCCGCACTCGCCCGAAAAAAGGAACGGCAGGCTTCCGGGCGCTTCCTGGTCGAGGGCCCGCAGGCCGTGCGCGAGCTGCTGGCACACCGACCGGAGCTCGCCGAGACCGTGTATGCCACGATGGGCACAGAGCCCTGGCAGCACGAGCTTGACCGTCTGGCCTCCGAACACGGTGTCGTGATCGAGCGCGTGACCGATCCAGTGATCGTGGCGATGGCCGAGACGGTGCATCCGCAGGGCGTTGTCGCCGTGGCGCGTATCGAGGAGGCGCCTCTCGGCGAGGTGCTCTCGGGCGCCCGGCTGGTCGCCGTTCTGCATGAAGTTCGGGATCCGGGCAATGCCGGCACCGTGCTGCGCGCGGCCGACGCGGCCGGCGCAGATGCGGTGGTGTTTGCCGGGGAGAGTATTGACCCGTGGCACCCGAAGGTGGTGCGCTCGACGACCGGCTCACTGTTCCACCTCCCGGTGGTCGTGAACCCGAACCTCACCGAGGTTGTCGAGACCGCGCGCGGGGCCGGGCTCTCAGTGATCGCCGCGGACGTTGGCGGGGAGGATCTGACAGCCTCGACTGCTGCGCTTGCGGGCCCCGTCGCCTGGGTATTCGGCAACGAGGCCCGAGGGTTGAGCGCGGAGGCGCTCGCTCAGGTCGATCGAGCCGTGCGCCTGCCGATCTACGGCCGTGCCGAGTCGCTGAATCTTGCGACTGCCGCCAGCGTCCTCCTGTACCAGACTGCGTTCTCGCAGCGAGCATAGGGTGAGGCCCGTGTTGGCCGACACGGGCCTCACCCACTCGACTGGGAGCTGCCGACTGCCACTCAGTCGAACAGCGTGGCGCCCAGAAGCTCTCCGTACTGGAACCCGGGAAGGATCGCGAAGACGGCCGAACCGACGTGTGTCACCCACTCGTTCAGCAGGTCCGCCTCATCGAGCCGCTGCTGGATCGGCACGAACTGGGTGAGCGGATTCTGCTGGTAGCAGCCGAAGAGCAACCCAGACTCGTCCACGTCCTCATAGTTCAGTGCCTGCCGAAAAATGCGCTCGGAGGGGTCCGTGGAGTGGGCTCGGCGAATGTGCGCCGCGGTCGAAATCACGGACAGGCCGAGCGAATTCTTGGCCTCGAAATCAACTGCGGTGTGCTCGGTCGCGGTGTCGGCTGGAGCGCTTAGCGGAGACCCGTCACTCAGTCGCCTGCCGATGGTCTCCTCCCGTCCCGGTCGGTCCACCATGTCCCAGGTGTCGAGCTCCATGCGAATGCGCCGCAGCACGAACGCGCTGCCTCCCTCGAGCCAGTCCGCCTCAGAGCCGAGCCAGACGAGTTCATCGAAGTCATCGGTTGACGGGCTGGGGTTCACCGTTCCATCGACCTGACCCATGAGATTCCGCATGGTGGTGCCGTCGGGTTCGGCGCCTCGCGCCTGACGGAATCCACGCTGTGTCCAGAGCGGCTCGGCGAAACTCGCGAGGTCGCGATTGAGCATCCGCATCGCGTGCGCGATCGGCAAGGGATCGTCGGCCTGCACAAGCAGGAGCAGATCGCCGCCATCGTGCCGGCCATCGAGGCGGTCGAGCGTGAATGCCGGTAGCGGTGCGAGCCAGTCGGGCCGTTCGCGTCCAACGCGGTCAACGAGCGCCGGACCGACACCGACGGTGATGGTCAGTCGGGCGGGTCGTGCCGCTAGCTCGACTTCGGGGTCGGCCAGGGGACCCGCACCCGAAGTCAGCCCCTCGACATCATCAGTGAGCACGCGGAACATGCGTTGAAGGGCTGCAGCATCCGTGTCGGGCCGCAGCGTGTAGGCCGCGTAGTGCGCGTGCGCGGCGGGAACCGTGATGATGCCGGCCTGGTGGGGTCCGTGGCAGGGAAGTGACTCGGAGCCGAAACCGGGGAGCGCCGCGCCGGCACCAGCGGTGGGCGTCGTCTCGGCCGCGGCGGCCGCGCCGGGTGAGGCCGGCGCGCCGGCCTCACCGATCGCTCGGACGCCGAGCGTGCCGCCCACACCGAGGAGCGCACCGAGGCCGGCCGCCCCGCCCGTGAGGAGGGCGCGGCGGCCGATCCCTTGCCGCTGTGCGGCCGTGGAATCAGTGTTCGTGGTCACCGTGGTCACCGTGGTCACCGTCACCGTGGTCGTGGTGCGCCAGGTCCCCGTACTCCTCGTTCGCGCCCGAGTAGTCCTTGATCGGAACCGTGACCTCGATGCTGCCACCGTTGGTGAAGGTGACGATGAAGTCGACGTCTTCTCCCGCGAGGAGATTGTGTCGAAGCTCCATCAGCATGATGTGGTTGGCGCCCGGAGCGAGCTCGAGCGCACCGTCAGCGGGAATTGTGACGTCCCCGACAATTTCCTGCATCGTGCCGGACTCAAGCACCTCGTGAAGTTCGACGAGGCCCGCCGCGGGGCTTTCGACACTCGCGATGACGAGATCCTCGTCGCCGGAGTTCTCGAGGGTGCCGAAGACGCCGGTCATACCGCCCTCTTCAGCGGACTTCGCCCAGCCGTCGATCATGGTGACGGTGGCAGCGTCGAGCGCCCCCGACGAGCGCTGCTCGCTCGCCGGTGCCGGGGTCGTATCAGCTGATGCTCCCGCGCAACCGACGAGAGCGAGCGGCGCAGCGATCAGCAGCGCGGTCAGAGAAAAATGCTTGCGATTCATGAGATTTGTGGTCTCCAATATGTTTTGTGCGCGCCAAACGGCGCGTAGTGGGGTGTGTTTGGTGCGGACCGGCGTGAGCGCTTCGCGCTCAGCGGTCCTGCTGCTCCGCGTCTGCCGCCATCCCTTGTGCACGCCTCCGGCGACCGATAGTCGCTACGGCCATGCCGCCCGCGATCACCGCCGCGCCACCCACACCGACCGCGATGAGCGCCCCGACGGGGAGGCCCGAATCAGAGCCCTCACCGTCGCTCGTCTCCGCCGCGGTGGTTTCGTCTGGTGCGGGATCTGCAGCGGCGTCGCCGATCGTCGCGCTGCCGTCGGCAGCCACGACGATGACAAAGCGGCCCTCGATCGGGTGCCCGTCGCTCGACACCACTCGCCACGCACCCGCGTACTCACCGGGGGCGAGATCGCGCGCGAGGGGGAGCAATACGTCGGGGCCTACAACCTGCGGTGCCCCATCGGTGATGTCACCCCCTTCGGCAGCGGTCACGATGACCTCGGTACCGACCTCGAGAATGCTGTTGTTGAAGCTCAGACGGATCGCCTCAGGCGCACCGTCAGCGTCGGTCACAACTTCGCGGCCGATCAGTTCGTCGTGTGCGTGCGCGGGTGCAGCAAAAACACCAGCGCCTACGGTAGACACGCCGAGGACCGCGCCGGCGCAGATGAGCGCCGATGCGGTGACGCGGGCTACACGATGCAGTGGGGTGCGCGACATGGACTTCTCCGGTTCTCCGGCGAGCGCCGGAATTTGGGCGCTCGGCGCTGCGGGGTACTTCTGCGCAGCGGGCGCCAAAGGGGAGGGAAAGAACGGAGCGAGTCGACAACGAGACGTTCGGCACCTCATGGTGCTGCACCGCGAAACGGGTCGACTCAGACGCTGAGCGGGGGGCCGCGGTGCGTGATCGCGGCAGCGGTGAGAAGTCGATCCCGGAGGCGCATCGCGGCGCTGGGAATGCTGATCAGGGTGAGTCGTGGCCGGGCGGGTGTCGGCATGCGCAGCGAGCCCACGACCAGGGGAACCGCGCGACTGAATATCCGAAGCAGCGACAGCCCGGCCCGCTCTCCCCGATAGAGGAGGGCGACCGTTACGGCAGCAGCGAGGGCGTGACTCAGCCACATGACGGCATCGGGGCTTGCTCCGAGGCCGTCCGGGGTGAAGGACTGCATGGCGGCGAGGTGCGCTGCGTGGGGAGAAACGGGGCCCGTCTCGGCGGACGCCCCAGATACCGACGCGGCGCCGAGCCCCGCGAATGCCCAGTGGTAGAGGAACTGGGCCGCACCGACGGCGAGCGTAAGGCGCCACAGCGATGCAATGCGACCCGCGAGCAGCACGCAGAGCGGCAGTGCGAGGATGCCGGTCACGACGATACCGAGCCCTGAAATATCGCCGCCGGCGAGCGCGTGCGATGCTGCTGCGAAGAGGGTGGCGACGGTGGCGCCGAGGAAGCCACGGAGGGTGCGGACCGGCCGTGACACACGCGGAGACGACGCGGCGGGTGCGCGTCGAGTTCCGTTCATGCGGCTCAGTCTATCCACCAGAATTCCAAGGTTCCTGCGCGGCCGGTCCCAGACGGGCGGATCGCGTGCGCAGATTCACGGGGGAGAATGGAGGTGGAAGACGGGAACAGGACATGATGCGGATCGATCTCAACAGCGACCTAGGTGAGTCCTCTGCCGCGCGACGTTTCGACGACGCCGCCGTACTCGCGGCGGTCTCGAGTGCGAACGTGGCCTGCGGATTCCACGCCGGTGATCCGCGAGGGATCCGTGACACGTGCAGGCTCGCGGTCGACCGCGGGGTGGTCGTCGGCGCGCACCCCGGATACCGGGATCTCGAGGGGTTTGGTCGCCGAATTCTCGACCTCGACCTCGGCGAGCTGACCGACGAGGTCATCTATCAGGTTGGAGCCGTGCAGGCGCTTGCTCGGAGCGTCGGCGGCGAGATTCGCTACGTCAAGCCGCACGGCGGGCTGTACAACGCGATCGCCGTACGTGAGGATCAGGCGCGCGCCGTGGTGCGTGCGCTCGTCGAACTCGACGGCGGCGCGCTGCCGCTTCTGGTGCTGCGCGGTTCGGTGATTGAACGGGTGGCGCAGGAGGCTGGCGTCGCGACGATTACCGAGGCGTTCGCAGATCGCGGTTACCTTCCCGATGGCACGCTCGTGCCTCGCGGGCAACCGGGTGCGCTGCTCGATCCCGCGCGTGCCGTCGAGCAGGCCGTCCGGATTGCGACCGATCGTCGACTCATCGCGGTCGATGGAACGACGTTGGACATTGAGGCCGACACGATTTGCCTGCACGGCGACAGCCCGACGGCGGTACAGCTCGCCGGCGAGATCCGTGGCGGACTGGAGCGTGTCGGGGTCGAGATCAGGAGTTTCGTCTAGCGTGTCTGGCACTCACGCAGGCTCAGCGCGCCCGGTCGGTGACCGTGCGTGGATCGTCGATCTGCCGGACCTCGATGGCGTGCTCGCGTTGACCTCGCGTCTTCGGGCGCTCGCCGACCCGGAAATTGTCGACATTGTTCCTGCGGCGCGCACCGTGCTCGTCGTCTGCGCAGACCGGACCGCCGCACGGCGGCTCGCCGCCGAGGCGGAGGGGCTCGCAGCGGAAGTCAGACGTGACCCCGGGCGCGGCATCGACTCGGCGGCCGAGCGCGAGGTGCGCATTGACACGATTTACGATGGCGAGGACATTGCGACCGTTGCGGCGCTGACCGGGCTCGCGCCGGAGACCGTGATCTCCGCGCATACGGGGAGCAGCTGGCGGGCGGCCTTCGGCGGGTTTGCGCCCGGGTTCGTCTATCTTTCCGGTGGCGACCCGCGACTGATCGTTCCACGCCTGTCATCACCGCGGACCTCCGTTCCGACGGGTGCCGTTGCGATTGCCGACGAGTTTTCTGCCGTCTACCCTGGGGCTTCTCCCGGTGGTTGGCGACTGCTCGGCCGTGCGCTGGCACCGGTCTGGGATGTGACGAGGGCGAGCCCTGCACTCATCCAACCCGGCGATACGGTGCGCTTTCGGGCGGTGCGCGAGAGCGTGCGGATGCGCGCGAACGACGCGGCGTCGGTGGCGTCTGTGGCACCGGCGGCACCGGTAGCGACTGAGAGCGAGACACGGGCGCGTTCGTCCCGCGCACTCACGGTGATCCGTCCGGGGATGTTGACGCTCGTACAGGATTTCGGTCGGCACGGTCACGCCGCACTCGGCGTTACTGGCGCCGGTGCCCTCGACCGGGCAGCTCTGGCCCGCGCGAACCGTGCGGTCGGCAATGCGCCCGGGGCTGCGGGTCTCGAGGTGCTCGCGGGTGGGATCGTGTTGCGCGCGGAGCAGACGGTGTGCATTGCGGTCGCCGGCGCGCAGTGCGAGTTGCGGATCGAGGCCGCCGGAGGAGCCGACGACTCTGCGCTGTCGCGCGTCGCGGAGACCGATCGGGCCTTGATGCTGCGGGCGGGGGAACAGCTCACTGTCGGTCGCCCCTTTCGCGGGCTGCGCAGCTATGTCGCCCTGCGCGGTGGCATCGCCGGGGGGAGCGTGCTCGGCAGTCTCGCCCACGACACGCTCTCCGGGCTCGGGGTCGCGCCGCTGCGTGCGGGGGACGGGCTGTCGCTGATCCCTATGCCTGACGCGGAAACTCCCGCGGACGGGGGATCTCTCCTCTGCGTACTCGACACGCCGCAGAATGAGTCCGCAGAGGGGAGATCCCCCGCAGAGGGGAGAAATCTTGGGGGAGCTGGTGGAGAGGGATCGCACGCGGACGAGGGATCGGCGCTCCGGTTCGTGCCGGGGCCGCGCGATGACTGGTTCGACCCTGCATCGCTCGTCGCGTTCGAGCAGGCCACCTGGGTGGTCAGCCCGCGCTCGAACCGGGTCGGTCTGAGACTGGAGGGGCCGCCGCTTGCGCGAGCCCGAAGCGGCGAGCTGCCGACCGAGGGGATGGTGGCCGGCTCGGTCCAGGTGCCACCCGATGGGCTTCCGGTGCTATTCCTCGCGGACCACCCGACTACGGGCGGGTATCCGGTCATCGGCACGGTCATCGATGCCGACCTCGACCGGGCAGCGCAGCTCCCGCCGGGCGCAGAGGTTCGGTTCGTGGCGGTCGACCCCGATGACCCTGGCGAGCTGCCCGTCTGGCCGCAACGCCTTCCCGACACGGTCGCCTTCGCGATCGAGATCGACGGCCTCCGCCGGCAGGTGCGCGTGCCGGGCGTGCTCGCTGCCGCCCTCGACCGGGCCCGCGTCGAGGGTGACCACGCGAGCGCGGCGGCGTTCTGGGAGGAGCTGCTGCGATCCCTCGCCCGCGACGCAGGAGGAGACGCAGTAGGATAGGGCATCGTGTCAGTGAGCGAATCGAACCCGCACGAGACGGGTATGCCGGCCCCGAACCCCATCACTCAGGAAGCGGTCGACGAGGCGGTTGCGGCCGCGCTCGAAGCGATCGCAGCTGCGACGACCACCGCCGAGCTGAAAGTGGCCCGTGCCGAGCACGCGGCCGACGGTTCGCCGATCGCGCGGTTGAACGCGCAGATGCGCGCCGTCCCAAAGCCGGAGAAGGCCGCGACGGGAAAGCTCATGGGGCAGGCACGCGGCCGCATCGAGGGCGCCTACCAGAAGCGCGAGGGTGAGCTCGCGGCGAAGGAGGCCGCGGATCGGCTCGTCGCTGAGGCCGTCGATGTGACGGCCGCGCCCGTGCGCCGCAGCATCGGCACCCGCCACCCACTTGCGCAGCTCCAGGAGGAAGCCTCCGACATCTTCATCGGCATGGGCTGGGAGGTGGCCGAGGGCCCGGAGCTCGAACACGAGTGGTTCAACTTCGATGCCCTCGGCTTCGACCCCGACCACCCGGCCCGTGCGATGCAGGACACCTTCTTCCTCGAGCCGGCTGAGCGGCACCTCATCCTTCGCACCCACACCTCCCCGGTGCAGATCCGTGCCCTGCTTGAGCGGGAGCTGCCCGTCTACATCGTCGCCCCGGGGCGCGTGTACCGGACCGATGAGCTTGATGCGACCCACACTCCGGTCTTCCAGCAGATCGAGGGCCTCGCCATCGACCGCGGCCTGACCATGGCGCACCTGCGCGGAACGCTCGAACACTTCGCCCGTCAGATGTTCGGTGATGAGGCTAAGATCCGACTGCGGCCGAACTTCTTCCCATTCACGGAGCCGTCTGCGGAGATGGATGTGTGGCAGCCGAACGCCAAGGGTGGCGCGCGCTGGGTGGAGTGGGGCGGCTGCGGCATGGTTGACCCGAACGTGCTTGCCGCGACGGGGATCGACCCTGCCGAGTATCAGGGTTTTGCGTTTGGTATGGGCATCGAACGCACGCTGCAATTCCGTCACGACCTGAACGACATGCGCGACATGGTCGAGGGCGACACCCGATTCAATCGTCAGTTCGGAGGACTGGTCTGATGCGCGTTCCACTCAGCTGGCTCGGTGAGTTCGTCTCGCTGCCGAACGACGTTACCCCTGAGCAGGTCCACGCCGACCTCGTGCGTGTCGGGTTCGAGGAGGAGTCGATCCGGCGTTTCGACGTGCGCGGCCCGCTCGTGGTCGGCGAGGTGCTGTCGTGCGAGCCCGAGGCGCAGTCGAACGGTAAAACGATCAACTGGTGTCAGGTGCGCGTCGCCCCCGCGGGTGAGCGCGCGGCCGACGGTGGCGAGGACGTGCGAGGGATCGTCTGCGGTGCCCACAACTTCGACGTCGGCGACAAGGTCGTTGTGACGCTCCCCGGCTCAGTGCTGCCTGGGGAATTCGAGATCGCTGCCCGCAAGACCTACGGTCACGTCTCCGACGGCATGATGGCCTCGGCGCGCGAGCTGTCCCTCGGTGAGGACCATGAGGGCATTATCGTGCTGTCGCGGCTTGGCCTCGACCCCGAGGTCGGAGCTCTCGCACTGCCGCTGCTTGGCATGGCCGACACCGCCGTCGAGATCAACGTCACACCGGATCGCGGGTACGCCTTCTCGATCCGCGGCGTCGCCCGCGAGGTCGCCCACGCCACCGGCGCCACGTTCAGTGATCCGGCGCTCGCGGTCACCCCGGCTCCCGCAAGCGGTTTCCCGGTCGAGATCATTGACGACGCGCCGATCCGCGGCAGTGCGGGCGCGAGCGGCTTCGTGACTCGGGTCGTGCGGGGGATTGACGCCACGCGCCCGACCCCACCGTGGATGGTCGCCAGGTTGCAGCTCGCGGGGATTCGCTCGCTCTCGCTACCCGTCGACATCTCGAACTACGTCATGCTCGAACTCGGAAACCCGCTGCACGCCTACGACCTTGGGAAGCTGCAGGGCGGCATCACCGTTCGCAGAGCGGTCGCCGGCGAGACCCTCGTGACCCTGGACGAACAGGAGCGCGCCCTCCACCCCGAGGACCTGCTGATTACTGACGATTCGGGCCCCATCGGTCTCGCAGGCGTGATGGGCGGGCAGTCGACGAAGACCGACGACGACACGACCGACATCCTGATCGAGGCGGCAACGTTCGACCCCGTGTCGATTGCCAGAACTTCGCGCCGGCACAAGCTGCCGAGCGAAGCCTCGCGGCGGTTCGAGCGTGGCGTCGACCCGCTCGTGTCGCGGGCAGCTGCGCAGCGGATGGTCGACCTGCTCGTACAGCTCGCCGGGGGCGCCGCCGACGACCTCGGTTCAGACATCGTCGCGGACTGGGACGCGCCCCGGGTGACGCTGCGGAATGCTCGTGTGAATGAGCTCACCGGCGCCGACTACACGGATGAGGAAGTGCGCACGGCGCTCACCACGATCGGGTGCGAGGTGGCCGCGGGTGCCGCGGATGATCTCGTGGTGACGCCGCCGAGCTGGCGTTCCGACCTCACACGAGACGCCGATCTCATCGAGGAGGTCGCCCGCATCGTCGGCTACGACCGCATCCCCTCGATGCTCCCGGTGGCGCCAGCGGGCCGCGGACTCACACGGGAGCAGCGGCTGCGACGGCGGGCTGCGAACATCGTGACGGCTGCCGGGCTCGACGAGGTGCAGTGCTCGCCATTCGTGTCGCGTCGCCAGCTCGACGCCTTCGGCGCGGGCCCTGAAACCACTTCGGAGGCGACGGACGCGGTGCACGCGCTTCGCCTTGCGAACCCGCTCGACGGGGATGCGCCGTTCTTGCGTCGGTCGCTGCTGCCGGGGCTCGTGGGCGCCGCGCAGCGCAACGTCTCCCGGGGGCTCACCGATCTGGCGCTCGTCGAGTTCGGAGCAGTCTTCGCCCAGGTCGCTGGCCGGCGTGCAGGAACCGAAACGGTGCCTCCGCTCGCGATTCACCCGGGCTCCGAGGTGCTCGCGCAGCTGCAGAGCTCGATCCCTGAACAGCCTCGTCATGCCGCCGGCCTCCTGCTCGGAGAAGTTCAGCTGAAGCAGCCCGGGGCGCCCGAGCGTGCAGTGGACTGGGCCGACGCGTTGGATGCGGCGCGCGCCGTTGCCGGTGCGGTGTCGGTCGAGCTCATCGTGTCTCAGGGTGCGCACCGCGCGTTCCACCCCGGCCGGACCGCGGAGCTCTCCGTGCGCAACGCCGATGGCGAGCTCGAGGTCGTCGGCGTCGCGGGCGAGCTACTGCCCGAGCTGGTCGAAGGTCATCACTTGCCTGGCCGCGCGGCGGCGTTCGAACTTGATCTCGATCGGCTGATCGAGATCGCTCCCTGCGAGCCGCAGACCCACCCCCTGTCGTCATACCCCGCGGCGACGCAGGACTTGACGCTCGTGCTGCCCGTCGACGTCCCGGCCGGGGACGTACGTGCAGCCGTGGTGTCAGGAGCCGGGTCGCTGCTCGAAGAGGCGCATCTCGTCGACGACTACCGTGGTAGCGGGATCCCTGAAGGAGAGAAGGCGCTCACCTTCGCGCTGCGTTTCCGCGCAGACGATCGCACGTTGAAGGCTGAAGAGGCGAGCGAGGCGAAGCTCGCCGGAGTCGAGGCGGCGTCGAAGTTCGGGGCGAAGCTCCGAGAGTAACCCGCGCCACCGGATTCACACCTGGCCTTCACGCTCGCGTGCGACCCTGAGAGTGGGCGGTCCTGCCGCCTCGATTCCAAGGGAGGAACGCGGATGTGCGCGCAACGGATCATCCCGAACATCTGGTGCAATCGCAACGCGGAGGAGGCGGGCCGGTTCTACGCCGAGGCGCTCCCCAACGCGGAAGCCTCGGTGGAATCACGGTACCCGACGGAGGGGTTGCTCGACTTCCAGCGAGAATTCGCTGGCGAGCCGCTCACGGTGGCGCTCGATATTTCCGGGTACCGCATTCGCCTCATCAACGCCGGTGATGAGTTCCGTCCGAACCCGTCGCTCTCGTTCATGCTGAACTTCGATCCGCTCCTTTTTGGCGGTGACGAGGCCGAGACTCGAT
The DNA here is from genome assembly GCA_041655455.1 of Leucobacter sp. Classification (GTDB taxonomy): domain Bacteria; phylum Actinomycetota; class Actinomycetes; order Actinomycetales; family Microbacteriaceae; genus Leucobacter. The sequence continues at coordinate 75,643 of JBBAFK010000001.1, read as the reverse complement.
CTCGTCTGGGGGTGACCTGGCGGCACCTGTGCGAGGGTGGGCGCGAACTCATGCCGCTCGGTTCGTATCCGTTCAGTGCACGCTACGGCTGGCTCGAGGATCGCTTCGGTGTGAGTTGGCAGCTGATGCTGACGGACCCCGCGGGGGATCCGCGCCCCTTCGTGGTTCCCGCGCTCATGTTCGACGGTGCGGCGCAGAATCAGGCCGCCGCCGCGGCAGAGCGGTACGCCAGAATCTTCGCGGAAGTGTTCGGGGGAGCAGAAGTCGGTCTGCTGCACCCCTACGGACAGCCGACCGGCGCGGCGACCGCGGAGGCGCTCGCGTTCGGGGAGTTTCGTGTCGGCGAGCAGTGCTTCATGGTCTCGGACAACGGTTCGGGGAGGGATCACGGCTTTAGCTGCGGCGTGTCGCTCGAGGTTCGTTGTGCCGATCAGGCCGAGATCGATCGGCTGTGGAGTGCCCTATCCGCGGTGCCGCGGGCCGAGCAGTGCGGGTGGTTGGAGGATCGATTCGGTGTCTCCTGGCAGGTCGTACCGGAGAATATTGAGGCGCTCATGGCGCGCCCTGGCGCATACGCGGCGCTCATGGGCATGCGGAAGATCGTCATCGACGACTTCTGAAGCCGGGCTGACGCGGCCTGGGACCCTGCCGGCGGATTGTGTATACGTAGAGGCCCAGTTTTCGGTAATGCTTGCCTGTGATCGGGGTTAATGTATACACTGCTGGCAGGGAGGTGCGCATGCGAGCGAGCGACCGGGCCTACGCGGCCCTGCTGGATGAGATCCAGAGCGGCGTGCTTCCACCCGGGGCGGTCGTCGCCGAGGTCGAGCAAGCCGAGCGGCTCGGGGTGAGCCGGACTCCCATGCGGGAAGCGATACGTCGACTCGTCGCAGACGGGCTCGTCGGCCAACGATCTCCACGTGTACTCACGGTGTCCGGGTTTGACGCCGATGACATCAGATCGCTGTTCGAAGCGCGGCGTGCGCTTGAAGAGACCTGTGCCCGGCTCGCGGCGGAGCGTGGCGAGCACGCGCTCTTCCACGCGCTCGCAGCGGATTTCGCAAGCGCCATGCCCGACACGGGCCCCGTCGCGGCCGACGCGTACTACGCGCTCATCGAACGCTTCGATGCCGCTCTCGACGAGGCCGTCGGCAACCGATACCTCAGCCAGGCGCTGCGCACTATCCGCACCCACCTCGCCCGCGCGCGTCGACTCGCCCGCGACAATGCCGAGCGTCTGCGCAGCTCCGCTGTCGAGCACGCGCTCATCGCCCGAGCGATCGCCGCCGGCGATGCCGACCTCGCGGCGCACGCCACCCACATCCACCTGCACCACGCACTCGACTCAATCCTGCGGTCCATCGGGGCCGCTCATCCGGAAGGACCGCAATGACCATCAACCACCACGTACGCGTTTACAAGAGCGAGGAACACCTGCCGCGGGAAGAACAGCTCGCCTGGAAGATCGCCGAGGTCGCTGTCGATGATGTCGCCGTCGATGCCGACGTCGTCGACATGATCATCAACCGGGTGATCGACAATGCGGCCGTCGCCGCAGCATCCTTGAACCGCGGCCCGATCATCGCGGCCCGGGCGCAGGCACTCGCGCACCCCGTCTCGCGAGGTGGTGCCGGCGCATCGATCTTCGGTCTGCCCGCCTCCGACCTGGACGAGCGGACGAGCCCGGAGTGGGCGGCCTGGGCGAACGGCGTCGCCGTTCGCGAACTCGACTATCACGACACGTTCCTCGCGGCCGAGTACTCGCACCCCGGTGACAACATCCCGCCGATCCTCGCCGTCGCCCAGCACGTCGGCAAAGACGGTGCGGCTCTCGTGCGCGGCATTGCAACTGGGTACGAGATCCAGATGGACCTCGTGCGGTCGATTTGCCTGCACAAGCACAAGATCGATCACGTCGCGCACATCGGACCGTCGGCCGCCGCGGGCATCGGCACCCTGCTCGGGCTCGACACCGAGACCATCTATCAGGCGGTCTCGCAGGGGCTGCACACCACCACTGCCACGCGTCAAAGCCGCAAGGGCGAGATCTCCACCTGGAAGGCGCACGCGCCCGCCTTTGCCGGCAAGATGGCGGTCGAAGCGGTGGATCGCGCCATGCGCGGACAGACCTCGCCAAGCCCGATCTACGAGGGCGAGGATGGCGTCATCGCGTGGCTGCTTGACGGACCCGACGCCTCCTACCAGGTGCCGCTGCCCGCCCCGGGTGAGGCGAAGCGCGCGATTCTCGACTCCTACACGAAGGAGCACTCGGCCGAATACCAGGCGCAGGCCTGGATCGACCTTGCACGGAAGCTCCACAACGAGCGGCCCGAGCTCGCGGACCCGGCGAACATCACGGCGATCGTGCTGCACACGAGCCACCACACGCACTACGTGATCGGTTCGGGCGCGAACGACCCGCAGAAGTACGACCCCAAGGCTTCCCGCGAGACGCTCGACCACTCGATCCCGTATATTTTCGCGGTCGCGCTGCAGGATGGCGGGTGGCACCACGTCGATTCGTACGCACCGGAGCGTGCCGGTCGCGCCGACACGGTCGAGCTGTGGCACAAGATCACCACGGCCGAGGACGCCGAATGGACCCGCCGGTACCACTCAGATGATCCCGACGAGAAGGCCTTCGGCGGTCGGGTCGAGATCGAACTCACCGACGGTACGAAGATCGTGGACGAGATCGCCGTTGCTGACGCGCACCCGCTCGGTGCGCGGCCGTTCGTGCGCGAGAACTACATCAGAAAGTTCCGCATTCTCGCGGAACCCGTGCTCGAGCCCGCAGAGATCGAACGCTTCCTCGAACTCGTGCAGCGGTTGCCGGAGCTCACCCCGGCAGAGGTGCGCGAGCTCAACATCGTCGCGAAGGCCGGCCTGATCGACCTCGCCGCAGCACCGCAGGGGCTGTTCTGATGCTGTACGCCAGCACCCCGCCGGCGGACAAGCGGCGCAACCTGCGAGCTCGACTCGCGAGCGGTGAACTGCTGCGCTTCCCGGGGGCGTTCAACCCCCTCTCGGCGAGACTCATCGAACGGAAAGGGTTCGACGGCGTCTACATCTCCGGCGCGGTGCTCGCCGCGGACCTCGGCCTTCCCGATATCGGTCTCACCACGCTTTCCGAGGTGGCCGGCCGCGGCCAGCAGATCGCCCGCATGACTGAGCTGCCAGCGATCATCGACGCTGACACCGGCTTCGGCGAGCCAATGAACGTTGCACGCACGATTCAGACGCTCGAGGACGCGGGCGTCGCCGGCTGCCACATCGAGGACCAGGTGAACCCGAAGCGTTGCGGTCACCTCGATGGCAAGGCCGTCGTCGACGAGCGCACAGCGCTCAAACGCATTCGTGCGGCCGTCGATGCGCGTCGCGACGAGAACTTCCTCGTCATGGCACGCACCGATATCCGTGCCGCGGAAGGCCTCGACGCCGCTGTCGATCGCGCGAAAGCACTCGTCGACGCGGGAGCTGACGCGATCTTCCCCGAGGCAATGCGAACGCTCGAGGAGTTCGAAGCGATGCGGCGAGCGGTCGACGTGCCGTTGCTCGCGAACATGACTGAGTTCGGCAAGAGCGACCTGTTCTCGACGCAGCAGCTCACCGACGTCGGGATGAACATCGTCATCTGGCCGGTGTCGATGCTGCGGATCGCGATGGGCGCGACCGGCCGTGCGCTCGACACGCTGAACGAGGAGGGAAAGCTCACCTCGAAGCTCGACGAGATGCAGCACCGGGCAGACCTCTACGAACTCGTCGACTACGCCGAATACAACCACTTCGACACCAGTGTCTTCAACTTCGACATCAGCCGAGAGGACGGGCAGACATCATGACCGACATCGAGATCAAGAAGGGGCTCGCCGGTGTGGTCGTCGATTACACTGCGATCTCCAAGGTCAACCCCGAGACCAACAGCCTGCTCTATCGCGGATATCCGGTGCAGGAGCTTGCGGCGACCCAGCCATTCGAAGCGGTCGCTTACCTCCTCTGGCACGGTGAACTGCCGACCACGGAACAGCTCGCTGCATTGCGCGCCCAGGAACGGGAGCACCGACCGCTCGCCGCAAACGTCAAGGCCGCGATCGACCTGCTGCCCCTCGATGCGCACCCCATGGACGAGGTGCGGACGGCGGTGAGTGTCATTGGGGCCTCTGACGCCTCCGGAAGCGGGTCGGTGCTCGACGCCTCAGGCAGCCCCGAGGAGAACCTTGAGCGCAGTGTGCGGCTTTACGCCGCGCTGCCTTCGATCGTCGCCTACGGTCAGCGCCGTCGTCGCGGGCTCGAGGTCGTTGCACCGCGCGACGACCTCGACTACTCCGCGAACTTTCTCTGGATGACATTCGGTGAGGAGCCGGAACTGGTCGTCATCGACGCGTTCAATCGGTCGATGATTCTGTACGCGGAGCACTCGTTCAACGCCTCGACGTTCACGGCGCGTGTGATCACGTCGACGCTGTCGGATCTGTACTCCGCAGTCACCGGCGCGATCGGCGCGCTGAAGGGACCGCTGCACGGTGGAGCGAACGAGGCAGTTCTGCACATCATGAAGGAGATCGGGTCTGCCGAGCACGTCGAGGCCTGGCTCGACCGAGCGCTCGCCGAAAAGCGCAAGATTATGGGCTTCGGACACCGGGTATACAAGAAGGGTGATTCGCGCGTCCCGACGATGAAGACCGCGCTCGACACGCTGATTGAGCACTACGATCGACCTGACGTTGCCGAGCTGTACACGAAGCTCGAGAGCGAGTTCGTGGCACGCAAGGGCATTTACCCGAACCTCGACTACCCGTCGGGTCCGGCATACAACCTCATCGGTTTCGACACGCTCACCTTCACTCCGCTGTTCATCGCTTCTCGTGTCACGGGGTGGACTGCGCACATCATGGAGCAGGCGGCGTCGAACGCGCTGATCCGCCCGCTGTCGGCATACAACGGTGTCGACGAACGGCACATCGACGGCTATGTGCCCGATGCTGCAGCGCTCGCCGCGGCCGAGCGGGCGGCTGAAGCCGCAGACTGATCGCCGAGTAGTCTGATGCCATGTCCGAATATCAGACCATTCTCACGCGCCGCGAGGGCCGTGTCGCCACGATCACCCTGAACCGCCCAGAAGCGCTCAACGCGCTGAACTCGGTGCTGGTGCGAGAACTCATCGATGCCGCGGTCGGCTTCGATGCGGACCCGCAGGTGGGAGCGATCGTCATCACCGGATCCGAGAAGGCGTTCGCAGCGGGCGCCGATATCAAAGAGATGGTGGAAGAGGATTACGCGGGCATGTACCTCGGCGGTCCCTTCCCCGGCTGGGGCGGGTTCGAACGGATGCGCACTCCTGTGATCGCAGCCGTCGCCGGGTTCGCGCTCGGCGGCGGATGCGAACTCGCGATGATGTGCGACATCATCATCGCCGCGGACACTGCGAAGTTCGGGCAACCCGAAATCAATCTCGGGATCCTGCCTGGCTTCGGCGGGTCGCAGAGACTGCCGCGCGCGATCGGGAAGTACAAGGCGGCCGAGATGGTGCTCACCGGCCGCCAGATGGGTGCTGAAGAGGCGGAGCGCAGCGGGCTCGTCTCTCGCGTCGTGCCGGCAGCTGAGCTGCTCGAAGAAGCCAGACGGGTGGCCCAGACGATCGCCGAGAAATCTCTTCCCGCGGTCTACGCGGCGAAGGAGGCGCTGCAGGTTGCGCAGGAGGCCTCGCTCGCCGAGGGCCTGCGTTTTGAACGCCAGGCGTTCGCCGCAGCGTTCGCGACGGCCGACCAGAAGGAGGGGATGCGGGCATTCGTGGAGAAGCGCGCCCCCGAATTCAAGCACCGCTGACGGGAGATGCCAGAATAGAGAGGTTTTCACTCGCGGAAGGGGAGCGTCGATGACTTACAGCGTGGCGGTGGCCGGAGCAAGCGGCTACGCCGGAGGCGAGCTGCTTCGACTGCTTGCTGCACATCCGGAGTTCGAGATTCGAACGGTGACGGGGCACTCGTCGGCGGGGCGGCCACTCATCGAGACGCAACCGCACCTGCGATCCCTTGCCCACCTCACGCTGCAGCCCACCGAACCCGAGATTCTCGATGGGCACGATGTTGTCTTCTTTGCCCTGCCGCACGGCGCGTCGGGGGAACTCACGGCGCAGCTCACGAACGTGCGCCTCGCTGTCGACTGCGGCGCCGATCACCGACTGACGGATCCGACCGACTGGGCCGACTTCTATGGTGGTGAGCACCACGGCGCCTGGACCTACGGAGTGCCCGAGCTGATCGTCGCGGCCCCCGCTGCAGAGGGATCCGCTGCACCCTCTCGCCAGCGCGAGGCCCTGCGCGGTGCGACGCGGATCGCGGCTCCGGGCTGCAACGCCTCGACGGTTGCGCTCTCCCTCGCACCGGGGATCGCCGCAGGCGTCATTGAGCCGCTCGACCTCGTGTCGGTGCTTGCGGTCGGCCCCTCGGGCGCCGGGAAAGCGGCAAAGACCCACCTGCTCGGCGCCGAGCTCATGGGCACCGCCAACCCATACGCGGTCGGAGGTACCCACCGGCACATCCCGGAAATTCAGCAGGCGCTGCGGGGGGCGGGGGCGGAGGTTCGGCCGACGATCAGCTTCACGCCCGTGCTCGTGCCCATGAGCCGAGGGATCCTCGCGACATCGACCGCGCGCATCGCGCCAGGAACGACACCCGCCGAGGTGCGCCGGGCGTGGGCCGAAGCGTACGAGTCCGAGGCGTTCGTGCAGCTCCTGCCCGAGGGAATCTTTCCGCGCACGGCCGACACGCTCGGTGCAAACACGTGCCTCATGGGCCTATCGATCGACGAGGCTGCAGGACGCGTCGTCGTCGTTGCCGCGCTCGATAACCTCGCGAAAGGGACCGCGGGAGCGGCGATCCAGTCCGCGAACATCGCACTCGGTCTCCCCGAAGAGACCGGGTTGCCCGTGAACGGCGTCGCACCCTAACACGATCGATGGAACTGCGCGAGCGTAGGAGGCAGCAATGGTTGAGATTGCGATGAACGGAATAGCGAAGAACAGGATGCAGCAGTGAGCGTGTCAGCGCCCGCGGGGTTCCGCTCGGCGGGCATCCCGGTGGGGCTCAAGACCAGCGGGGCGCCGGACCTCGCCCTCGTTGTGAATGACGGGCCGTACCCGGCGAGCGCCGCAGTGTTCACGAGAAACCGCGCGCAGGCGAATCCGATCCTCTGGAGCCGCAAGGCCGTCCAGAACGGGTCGGCGCGCGCGATCGTACTGAATTCGGGCGGTGCGAACTGCTTCACCGGGGAGTTCGGCTACGAGACGACTAGGCTCACCGCCGAGGCCGTCGCGACAGCGCTCGGCGAGACTGACGCCGAACGCGTTCTTGTGTGCTCGACGGGGCTCATCGGTACGGGAGATCAAGTCTTCAGGGACAAGATCGTGAACGGTGTCCCCGCTCTCGTCACCGCTCTCGCCGCAGACGATTCGACAGCACCGGCAGCGATCCTCACCACCGACAGCGTGGAAAAGACTGCAGAGGTTCGTGGCGACGGCTGGATGATCGGCGCCATGGCGAAGGGTGCGGGCATGCTCGCGCCGGGCCTTGCAACCATGCTCGTCGTGATCACCACCGACGCCCGACTCGGGGCTGACGAACTCGACGCCGCCCTACGCCGAGCCACCCAGGTGAGCTTCGACCGACTCGACTCCGACGGCTGCATGTCGACGAACGATCAGGTGACCCTGTTTGCGAGCGGGGCGTCGGGCGCCACTCCGGACCTCGAAACCTTCACCGCTGCCCTCATCGCGGTGTGCAACGATCTCGCGGGACAGCTGCAAGCCGACGCCGAGGGTGCGAGCCACAACATCGACATCGAGGTTCGGGGCGCGGCGAGCGAGGCGGACGCGGTCGAGGTCGGGCGATCCGTCGCGCGCAACAACCTCTTCAAGACCGCGATCTTCGGAAATGACCCCAACTGGGGGCGCGTGCTCGCAGCGATCGGCACGACGGAGGCGGCATTCGATCCCTATCAGGTCGATGTGAGCTTCAACGGGGTGCGGCTGTGTCACGCGGGCGGTCCCGACCGTCCGGTCGACGAGTGCGACCTCACGCCGCGGCGCACCCACGTCGAGATCGACCTCTTCGCCGGTGAGCACGCCGCCACGATCCGCACCAACGACCTCACACATGATTACGTGCACGAGAACAGCGCCTACTCGAGCTAGGAGAACGCATGACCACCACCACGCGGACGATCGACCGCGAGCAGGCTGCAGCGAAAGCTCAGGTGCTCATCGAGTCGCTGCCCTGGCTGAAAAAGTTCCGCGACCGGATCATGGTGATCAAGTTCGGCGGCAACGCGATGGTCGACGAGGCGCTGCTCGCAGCGTTCGCCGAGGATGTCGTCTACCTCCGTCACACGGGAATCAAGCCCGTCGTGGTGCACGGCGGCGGTCCCCAGATCAGTGCGATGCTCGAAAGGCTCGGCATCGAAAGCGAGTTCAAGGGCGGCTACCGGGTGACGACGCCGGAGACCATGGACGTCGTGCGGATGGTGCTCACCGGCAAGGTCAACCCGGAGCTGATCGACGAGATCAACGCGCACGGCCCGCTCGCCGCGGGCACCACCGGTGAGGACGCGGGGCTCTTCGTCGGCCGGCGGCGGCCACCCATGCCGGTCGATGGCGAACTTGTCGACCTCGGCCTCGTCGGTGACGTCATCGATGTCCGGCCCGAACCCGTGCTCGCGCTCCTGGACGCGGGGCTCATCCCTGTGGTGTCTTCGATCGCTCCCGACGCCGATCGGCCGGGCGACTCCCTCAACGTGAACGCCGATGCTGCGGCGTCGGCGCTCGCCTCCGCGCTCGGCGCAGAGAAACTGGTGATCCTGACGGACGTTGCCGGGCTCTACGCGAACTGGCCCGATCGGGGTTCGCTCGTGTCATCGATCACCGCCGCGGAGCTGGAGGAACTCCTACCATCGCTCGAAAGCGGGATGATTCCGAAGATGCGGGCCTGTCTCGACGCGGTGCGTGCGGGCGTGCCGAAGGCGGCGATCATCGACGGCCGCGAACCGCACTCGGTGCTGCTCGAGATCTTCACCGAGCGCGGTATCGGCACCGAGGTCACCCCCTAGCCGGTACGACCCACGGGGAGAGCGCATCGCAGGCGAGGTGCTGCGGCTGACCGGTGCGGGCTGAAGTCGAGCACGTCTGGTGACTAGACTCGAAGCATGGTCGACACGCAGCCGGACCACCGCCTCGCATCGTACGAGGCCATCCTCTTCGACCTCGACGGGGTGATCACCCCGACGGTCGAACTCCACATGAGAGCGTGGGCGCAAACCTTCGACCGGTTCTTCGCGAGCCGCGGCCTCCCGCCGTACCGTGAGGCTGAATATTATGCGTCGCTCGACGGTCGACCGCGCTTCGCGGGGGTGGCGACGCTGCTCAAAGCTCGCGGTATCACTCTCGACCCCGGTGAGCCGGACGAGCTCGGCTTCGACAGCGTCGCCGGGGTCGGTAACGAGAAGAATCGGGCGTTCACCGAGGTGCTGCAGCGGGACGGCATCGACCCCTATCCCGGTTCCCTCGACGTGATCGACGAGCTCGAGCGGCGAGGGATCCCGCTCGCCGTCGTGTCGAGCTCGAAGAATGCGGAGGCCGTGCTCGCGGCTGCGGGGCTGCGGGATCGCTTCGTCGCGGTGGTCGACGGCGTCGTGGCAGAGCGTGAGGGTCTCGCGGGTAAGCCTGCGCCGGATACCTTCCTCCGCGCCGCGGAGCTACTTGCCGTCAGGCCTGCGCGGGCGGTGGTGATCGAGGATGCGGCGTCCGGCGTCGCCGCGGGTCGTGCGGGCGGGTTCGGCTTCGTGCTCGGTGTGGATCGCGGTGCTGGTGGCTCCAAGCTGCGGGCTGCCGGGGCGGATGCGGTCGTGACCGATCTCGGGGAGGCGGCGCTGTGATGTGGAAGTTCTTCGACGGTCACGTCATGGATTTGCGTCGCGACTTTGGCGATGACCCGTGGCGGATTGTGCTGCACGGCATCACCCCCGAGCTTGCCGGACAGGACGAAACGCTGCTCGCCCTCGGCAACGGCTACCTCGGCATGCGCGGGAATCACGAGGAGGGTCTGCCGCTCGGGTCGCACGGTACCTTCATCAACGGCTTGCACGAGACCTGGCGCATCAATCACGCCGAGAGCGCGTACGGATTTGCGGAGCAGGGGCAGACCATCGTCAATGTTCCCGATGCGAAGACCACACGGATCTATGTCGACGATGAGCGGCTCAACCTCGAAACGTCCGATCTCATCGACGTGCGGCGCACGCTCGACCTGCGCGAGGGCACCCTCACGCGCACGCTGCTGTGGCGCACGCCGACCGGTAAACGGGTGCGGGTGGAAACGCGCCGGATGGTCTCGTTCGTGTCGCGGCACCTCGCGACACAGGAGATGCGGATTACGGTGCTCGACGCCGACGCAGAGGTCACGGTTTCGAGCCTCATCATCAATCGGCAGGATCTCAGCCGGGTCAATAGCGAGCAACCGGCGACCGCGCCATTGGGCCTGGCGGATCCGCGAAAGAGCGAGCAGTTGACGGAGCGGGTGCTCGAGCCTGGCCCCGCCGTGCACGGACGGACCCGCAGCGTGCTCGGCTATCGCGTCCGCAATTCGGGGATGACTCTCGCGGTGGGAGTCGACCATGAGTTCCAGGTGGGGGAGGCGCCCCCGGCCAACATCTTCCACGGCGTCACCGGGATTGGTGATGTGGGGGAGGCCCCGGCGGGGGCCGACGCGGCGGCTTCCAGCCGGGAAACGATCGAGGAGCCCGGCACCTGGCACACTCGGGTCGAGACCGCGCCCGATCGTGTCCGCCGCACTTTCCAGGGTACGGCGCGGCGCGGCGAGACCGTGTCACTCGTGAAGACGATTGCCTATCACTCGTCGCAGACCGCGGCGATCCCGGAGCTCATCGACCGCTGCGTGCACACCCTCGAGCAGGCGGAGGTGGCGCCGATGGCCGATCGTTGGCGGCGCCAGCGGGAGTTTCTCGCGGACTTCTGGGAACGCAGTGATGTCGAGGTCGACGCAGACCCGGGGGTGCAGCAGTCCATTCGTTGGAACCTCTTTCAGGTGGCGCAGGCTGCGGCGCGTGCGGATGGGCGAGGGATCCCGGCGAAGGGTCTGACGGGCTCAGGCTATAGCGGCCACTATTTCTGGGATTCAGAAATCTACGTGCTGCCTTTTCTCACCTATACGACCCCGCAGTGGGCGCGCAACGCCCTCCGAGCCCGAGAGCGCATGCTCACGCAGGCGCGGCACCGCGCGCAGATGCTGAGCGAGGAGGGGGCGCTCTTCCCGTGGCGGACCATCAACGGTGAGGAAGCGAGTGCCTACTACGCTGCGGGCACCGCCGCTTACCACATCAACGCGGACATCACGTACGCGCTCGCTCGCTACATCTCGGCGTCCGGCGATCTCGAAATCATGCTCAGCGGCGTCGCCGAAATCCCGATCGAGACGGCGCGCCTCTGGAACAGCCTCGGGTTCTGGCGTGCGAACTCCGACGGCTCGCGCAGCTTTCATATTCACGGGGTGACCGGGCCGGATGAGTACACGGCCGTCGTCAACGACAACCTCTTCACCAACGTGATGGCGAGGTTCAACCTGCGCTTCGCCGCAGAGGTCGCCAGGCGTCTGACGGAAGAGGTGCCCGAATACTACGGGGAACTCGTGGAACGGCTCGACCTCGACCCGGCGGAGATCGAGGCCTGGGAACGGGCGGCCGACGGCATGCACGTGCCCTACTCCGATGAGCTCGGCATTCATCCGCAGGATGCGCACTTCCTCGAGCGCGAAGTCTGGGACCTGGAGGCCACGCCACCCGAGCAGAAGCCGCTGCTGCTCCACTTCCATCCGCTCGTGATCTACCGTTTCCAGGTGCTGAAGCAGGCCGACGTGGTGCTCGCGCTGCTGCTGGCGAGTAATGAGTTCAGCCGCGACGAGAAGCGGCGCGACTTCGAATACTACGACGCGCTCACCACGGGGGACTCCACGCTCTCGGGCGTTGTGCAGTCGGTCATCGCCGCGGAGGTCGGCTACCGAGAACTCGCCTACCGCTACTTCGAGCACGCGCTGCACGTCGATCTCGCGGACCTGCACCAGAACTCGGTCGACGGTGTCCACATCGCCTCGGCGGGGGGTGTGTGGATGATGCTCGTCCAAGGGTTTGCTGGTATGCGCGATGCGGGGCGTCGGCTCAGCTTCGACCCGCGACTCCCGACCCACTGGGGGGCGATGCGGTTCACCATCGCGTGGCGCGGCCGACGCATCGAGATTCGGCTGGCCCAGCGCAGCATCCGCTTCGACCTGCTCGAGGGCGATCAGCCGGTCCGGATCTCCGTGCGTGGGGAAACGATCGAGATCACCCCCGGTGCACCCCAGGAGGTCACCCTGTTGGACCAGGGGCCCGACCTCGGTGCATTCCATGGCCTGTCTGCCGGGATCCTTCCCCGCGAGGGAGAACCCGGGGTCACGAGCGAGGTGATCACCGAGGTGCCCGTTGTCACGACGAGCATTCCGACGCGCCTGCACGACGGGTGATCAGGCGCGCAGACCGCCGAGAGTAGAATGGGGTCATTCCGAGTGAAAGGCGGGCAACGTGACCTATGTGATCGCTCTTCCCTGCGTGGATCTGAAAGATCGCGCATGCGTAGACGAGTGCCCAGTCGACTGCATCTACGAGGGTGAGCGCTCGCTCTACATCCATCCCGACGAGTGCGTGGACTGTGGGGCGTGCGAGCCGGTCTGCCCGGTCGAGGCGATTTACTACGAGGACGACCTGCCCGAGGAATGGTCAGAATACTACAACGCGAACGTCGAGTTCTTCGACGAGATCGGTTCTCCGGGGGGCGCCGCGAAGGTCGGCGTCTACGACTTCGATCACCCGATCATCGCTGCGCTGCCACCCCAGCCTCAGGGTGCGTGAACGCGTGAGAGGTCCGCTCCCCGAATACCCCTGGGACGCGATGGAGCCGTACGCCGCCGAGGCGGCTCGGCACCCCGATGGTCCACTCGACCTGTCCGTCGGTTCTCCGGTCGACCCGAGCCCCGCGAGCGTGCGCGAGGCGCTCGCCGCAGCGACCGATGCGCACGCCTACCCGGCGACTGGTGGGACGAGTCAGCTGCGGGAAGCCGTGGCGGAGTGGTATCTGCGTCGTCGAGGCGTCACGGTCTCGCCCGAGGCGGTGTTGCCGACGGTGGGGTCGAAAGAGCTCGTCGCACTTCTGCCGTTCCTGCTCGGGATCGGCAGCGGCGACGCCGTCGTCTTTCCGGAGATCGCCTACCCGAGCTACGCGATGGGTGCTGCGCTCGTCGGTGCCGAGGCTGTGGCGGCAAATGATCCTGCGGACTGGCCGGAGAACACGCGGCTCGTGTGGGTGAATTCACCCTCGAATCCTGACGGCCGTGTGAAGGACGTGGCTGAGCTTCGTGCCGCAGTGGAGCGCGCGCGAGAGTTGGGTGCCGTGATTGCCGGCGACGAATGCTATGCCGAGTTCGGGTGGACGGCCCCGTGGGATGCCGAACCAATTCCATCGATCCTCGATGCGCGCGTTACCGGCCGCGACCACACCGATGTGCTGGGCGTCTACTCCCTGAGCAAACAGTCGAATCTCGCGGGATACCGAGCGGCATTCGTTGCGGGGGATCCGTCGCTGATCGAGCGGCTCCTCACGGTCCGCAAGCACGCCGGCCTCATGCAGCCGGCGCCCGTGCAGGCGGCGATGATCGCGGCGCTCGCCGACGAAACGCACGTGGCCCATCAGCGGACGCGATACGCTGCGCGACGGCGCGAACTCTTGCCTGCGCTTGAATCGGCGGGATATCGCGTTGACGGGAGCGAGGCGGGGCTCTACCTTTGGGCGACCCGGGGGGTCGACGCCTGGGAGAGCGTGGCGGAGTTCGCGGCGCTCGGAATTGTGGTTGGGCCCGGCCACTTCTACGGTGCGTCCTCGCCGAAGCACGTGCGGATCGCGCTCACTGCGAGTGACACGGATGTCGCCGAGGCCGCCGCACGGTTGCGTGGCGGAATCGCATTTTGCTCGACGTCGAGATAATCTGGTGATCGGCCACGGCGACCAGCTGTGGCAGCCCTCGGCTCTCTGGAGCCGATAGGGTGGAAGAGTTGCGGCGTCGCACCCGACTGTCGCCCGCATTTGATCTCACGAGGAGACGACGTGACCGAATCGACTCAGAACCAGGGGACAGCACAGCTGACGTTCCCTGGTGGATCCGCCGAATTCCCGATCCTCGAGTCCAGCGACGGCGCCGCCGCCATTGACATCAGTACCCTGACAAAGCAGAGCGGGTATACCGCCCTCGACTACGGGTTCGTGAATACGGCATCCACGAAATCCGAAATCACCTATATCGACGGTGATGAAGGGATCCTGCGATACCGGGGATACCCCATCGAGGATCTGGCGAAGAGTTCCACCTTCCTGGAGGTCGCCTACCTCCTCATCTACGGTGAACTGCCGACTCCAGATCAGCTGGCGTCGTTCAACGGCGAGATCACACGCCACACACTCCTCCACGAGGACATGCGCTACTACTTTGAATCGGTTCCGCACACCGCGCACCCGATGGCGGTGCTCTCCGGCGGCCTGCAGACGATGTCGACCTACTACGAGAGTTCGCTCGACACGACGGTGCCCGAATTCGTCGAGGTCAACACGATTCGCCTGCTTGCGAAACTTCCGGTGCTCGCGGCCTACGCGCACAAGAAGTCGGTTGGCCAGGCATTCCTCTACCCGGACAACGAGCTGAGTTTCGTTGAGAACTTCCTGCGCTTGAACTTCGGCAACAAGGCTGAGAAATACGAGATGAACCCGGTGCTCGTCGACGCGCTCGACAAGCTGCTGATTCTTCACGCAGACCACGAGCAGAACGCCTCGACGTCGACGGTGCGACTCGTCGGGTCGACCGGGGCGAACATGTTCTCGTCGATCTCTGCCGGGATCAATGCGCTGTCGGGCCCGCTGCACGGTGGTGCGAACGAGGCGGTGCTCGATATGCTCGCGCAAATCCGGGATTCCGGTCAGAGCGTGGAGACGTTCGTCGAGAAGGTGAAGCGCAAGGAAGACGGCGTGAAGCTCATGGGCTTCGGTCACCGCGTCTACAAGAACTACGACCCTCGCGCCCGCATCGTGCGCGAGAGCGCCGGACGCGTACTCGAAGAGCTCGGCGTGAACGACCCGCTGCTCGGTCTCGCGCAGGAGCTGGAACAGATCGCGCTCGAGGACGACTACTTCAAGGAGCGTAAGCTCTACCCGAACGTCGACTTCTACACGGGCGTCATCTACAAGGCGATGGGCTTCCCGACCCGCATGTTCACGGTGCTGTTCGCCATCGGGCGTCTGCCCGGCTGGATTGCGCAGTGGCGCGAGGCTCGCCTCGACCCCAAGACGAAGATCGGCCGGCCGCAGCAGCTGTACATCGGTTCAACTCAGCGCCACCTCGAGCGCTGAGCAACCCACCTCGTCGCGGTCGCGCGCGTTCAGGACGCGTGCAAGGAATCGTTGAGCACGATACCGGATCCCTCGCGAGGGATCGCCTCGACCGCGCCCGAGCGTGAGTTCCGCCGGAAGAGCAGATTCGGCACGCCCGACAGTGCCACGGCCTTCACCTCGACGGGGGCCGAGGCCGAGCCTGCGGTACCTCCGGGAAGTAGAACTTTGGTGCCGGCTGTAACGTACAGCCCGGCCTCGACCACGCTGTCGTCGCCGATCGAGATTCCGACTCCGGAGTTCGCGCCGAGCAGTGCGCGCTCGCCGATCGCGATGCGCTGAGCGCCGCCACCCGACAGCGTGCCCATGATCGAGGCGCCGCCGCCGATGTCAGAGCCGTCGCCCACGACCACTCCCTGCGAGATGCGGCCCTCGACCATTGAGGCACCGAGAGTGCCCGCATTGAAGTTGACGAAGCCCTCGTGCATGACGGTCGTGCCGGGTGCCAGGTGCGCGCCGAGCCGCACCCGTGAGGTGTCGGCGATCCTCACCCCGGCAGGCACCACGTAGTCGGTGAGACGCGGAAAACGATCGAGCCCGACCGCGGTGATTCCGGCGCGCTTCAGGATGGGCAGCCGCTCGGCATAGGTGGTTGGGTGCACCGGGCCGCTGGTCGTCCAGACGACATTCGGAAGCCGGGCGAAGATTCCGTCGAGGTTGATCGTGTTCGGTCTGACGAGGCAGTGAGAGAGCAAGTGCAGGCGGAGGTAGGCGTCGGCCACATTGGCGGGCGCGGCATCGAGATTGATCTCGATGTTTACGGGCCGAAGTTCGACGCTGCGCTGCTCATCGGTGCCCGCGAGCTCCTCGAGTTGCGCCGGCGCCGTCCACGGATCGCGGTGCTCGGGTCGGAGACCCAGCAAGGGCTCGGGAAACCAGGCGTCGAGTACCTCGCCGTTCTCGGCGATCGTCGCGAGTCCAGCGGCCCAGGCGATGCGTGAATCATTCATGGGTGCAAGCGTACCGCGCGAAGCGCGGCGACGACCGCCGCAGGGCGTAGTCTGGAGGACGTGACCTCTGCAGCCAACGACTCGTCCGGCCGCGTCCCCGAACCGATCCCGGCGGGAATCGATCCGGCGGTCGGCTCGATCGAACTGACCCGGCGCCTCTGCGATATTCCTTCGGTCTCCGGTGACGAGCGCGCGATCGCGGACGCGGTTGCGGGTGCACTCGCCGAGCACGCCCCGCATCTCGCGGTGGTGCGCGATAGGGACGCACTGATCGCGCGCACCGAGCTCGGCCGAGCTCAGCGGGTGGTCATCGCGGGTCACCTCGATACCGTGCCAATCAACGGGAATCTGCCGGTGCGAGAGCGGGTCGATCCTGAGACGGGCGGGCTGATGCTCGAGGGGCGCGGCACCGTCGACATGAAGGCTGGCGTCGCGGTGCAGCTGGTGCTCGCTGCAGAGCTTGTCGCCCCGGCCGTCGACATCACCTGGGTCTGGTACGACCACGAAGAGGTCGACTCGGG
Organism: Leucobacter sp.; assembly: GCA_041655455.1. Classification (GTDB taxonomy): domain Bacteria; phylum Actinomycetota; class Actinomycetes; order Actinomycetales; family Microbacteriaceae; genus Leucobacter. Next base: position 58,640 of record JBBAFK010000001.1, on the reverse strand, counting down.
GCTCAACGGACTTGGTCGAGCGATGCGGAATCGACCAGACCTGTTCGCGGCCGATCTGGCGATTCTCGGTGAACCCTCGAACGGCACGATCGAGGGCGGCTGCAACGGTACACTCCGCGTGCGGGTCACCGTGCACGGACGCCGTGCGCATTCCGCACGAAGCTGGATGGGAACGAACGCGATCCACCGCGTGGGGGCCCTGCTGAGCAGACTCGACCGTTTCGAAGCCGAGCGTGTCGTCGTCGACGGGCTCGAGTACCGTGAGGGGCTGAACGCGGTGCGCGTCGAGGGCGGTATTGCGGGAAACGTGATTCCCGACCGATGCACGGTCGAGGTGAACTATCGATTCGCGCCCAGCCGATCGGTCGAAGAAGCCGTCGAGAAGGTAGAAACGTACTTCTCCGACGCCGACGAGATTGAGGTTGTCGATGCGGCCCCCGGCGCACGGCCGGGGCTCGACGCACCACTCGCTCGCGCGTTCGTCGAGGCGGTGGGTCTGGCCCCTGCGCCGAAGCTCGGCTGGACCGACGTGTCACGGTTCGCGGCGCTCGGAATCCCGGCCCTCAACTTCGGGCCCGGCGATCCGCTACTCGCGCACGCCGACGATGAACGCGTTGCCGTGGAACAGATTACGGCGTCGGAAGAGGCGTTGCGTTCGTGGCTCACAGACGCGCGCCCCGCCGAGTGATTTCGCGGAACGGGCTGTTCAGCGAGATAATGGACGGGAACCACTGATCTGTGAGGAGGCGCCATGGCTGCAATGAAACCGAGGACTGGAGACGGCCCTATGGAAGCGGTGCGTGAGAGCCGGGCGATTGTCGTCTACGTCCCGGTCGAGGGTGGAGGACGCATCGTGGTCTCGGTGACGGACCAGGAAGCCGCGGAGCTTCGTGATGTACTCGCGGGCGTGCTCGACGGCTGAGCTCGCATCTCCCGCGGAAAGGCCACGGATCCCGCAAGGGATCCGTGGCCTTTCGCTTGCAGGATGTCCCCGCAATCAGCCGTCAAGCCGGACCAAGGTGAGGAGGCCGTCACCGGCGGGCGAAAGCGCGGGTGCGATCGCGGGGGAGTCTGCAACGAGCGCGAGCAGATCCCGCATGTTCTGAGTTCCCTCGTCCCGCGAGGCGGGATCGGGCACGCGCCCGCGCGAGAACGCATCGGGAACCAGGATGGTGCCGCCCGGACGGACGATGCCAAGGGCGTGTTCGAAATGCTCGAGCAACTGCAGAGGGTCGGCATGCAGGAGGACGAGGTCGTAGGCGGAGGTGTTCAGCCTGGGCATCACGTGCCGCGCGTCGCCCTCGATCAGGCGCAAATGCGACGCTGGAATGCCGGCCTCGGCGAAGACTCGCTTCGCCTCGCGCAGGTGCTCTGCCTCAAGCTCGATGGAGGTCAGCATCGCCTCGTCAGCGTAGCGCAACAGCGATAGACCGCTCACTCCGACGCCCGTACCCACCTCGCAGATCGACTTCGCAGCGGAGAGCACCGCGAGCGCAGAGAGGTGTGCGCCAACCGAGAGCCCCACGGGCTCGATGCCGAGTTCGAGGGAGAGTCGGCGTGCGTGTGCGATCGCTTCGGTCTCACCGGGGTATTGCTCAGCGTATTGCCAGTTGCGTTCGAGCTTGCTCACGTCTCGTCGTCCTCCCGGGATGTCTCGGATCCGCCTCACCTTAGCGTAGAGCGCTTCTCGTGGGACGGCGCGCACACGCTCGGGCGCGGCGAATCTTCTGCTCGGGAGGCTACGATTGGAGTGTGCTGGGCCTCACCTTCGACAAACTGCTCGTGATCCTCGTGATCGCGATATTTGTCGTCGGGCCCGAACGGCTACCCGGATACGCGAAGAAGCTCGGTGAGCTGGTGCGCGGAGTGAAGCGCATGGCCGACGGAGCGAAGGATCGTCTGCGCGACGAAATGGGTCCCGAGTTTGATGACGTTGATTGGCGGCAGCTCGACCCGCGTCAGTACGACCCGCGCCGGATCATCCGCGACGCCCTGGTCGAGGATGAGAAGGCGGCGGCTGCGAGCGCTGTCGGCGGGAGCACGGCCGCGCGTGCCGCGCGCGCACGGGCCGCACGAGAGGCCGAATCGAGTGAGCAGGCTGCCGATGCCGCGACGGAGGCAAACACACCGGACCCGAAGGTCGGCTTCTTCTTCGACGACGAAGCGACCTGAGCCCGCCAGACCCTTCTCAGCGTCGAGTCAGTGGACGGAGAGCCCGAGCGGCCGGCCGGCGAGTCCGCGGCCGCCCTCGACGAGGCGTGCCGCGATCGCGATGACCGCTGCGGCTGCCGGATCGTCGGGGGCCTCCAGCACGGCGGGTTCGCCCGTGTCTCCGCCGATACGGAAGCGCGGGGAGAGCGGCACGCTCCCCAGGAGCGGCACGGTGCCGTGTTCCTCGTCACTCAGACGCTCGGCGACGAGCGATCCACCGCCTGACCCGAAGAGGTCGAGAACGGTCCCGTCGGGCTGCGGCAACCCTGCCATGTTTTCGATGACGCCGGTCACCCGCTGACCGGTTTGGCGGGCGACGAGGGCGCTGCGCACGGCGACATCGGCTGCGGCCTCCTGCGGAGTCGTCACGACGATGACCTCCGCCTGCGGGAGCAACTGTCCGACGGTGATCGCGACGTCGCCCGTGCCCGGCGGGAGGTCGAGCAGCAGGATGTCGAGGTCGCCGAACCAGACGTCGCGCAGGAACTGCTCGATCGTGCGATGCAGCATGGGGCCGCGCCACGACACGGCGGTCGTTCGGGGGTCTGCGTCGCCGAGAAACATGCCGATTGAGATCACTTTCACGCCGTACGCGACCGGCGGCAGCATCATCTCGTCTACTCGGGTGGGCTGCTCGGTGACCCCGTCACGCGTTAGTCCGAGGAGCCCCGGGATCGAGAAGCCGAACACATCGGCGTCGACGAGACCCACCGAAAGTCCGCGCTGCGCGAGTGCGACGGCGATCCCCGCCGTGAGCGAGGATTTTCCGACACCGCCCTTGCCGCTCGTCACCGCGATGACGCGGGTGAGGGAGTCAGGGCCGAACTGCTGGGGGCGGGAGGCCCGATCTCCACGGACGCGCTCGATGAATGCGCGTCGCTCCTCAGGGGACATCACGCCGACGTCGACGTGCGTCTCGACCACCCCCGGCGCGGAGGCCGTTGCGGCTGTTACGTCTTCCTCGATACGTCGCGCGGCGGGGCAGCCGGCGATGGTGAGCAGGATCGACACCTCTGCCCGCCCGTCGGCATCCACGTCGACGGATCGGACCATGCCGAGGTCCGTGATCGGGCGCAGAATCTCGGGGTCGTTTACTCGGGAGAGCGCCGCCCAGACGGCTGCTTCAGTGTTCGTCACGGGGTCCCTCGGGTTTCTCCTTCCCGGACTGCCGTGCGCCGGGCGATTCAGGTTCCGGCTCGTCGGCGAGTTCGGCGAGGAGCGCTTTGAGTTCGGCACGCACGAAGTCCCGGTCCGGGAGATCCTTGAGTGCGAGCCGCAGTGCGACGACCTCGCGCGCGAGGAATTCGGTGTCGGCGAGATTACGCTCTGCGCGTTGACGATCCTGCTCGATCTGTACCCTGTCGCGGTCATCCTGGCGATTCTGAGCGAGCAGGATCATCGGCGCGGCGTAGGAGGCCTGCAGCGACAGGATGAGGGTGAGCGCGGTGAATCCGAGCGCAGCGGAATCGAAGCGCCACTCTTCCGGACCGTACGCGTTCCATATGAGCCAGGCGGCGCACACGAGCGTGAGTGCCAGCAGAAACCACGGTGTGCCCATTCCGCGGGCAATGCTCTCGGTCCAGCGGCCGAACCTCTCGTCGCTCGTGCCGCCCGAGCGGCGACGCGGCTTCGATGCTCGCGCACCAGCAGCGAGCGGTGCATCGAGCCCCGGGTCACGTGAAAAGAGTCTCATGCGCGCTCCTCACTCGCCGGTGCGCCTTCCTCGTCGTCGGCGTGACGCCAGTCATCGGGGAGGAGGTGATCCAGCACATCGTCGACGGTGACCACGCCCACGAGGCGGTGCTGCTCATCGACGACGGGCATCGCGACCATGTCGTAGCTCGCGAGTCTGCGTGAGACCTCGGCTGCGCTCGCGTGCGCCGGAAGCGCCTCGATCTCGGTATCGAGAAGTGAGCTAAGACGTTCGTGCGGAGGGAAGCGGAGCATGCGCTGGAAGTGGGCCATGCCGATGTATTCGCCCGTCGGAGTCTCGTACGGCGGGTGCGTGACGTAGACCGCTGAGGCCATGGTGGGAGGAATTTCGGCTCGGCGGATCATCGCGAGCCCCTCGGCGACACTGGATTCGCCGGAGAGCACGATGGCAGCGGGGCTCATAAGTCCACCGGCCGTGTCGGCGTCGTACTCGAGGAGGCGGCGGACGGCCTGCTCCTCCTCGTCCTCCATGAGGCCGAGGAGTGTTTCGCCCTGCGCGGCCGGCAGCGCTGCGATCAGGTCGGCAGCGTCGTCGGGTTCCATGCGGTCGAGGATGTCTGCCATCCGCCCCGACGGCAGCAGCGCGAGCAGTGCGAGCTGGTCGGGTTCGCTCATCTCCTCGAGGGCGTCGGCGACGCGGCCGTCAGGCAACTCTCCGATCACCTCGAGCATTCGCTCCTGCGGAAGCTCGAGCAGTGATTCGGCGAGGTCTGCGGGTTTGAGGTCGACGAGCGTCTGGAGCAGCAGTTCGGCCGACCTCGTGCCGGAGGTTGAGCTCGGGAGCCGCACCTCCGACCAGCCGACGATGCGCGATTCGCCCCGTGTGAACGGGCCGGCCGGTTTCGGCAGCCGCACAAACAGTTCGGAGACGAGCCACTCGCCCGAACGGGAGCGTTCGATCGCCGCGTCCTCAATGGTCGCGGGTGTGGCAGTTGCCGGTGAGAAGGGGGCGCCGGGGCGCGGGTCGGACGGCAGCAGCACCTCTCGTCCGATGAGCTCCGCGATCATGCGGGTTTCTCCGCCGCGCTGCTCGAATCTGCGCACGTTGATGAGCCCGGTCGTGATGACCTGCCCCGAGCCGATCGACGTCACGCGGCTGATCGGCACGAATACCCGGCGCTTTCCGGGGATCTCGACGATGAGCCCGACGACGCGCGGGGCGGCTGCGGCACGGTAGACGACGAGCACGTCGCGGACCTTGCCGATGCGGTCGCCGACGGGGTCGAACACGCCGCGCCCGGCGAGTCGACCGACGAAGACCCTCGAACTGCTCACACCACTACGCTATCGCCCCCGGGGAGTCCATGCCCGGTTTCTGCTGCAAGGTGCGAGAATCATCGTATGAGCACACCCGGTCCCATGCCCTCATCCCGAGTCCCGATGATGCCCGAAATCCCGAAGGGCGAGATCGTCTCGACCTACGATCGCTACGAAGACGCGAAGCACGCCGTCGATGTGCTCGCGCGCGCGAGTTTTCCGGTGCAGCGCATCAGCATCGTCGGCAATGACGTGCGCAGCGTCGAGCGAGTCACGGGCCGACTCACCTATGGTCGCGTCGCCCTCATGGGTGCGCTTTCGGGTGCATACCTCGGTCTCTTTCTCGGCTTGCTCCTGTTCATCTTCCAGCCGGACAACTCGGCGATCCTCGGGGTGTTCGCCGCGGCCGTCGCGATCGGTGCGGGCTTCGGCATGCTCTTCGGCGTACTCTCGTACGCCCTCAACCGAAATCGGCGCGACTTCTCGTCGGTCATGCAGATGGTTGCGACGCGCTACGACCTCGTCACGGAGGCCGAGCTCGTGCACCAGGCTCGGCAGACGCTCATCGATTCGGTGCGCGCGCAGTAGTCCGCGCTGGCTGCGTTGCGCGGTCAGCGCTCTGCGAGTGCCTTCTGAATGCGCTGCACGGACACCGGCTCGGCGGTGCGCAGGTGCTGCGCGAAGAGGCTGACCCGCAGCTCTTCGATGAGCCAGCGGGCACGAACGAGGCGCTCCGGGGCATCCGCAGGGAGCGGGATCGTGCCGCCCGCCTCCGCGAATTCCTGGAGCACGCGGTCGACGTCGTTTTGCCATGATCGGTCGCGCCCCGGCTGCTCGATGAGGCCGCCCATGCGCTGCTGCGCCGCCTCAAGGTAGACGGGCAGCCGGTTGAGCTGAGTGAGGCCCGTGCGTGAGACGAAGCCGTCGCCGCCGGCCCGCGCCCACACGAGCCCATCAATCTGTCCGGCGGCATCGGCGACCTGGCTGAGCACCTGAATCGATTTCGCCGCGTCGATCGCTTTACGCGCGAGTCGTGCGCCGTCGAGTACGCGCGCCGTGAGCGCGATGGCCGCGTAGATGTCGTCGATGAGGGATCGCGCGTACTCATTCGCGATGGCATCGAATGTCGCCGCATCCCACACGAGTCCGTCGGTGGCGTGCTTGCGGATGGCGCGGTCGGCAACCGCGAGTGCGACATCGGCGATCGCATGATCGAGGGACCGGTAGGGGCCCGCGCCGAGGAGGAGTTTCTCCTGATTCGAGAGGTGATCGCGGATGTAGCTCGCTGGCGACGGTGAACTCAGGGCGAGGAGCCTCCGGACGCCCTTTCGCGACAACCGTGCCTGTTCGGCCGCGTCGGCGACGAGCACGAGATCGACCGAGTCGCGCCGGTCCACGATCGCGGGGTAGGCGCGTACCACTCCCGCTCCGGTGCCGCGACCCTTCGCGTAGCTCGAGTCGACGTGCCGGGGGAGATCCTCGAAGCTCCACGTTGTCACGCCGGTGCGCTCGAGGTCGCTTTTCGGCAGCGCAGCCGCGGCGACCTTCGCGACACCCGCGGTGGCCTGCTGCTTGTGGGTCGCCTGCAGCGCTGCGAGGTCTTTCCCCGTCCCGACCGCCCGGCCGCGACCGTCGATCACTCGAAACGTCGGGGTGAGATGGGCCGGCAAGCGCGCTGCATCGAAGTCGTCGGCGGTCACCTGCACGCTCGTGCGGCGCCGAATCTCATCGGCGAGCAGCGTGGTCAACGCGGGTGGGGTCTCCGCTGCGGCGGGGGCAGTCAGCGCGGGCTCGATGCTCGCGAGTAGCGTTCTTGCCCAGTCCGCCGCGGGCACGACGTGCTTGCGGATCGCTTTCGGGAGCGTCTTGATGAGCGCTGTGACGAGTTCCTGCCGTAACCCGGGAACAAGTTTCTCGAAGTCAGCCCCCTCGAGGCGGGGGAGAAGCGGCAGCGGCACGTTCACGGTCACGCCGTCGTCCTCCGCGGTGGGGTCGAACCGGTATTTCAGCCGCAGTGTCTGGTCCCCGTGATGCCATTCACGCGGGTAGTCGCGGTCGTCGACGGTGTCGGTCTCGCTCTCGAGGAGATCCTCGCGGCGCAGTCGCAGGAAGTCAGGGTCGGTGCGCTGCTTCTGCTTCCACCAGCCCTCGAAACTGCGAGTCGATACGACGTCTGCAGGGATCCGCTCGTCGTAGAACTCGAAGATGGCGTCGTCGTCGGAGATGATGTCGCGGCGTCGCGTGCGCTCCTCGAGAAGCTCCAGCTCGCGGCGCAACTGCCGGTTCGCGCGGTCGAAGGCCTGCGGCGAATCCCAATCCCCGTCGACGAGCGCGTGACGGATGAAGAGCTCGCGTGCGTGGGGCCGATCAAAACGTGCGAGTTGCACGCGACGGCCCGCGACGATCGCCACGCCGTAGAGCGTGACGCGCTCTGTGGCGACGGCCGCGCCCTGCTTCTTCTCCCAGCGCGGCTCGGAATACTGGCGCTTGGCGAGCGGGCCCGCGAGTTCCTCGGCCCACGCCGGGTCGATCACCGCGTTTGATCTCGCGAAGAGCCGTGAGGTCTCGACGAGTTCGACGCTCATCACCACCTCGGGTGGCTGCTTCGCGAGTACCGACCCCGGATAGAGCACGAATCGGGTGCCACGCGATCCCAGATACTCCTGTGCGGGTTTGCGCTTCACTGCGCCCGCGGCACCGCGACCCCGGGCTGGCGCACTGCGATCCTGTCGATCGTCACGCACACCGAGCTGCGAGAGCAGCCCCGACAGGACGGCGCGGTGGATGGCCTCGCTCGAACCGCCCGTGGTGCTCTGCTGCTGCCTGGGGGCCTTCGCGATCCGCACGATCTGCCGGTAGAGGTCCATCCACTCGCGCACCCGCAGAAAGTTCAGATACTCCGCCTTGCACAGTCTGCGGAACGCACTTGATGAGAGTTCCCGCTGCTGCTCCTGGAGATAGTTCCAGAGGTTCAGCAGCGTCATGAGGTCGCCCTGCGGGTCGTTGAAGCGTGCGTGGAGCTGGTCGGCCCGACCCCGCTCGGCCTGCGGCCGCTCGCGCACGTCTTGGATTGTGAGGCCCGCAACGATCGCGAGCACCTCCGGCACGACTTCGCGCCGCTTCGCCTCGACCACCATACGTGCGAAGCGCGGCTCAATCGGCAGCCTGGAGAGCTCCCGTCCGACGCGCGTGATCCGGTGTCGCTTGTTCGTCGATTCAACAGCGCCAAGCTCTGCCAGGAGTCCGAGCCCGTCGGCGATCCCTCGCTGATCGGGGGGCGTGAGGAACGGGAAGCGGGCGATGTCGCCGAGACCGAGCGCGAGCATTTGCAGGATCACCGAGGCGAGCCCCGTGCGACGAACCTCCGGCTCGGTGAACTCGGGGCGCGATTCGAAATCTTCCTCCGAGTAGAGGCGGATGGCGATTCCAGGGCTTGTGCGGCCCGAGCGGCCGGAGCGCTGGTTCGCGCTCGCTTGCGACACCGGTTCGATCGGCAGCCGCTGCACCTTGCTGCGCGCGGAATAGCGTGAGATTCGGGCCGTTCCGGCGTCGATCACGTAGCGAATGCCCGGCACGGTGAGCGAGGTCTCGGCGACGTTCGTCGCGAGCACGATCCGGCGAGTGCTCGAGCCCGAGCGTCGCTCGAACACGCGGTGCTGCTCCGCGGCGGAGAGCCGCCCGTACAGCGGCAGGATTTCGAGGGGACGCGCGGCGCCGGCACGATCCCTCGCGAATCGACCCCCAAGCGCGTCGGCCGCGTCCCGGATCTCGGCTTCCCCGCTCAGGAACACGAGGATGTCGCCCGGAGCTTCGCGCATGAGTTCCTGCACGCCGTCACCGATCGCATCGAACAGGTCGCGCTCGACGGTGCGGACCTTCGGTGCGCCGCCCTTCGGATCGGCCACCTCCGTGCGCTCCACCAGCGGCCGGTATCGCAGCTCCACCGGGTACGTACGCCCCGACACCTCGATGATCGGGGCGGGCTCGTCGGTTTGCGGGTCAGCGAAGTGCGCGGCAAACGATTCGGGGTCGATTGTGGCGGAGGTGATGATCACCTTCAAATCGGGGCGCCTGGGGAGCAGCGTTTTCAGATACCCGAGCAGGAAATCGATGTTCAGTGATCGCTCGTGCGCCTCGTCGATGATGATCGTATCGTAGGCGGTGAGGTCTCGGTCGCGGTGAATGGCGTTGAGGAGGATCCCGTCGGTCATGAGTCGGATCTTCGTCGCCTCGGACACTCTGTCGGTGAACCGAACCTGGTAGCCGACGAGACCGCCGAGCTCGGACCCGAGCTCCTCCGCGATGCGCTCGGCGATCGTACGCGCCGCGATGCGTCGGGGCTGAGTGTGCGCGATGCGCTCGCGGCCGAGCGAGAGCGCAATTTTCGGCAGCTGCGTCGTCTTCCCCGAGCCCGTCTCACCCGCGACGATCACCACCTGGTGCTCACGGATCGCGTCGGTGATCTCCTCCCGCATCTGCGAGACCGGAAGGTCGGCGGGGAAGTTGATGCGCGTCGCGGAATTCGTCATGTCGACACCCATTATCTCGTCTTCGGCATCCTGTACCCCGACTTCGACGGCGGCGGCGAGCCCGCGCGACAACGCTGGTCACCGACCACCGATCGTGGGCCGTAGGATAGAGGCCATGTCCAAGGTTCTTTCTTCTCTCCCCGTAGGCGAGCGCGTCGGCATCGCCTTCTCCGGCGGTCTCGATACCTCGTGCGCGGTCGCGTGGATGCGCGAGAACGGCGCGATCCCCTGCACATATACCGCAGACATCGGGCAGTACGACGAGCCCGACATCGACGGGGTCGCGGACCGTGCAAAGGAGTACGGGGCGGAGATCGCGCGCCACGTCGACGCGAAGCGCGCTCTGGTCGAGGAGGGGCTCGTGGCCCTGCAGACCGGCGCATTCAACGTTCGCTCGGGTGGAAAGACCTACTTCAACACCACGCCGCTTGGCCGCGCCGTCACGGGCACGCTCCTCGTGCGCGCCATGAAAGAAGACGGTGTAGACATCTGGGGCGACGGCTCCACGTACAAGGGCAACGACATCGAGCGGTTCTACCGCTACGGTCTCATGGCCAACCCCGCGCTCCGCATCTACAAGCCGTGGCTGGACAGCCGCTTCGTCGAAGAGCTCGGTGGCCGCCACGAAATGAGCGAGTGGCTCGTCGCGAACGGCTACCCGTACCGCGATTCGACCGAGAAGGCGTACTCAACCGACGCGAACATCTGGGGTGCCACCCACGAGGCGAAGAAGCTCGAGTTCCTCGACGCGGGCCTCGACATCATCGAACCGATCATGGGTGTGGCCGCGTGGCGCGAGGACGTCGAAGTCGCAACCGAGGAGGTCTCGGTGCGCTTCGAGGCTGGCCGCCCGGTAGCGATCAACGGCGTCGAGTACGACGACCCGGTGGCGCTCGTCTTCGAAGCGAACGCCATCGGTGGCCGCCACGGTCTCGGGGTCTCGGATCAGATCGAGAACCGCATCATCGAGGCGAAGTCCCGCGGCATCTACGAGGCGCCCGGCATGGCACTGCTGCACATCACTTACGAGCGACTCGTGAACGCGATCCACAACGAGAACACTCTCGCCTCCTATCACAATGACGGCCGCAAGCTCGGTCGGCTCATGTACGAGGGGCGCTGGCTGGACCCGGAGTCGCTCATGCTGCGCGAGGCACTGCAGCGGTGGGTCGGTTCGGCCATCACGGGCGAGGTGACTCTGCGACTGCGTCGCGGTGACGACTACACGATTTTGAACACTGAGGGCCCGAACCTCAGCTACCATCCGGAGAAACTGTCGATGGAGCGCACGGTGGGTGCGGCGTTCGGTCCGCAGGACCGGATCGGCCAGCTCACGATGCGCAACCTCGATATCGCTGACTCCCGCCAGCGCCTCGAGCAGTACGCCGCGATCGGCCTGGTCGGTGGCGCGACAGCGGAACTCGTCGGCAAGCTCGAACGGGGCGGCGCGGACGAGATCGCCGATGCCGTGGGCGGCATCGACTCGGATGCGGACGAGCTTGGGCTCGCGGCCGCGTTCGACGCGGGCACCGACTAGCCAGGAAACGCAAAGGCCTCGGGGGAGCAGGTGCTCCGCCCGAGGCCTTTGCGTTCACCCACTCGTTCGCGACTCGGCGTGAGCGGGAGGGGGGATCAAGAGGCGCGACGTGCGCGTGCGGCCCGGCGCTTGAGGGCGCGGCGCTCATCCTCGCTGAGTCCGCCCCAGACGCCCGAGTCCTGCCCGGTGTCCATTGCGTACTGCAGGCACATCTCGGTGACCGTGCAGCGCGCGCACACGGACTTCGCGCGCTCGATCTGCTCAACGGCAGGACCGGTGTTGCCAACCGGAAAGAAAAGCTCCGGGTCCACAGTGAGGCACGCAGCCTGTTCACGCCAATCCATCTTTGTCCTCCTCAATTGCATGCACGCACGCGAAATACCATTTGGAGGCCGTGTAGCCTGGATCTCGCGCCGTAATTACCTGATACGTGGCTGAGAATGCTCACGTCGGTGTGCGCGAAACTCGACGGGATATATAGTTTCACGGAACTAGAAGCAAATCAATAGTAAATCTGCAATTCATCCGAAAGGTGTTGGAAATGAGCCCGTCACCCGCTGCTCACCCACGCAGCCAGGTCGCCTGGCGGTTGCTGAGCGTGCTGCTCGCGCTTGAGGCGCTGCTGCTCGCGTGGACGCTGGTCCTCACGCTCATCGCGCTGGTGGGTGCGGACGGGGCGGCGCTCCAGAACTTCAGCCTCGCAGCGATGACGGCGATCGCGCTGCTGTGGGTGCTGGTGACGCTGGTCGCCGCGGTGAGGACTCGGCCCGGATGGGCGCGCGGTTCGGCCGTCACGATCCATGTTCTGCTCTTTGCCGCGGGGACAGGGATGCTGCAGCTTCAGATCGGCCCCGCCTGGTTGGGATTCGCCGTGATCGGGGTCGCGCTGGCCGGCTTCTTCCTGGCGCTGGTCGCACGAACCGTCGCGCCGACGGTTCCGGAGTAGCGACTCAGGCTGCGACGCCCAGGAGCTTCGTGACGCGGGCGACGTGTCCGGTCGCCTTGACGTTGTAGAGGGCGTGCTCGATCCGGCCCTCTTCGTCAATCACGAAGGTGGAACGGATCACACCCTGAACGATGCGCCCGTAGTTCTTCTTCTCGCCGAACGCGCCGTAGGCGGTGAGCGTCTTCCCCTCGGGGTCGCTGAGGAGCGGATACGTGAGGGCGTCGCGCTCAGCAAATTTCGACTGCTTTTCCACGGGATCGGGCGAGAGCCCGAGAACCCGGTACCCTGCCGCCTCGAGCGGCGAGAGCGAGTCACGGAAATCGCAGGCCTCTGTCGTGCAGCCGGGCGTCATCGCCGCCGGATAGACGAAGAGCACGATCTTGTGGCCCCGATACTCTGCGAGGGAGCGCGTGTTTCCGTCCTGATCCTGCAGAGAAAAATCGGGGGCGGGCTGTCCGGGCTCGAGGATCTCGCGTGCACTCATAGCTTGTAGTGTAGCGGCCGCCATTTCTCTCGATATCAAGACATCTCGGGTTCTTGGGCTAAACTGGCGTCTGAATTACGCCGAGATTTTCGAATGGGAGAAATGCCAGACGTGACCGACCCCACCATCATTTACACGCACACCGATGAGGCACCCGCACTCGCCACCGCTTCGCTTCTCCCGATCGTTGACGCCTTCGGGCGCGCCGGCAACGTCTCGTTCGAGACGCGCGACATCTCGCTGTCCGGCCGCATCCTCGCGGCATTCCCGCAGCGCTTGACTCCGGAGCAGCAGGTCGGCGATGCACTGGCGGAACTCGGTGCGCTCGCCACGACACCCGAGGCGAACATCATCAAGCTGCCGAACATCTCGGCCTCGATCCCTCAGCTGAAGGCTGCAATCGAAGAGCTGCAGTCGAAGGGGTACGACATCCCGGATTACCCGGATGAGCCGCAGGGTGTCGAGCAGCAAGACATTCGTGCACGGTACGACCGCATCAAGGGGTCAGCGGTCAACCCGGTGCTTCGCGAAGGGAACAGCGACCGACGCGCTCCGCTCTCGGTGAAGAACTACGCGCGCAAGCACCCGCACCTGAACAAGCCCTTCGGCGACGGTTCCAAGACTCGCGTAGCGACGATGAGCGGCAACGACTTCGCCGCAAATGAGCGGTCGGTCGTCATTCCTGAGGAAGACACGCTGCAGATTCGCTTCGTCGCGAAGGACGGCACGGTGACCGTGCTGAAGGAGAGCCTGCCGGTGCTCGAGGGCGAGGTCATCGACGGAACCTTCATGTCCGCAGCCGCCCTCGACGCCTTCCTCGCCGAAACGCTGGAGCAGGCGAAGACCGACGACGTGCTCTACTCTCTGCACCTCAAGGCCACCATGATGAAGGTGAGCGACCCCATCCTCTTCGGGCACGCGGTGCAGGCGTATTTCGCCGACGTCTTCGAGAAGCACGGTGCTGCGCTCGAAGCTGCCGGCCTCACCCCGAACAACGGGCTCGGCACGATCCTCGCGGGTCTAGACGAGATCCCGGGCGGGCAGACGATCGCAGACGACATCGCTGAAGCGCTTGAGCGCGGACCGCGGCTGTCCTACGTGAACAGTGATCGAGGGATCACGAACCTGCACGTCCCCTCCGACGTCATCGTCGATGCGTCGATGCCGGCGCTCATCCGCAACGGTGGCAAACTGTGGGGCGTCGACGGCGGCGAGGACGACACGATCGCCGTGATCCCCGATTCCTCGTACGCGGGTGTCTACCAGGCCACGATCGAGGATACGATCGCCAACGGGCCGCTTGACCCCGCGGCCATCGGGAGTGTGCCCAATGTGGGCCTGATGGCGAAGGCCGCCGAGGAGTACGGCAGCCACGACAAGACCTTCGAAATCCAGGCCGATGGTCGGGTGGAGGTTGTGAACTCCGCCGGCGAGGTGCTCATCACCCACGACGTCGAGGCCGGAGACATCTGGCGTGGAACGCAGACGAAGGATATTCCGATCCGCGACTGGGTGAAGTTGGCGGTCACGCGCGCCCGCGCCACCGGTGCGCCCGCCATCTTCTGGCTCGACCCCGCACGCGCGCACGACGCCGCACTCATCGCGAAGGTCGAGACATACCTCAAGGACCACGACACCGAGGGCCTCACCATCGAGATCCTCACGCCGGCCGATGCGACCCGCTACTCGCTCGAACGGATGCGCCGCGGTGAAGACACGATCTCCGTCACCGGTAACGTGCTTCGCGACTATCTGACCGATCTCTTCCCGATCCTCGAGGTCGGCACGAGCGCGAAGATGCTCTCGATCGTGCCGCTGCTCGCGGGTGGCGGGCTCTTCGAGACCGGCGCGGGGGGTTCCGCACCGAAGCACGTGCAGCAGCTCGTGGAGGAGGATTACCTGCGCTGGGATTCGCTCGGCGAGTTCTTCGCGCTCGCGGCGTCCCTCGAGCACCACGCCGCAGCGACCGGGAACGCGAAGGCACAGGTTCTCGCCGATACCCTCGACCGGGCGACCGGAACCTTCCTCGAGGAGGACCGTTCTCCCGGAAGGAAGCTCGGCACGATCGACAACCGAGGCAGTCACTTCTACCTCGCTCTGTATTGGGCGCAGGAGCTCGCGCGGCAGACCGCCGACGCCGAGCTCGCTGCACGCTTCGCTCCTGTCGCAGAACAGCTGACGGAGAACGAAGATCAGATCGTGTCGGAGCTGCTTGCGGTGCAGGGGCACGAGGCGGACCTCGGCGGATACTACCGCCCGGACGCCGAACTCGTTGCACAGGTGATGCGCCCCTCCGCAACGCTCAATACGATCGTCGACTCGCTGTAGACCGAGCCGACTGAGCGGTGTCGCTGCGCCGGCTACTTGAGGAGTCGGCGCAGCGACTCAACGCGTGACCTGCCGGCGGCGTCCAATCGTCCGTCTGCGATCGCGACGTCGAGCTCGCAGTCAGGGGCGTCGGCGGCGTGCGAGCAGCCCCGGGGACAGCCGTCGATGATCGCGGCCAGATCCGTGAACCCGCGCAGGATCGCATCGCTCGTGACGTGCCCGAGGCCGAAGGAGCGCACCCCCGGCGTATCGACGACCCAGCCGGACTCCCCGCCTGCTGCACCGGGCGTGGACGCACGGAACGCGACGGACGATGAGGACGTGTGCCGGCCTCGCCCGGTGACCGCATTGACGTGCCCGGTCGCCCGGTCTGCCTCGGGTACGAGTTCATTGATGAGCGTCGACTTGCCGACGCCGGAGTGGCCGACGAACACCGTGGTCGTTCCAGCGAGGGCCTCACGGATCTCCTGGAGCGGCCACGTGCCGGGTGCGGAGCGGAAGATGGGAACTTCGAGGGACGCGAAGTGGGCGAGAAACGGCTCCGGATCGGCAAGATCCACCTTCGTGACGCACAGCAGTGGACGAATGCCTGCGTCGTAGGCGGCGACGAGGTAGCGGTCCACGAGTCTCACGCGCGGTTCGGGGTCCGCTGCAGCGACAACGATGAGCATCTGATCGGCGTTCGCCACCATCACCCGTTCGAGCCGGTCGCTGTCGTCAGCGCTGCGGCGAAGCACCGTGCGGCGCTCGCCGACCCCGACGATACGGGCAAGGGATCCCTCGACGCCGCTCGTTTCGCCCACGAGCTGCACCCGGTCACCGATGACGATCGGAGTCCGCCGGAGCTCCCTTGCGCGTGCCGCGGTCACCTGGCGCTCACGAGGATCCTCCGGGTCGGCGTCCGCTGCGATGAGCGCGGTGTATCGGCCCCGGTCAACGGCCGTCACCATTCCTGTCACGGCGTCGGCGTGTTCGGGGCGTCGCTTCGTGCGCGGCCGGCTCGCCTTCGGGTTCGGGCGCTGGCGGAACGCGTGGTCGGCGTACTCGCCGTATGGGACGTCGTCTTCGTCGTCGGGCGGGAGCCAGCTCACGCGCTCAACGCTCCTCGACGGTACCGCTCGTGAAACCGATGATTCCGAGGCCGTCCGCAGGTGCCTCGGCGCCGCTCGTCGGCTCCGCGAGCCCGAGCAGCTGGCTCCACAGCTGGGTGAACTGCGGCAAGGTTTTCGCCGTCGTGCCGATGTCGTCGACCTCGACGCCTGCGACCCGCGCTCCGATGAGCGCACCCGTCGTCGCCATGCGGTGGTCGGCGTAAGCGCCCCAGCGGCCGCCGTGCAGGTTTGCGGGGCGGATCGCGATTCCGTCCTCGAGCTCCTCGGCGTCACCGCCCAGTCGGCGGATCTCGGTGACGAGTGCGGCGATCCGGTCCGTCTCGTGGTGGCGAATGTGACCGATGCCCGTGACCTCGCTCGCGTCTCCCGGGCTGCCGTCGGGCTTTGGGAGCGCCGCGAGCGCCGCGAGCCCCACGAGTGTCGGGGCGAGCTCACCAGCCTCGGGCACGTGTAGCCGGACCCCGCGGAGCTGGCCGTCGCTCGACACGGTCAGCGCATCGCCTTCCAGCTCGGCTCGCGCCCCGAACTCCGGGAGCAACGTGCGCAGCTGATCGCCGACCTGCGTCGTCACTGCGGGCCAGTGGGGCACCGTGACTCGGCCGCCCGCCGCGAGCGCCGCGGCGAGAAACGGTGCCGCATTCGACAGATCGGGTTCGATGGTGATCTCGCGTGCCGCGATTGACCCTGCGGCGACCGTCCACTCGCCCGGTGCCGGGGTCTCCACGATTACGCCGCGGGCGCGAAGGGCCTCGATCGTCATGCCGATGTGAGGGAGGCTCGGCACCCGCTCGCCCGTGTGCACGATGTGCACGCCCTCGTCGAAGCGTGCCCCCGAGAGCAGGAAAGCCGACACGAACTGGCTGGAGAGCGAGGCGTCCACCTCGACACGACCGCCCCGCAACGACCCCGTTCCATGCACGGTGAAGGGCAGCGCCCCGCGGCCCTCGTCAGCGATGTCAGCACCGAGCGCGCGGAGTGCGTCGAGCACCGGTCGCATCGGACGTTTACGAGCGTACGGGTCGCCGTCGAAGGCGACGGGCCCGAGCGCGAGCGCGGCCATCGGCGGCACGAACCGCATGACCGTGCCGGCGAGCCCGCAGGCGATACTCGTCGAACCGGTGAGTTCTGCGGCGGGGGTTACCCTGAGATCCGGCCCGTATCGCCCGTCCGAGGGGAGTTCCTCGACGGTGGCGCCGAGCGCGCTGATCGCGTCGACCATGAGGGAGGTGTCGCGCGAGTGCAGGGGGAGTCGCAGCACCCCTGGGCCATCGGCGAGCGCCGCGAGAACGAGCTCGCGCCCGGTGAGCGACTTGGAACCGGGCAGCGGGATTCTCGCGGCGAGCGGCCGGGAGGCAACCGGAGCCGGCCAGGGAACCACCTCGTCCGATCCCTCGCCCGTTCGCGTCTCGTCTCCGTCTTTACCCTGGTTCATCTTTGCGATCAGCATCGCCTTCGAGTCTAGCCCGGGTGCTCGGAGAACGCCGGGATAGGATCGGGATGTGACCGCTGCATCAGAACAGGACGACTCGGAACAGACGCGACTCGAGGCGCGATTCGCGGACGAGGCGCTGCCGCTCCTCGACCAGCTGTACGGTGCGGCCATGAAGATGACCCGAAATCCGCAGGACGCACAGGATCTCGTGCAGGAGACCTTCCTCAAGGCGTACGCCGCCTTCGCGTCCTTCCAGGAGGGCACCAACCTCAAAGCGTGGCTGTACCGCATCATGACGAACAGCTACATCAATACGTATCGGAAGCGACAGCGCGAACCGTTCCTCGGCGCGGTCGAGGAGCTCGAGGACTGGCAGCTCGGCGGAGCGGAATCCACCACCGCGATGTCTGCCCGGTCTGCGGAGGCGGAAGCGATCGACCGGACTCCGGCATCGGTCGTGACGGACGCGATCAACGCGCTCCCCGAGGACTTTCGGATCGCGGTCTATCTCGCCGACGTTGAAGGGTTCAGCTATCAGGAGATTGCGGACATCGCCGAGATCCCGATCGGCACGGTGATGAGTCGGCTCCACCGCGGCCGGGCCCGGCTGCGGAAGACCCTCGGGGAATACGCGCGGGAGCAGGGCGTTGGACTGGAGGACGGGTCGAAGCCCAAGAAGAAGAAATCAGCGAAGGAGGCAGCGAAATGAGTGGCTGCGGATGCGAGGAGGCGCGGGCGAACCTCTACGAGCTGCTGCGGGGCGAGTTGTGCGCCGAGGAGTCTCTGCCGATCCGGCAGCACATCGAACGCTGCCCGAACTGCCGCGATGAACAGGCGGTCTGTATCAGTCTGACAGACGTCGTCCGCAGGGCCTGTGAAGACGAGCGGGACGCCAACTGCCCACCAGAGGAGCTGCGCGATGCGATCCTCCGGGCGCTTGGGAAGGGCCCCAGCCGCGTGTAGCGGGCATGCCGGGACTCGGTATGAATCACTGACTTCGCAGGCGCCGACTTCTGAGGCGAATAACCTCTCAAGCGCTGAGATCCCGGACTGCCGCGGCGAGCTCGCCGGGCACGGCCTCGTGCAGGTTGTGTGGTCCGGCGAGCGTGACGACCGGGCTGTCCGGGAGCTGTTCCCGCCACTCCTCGATATGCGTGGGACGCAGGATTCCCGCGTCGGCGGCGATCAGTGAAACGGGGACCTCGAGGGCCTGCAGCGAAGCCCAGATCGGAGCATACGGGAAGGGATCGTCGCTCGCACCCGTCGGGAGGGCATCGAGGTGGGCGAGGTGGTGTGTCCACTCGAGCCTTCCGTCGGCCCGGCGACGCGTGTTCAGGGTGACGCCGCGGGTCAGCGACGAGCGATCCGAGCCGATACCGAACCGGATTGCTCTGTCGACGATCTCATCCACCGTGCCGTAGTCGCGCTGCCCGAGGATGAACTCCGCGATCGACTTCCCGCCACCGCCAGGAGTCACCCCCGGAGTGATGTCTACGAGAATGAGTCGCGCGACGAGCTCGGGGCGCGCGGCTGCCGCGAGCGCCGCTGCGAGCCCGCCCAGGGAATGCCCGAGGAGCGCGACCTGTTCGGGCGCGAGGGTTTCGAGGGCGCTGACGACATCGTCGGCGAGGTGATCGGGACGGTAGTCGGCGTCGGGTCTCCAGTCGCTGCGGCCGTGACCGGGCAGATCCAGCGCGATCGCGGGCTCGTCGAGTGCGAGGAGCATCGGATCGAAGCTGTGCGCGTTGAGGCCGGCGCCGTGAAGCGCGACGAGCCGCGGCGCCACGTCCTCCTCAGCGAAGCGCAGGCCGCTCAGCCTTCGACCGCCACCGACGCCGGTCTCGAACCGTGCGACCCGGGGGAGGGGGCGCTCGCGCCCGACCCGTTCGGCATCGCTCGAAAGAAAACGGAACTCATTATCTGCTGCTGCCTCGATGCCCATACTGCAGCAGTCTATTGAATGGGCCGCTTCGTGCCGCGTGGGAGATATCCGCCGTCCTCGAGACCGGCCTCGCGTTCGAAGCGGTTCCGCAGCGGATCTCGGCCCGCGAGGAGGTAGAGAAACGGTAGCGCCATCCCGTACCGTCGCCACTGCTCGCGGTGCACGCGCTCGTGACGCAGGACCGGTTCGGAGACGTTGCGGTCGGTGAGATAGCAGGCCCCCACGCAGCTGCCGCCGCGGCCGAAGGTCCACTTCGGCATGCCCCGGAAAATCCACAGGCCGTCCCGTCGTTCGACCCTGCCCGTGCTCCACAGTGCACCCCAGGCGAACCCGACCGCGGTCGCATACAGGTAACCGACCCTGGCGAATGGGAGAGCTCCGCGCGTGGTCACGCGGCCGCCCCCGCAGCACCGGAGCCGCCTGAGGTGAGCGCGCCGAGGATGCGCAGGACGGTCGGGAGGTCGTCGGCCGCAGCGTGAGCGTCAGCGGGCGCGAATTCCGTGATCGTCGCGCCGGCGAGGGGGAGCGCGGCGACCGCCGCACGGATCGCAGAGGTGAGATGAGTGACGCCGAGGCCGAACGGAACGGTCGCGTGCACGGCCGAGAACTCTGCGGGATCGAGCACGTCAAGATCGACGTGGACGTAGAGTCGCGTTGCGCCGCTGGCACTCAGGTGCGCGGAGATCCGGTCTGCGAATGCCGCGGCCTCCTCGGCCGCGGGGGCCGCCATCCGGCTAATACCGAGCTGAGTGATCTCGGCATCCTCGTCCGGTGCGGTCGCGCGCGTCCCGAGGAGTGACACCCTTGCGGCAGACGCCGGGGCACGCGACGACAGCTCTGGCTCCCCGACACCGAGCACGTGCCGCAGCGCCATACCCGCCGCTGCCCCCGTGGGGGACGTACTCGGATGCTCGAGGCCCGCGTGCGCGTCGCACCACAGCACCGCGAGGCCGTCGGCGCCGTGCGTCCGCACCGCCCATTCGATTCCGGCCACCGCCGTCGAACCGTCGCCTCCGACGAGGATGTGCGGGCCGGCGGTCCGTTCGAGTGCGTCGCGAGCGGCATCGCGAGCACTGAGCAGGCTGCTCAAGCGTGCGATCGGCGTGCCCATCGCATCCCCCGCCTCCAGTGGCACGGCGATATCAACCGTCGACCGTGGGGGCAGATCCTCACGGATCACCGCCGCGCCATCGGCGATACGCATGGCGCGTGAGGAGGCGGATCCCTGCCACTGGGGCATCAGCAGGAATACGGGGTTCGACATGGCACCTCCCAGTACGGTTCTCCTCACCCCAGGATACGCGGCTGGCTAGCCGACCGTCACGAAATCGATGAGGTGCTCAACGCGTCCCACAAGTTCAGGCTCGAGATCACGGTAACTCCGCACCCGCCCGCGAATACGCGCCCACGCGTCCGCAATATCCGCGGGCTCTTCCGACGGCCAACCGAGCGCGCGACACATGCCGGCCTTCCACTCGATCTCTCGGGGAATCTTCGGCCACCGCTGCAGTCCCACCCGCGCCGGCTTCACGGCCTGCCAAATGTCAACGAACGGGTGGCCGACGATGAGCACGTGCGCGCCGTGCGGGCCGCGCGCGATCGCATCCGCGATACGGGATTCCTTGCTGCCCCGCACAAGATGATCGAGCAGCACCCCCGCCCGCCGCTCACGGCCCGGCGAGAAATCCGCGAGAACCGCTTCGAGATTGTCAGCGCCCTGCAGCAGCTCGACGACCACGCCCTCGACCCGCAGATCATCGCCCCACACCTGTTCGACGAGCTCAGCATCATGCCGCCCCTCGACAAAGATGCGGCTCGGCATAGCAACCCGGGCGCGCTGCGCAGGCGCTGCGAACGAGCCCGAAGCGGTGCGCTGCCGACCGCTCGGCGAGCGGGCCGGCATGACCAGCCGAACGGGCTCGCCGTCGATGAGGAAGCCGTCGCTCAGAGGGAACGCCCGAACACTCCCCCTGTAATCCTCGAGCTGCACGACGCCCTCTCGAGCCCCGACCACAGCTCCGCACCACTCGGATTCGGAGTGCTCGATGACGAGCCCCTTCGCGAGCGTCACGTCGCGTCGCTGCACGGGCCCGCGTCTCGGTCGGGACCGGGCGATCGGATCACCGTCGTACCTGGAATCGTGCACGGGAACCGAGCATAGCGCGCGTTGCCGCGAGCTAACGTTTGCGCGGCTGCAGCCTGCTACGGTGCTGGCATGAGCACTGCAGCAAACCCTTCGTCACCCGCGCGCGCCACGGCCGGGGAGGCCGCTCCGCTCGTTCTCTCCCGTCGCGAGGGACCGATCACCCGGATCACACTCAACCGACCCCGGGCCATCAACGCGCTGAACCTCGAGATGTACGTTGCGCTCGAAGCAGCCGTCGCGACCGCGCAGGGCGACGGCTCGACGGCGATCATCCTCGATGGTGCCGGAGAGCGCGGATTCTGCGGCGGCGGAGACATTCGGGAACTCGCCGGCTCCGACGCGAGAAGCATCCTCGCGGTCGAATACCGGCTCGACCACGCAATTGCGAACTCCACGATCCCGGTCGTCGGATTCATGGACGGCGTCACCATGGGCGGTGGCATCGGCCTCACCGGTCACGCCGACCACCGCGTCGTGACCGAACGCAGCCGGCTCGCCATGCCGGAGGCCCGCATTGGCATCGCCCCCGACGTCGGCGGAAACCTTCTCCTCGCGAACGCGCACGGTCGCCTCGGAGACTTCCTTGCGGCCACCGCGGCCGAGATGACCGCCGGCGATGCGATCGCGCTCGGATTCGCCGACGTGTACGTGCCCTCGGACCGGCTCGAGGCGCTCGCCGCCGCGATCGTGGCCGGGGAGACGCCGGAGGCAGCGTGCGCTCGCTTCTCGGAGCCCGCACCGAATGCGCCGCTCCTGGAGACCGCCGAGTGGTGGGAGCCGCTGGTGGCGCCGGTGCTCACGGATGTCAGCACGGATCCGAAGGGGACGCTCGCCAGACTCCTTGCTGCGCTCGATGCATCGGCCATGGCGGAAGCCCGCGAGACCGCCGCCGTCATTCGTGCGCTCTGCCCGACGAGCGTGGCGGTGGCGCTCGCGCAGATCGACCGCACACGACGACTCGATCTCGACCTCGCAGCCGTGCTCGCCGACGACCTGCGAGTGATCGGACGGCTCGCCGCGCGCCCAGACTTCGCTGAGGGGGTGCGAGCACAGATCATCGACAAGGACCGCAACCCGAGCTGGGATCCGGCGACGGTTGCCGCGCTTCAGAGCGATGAGCTCGCAAGGATTCTCTCGCTGGAGTTGCGGGACGACGAGTCGCCGCTCGCACTGTGATCGATCCCCGCCGCGAAGCGACGCATGTCGGCGAGTGACGCAATGGCAGCACGATGGGACCCTGAGGGCCCCAATCGAGTGGTCTTCGGAGACAACTTGCCAGAGCTTCAGAAACTCCCCGGCAGTAGATTCGCCGTCGTCTACTTGGATCCGCCGTTCAACACCGGTCGTACCCGGCGCGGCGAACGGGTCCGCGGGCGCAGAGTCGCATTCGAACGTGACGCACACGGACCCGACATGCCGGGCACCGAGATTTCGGGCCGGCTCGGCTTCCGCGGCCAGGGCTACCAGGTGACGCGGGAGTGGACCCACGCATATGACGATCGCTTCGGGGACTACTGGAACTTTCTGGAACCGCGACTGGAGGAAGCGTGGCGGTTGCTCTCGCCGGACGGACTCCTCTATCTGCACCTCGACTATCGGGAGGTGCACTACGCAAAGGTGCTGCTCGATGCGCTCTTCGGGCCGGAGTGCTTCATCAACGAGATCATCTGGGCCTACGATTTCGGGGCCCGGACGAAGCGTCGGTGGCCGGCGAAACACGACAACATCCTGGTCTACGCGAAACTGCCTGACCACTACTACTTCGATGCGGAGGCCGTGGACCGCGAGCCCTACATGGCTCCCGGCCTCGTCACTCCAGAACAAGCCGAGCTCGGCAAACTGCCCACCGATACCTGGTGGCACACCATCGTGTCGCCGACGGGGCGGGAACGCACCGGCTACCCGACCCAGAAGCCGGTCGGCATTCTGCGCCGCATCATCCAGGCTTCGTCGCGTCCGGGTGACTGGGTGCTCGACCCGTTCGCCGGTAGCGGTACGACGGGCGTGGCCGCTGCTGAACTCGGGCGGCGATTCGTGCTCATCGACGAGCATCCGGAAGCGGTCTCCGTAATGCGTCGCCGCTTCAATCAACTCGGGGTGGCCGTCGACGTGGTCTGAATCCCGGTGCCAGACTGGAGGCATGCGCAGCCCGTCATCCCGCACCGCGGGGGAGTTCCCGGTGGTGCTCGACCGAGATGCCGAGCGTCCGCTTCCCGTGCAGCTCGCGGCCGCGCTGCGCGAGCTGATCGACCTCGGAACGCTTCGCCCCGGTGAGCCCGTGCCGGCGACACGGCCCTTCGCCCATCGGCTCGGTGTCGCGCGCGGCGTCGTAGTATCGGCGTACGAGCAGCTCCTGGCCGAGGGATATCTCCGCGCCGAGCGTGGCCGGGGAACGATCGTGAATCCGGAACTACGTGGTTCTCGCGTGCGGCAGGGGAATCCGCTCCGGCGGGAGACCGCGAGCAGTCCGGATCCGGAGCACGGTGCCGACCCGGTGCTTCCCCGCCCCCCGCTCGCTCCCGGTGCCCCCGTCACCGACGCCGTACTGAGGTCGCCGTGGCGAGCGGCTTGGCGGGAGGCCGCCGCGCGGGTCGACCGTCCCGCCCCGCCATTCGGGGATGCGCGGTTGCGCCACGAGATCGCCGAGCACCTCCGTCTTGTGCGGGGGACCAGCCGCTCGGCGGACGATGTGCTCGTCACGGCCGGTACCCGGGAGGGGCTCGGCCTGCTCCTCACGGCACTCGGTACCACGCGCGGTCACGGGCTCGTGGTCGGTGTCGAGGACCCGGGGTACCCGTCGCTGCGCGGGGTGGCAGCCCGGCACGGCGCGCGGATCCTATCTCTTCCGGTGGACGCGGACGGCCTGCGGGTCGACCGGCTGCCGTCGGGGGTGCTCGACCTTGTCATCGTCACCCCGAGCCACCAGTACCCGGTCGGCGGGTCACTCCCGCTCCCGCGGCGACGCGAACTGCTCGAGTGGGCGGCCCGCACAGGGGTCATCGTGATCGAGGACGATTACGATTCGGAGTTTCGCAGCATCGGTGGACCGTTGCCGGCGCTCGCCGCACTCGATGACCCCGATTCGGGTGCGGTGGTGACACTCGGCACGTTCTCGAGCCTCGTGAGCCCCGCACTCTCCGCGGGGTTCCTGCTTGCACCCGCGCGCATCCGGACACTGCTCGAGCCGGTGCGTCGCGACCTCGGAGCGCCGGTCTCTACGGTGGTGCAGGTCGCTCTGGCCGAGTATCTCGCCAGCGGCGAGCTGCGCAGGAACATCGCCCGGGTGCGGCGGCGACACGCGGTGCGGAGGGATCTCATCTCCGAGCGGCTCGCCGGCATTCCGGGCGTGCGGCCGCGGCCCATGAGCGGCGGGTTGCACGCGGTGATCGAGTTCACGGCCGGCACGGCGTCCGCGGAGGAGCTGTTCCGTCGTGAGGCTCGCCTCGTCGACCGGGCTGCAGAACCTACGCCCCAACTGCCGAACGGACTCGGGATCGCCGCCCTCGGCGCATATTGGCAGCACCAGAGCCGTGAGCGGGTCGCCGGGCTCGTCCTCGGGATGGGGGGACCTGATGATGAGGAGTTCGCCGCGGCGATCGACCGCCTGGGCGCGCTGCTCGACTCCGCACAGTGAGCGTCGCGCGGGTTACCCACTCAGTTGATCGAGCAGCGCCTCGCGCAGCACGACCGCGTGATTGATCTCCTCATCCTTCGCGCCGAACAGAAGCGTAAGTGGTGAGTGCTCTCGGGCGAGCGCGATGAGCTCTTCCAGTGCGGCGGATCCCTCGTCCGTGGCGAGCTCCCGGCGGTAGTCCCTGGCGAAGGCGCGAAACCCCTCGGGGGAGTGGCCCTCGGGTTCAGCGTGCCACGCGCGCCGAAGTTGCGCGCTCGGTGCGACCTCGCGGTCCCACCGGTCGAGGTGGGCATCTGACTTGGACAGCCCGCGCGGCCACAGCCGATCGACCAGCACGCGGAACCCGTCTCCCGGCTCCGCGGGAGCATACACGCGCTTGATTCTGATCTCCATCCCTCCAGTGTGCGCCGATCCGGGCGGATGCGCCAGCGGACGAGGTAGCCTGTCGGGGTGAGCGTTGACGAGATTTCGCCGGGCATGCAGAACTACCTGAAGGTCATTTGGAGCCTGCAGGAGTGGTCGGATGCGCCCGTTTCGAACTCCGCGATCGCCGAGGCAGCGGGTGTGCGTCTCTCAACGGTTTCTGATGCGCTCAGAAAGCTGTCGGACCTCGAACTCATCGGCCACGTCCGCTACGGCACCGTGTCGCTCACGGAGCTCGGGCGCGGGCACGCGGTGGCGATGATTCGGCGGCATCGACTGCTCGAGACCTTCCTCGTACAGATGCTCGGCTACGAATGGGATGAGGTGCACGAAGAGGCCGACCGTCTCGAGCACGCCGTCTCGGACGAGCTTGTCGACCGGATTGATCGGGTGCTCGGTTTTCCGACGAGGGATCCCCACGGTGATCCCATCCCTGCCGCCGACGGGCGCGTTCACCGCCCCGACGCTGTCGTGCTCTCGGAAATCAAGTCGCCCGCACTCGTCAGGGTGGAACGGATCTCGGATGCGGACAACGCGATGCTGCAGTATTTCGCGTCACGCGGACTGGTCGTCGATGCCGAGCTTGAGGTGCTCGCCGGTGAACCCTACTCCGAGACGGTCACCGTGAGAGTGCACGGTGACGAGGGGACGGTCAGCCTCGGGCTTGCCGCGGCCTCAGCGATCTGGGCATCGCAGCGGGGCTGACATCTCGCAGCCAGGCTGAGGCGTCGCGGCGAGGGAGCCGGATTCATGCCGTCTTGGGTTCGTGCGGGGCTGCGATCGGCGATAATGGTTGCAGCGCGCTGGTCCGCGCACGAGAGGAGCGCGGTGTTCGGCTGGGGACGAAGACGGAAACGTCGTGGAGGTCGGTCCGGATCTCGGCGGCTACCCCAGCGCGTGCTCGCCCCGGTCGAGGAGATCGTCGAGCAGGGCCTGCTGGTCGCCGACGTCGCAGTGCGGATGACGGTGAAGAACGACATCATCATGAACGCGCTGAAGCGGCACGTCGATTACGACAGCGCCCAGATCGTCGCGATGGTGCGCGACGCGACGATTGACCTCGCCGTGGAGCGCGAACGAGATGCGCAGCACATCGCCCGCATGCTCGGCGAGATTCGGAGCACCGGTCGAAGCTCCTGGAGCGAATCGGACTACGGGAGCGACGACAATCGAACGCTGCGGCATCGGCGCGAAGTCTATGAGCGCGTTGCCGAGGAACTGCGTGCCCGTGCGGATGACGAGCGCTATCTCTCGGAGACCGCCGCGCGTGCGAGGGACCTCGCATGGAGCGAGATCGGGGATTCTCTGAAGGAGCGGGCAACGCACCCGTACTACTCCGGAGGAGACAGCGAGGAGTATCGGGCCGCGCGCGACGACCGCATCCAGCAGCTCATTGAGAAGGATCTCACGGAACTGCTGCAGGAGCAGAGTGCGAAGCCATCGCGGGTGCGCAGACTTCTCCGCAAGGACCGCGCCGTCTGACCGCTACGATCGGCGGTGCAGCTGCGGAGTGCACACCCGATAGTTGCCCTGCGGACACGCCGGATGAGCAGACGGGTAGTGAGTGATCCCTGGACCTATAGACTTGCCTCCTGATGCCTGAATCTCCCGCCACCGGCGCTCCTTCCGCCCGCGAGTTCGGTCGACGGGAGCAGCTCGCGATCTGGCTGCTGCTCGTCTCCGCGTTCGTCGTCATCCTGAACGAAACGATCATGGGCGTCGCACTGCCGCGCCTTATGGACGACCTGAACATCACCGCGGCCGCAGGCCAGTGGCTGACGACCGCATTTCTCCTAACAATGAGCGTCGTGATCCCGATCACCGGCATGCTCATTCAGCGGATGACCACGCGAACGCTGTTCCTCACCGCGATGAGTCTCTTCACGCTCGGAACACTCATCGCCGCGATCGCCCCCGGTTTTGGCGTGCTGCTGCTCGGGCGCGTCGTGCAGGCGAGCGGCACCGCCATCATGATGCCGCTGCTCATGACCACCGTGGTCACGCTCGTTCCGCCCACGCAGCGCGGCCGGCTGATGGGTCGCATCGCGATCGTGATCTCCGTGGCACCCGCGCTCGGCCCAACCCTCTCGGGGCTGATTCTGCAGGTGCTCGACTGGCGGTGGCTGTTCATTTTCGTACTCCCGGTCGCCGTGATCGCACTGCTGCTCGGGGCGTTCCGTCTGCCCAACGTCGGCGTGCAGCGCATCGCGCGAATCGACCTCTGGTCGGTGCTGCTGTCGGTCTTCGCGTTCGGTGGGGTGGTGTACGGGCTGAGCCTCGTCGGTGACGCTGCGAACGGGCACGCGTTCATCCCGCCGTGGACCGCCCTCACCGCAGGCATTGTTGCGCTCGTCCTATTCGTGCTGCGTCAGCTCGTTCTGCAGCGTGCGGACCGGGCGCTGCTCGACCTGCGCACCTTCCGGTCGAGACCGTTCACGCTCTCGACCGTGCTGTTCTCATTCAGTTCAATGGCACTCTTCGGGGCGCTGATTCTGCTTCCCATCTATGTGCAGAACGTGCTCGGCGAGAGCACACTCGTGACCGGTCTGCTGCTGCTGCCGGGTGGACTGCTCATGGGGCTGCTCGGACCCTTCGTGGGGCGTCTAGTCGACCTGCGCGGTGCACGCTTCGTTCTCGTGCCCGGGACCATTATTACGGCGTGCGCGCTGTGGTCGATGGGACTTCTCACCGATACGACGTCGATCTGGCAGGTGCTCGCGTCGCACCTGTTGCTGAGCGTCGGACTGGCTGGTACCTTCACCCCGCTGTTCTCGGCCTCGCTCGGTTCGTTGCCACCGCGGCTCGCCTCGCACGGCAGCGCGATGATCTCCACCGTTCAACAGGTGGCCGGTGCGGCGGGAACTGCCCTCTTCGTGACCGTCATGACTCTCGTTTCGACGGCCGCCGCGGGAAGCGCGGAAGCGGTCGACGTGCACTCGCTCGCGGCCGGCACGCAGGTCGCTTTCGTGGTCGGTGCCGTTATCGGGACGATCGGGATCGGTTTCGCGTGCTTCGTCAAAGACAGCCCGGTGATCGATGTCGTCGGATCTGAAGCCTGACGGCGACGTGCCGATCGGCCCGTGTCAGGCGAGCGCCGAGATTGAGCGTCTGACGGCTTCGGCGAGCTGACGGACCGCGGCCGAGGGTCCGCCGGGGCCACCGGGGGCTGCCAGTAGCAGCTCGCGGGTAAATCTCTCGTCTTCCACCGGACGAAGCACGACGCCGTCGGGCGTGGCCACGCCGACCAGTCGCGGCACGATGGCGACCGCGAGCCCCGCAGCGATCAGGCCGAGAACGACGGAGTAGTCATCGGTGCGGATCGCCACATCGAGCGTTCGGCCCGCTGACAGGAAGACCTCTCGGACGAGGTCATCGAGCGTGTCTCCGGGCGTGGACCCCATGACCCAGGAATCGTCCGCGAGCGTGAGGAGCGAGTCGAGATCGAAGCTCTGGAGGCGGGCGGACGGGTGATTCGCCGGCAGGGCGAGCATCATCGGTTCGTTGAAGAGGTGGGTCGTGTGCACTTCAGTGCGGAACGGCAGCCGGTACCCGCCCGCCGTATACACGAGTGCTGCATCGAGCGTGTGCTGATTGATGCGTGTGACGAGCGGTGCGACCTCCTCGAGCGTGGCTTCGAGCTCGATGCCGAGTTCGGAGACTCGCCGCACGATCGCCGGCAGGAGGCGCGCGGCCGCTGTCGGGAATGTGCCGAAGCGCAGTCTCACCCGACCCAGCTGAGCGAAGTCCCTGACGTCGGTGAGCGCACGCTCGGAAAGGTTCAGGATCTCCTCACCGCGCTCGAGCATCAGGAGTCCTGCGGCCGTCAACTTGCTGCCGCGAGTGCTCCGTTCGGTCAGCTCGACGCCGACGAGCCGGTCGAGGTTGCGCAGATGGTAATCGACTGTTGGTTGGCTCCACCCGAGCCTGACCGCTGCGCGGGCGACCGACCCCTCGGCCGCGACCGCGCTGAGGGCTTGGAGCTGTCGTAGATCGATCATCCTCGGCCTCAATATTCTGTGGAG
Organism: Leucobacter sp.; assembly: GCA_041655455.1. Taxonomy (GTDB): domain Bacteria; phylum Actinomycetota; class Actinomycetes; order Actinomycetales; family Microbacteriaceae; genus Leucobacter. The sequence continues at coordinate 28,924 of JBBAFK010000001.1, read as the reverse complement.
TGCTATGGGGGTTGTGGCGGGCTTAGATCAATACAGTATATGGTCACCGAGAGTTCTTTCCAGGGTTCCCGGAACCCGGTCGCCCGGCCATGCTGGGAGCATGCTCGTTCGTCTCCCCTCGCAGCGCTCGGCGCCCCGCACGTCGAGCCTGCGCTCCTCCTCAGCTCAGCGCTCCGCACCGTACGCGGAAGCACTCGAGCGGTTCGCAGATCGCGGCCCCCTGTCGCTCATGGTGCCGGGGCACGGGAACGATCCCGACAATGGCGCCGCTCACCTTGCTGACCTCCTGGGGGGTCGTGTGGCTCAGCTGGACGTTCCGCTGATGCTCGAGGGTATCGACCTTGGTGAGGATTCCCCGCTGGCGCAGGCGAGACGGCTCGCTGCGGAGGCATGGGGAGCGCGACGCACGTGGTTCCTGACGAACGGCGCATCTCAGGCGAACCGGACCGCAGCCCTCGCCGTGCGCGGATTGGGGGAGCGCGTACTCGTGCAGCGCAGCGCGCACTCCAGCTTTACCGACGGGGTTCTCCTGGCAGGCCTGCAACCCGCCTTCGCGGTGCCGAGTATGGATCTGCGCCACGGAATCGCGCACGGACTCACCCCGGAGCGGCTGGCGGGAGCCCTTGCCGACGAGGCTGCCGTGGGCCGTGCGGTATCGAGTGTGTATGTCGTCTCACCGAGCTATTTTGGTTCCACTGCTGACGTCGCCGGACTTGCCCGGGTCGCTCACGAACACGGGGCGGCGCTGATTGTGGATGATGCGTGGGGTGCGCACTTCGGGTTCCATCCGGATCTGCCCGACTCGCCGGTGCGTCTCGGCGCCGACCTCGTGGTCTCGAGCACGCACAAGCTCGCCGGATCCCTCACGCAGTCGGCGATGCTGCACCTCGGCGACGGTCCGTTCGCCGCAAGGCTTGAGCAGTACGTGGCGCGCGCCTACACGATGACCGCGTCGACCTCGGCGAGCGCGCTTCTCATGGCCTCGCTCGACCTCGCGCGACGGGCGCTCGTCACGGGTGAGCGGCGAATCGAAGAGTCAATCGCCGCGGCCGAGCGGCTTCGGGGCCTCCTGCGTTCCGACGACCGCTTCTCGGTGATCAGCGACGACTTCGACGCCTTCCCTGATATCTTCGCGGTCGACGGACTGCGCGTGCCCGTCGACGTTTCGCGAACAGGCCAGACCGGTCACTGGTTTCGGGGCCGACTCATCGAGGCGCACGGCATCTACTGTGAAATGGCGACCGCGACGAGCGTGGTCGCGGTGATCGGTGCGTTGCGTGCGCCGGACATCGACCGAGTGATGGCGGCGCTTGTCGCGGTCGCCGACGAAGCCGTGCACTCCTCGGGCCGTGCGGATGCGCTCACCTTCCCAGAACTCCCCGCACCGGGAGCGCTGCGCATGTCTCCGCGCGAGGCATATTTCGGGGACAGTGAGATCGTTTCCGCACTCGATGCGGTCGGACGAATCTCGGCGGACACGCTGGCGGCCTATCCACCGGGGATCCCGAACCTCGTATCGGGGGAGGAGATCACGGCAGACACGGTCGCGTTCCTGAGGGCCGTCGCTGCCTCGCCGACCGGCGTCGTTCGCGGCGCGGTCGACGCAGAAATCAGCGCCCTCCGCGTCTTGGCGAAGGGCGCTGCTGGAAACCGCTAGACCGGAGGACCGGCGGCAGTTACTTCTTTTCGAAGAGGTTGCCGATGAGCGTGCCGCCGATGAGCACAATCGCCAGCAGCACGACGCCGACGATCGAGATCGCGACGACATCGAGCGGCTGCCCTGCGTGATCGAACATCGAGTGCTCGTGTCCGTCGTGGGCGAATGCCGGTGCGCCGATGAAGACCGTCGCCAGGGCGGCGGTCAGGGCTGCGACGATGCGGGTGCGGATCTTCACGTTGTGTCTCCTCGCGAAATTCGGTGGGGCGCGGTGCGCCGATCCCTCACATCCTATCGCGGATCGTGGAAGCGGCCGGCGACACCTCAGCGGATGTAGACGTCGAGGTGATTTCCGACGGTGCCGCGATCATAGATTTTGCCCTGCGCACCGAACGGGGTGTCGTAGACGGTGCCCTTCGGCGCCGAACCGGCCAGCACGATGTAACCGTCGCCGTCGCTGACGTATCCGCCGGCGCTTACGTGCCGGCCCGGAATTTGCAGACCGCCGCCCGGAAGCACCTGCTGACTGTAATAGGTGAACTTGTAGCCGCCCCAGTTCACCACCCCGCTGAACATGAACTGCTGCAGCGTGTAGAGCGCCGCGGTCGCAGCCTGGCCCGAAGCCTGGCTTGGAGCCTCGACCTCCGCCGCCGGAGCACTCACGGTGGAAACTTCGAGGCCGAGCACCTGATCCGTGGCGGTCTCGGAGACGAGCGCCTGCGACCCCTGCGCGTTGATGACCGCGGCGTTCGACTCCGCCGCAAAGGCCGTCGACGTCGAATAGGGTGCGAGGGTCACCGCACCGAAAAAGACGACCGCGGTCGTGGAGGCCCCGAGCCCGAATAGGCGGGAGCGAATGGTGCGACTCGAACGCGCGAGAGAGGTATGAGAAAAAGGCACAGTGTAACGATTGTATCTCAACGCGCTCGGCCTGCAATGGATGAATACCGGGAGTCAGGCGTTGAGACCCCCTCCGCGCATCGCTTGGACCCACGCCTCGACCTCGTCCGCGGTGCGGGGGATAGCCGCAGAGAGGCTCTCGCAGCCATCCGCCGTCACCACGATGTCATCCTCAATCCGCACCCCGATCCCGCGAAGTTCGTCCGGAGCGGTGAGATCATCCGGTTGGAAATACAGCCCCGGCTCGATCGTGAACACCATCCCCTCTTCAAGGATGCCGTCGAGATACATTTCACGACGCGCCTGCGCGCAGTCGTGCACATCGAGACCCAAGTGATGACTCGTGCCGTGCACCATGTAGCGGCGATGGTAGGCGGTGCTGTCGTCCGCGGTGCGTTCCGGTAGCAGGCCCCAGGCCCGCGTGCGCTCCTCAATTACGGCCATCGCCGCGTCGTGCACATCACCGAAGCGGATTCCCGGTCGAACAATGGCCCTCGCCGCATCCGCCGCGTCGAGCACTGCCTCGTAGACCCGTCGCTGCGGTTCGCTGAAGCTGCCGGACACCGGAACCGTGCGCGTGATATCCGCAGTGTAGAGACTGTCGAGCTCAACACCGGCGTCGAGCAACAGGAGGTCGCCGTCACGCACCGCACCGTCGTTGCGCACCCAGTGCAGTGTGCACGCGTGCGGGCCAGCCGCCGCGATCGTCTCGTAGCCGACGGTGTTGCCGTCGAGACGCGCACGCTGGTTGAACACCCCCTCGACGATGCGCTCGCCGCGCGGATGCTCACTTGCTCGCGGCAGAGCCGAGAGCACCTCGTCAAACCCGCGAGCGGTCGCGTCAACGGCCGCTTGGAGCTCGGAGATCTCGAAGGCATCCTTGACGAGGCGGAGTTCGGATGCAGCGCGTGCCAGCTCCTCATCATCCGCGAGCGCGCCGACGGTCCGGTCCTCGTCTCCCGCTTCGAACTCGGCGAGCGGGCCAGTCCGAATATCGAGGAGCGCGGCGACCTGATCCAGCGTGGGTCTCGCCCCGATCCAGAACTCGCCGATCTCGGGGTTTGCAAAGAACTCGTCGCTGTCGCGGCCCGCCGCTTCGCGGAAGTACAGGGTCGCAATCGGCTCGGATTCGCTGCCACCCGGTGATTCGAGGACAAGGATCGCCCCCGGCTCGCTGTCAGACCCCCACCCCGTGAGGTGTGCGAAGGCGCTGTGCGCGCGGAAGGGGAAGAACGTGTCATTCGAGCGCTGTTTCATGGGACCCGCATGAAACACGAGACGCTCGCCAGGGAACTGGCGTGCGAGGGCGACTCGACGTGATGCCGCGTAGGGCGCAGCGGGACTCATCTCCGGCTGCACCTCCTGCCGCTCCGCCCAGTGCGCCGAGATGTATTCGAGAAACGACGCTGAACGAGGAGTGGTGCTACGGCTGCTGTTGTCGATCCGACGTTCGTGGGTGGGATGATCGGTCATATCCCCATCATCCCATCGCCAGGTGGAAACGGTCTCAGACCATACACTGGGGGAATGCCAGGAACTTCGCGCACGGGCGGATACGATCTGCACACGCATTCGGTGTGCTCTGATGGGACGACGCGGCCCGCCGAGATCGCCATCGAGGCCGCCGACATCGGACTCGCTGGATTCGCGCTTACCGACCACGACACGATCGACGGCTGGGAAGAAGCGCGAGCGGCCGCCCGAGCCGCGGGGCTGGATTTCTTGCCCGGCATCGAAATCACGACCAAATACCGTGGTCGCTCACGACACCTGCTCGGCTACGGCGTGCGACCCGAGGCCGGCGACCTATTTGAGGCGCTCGCGGAAGTGCGAGCGAATCGGCTCGGACGCGCCCGCGAGATGGTCCGCTTGCTCTCGGCCGACTATGCGATCTCCTGGGAGGAGGTCGTCAGAGCCGAGGATGCGGCGACGGTGGGGCGGCCGCACATCGCAGATGCGCTCGTCGCTGCGGGGTACGTGTCCGATCGCAGTACCGCATTTGAGACTGTGCTGCACCCGGCCTCCCAGTATTACATCGGCACGATGGCGATCGACACAGCGGTGGCGATTCGGTTGGTGCGGGCCGCGGGAGGCGTCTCTGTGCTCGCCCACCCGGCGGCGTTCCGTCAGCGCGGGCCTCTGCCCCCCGGCGATCTCACCGAACTTGCGGCGGCAGGGTTGTGGGGGATCGAACTGGATCACCCTGAGAATCGGGCCGACTGGCTGCCACCAATCGAGCAGCGCGCTCGAGAACTCGGGCTCGAGATCACCGGTGCGAGTGACTACCACGGCGCGGGCAAGCCCAATCGGCTCGGCGAGCGCACGTCCCCGCCCGAACTTGTCGAGCGGCTCCGCGCACTCGTCGCCGTTCCGCGTTAGGAACCGCTCGACTCCGCGGATTCTGAGGAGTTTTCGGTCGCGGGTGCGCCCGCGGACGCGCTGGACCCGCCCCTGCGGCGACGCCTGCGACGCCGAGGCGCGACCCCATCGCCCGGTTCCTGCAGCAGCGGTGCGCCGGGCTCGCCGCCACCCTCGGTGTCGTGTCCGTGTTGCTCGTGTCCGTGCGATTCGTGGCGTCCCCGGCCCTGCGGGTTCGCGCTCCGCGTCCGTCGCCGGGTGCGCGTACGGCCCTCGCCGGATCCCTGGCTGCGTGCACCTTCGTCGGAGCTGCGCCGCGAACCTGCACGTGCCCCCGTCTCTTTCACCGGGGTCGCTTTCAGGCGCCCCTTCGACCCCTCGGGAATGTTCAGGTCCGCGTAGAGATGAGGCGAAGAAGAGTACGTCTCGACGGGTTCGGGGATGCCGAACTCGAGCGCCCGGTCGATGAGCGCCCACTTGTGCAGATCGTCCCAGTCGACGAAGGTGACTGCGATCCCCGTGCGTCCGGCACGGCCCGTGCGGCCCACACGGTGCAGGTAGGTCTTCTCGTCGTCGGGCACGGTGTGGTTGATCACGTGAGTCACGTCGTCGACGTCGATGCCGCGCGCCGCGACATCGGTGGCGATGAGAATGTCCCGCTTGCCCGCCTTGAATCCGGCCATGGCCCGTTCACGTTGATCCTGGTTGAGGTCGCCGTGCACCGCCGCGGCGTTGAAGCCGCGGTCGTTCAGCTCCTCCTGCAGCTTGGCGGCAGCGCGCTTCGTGCGCATGAAGATGACGGTCTTGCCGCGGCCCTCGGCCTGCAGGATGCGACCGATCACCTCGTCCTTGTCCAGCGAGTGGGCGCGGTAGATGATGTGCTCAATGTTCGCCTGAGCGGCGCCCTCGTCGGGATCGGTCGCGCGAATATGGATCGGCTTCGACATGAAGCGGCGCGCGAGAGTGACGATCGTGCCGGGCATGGTCGCCGAAAACAACATCGTGTGCCGTGTCGCCGGGGTCTTCGAGAAGAGTTTCTCGATGTCGGCGAGAAACCCGAGGTCGAGCATCTTGTCGGCCTCATCGAGCACCATCTCGCGCACATTTCCGAGGTTTAAGACGCGCTGGCTCGCAAGGTCGAGCAGTCGACCCGGAGTGCCGACCACGATCTGCGCGCCCGCCTTCAGCTGCTCGATCTGCCCCTCGTAGGCTTTACCGCCGTAAATCGGAACGACTGTCGCGGCCCGATTCTTCGCCGCCAGCTGCAGGTCCTCGAAGACCTGCACCGCGAGTTCCCGCGTGGGCACCACCACGAGCGCCTGTACTCCCGGTTCTGGGCTCTCACCCACCCGCTGCAGCAGCGGCAACCCGAATCCGAAGGTCTTTCCCGTGCCCGTCTTCGCCTGGCCAATGATGTCCTGGCCGGTGAGAGCGAGCGGGATCGTCTGCTCCTGAATCGGGAAGGCATCTACGATGCCGCGTTCTGCGAGCGCGTCGACCATGTCCTGGTCGACGCCGAGTTCTGCGAAGGTCGTCACGTCGCGTCCTGTCTGTTGCTGTGTGGTGGTGCGTATTGCGGAGTGCTGCGCGTGGCTTCAGACGGGCGCAGCGGTCGTCGCTCCTACGGCGACGACGTCGGAGTCGTGCGGATCCCAGTCTATTCCAGGCTGCGCGGCGGCCGACGGTAAGCTGGCAGAGTGTTCGAATGGTTCCGGGGGCTGCGCAGGAAGAGCGCGCCGACGCGACGTATGCGCGCCCGCGGTGAGGCGAGCGAGGCGGAGCGAGTCGAGCTTGCCGAGTTCGCGCCCGGAATCATGCCGTTTCTCGGCTTGACCTCCTACCTGCAGCTCGAACTTTACGAGGCCTCGACTCGAGCGGTCTCGGGTGCTCCGACGCTCAAAGCGAAGAACGTGCTCGCCACAGTCGCGGGGGAGACGCTCTCCAAACACCATCGGCTGACCGCGGAGATCCGTAGGCGCGGCACGGAGCCGCACATCGTTATGCAGCCGTTCCACGACATGATCGAGGCCTACATCGCGCGCATCGAGACCCCGGACTGGCATCAGCATGTGCTCTCCCTCTATCTCGTGGGCGGGCTCTTCGACGACTTCTTCGCAAGCCTCGCAACCGGGCTCGACGTCCCGTATCGTGCAGAGATGATCGGGATCCTGCGCGAGGATACCGGACGAACGGATCTGCGGCGCCTGCTCGAATTGGCACTCACCGACAACCCCAACCTGTCGAGCTGGCTCGCACTGTGGGGCCGCAGACTCGTGGGAGACACGCTGCTCATGTCACGCGCGGTGCTCTCACTCAGCGAGAAGCGACAGTTCGACGCCGATGAGGTCGAACCGGTGTTCACGGAACTCATCGCCGACCACATCCGACGCATGGATGGGCTGGGGCTGACCGCTTGACCGGTGGCACCCGACTGCAGCTCGTGGATACCCCTCACTGCGACTACTTCGAAGCCGGAAAGTGCCGGTCGTGCGTCCTGATCGAAACCCCGTATCGTGCGCAGCTGCGCGAAAAAGAGGACCGCTCTCGCGAACTGCTCCCATCGGTTCCCGAATCGGCCTGGCTGCCGTCGGTACCGGGCGGCACTCGTGACTTCCGTAATCGGGCGAAGCTCGTCGTCGGGGGACGAGCCGGGCACATCGCGCTGGGTATCCTCGGCCCGGACGGGCACGGTATCGACCTGCGCGACTGCCTGATCCATGAGCCGGTCATCCGCGAGGCAATCCCTCGCATCGCGAAGCTCATCGAGACAGCCGGAATCGTGCCCTACGACGTGCCGACTAGACGCGGCGAACTGAAATTTGTGCACATCACAGCGGCACCCGACGGCGCGCTCATGCTCCGCTTCGTCACCCGTGGCGAACGCGGGCTCGCAGCGATCCGCCGACTGCTTCCCGACCTGAGACGCGAGCTTCCAGAAGCGGCAGTGATTTCTGTCAACCTCCTCCCAGAGCACAAGGCCGTGCTCGAGGGCGAGCGTGAGGAACTGCTCCACGGCAGTGCACTCACCATGCGGCTCGATGAGGTGTCGCTGCACCTGCGCCCGCAGAGCTTCTTCCAGACGAACACGGCGGTCGCCCGTGCCCTCTACGCGCAGGCTGCTGCGTGGGTCGACAAGGTCGACCCCGCCTCGCTCTGGGACCTTTACTGCGGTGTCGGCGGTTTCGCGCTGCACTGCGCAGGGACGGGCAACACGCGTCAGACCCGTCGCGTGCTCGGTGTTGAGCTCTCCTCCGAAGCGGTGCGTTCGGCGCGACGCAGCGCGCGCGACGCGGGGATCGATGCGAGCTTCGTCGCGGCGGACGCTACGGAATATGCGCGCGACGCCGACCGCTCGACCATTCCAGAACTCGTCATCGTCAACCCTCCGCGCCGCGGTATCGGCCCGGAACTTTCCGCCTGGCTTGAGCGGGCGTCGGTCGCGCAGGTCATCTACTCGAGTTGCAACCCGGAAAGCCTCGCAAGGGATCTCTCGGCAATGCCGTCGTACCGAGTGCAGTACGCACGGGTCTTCGACATGTTCCCCCACACGCGCCACCTCGAAGTGGCGGTACTCCTCCAGCGAGTGGGATGATCCCTTCACCGAAATGCTCCGGCAACACGATGCTGCATGAGGATGGGATGATGAAGCCATGAATATCGTGCTCGGAGTCACAGGCGGCATCGCCGCCTACAAGTCGGTGCTGCTTGCTCGCCTCCTCGTGGAAGCCGGGCACGACGTGCACATCATCCCCACGGACGACGCGCTTCGGTTCGTGGGCCGTCCCACCTGGGAAGCGATCAGCCGCCACCCCGTCACCACATCCGTGCACGAGGATGTCCCCGAGGTTCGCCATGTCGCCCTCGGCCAGCGCGCCGACCTCGTCGTCGTGGCACCGGCAACTGCAAACACGATCGCACGAATGACCGCGGGTCTCGCCGACGACCTGCTCGGCACCACCCTCCTCGCCACGCGCGCCCCCGTGCTCGTCGCCCCGGCGATGCACACCGAGATGTGGGAGCACCCGGCGACGCAGGACAACATCGCAATTCTCCGCTCCCGCGGAGTTCATGTCGTCGGCCCCGACAGCGGCCGGCTGACCGGCGATGACAGCGGACCCGGCCGGATGAGCGAACCCGAGACGATCGCTGATGCGGTTACCGCACTTCTTGACACGCCGCACCGCGACGGCTCCCCGGCGGCGACCCAAGCCGGGGCTGCGGTGGGCGAGGAGCACACCCCGGAAGGCGACCTCGCCGATCTGCGCGTGCTCGTCACCGCGGGAGGGACGCGCGAACCGATCGACCCTGTGCGCTTCATCGGTAACCGCTCGAGCGGGCGGCAGGGTGTCGCGCTCGCCGCGGCCGCGGCGGACCGCGGCGCCAAGGTGGTGCTCCTCGCGGCGAACATCGATGAGTCGGTGCTTATCGAAGCGGAGCGCCCCGGCATTCGGGTCGTCCGTGTGACGACGACGGCGGAGCTTGAACAGGCGGCACACGCGGCAGCACCGGGTGCCGAGGTCGTGCTCATGGCAGCTGCCGTCTCCGACTACCGGGTCGCCGAGGTTGCCGAGGGGAAGATCCGCAAGGAGGATGCGCCCGGCGTCGCGCCGACCATCACCCTCACCGAGAACCCCGACATCCTCGTCTCACTCGTGCGCGGTCGGACGCCTGGGCAGACGATCGTCGGGTTCGCCGCAGAGACTGTCGAGAGCGAGCCCGAGCTCCTCGAGCGCGGCAGGCGAAAGCTTGCCCGAAAGGGGGCCGATCTTCTCGCGGTCAATGCGGTGGGGTGGCACGAGGGGTTCGAAGCAGCGGAGAACACCCTGCACATGCTCGGCGCCGAAGGCGAGCTGCTCGGGATTGCCGAAGGTACGAAACGCGAAGCCGCCGATGCGCTTCTCGACGCCGTGCTTGCCGTGCGGGCAGAGCAGCCGATCTGAACACGGGCGTCACTGCGACGACGCCACGAACGGCACCGGGTCAGCTGATGAAGCCGACCTTCCGTCCGCCGTCTCCACCGAGCTCAATGTAGGCGATGGAATCGGTGTCGACAAGATACTGCCGACCCTTCGAATCGGCGAGCGCCAGCAGCGTCGATTCATCGGCAATGGCGTTTTCTACGAGCGCCCGCACCTCGTCCGCGGTCGAGGCGGTCTCGAATGCGAGCTCACGGGGCGAGTGTTTGATGCCGATGCGGACTTCCACGGAGGGCCTCCTCGATCTTCGCGGCGCGAGCCGCGGACGCTGACGATGTGCAACTACGTACGAGTCTAGGGGGAGGCGCCCGAGGACCGTTGTCGCGGCTGCGACCGTTCGCCGTCAGCGCAGCGCTTGCGGCGCCTGAAGCGCGACGCGGAGAGCAACGTCGGAGGTGCTCAGTAGTCTGAGGGCATGATCGGCTTCGATACCTCGCAACTCGCGGCACTGGCGCTCAACCCGCGGCAGCACGCACGCGTGCTCGGTGCGCCAGGAACAGGAAAGAGCACGGTGCTGGTCGAAGCATACGCGCGCACCCGGCAGTTGCACGGGTTCGACGAGCGCGACGTGCTCGTGCTCGCACCGAACCGGATGGTTGCCGGAATCACGCGTGCTGCGCTGGAGAAGCGAGTCGACCGCGCGATCGGGGGCACTCCGGTGCGCACCTTCGTGTCCTTCGCATTCGCGCTTCTCGCGCAGGTCGCGGCTGCTGAGGGAACGAATACCCCGCGCCTGCTCACGGGAACGGTGCAGGATGAAGTGCTGCAAACGGTGATCGAATCTGCCATCGCGACGCGCGCTTCGGGCGCGGCCCCGACCGGCAGATTCAGTGAGGAAGTGCTCCGCAGCCCCATGTTTCGGGCGGAGATCCGTGAGTTCTGGCGAGTGATCGACGATTGCGGCCTCGACCTGAAAACGCTTCCGGGTGAGCTGGCAGAAATCCATGCGCGCCGTACGCGTCTCGTGGAGACCGAGCTGCCCGCCGACGAGCTCATCGAGCGCTGGCAGGAGGCGGTGTCGATCGTCACCGACCTGTCCCTCGCTCTCGCCGCAGGGCGGCCGGATGAACTCAGTTCGAGTGCGCTTCTTCGTGCAGCGGCGGCTGACGTGAGTGAGGGGCGGGTTGCCGCACCGCGGCTCCTCCTCGTCGACGATGCGCAGGAGGTCGGGGAGGGCGAACTGGGGCTACTCGCAGCGTGCGCGGCCGCGGGGAGCCGAATCTGGGCCTTCGGCGATCCCGACACCGCGACCTCGGTCTTCCGAGGGGAACGGACGCGGATCACGTCGGGACTCGTTTCCGAGCTGGCCCGCCGGAACCCCTCGCTCGGCACCACGGAGTCTGAAAACACCGTGACACTGCGCACTGTGCACCGCCACGGGGAACTACTTCGAGGCTTCACACGGGAATTGACGGCACGTATTGGAACTGCGGGAACCGGGGAACATCGGGCCGCGGTCTCCGCGGAAACGGCGGGCGAGGAACGGATCGACTTCGTGGCCGCGACGTCCGCAGCCGAGCAGATCGGCATCGTCGCGCATCGAATGCGGGCCCGGCGTCTCGGAGTGGACGGTACCCCAGCGGTCGACTGGAACGAAATGGCGGTGGTGTGCCGCTCTCGCACGGACGTCGCCCGCGTTTCCCGAGGGCTTGCGGGGCACCAGGTGCCCACATCCGCCTCCGCCGGGGGCATGGTGCTGCGCGAGCATCAGATCGTCAGGGACCTGATCCGACTGTTGCAGGCAGCCCTGGAGCTGCAGCCCATGACCGCACCCGAGGTGCTGCAGCTCTTGAGCGGACCGGCCGGCGGGATTGATCCGATCGCCGTGCGGCGCCTGCGCGGGGCTCTGCTGCTGCAGGAGCGGCGAGAGGCCCGTGACGAGGAACGAGAACCACGGAGCACGGATGATGTGCTGCTCGAAGCCTTCCGGGATCCCGGGGTCGCCCCTGCGATCGACAGCGCAGGGGGACGCGCCCTGCGACGGCTCGGCCGGATCTCGGCAGCGGGCGAGCGGGTGAACGCGGCCGGGGGGACTGCGCGCGAGACGCTCTGGGCGATCTGGGACAGCACGGGACTTTCGGCGAGGTGGCAGACTGCGGCGTTGGAGGGCCGCGGAGCGCGGGCCGACGAGGCGCATCGATCTCTGGACGCAGTCATGGAGCTCTTCTTCGTGCTGCAGCGCCACGAGGAGCAGAACAGCGATCAGCCAGTGGGCGAACTGTTGACGGAGCTGCTGGAGAGCTCGGTCGCGGAGGATTCACTGGCGAGGCGCAGCGCGCGAGACAGCGTCACCATCACCACACCGCAGGGTATGATCGGCCGCGAGTTTGCGCTCGTCGCGATCATCGGGCCCGAGGATGGTGTCTGGCCCAACACCCGCGCCCGCGGGTCGCTCATCGGTGGTGTCGCATTCGAACGCTGGATGCGAGGGGCCGGTGCCGCGTCGCCCTCATACCAGGACACCATTCACGATGAGCTGCGGTTGTTCGCGCAAGCGTGCTCGCGAGCCACGCGCGAGCTTCTCGTCGTCGCCATTTCCGATGAGGAACACCACCCGAGCCCGTTCTTCCGTCTGGGGCGGGCCCACCAACGCGACAGCCTGCCGAGTTCGCGGTTGACCCTCCGAGGAGTCACCGCAACCATGCGACGCAGACTGACCTCAGATCTGAATGACACTGCCGCGCTCGCATCACTCGCGGTGATCGCTGAAGCCGGGGCCCCCGGCGCACACCCGAACGAATGGTATGGAGTGCTCCCGCCCAGCACGTCGGCGCCACTCGTTGAGCTCGGAGGCGACAAGCCGGTGCCCGTGCGACCGTCACAGCTCGAGACGGTTGAGCGCTGTCCGCTCGACTGGGTCGTGTCTGTGCTGGGGGGCGACCGAGGAGAGCTGCAAGCAAGTCTCGGCACGCTCGTCCATCACGCCTTCGAGACCGCTCGAGACGCGGACGTCGACGAACTACTCCGTGTCATCGACGAGCAGTGGCACAAGCTCGACTTCGACGCGACATGGGAATCCGAGCGAATGCGAATCACGACAGCGAGGATGGCCGCGGGGCTCGCCGAGTATCTGCAAGATTTCGAATCCTCAGACCGTGAACTTCTCGGTAGGGAGACCGGGTTCTCGATCGAGCTCGGCATCGCCGAGCTCCGCGGCACAGCCGACAGGCTCGAACTGCGCCGCACCGAGACAGGCGGGGAGATCACCGTGCTCGACCTCAAGACCGGTGCTACGGCCCCGTCGAAGCCGCAGGCGGAACTGCATCCGCAACTGCAGGCGTATCAGCTCGGCATCATCCGTGCCGCATTTGCGATCGAACGCGACGCTGACCTTGACGGTGCACGAAGCGGCGGGGCGCGACTGCTCTTCGTGCACCCCGACGCAGCCAAGGATCGCGGCTTCATCGAGCGCGTGCAGCAGCCGCTCTCGGCAGAAGCAGAAGAGGAACTGGTTTCTCGGGTGCTTGACGCTGCCGAGACGATGGCCGGGAACGCGTTTCTCGCACGCGTCGAGCACCACTGCTCGGACCGCTTCCAACCGGGTGCGTGCCGCCTGCACATCATCCCGGCGGTGAGTCGCGCATGAACCGATCGACTGCCCACGAGGGGGCCCTGTTCTCCGCCGGGCGCATCGCTGAGATCATCGCACGACCCGACGAGACAGTACTGCAGCCGACGGCGGAGCAGTGCGCCGTCATCGAACAGCCGGTCGCCGGCAGCACGCTGGTCATCGCCGGAGCCGGGAGCGGTAAGACCGAAACCATGGCGAATCGAGTGGTCTGGATCGTCGCGAACGGTCTCGTCGACCCGGAGAATGTGCTCGGCCTCACCTTCACTCGAAAGGCCGCAGGGGAGCTGCGCGACCGTATCGCGACCCGACTGGAACGCTTCACCGAGGGGCTTCAGCACGCGGCGGAACGCGGTCGACTTTCTGCCCGCGAAGCTGCACGAGCGGTCGACCTCGCACGACTGCTCGGCGACGGGTTGACCCTCCCAGAAGTGGGAACGTACAACGCATTCGCATCGTGGGTGCTGCAGGAATTCGGGGCCGCGACCGGTGTCGCATCGGCTGCGGTGGTGATCGACGAGGCTTCAGCCTGGCGTCTCGCTCGCGAGGTGATCCTCGCGAGCGACGATCCAGACCTCGTATCCAGCACGCTCCGCACCCCGGAGCTCGTGCGACACACGATAGCCATCGATCACGCCGTCGCCGACAACCTCGCGAGTTTTGCCCGGGTTGAGCAGGTCGTCACGGAGTTCTCACGCGTCATCGACCTCCCGTATAACGAGAAGGACCACATCGGGGGACCGGAAGGAAAAAACTACGCGGATATCGTGAGGGCGGTCGGCAATGTTGCGGAGACGCCGCTTCTCGTGCGGCTTGCTCGTGAATTTTCGGCGGCGAAGGAGCGTCGGGGTCTCGTCGAATTCTCAGATCAGTTGGCGCTCGCGACCCGCACCCTCGACGCCGCCTCCGACGCGATCCCGACGCTGCGGCAGCGTCACGCCGCGGTGCTGCTTGATGAGGTGCAGGACACATCGGTGGGGCAGACCCGGCTGCTGTCGAAGATCTTTGCGGGCAGACCAGTCATGGCCGTGGGAGACCCACACCAATCGATTTACGGGTGGCGAGGCGCCTCCGCCGAGGGGCTCAGATCTTTTCACCGGGATTTCGGTACGGGAGGCAGGCGAGGTCTGGCGACCACGCTGACGCTGTCGACCAGCTGGCGTAACCCGGTCGCCGTGCTCGAGGCGGCGAACACCGTCGCCGCGCCGCTCGTCGCCGCATCGACCGTCGAAGTGCCGCGCCTCGCCCCACGTCCCGGCGCGCCCCAGGGCGTCGTCGAGTGCGTCTATCCGGAGTCCGTGCACGAAGAGCGGGAACTGGTGGCGGGCTGGATGGCCCGCTCACGTGCGGAGTACCGGCGCGAACACGGTGAGCTCCCCACTGCAGCCGTGATCTTCCGCAATCGACGGCACATGGCGAGATTCTCAGCGGCTCTCAGCGCGGAGGGCGTGCCGAATCGCATCGTCGGCCTGGGTGGCCTGCTGACCACGCCGGAGGTGACCGACGTGGTGAGCGCGCTGCGCTGCGTCTGGTACGCGGATGCCGGCGGTGACCTTATCCGTCTGCTCGCGGGGCCGCGCTTCCGTCTCGGTGTCGCGGACATCGCCGGACTTCGCGATGCGGCACGGTGGTTCGCGGAACGCGATACGGGTCTGCAGCGGCTCAGCGAGGAAGACCGTGCCGCGGATCGAGTGCTGCCCGACCCTGATCGGCGGGTCACCCTCATCGATGCGCTCGACGTGATCACCACGATCAGAGACCGCTCCCACCGGGCACTCGCAACAATCAGTCCGATGGGCCTCGACCGGCTGCGCGAGGCCGGCCGCATGCTCGCGGAACTGCGGCAGGGAGTTGGCGGAGACGTCGGCGATCTCATCCGTGCGACGGTGAACGCGCTTCGGCTCGACATCGAACTCGAAGCCAACGAGAGCCGAGGGCACGGTGGCGGGGCGGCCGCGCTTGCCAACCTCGAGACTTTCGGCGAGCTCGTCGCTCAGCATCTCGCGGTCGACGACCGCGGGACACTCGCCTCGATGCTCGAGTGGATTGAACGCGCGATCGAATCGGACGAGGTCGACGAGCATGTCCCGCCACCCGAACCGGGCACAGTGCAGCTCATCACCGCGCACGGCTCGAAGGGGCTCGAATGGGATCTCGTCGCGGTACCGCGCCTCGTGGACGGCGAATTCCCGGCGGCGCCACGAAACGGCGTGGGCTGGCTTCGAAAGGGACAACTGCCCGACGAACTGCGAGGTGACGCTGCAGCGAGGCCACGACTGGACTGGCGCCTCGCAAGCGATCAGAAGGAACTACGAGATCGCATCGCAGCATACGTCGCGGAATCGAAGGAGCGATACGCGGAGGAAGAGCGACGGCTCGGATATGTTGCACTCACGAGGTCGGCGGACCGGCTGTTGCTGAGCGGCTCGTTTTGGGGCGGTCAGACTCGACCGCGGAAGCCCTCAGTCTTTCTCACGGACCTCGAGGAGCAGGGCCTCCTTCCTGCGCTGCCCGAGGGGAGCGGCCATGATGAAGACCCGGGTGAAGCGGCCGAACTGACCGTGCAATGGCCGCTGGACCCGCTCGGCGGCCGTGCCGAACAGGTCCTCGCCGCGGCTGCGGCGGTGCAGTCTCGGCTGTCTGCAGCGGATGCCCGGGAAGACAGTGAAACGGAAGATCCCCGAGTGGAAATCGACGAGACCGTGCGCCTGCTGATCGCGGAACGCGAGGCCCAGCGGAAACCGGGGAGAACGGGGGCGGGGCGCCCCGAGAGACTCACCGCCTCGACCTTTCACGAGTTCATCGAAGATCCCGCCGCCGCCGAGCGCGCGCGGTTGCGACCGGTTCCCCAACGGCCATTCCGCCGCACCCGCATCGGCAATCGCTTCCACGAGTGGGTCGAGCGCCGTTCCACCACCTCGCCGGGCACGGAGGTGCCGCTCTTCGGGTACGACCCCGAGGAGTGGGACCCGGGACGCGCAGAGTTCGACACTGAACGCGAGCTTGCCCCGCTCATCGAGGAGTTCGAACGGTCAAGATGGGCGCACCGTCAACCGATCGCGGTCGAATTGGAGGTGACCCTACCGTTTGCCGGCCGCACGCTCGTCTGCAAACTCGACGCCGTCTACCGCACGAATGACGCCGAGGGTGACCGGTACGAGATCGTCGACTGGAAGGCAGGCAGACCACCGCGAAACGACACCGAGCAGGAGAGCCGTTTCTTCCAGCTCGACCTTTACCGCCACGCATATGCGCTGTGGGCGGGGCTAGACCCGTCGAAGATCGACGTCTCGCTCTTCTACGTGGCGGAAGGCATCGAACTGCGAGGAACCGGCTCCCGAAGCCTCGAGGAGCTCGAGGCGATCTGGTCCCGCGCCGCCGACACACTGGAAGGCGGGGCCGAGAACAGTTAGCGGGGGAGGTCGTCCTCGTCGATCGGGACGGTCGCCTGCTCGGAGATCTCCTCTGCGGATTGCGGACCCGCTTCGACATGTTCTTCCGATGATCCTGAGGGTGCCTCGACAAAGGCGGGTTCCACCCCGAACATTCGATCCTCGTCGAGGGCTTCATAGGCGGCCGTGTCCGAAAGATGATCGACGACCTCCGGAGTCTCCGCGAGCAGCGCCTCGACCTCATCGGCGTCGAGAGCACTTGCGGCCGGAGCAATGGGGGGTGACGTGGCGATCCGATCGACGAAGCGGTCGAACATCGCAATCGCGTCCTCGATGACCGTCTGGTCGTGCGTCTCCACCCCGTGCAACAGCCACCGGGCGATACCGAGTTCGTGGTACAGCTGCGCTCGGGCCTGCAGTGCGGGGAGAGACCCGGCGCTGCGCTGACGCCCGTATCGTGGAACGACGGCGTCGAGGATCGCTGGGCCCGCTGCCAGAAGCCAGGCGAGATCATCGGCGGGGTCGCCGACAGAGAACTCCGACCACCCTTCGACTCCGATCACTTGCTCGTCATCCACGAGCAACGCGTTCGCGTCAAGGGAGCCGTGCACCATCGTCGGGGCGAAATCCCACAGCTCTGCTGATTCGAGCACGCGTTCCCACTTCGCACGAACGGTGCCCGGGAGCAGCCTGGTCGCGGCGGCGCGATCGACGAGGCGCGTAGCCTGCAAGCGCAGGTCTCGTGCGCTGCGGACCGGAAGCCCGCCCTGCTGAGCGACCGAGAGGGGAAGGTCGTGGATCGCCGCGATTGCCTCAACGATGCTCGTGAGCAGCGCCGCATCCTCCGTGAGGTCTTCGACGTCGAACCGCGCGCCGGGAAGCATGGTCGACACGACCGCTCGAGTCTCACCGGCGCGAGTCATTCCGAGCGTCTCTGGGACGGCGAACGGCAGTACGGCGCGTGATCCCTCAGTGAGGGCCGCGATGCCGAGGATCTCGGCGGACTGACGAACCTCGGCAGCCTGCGTCCGTGGTACACGAGTGACGAGATCGCCGCGGTCCGTCGACAGGAGGGCCGCGGCGAAGCCCGCGTCGACGTCGTGAGCGCGTACTGCCGTGACCTCGAGGCCGGGCACTGCGGAGGTAGCGAGCGCGGCTAGAGTGAAAGGGATACTGGCCATGTACACAGGGTAAGCACCCGTGCCTGATGCGCCCCCGCGCCACGCGCACCTGCGCGGACACGGATGCGCCCGAGTGCACGGAGGAACGAGGAGCAGATGGTCATCGCCAGCCCGCCTTTTGCGAACGGTCGTCTCGACCGCGACGTTACGACGCGGATGGACCCGGCGCTCCTGGCGGCGGCGTGGAGCGAGCCGGGGGCGCAGCTGCTACGTCTTCGAGGGCAGGAGGTGCCGCTCGCGACTGAATCTCGCGGAACCGCACGCCTCGCGATGCAGCCGGTGGAAGGTGAATACGAACCGGTCGTAACGGGCGGCCGTGCAGGCCACGTCTACGTCGGCCGTGCAGACGGAACACCGGTGTTTGCTTCGAAACTCGCCGAGGGATCTGCCGCCCCCGCGGGTGGATCCTGGTCGCACCCGTTCGAAGCGGTCGAGGCGCTCGATGAGTTGGAGCGCGAGATTGTTGTCGTCGCCTCCGCGCTGCTCCGCTGGCATGAGTCGGCGAGGTTCTCATCCCGCGACGGCGACCCGACGACGCCGGCGCAGGGGGGATGGGCGCGCCACGACGAGCACGGGGGCGAGCATTTTCCGCGGACCGATCCGGCGGTGATCGTGCTCGTGGAGCACGAGGGTCGTGTGCTGCTCGGATCCAATGTGCTGTGGGAGAGTGGACGCTTCTCGCTGCTCGCCGGGTTCGTGGAGGCCGGAGAGTCGCTCGAACAGACGGTTCGACGTGAAGTGTTCGAGGAATCCGGCGTCCGGCTCGGGCACGTCGAATACGTCGCCTCGCAGCCGTGGCCGTTCCCGCGCTCGTTGATGCTGGGGTTCCGAGCGCGACTCGCGCCGGGAGTGAATCCGGACGCACTCGTACCCGACACCAGTGAGATCTCCGAGCTGCGGTGGTTCACCCGGGATCAGGTGCGCACACCCGACCCGGGCATTCGACTGCCCGGCGGTGCATCGATCGCGCGGTGGATGCTGGACTCCTGGGCGGCCGAAGAGGACCTCGGTGGCGCGCGGGACTGACCCGATTCTCGGTGCGCTCGACCCCGAGCAGCGGGAGATCGCCGAAGCGCTCCGCGGTCCGATCTCCGTGCTCGCTGGCGCTGGCACCGGGAAGACACAGGCGATCACCCACCGGATTGCTCACGGTGTTCGCACCGGCGTCTACGATCCGCAGCGCGTGCTCGCAGTGACGTTCACGCGGAAAGCCGCTGGTGAGCTGCAAGGGAGGCTGCGTGAACTCGGCGCGGACGGTGTGCGTGCTCAGACCTTTCACGGGGCGGCACTTGCGCAACTCGGCCACTTCTGGCCACAGGTCGTCGGTGGTCCAGCGCCACAGGTGCTCCCGGGAAAGGTAGCGGCCATTTCGCAGGCCGTCGAGGCCCTCGGGTTGAGGCTTGGCGGGGAAGCGCTGCGCGATATTGCCGGAGAGATCGAGTGGCGCAAGGTGTCGATGCTCGGTCTCGACGCGTACGCTGAACGCCTCGGCACGCGGTCGATCCCTCAGGGGCTCACGGCGGAGCAACTGCTGGAGATCCAGCGTCGGTACGCGGGATTACTGGAGGAACGCCGCCAGATCGACTTCGAGGACGTCCTCATCCTGCTCACCGGGATGCTCGAGACTGAGCCGAGTGTTGCGATGCAGGTGCGAGAACGGTACCGGTTCTTCACCGTCGACGAGTACCAGGACGTCTCCCCGCTGCAGCACACGCTCTTGCGGGCCTGGCTCGGTAACCGTGACGACCTCTGCGTCGTGGGAGACGCGAGTCAGACGATTTACTCCTTCACCGGCGCCACGAGCGCTTTTCTCCTCCGTTTCGGGGCGGAGTTTCCGAACGCCCGTGAGATTCGGCTCGAACGCAACTATCGTTCGCGCTCTCCGATCGTGCGCTCGGCGAACCGCCTCATGCGCGACCGGCCAGGTGCGCTGCGACTGCAGGCCCTTCGCGAGGAGCCGGGGGAGAAGCCGGGCTTCGAATGGTTCGCGTCTGAGCACGACGAAGCAGTCGGCGTGGCGGACTCCATCGCGAGCACGATCGACGGGGGCACAGCGCCGTCGGAGATCGCAGTGCTCTATCGCACGAACGCACAGTCTGCGAGATTTGAGGAGGCGCTGCGGCAGCGAGGGATCGCCGTACGCGTGCACGGGGCGCAGCGCTTCTTCGACCGCGCAGATGTGCGTCAGGCAGTCATGCTCATTCGCGGTGAAGCGAAGGTCGCGGATGATCGGCCGCTCTTCCAGGTGGTGAGCGACGCGTTGCGAGCCATCGGCTGGACCGCGAACCCGCCGACGGGGTCCGCGCAGCGGGAACGGTGGGAGGCTCTCTCGGCGCTGCTCGCGCTAGTCGACGAAATGCCGGAGAGCGCCGGGATCGGCGAGTTCAGCGAGGAGCTTCTCGCACGGCAGCGCGCCCACCACGAACCAACGTTGGAAGCGGTGACGCTCAGCGCGATCCACGCTGCGAAGGGCCTCGAATGGTCGCTCGTGCACCTTGTTGGAGCCACCGAGGGTATCCTCCCGATCGCACACGCTGCCGATGATGAGGGAGTGGATGAAGAGCGCCGTCTCGCCTACGTCGCCATGACCCGGGCGAAGGATCTCCTGCGGATATCTGGAGTCGCTGGGACGGGGCGTGCAGCCAGGCAACCCTCCCGTTTCCTCGCCGAAGCAGGAATCATCGGTTGACGCGACCCGCGAATGCCGGCTCCAGACTCGAGACGCAGCCGCACTCCGGGTGCGCCGGAACCGACTCGAGAAACGGGGCGGCGGATGGGCGTCCGTGCAGAACGGGGATGCGCCAGCGCGTGCTTCGAGCAGCGCGTCGACCCGACCGCCAGTCTCGCACCAAAAGCCCCGCGTAGACGGCGGCGAACTCGCCGACCGCGGCGGTCTCGCTCTGCGGGATCCGGTCGCTGAGCTGGATCGACAGTACTGGGAGTGCTGGGTCCTCGGCGACGAGCGACAGAGAGACACAGCTGTGGCATGGGGCGCCGTCGGGCTCCACAACAGGGCCGACCTGCACCGACCGGTCGGTGTAGCGCAAGAGCACGTGCGGGATGCCCGCGGCGCGCCAGCGCTGCACCCGCTCGAGGGGTTCAAGGAACCGCTCGACGACGATCACGAACTCACACTCTTCGGGTGTGCGGATCGGGTCGATGTCGAAGACCTCGATCGTGCTGAGCACCCGTCGCAGACCCGGTGCGGTTCGGCCGTCGTCCGCGATCGTAGTGGGGAGCGGCCGCTGCGATTCCCCGCAGGATTCCGCGACGGACGTGCTGTCGTGCTGCTCCACGAGCACGGGCCTGAGGCTTTCGAGCACGGCTTGCAGCTCAGCTGGAGTCGCGCCGAGTCGTCGCGCCTCATCGGGCAGGCGGTTGGAGTCGACGCCAGACAGTAGCGACCCGATGAGTCGCTGCATCCCCGCAGTGGGGGAGTGCACGCGGGCCACTGCACGCTCGAACCCGATTCTGACGATGCTGGGGGTTTCCCAGCAGAGCGGGAGGTCTGGGTTGATGCGTGTGGTGCTTCTCATGCGAAGAGTGTGCCTCCCCACCGCACGGGATGGAGGGTATTCCACAGCATCGGGCCGCGGCCAGCGAGGAACTGACCAAAGTTGGCGTGCTGTGGAGGAAGACGCGAGGGGTCTATGTCTCGGGAGTTGAGCCCCCGTCGGTCTCCTCCGATCCCTCCCCGGAGTGAGGGGGGAGCTCTCCGTCGAGCAACCGTGCGAGCTCCTCATCGAACCCGTCGGTCACTGGTTCCGGGCTGGCCCCTGCAAGCCCGAGACGCTCGAGCAGCCGTGCCGGGTGGTCGAGCTCATCGATCGTGGGAAGCAGATCGGGGTGAGCCCACAGCCCGTCTCGCGTCGCAGTGTCGCTGCGCTCGGCGACGAGCCGCCAGAGAGCCCCGGCCTCTCGCAGACGGCGCGGTCGCAGTTCCAGCCCGGCGAGGGCGCTCAGCGCGTGTTCGGCGGGCCCGCCGGTCGCGCGGCGACGGCGCACCATCTCGGCGATCCCTTCCGCTCCGGGGATGCGCCGGGCCGCGTCGGCGGTGACGACATCCACCCAGCCCTCGACGAGCGCGAGCATCGTCTCCAGCCGCGCGTGCGCCGCTTCCTGTGCCGGCGTCTTCGGCGGGATCAATGACCCGGATGAGATCAGCGCCTGAATCTCGTCCGGTCGCGACGGGTCCAGGTCACGCGCGGCGGCCTCGATGCGATCCGTGTCGATGCGGATCCCGCGAGCAAAGTCAGTAATGGCGGTGATGAGGTGCAGTCGCAACCACTTCGCGTGACGGAACAGACGCGCGTGAGCGAGTTCCCGCACCGCGAGATACAGCGTGACGGCCTCCGTGTCCTGTTCCAGGCCGTCCGCGAACGCGGCGACACCGCTCGGCAGCAGTGCGCCGCCCTCCCGGCCAGGCCCCGACATCAGGGGAAAGCCGATCTCTCCAGCCGAGAGCACCTCGCCGGAAAGCTTGCCGATGATCGTTCCCAGCTGCACCGCGAACAGTGCGCCGCCGACATTGCGCAACATCGGTGCGGCCCCGTGCAGAGCCCCAGAGAGCTCCTCAGGCATCTGCTCCTGCAGCGCCGTCATCAGCGCTTGACTCACCGACTCCGCCACCGGCTCGGCGACGGACACCCAGGTGTCCACGGTCTGCTGCACCCACTCGATGCGCGACAGCGTGCGTGGTGCATCCGCGGTCGCACCGATCTCGGTGGCCTCGTCTAACCAGAGCGTCGCGACAGGGAAGGCGCGCATTGCGGGCGACGGGTCGGCAACTTCTCCATCGGAAGTCGCCACATCAATCGCCGTCCGTCTCGTGACGGACCAGTCGATGCCGTCACCCGACTGCTGCATCGCGCCCTGCAGGGTCGCGAAGAGCCCCTGCAGGGCTGCTGGATCCGCAGGGATCCCTGCTGCCCGCGCAAACTCCGCGGGGTCCATGGCTCCTTCGGGCACACCCTGCCCCGACAGCATCTCCCGCAGGATGCGCTGCAGCTCCTCGAAATCGTCGCTCTGCTCATTCGCGCCCATCCCGGATCTCCTCGTCGTCGTCCGCATCCCACGCTACGGCACGACGTTCAGAAGCACCTGCTAGATTGACCGTCGCTCAAACGATTCCATTGCGCCAGCTGCGAACACCCTCCTTCGCACGGCGCCACAACTCCGGGGCCGATGACGGCCCCGTCCGAGGAGCAGCGTGCATCATCCCGGAGACGGCCTCACCCCGATCGGAGAACGGCGGCGCTCTCGTCGCTCGCTCGTTATTGCGCTGGTCGTGTGCGCGATTGTCGTCATCGGTCTGCTGCCGTCACCCTTCATCGTGGAGAAACCTGGTCCCACCGTCGACGTGCTCGGTGAGACCATTGTCGACGGCGAGAGCGAGCCGGTGCTGTCGGTAAGCGGAGTGCCCGCCTACGCGGGCGACGGCAGCCTGCGACTCACTACGGTCTCAGTAGTGGGCAGCCCCGATCGGCCGCGCAACTGGTGGGCGATCGCACGCGCCGTGGTCGATCCGTCGCAGTCGATCGCACCGCTGGAACAATATTTTCCTGGCGAGACAACGGCTGATGATCGGGCCGAGTGGAATTCGGCG
Organism: Leucobacter sp.; assembly: GCA_041655455.1. Lineage (GTDB taxonomy): Bacteria > Actinomycetota > Actinomycetes > Actinomycetales > Microbacteriaceae > Leucobacter. The sequence continues at coordinate 5,287 of JBBAFK010000001.1, read as the reverse complement.
CTCATGGTCGATTCCCAGACGCAGGCGGCCGCCGCCGCATTCCGAGAGATCGGCGAGGACGTCTCGATTACTCTGCGCGTCGCCTCGGTGGTTGAATCCGGCCCGGCAGACGGCATTCTTCAGTCGGGCGACGTGATCGTCGCCGCGGCAGGTCACCCGGTCTCGGATTTCACCGACCTGCGGGAACGGATCGGTGCGACGGAAGCGGGACGCGGGTTGACGGTGCAGGTCGAGCGAGACAACCAGGCCGTGGAGGTTCTGTTGGATCCGCAGATTCCCGAGGGCGGGATTTCGCCCATGATCGGTGCGACCATTGCGGTGGATTACGAGCTTCCCGCGGAGATTGAGGTGGCGCTCGACGACATCGGGGGACCGAGCGCGGGGCTGATCTTCGCACTCGGGATCGTCGAGCTTCTCTCGCCCGACACTCGTCTCGGCGACACCAGCGTCTTCGGGACCGGCACCATCGACGATCGCGGGGCCGTCGGGGCGATCGGGGGGTTGGAACAGAAGATGTGGGCCGCGTCTCGGGCCGGCGGTGGAGCCTTCCTCATGCCACTCGACAACTGCGTGGACGTGCCGTCGACCATCCCTCCCGGACTCGACGTCTTTCCCGTCGCAACACTCGGGGAGGCCCTCGAATCTATCGACGCAGCCGCAGAGGAAAACGCACCGGGGGGATTGGAACGCTGTGCTGTCAGCAGCGCCCGCTAGGCTGGACCGAACGCCCCGCACACATGTCGTACGGATAGGAAAGTAGAGGCACGTGACCGACCAGAACGCCGCTCAACCCGAACGCCGACGCCGAGTCTCACCGCTCGCGATCACCGTCGTGCTCGTCGTCGTCCTGATCCTCGGGTTCCTCGGTTTCGCCGCCGTGATGTCCGAGGTGCTCTGGTACCAGCAGCTGGGATTCATGCCCGTCTTGGTGACGCAGTGGGTCGCCGCCGGGTTGATGTTCATCATCGGGTTTCTCGCGATGGCACTCCCCGTGTTTCTCGCCATCGATATCGCCTACCGTAAGCGCCCCGTCTACGCCCGCCTGACGGCGCAGCTCGACCGGTACCAGGAACTCTTCGAGCCCCTGCGGCGCGTGGTGAAGTGGGTGCTGCCCGCAGTGATCGGCCTCTTCGGAGGTTTCGCGGCCGCGGCCCGGTGGCAGAACGTGCTGCTGTGGCTCAACAGCGAGCCGACGGGAGAAACCGACCCGCAATTCGGGCTGGACATCGCGTTCTACCTGTTCGACCTGCCGTTCTGGCAAGGGGTGATCGGATTCGCGTCGGCAGTCACGCTCGTCGCCCTCATCGCGGGTGTGGCCACAAGTTACCTCTACGGGGGGATCTCCTTCTCCGGGCGCGATGTGCGTGTTTCCAAGTCGACCCGTATTCAGGCCGCGATCCTCGCAGCCGTGTACCTGCTGCTGCAGGGGGTGAGCCTCTGGCTCGACCAGTACCGCCTGCTCAGCGATCCGAACGGGCTCATGACGGGTGCGATGTTCCAGGACGTGCACGCGGTGATTCCGGGTAAGCAGATTCTTGCGGGGATCGCGGCAATCGTCGCCGTGCTCTTCCTGGTGACGGCGTTCACCGGTAAATGGCGGCTGCCCGTGATCGGCACCGCGCTGTTCCTGGTGTCGAGCCTCGTGCTCGGGATGGGGTATCCCTGGGCAGTGCAGCAGTTCCAGGTGCGGCCCGACGAGAAGAGCCTCGAATCTGAGTACATCGAACGAAACCTCGCGGCGACGCGGACCGCGTACGGCATCGACGAGGTCGAGGTCGAACGCTACGACGCAGTCACGACCGCAGAACCCGGTGCGCTCCGCGATGATGCGGTAGCGACGGCGAACATTCGCATCATGGATCCGGAAGTCATTTCGCGAACCTTCGCCCAGCTCGAGCAGAGCCGCCAATACTACAAGTTCCCGAACTCGCTCAACGTTGACCGTTACGAAATCGATGGTCAGGTCGAAGACACGGTTTCGGCGATTCGCGACATCGATATTTCGGGACAGGAGGGTTGGTACAACCGCACACTCGTCTACACGCACGGCTACGGCCTCGTCGCAGCGTACGGCAATCAGCGCTCACCGGGAGGCGAACCGGTCTTCCTCGAGAGCGGCATCCCGACGAGCGGCAAGCTCGGAGAATTCCAGCCGCGCGTGTACTTCGGGATAAATTCACCCGAGTACTCGATCGTCGGCGGCGAACGCGACCGTCCCATCGAGGTGGATTACCCGGCCGATGCTGAGAGCACGGCCGAGGCCGCTGCGGAGGAGGATCCCGCAGTCGCGGAAGAAGCCGAGGCCACCGAGACCGAGACCGAAGTTGCCGAGGGCGAATCCTCCGGCGAGTCCGCCACGGAGGAAGAGACCCAGGCTGACGAACAGGTCGTGGAGGAGGAAGCAGCTGAGGATTCGTCGGGCTCCCGACAGAACCTGACGACCTTCTCCGGTGACGGCGGTCCGAAACTCAATAACATCTTCACGAAGCTCATCTACGCGCTGAAGTTCCAGGACATGGAGGTGCTCCTGTCCGGAGCCGTCGTTGACGGCTCGCAGGTACTCTACGATCGCAACCCGCTGGAACGAGTGCAGAAAGTTGCACCGTACCTCACGCTCGACTCGGCCCCGTACGCGTCGGTTGTTGACAAGCGTGTGGTGTGGATCGTCGACGGCTACACCACATCCTCCGAGTACCCCTACTCCGAGGTGCAGGATATGAACGCGCTCACCGTCGACGCCGATAACGAGCGAGTGAGCATCCTGCCGAAGCCAGTGAACTACATTCGCAACTCCGTGAAGGCCACCGTCGATGCGTACGACGGCAAGGTCACGCTGTACGCGTGGGATACCGAGGATCCGCTGCTGCAGTCGTGGGGGAAGATTTTCCCGGACACCCTGAAGGATGTCTCGGAAATGAGCGGTGACCTGCTCAGTCACGTGCGCTACCCGACTGACCTGTTCAAGGTGCAGCGTGAGATGCTCGCGACCTATCACGTGTCCGATCCGGGCGCGTTCTACTCCCAGGAGGATGCCTGGAGAACCCCGGCCAACCCGGTGACTCAGGCCGGCGATGGCGTCCAGGCTCCGGCTCAGCCGCCCTACTACCTCACCCTCTCTGCCGGGGAGAACGTCGATCCGAGCTTCTCGATTTACTCGACGTATATTCCCGATGCGCAGGGCGAGGGGGCTCGAGACATCCTGACCGGATACCTCGCAGCCGACGCTAACGCGGGTAGCGAGGCCGGGAAGGTTTCGGAGAATTACGGCACGCTGCGGCTGCTCACGCTACCCAAGAGCGACACGATCCCCGGCCCCGGCCAGGTACAGAACAGCTTCAACACCGATCCGAAGGTCTCGACCGAGCTCAACCTGCTGCGGCAGGGTGAAACGCGCGTGATCAGCGGTAACCTGCTGACGCTGCCGGTCGGTGGTGGCCTGCTGTATGTGCAGCCGGTCTATATCGAGGCCTCCTCCGGCACGCGGTTCCCGCTGCTGCAGAAGGTACTCGTGTCCTTCGGCGACAAGATCGCGTTCGAGGACACGCTCGATGCGGCGCTCGACGAGCTCTTCGGTGGGAACTCGGGTGCCAGCGCGGGTGATGGCGAGGTCGAGGAAACCGAGACGCCAGAGGGCGTGGAGGAGCCGGAAACCGGTACGGACGAGGGGACGACAACCACGGGTGGCTCCGGCGCGAACGCGACACTGGAGGCTGCACTCCGTGAGATGCAGTCCGCGCTTCGGGATCGTGACACGGCCATGCAGGACGGTGACTGGGCCGCGTACGGCGAGGCCGATGAGCGGCTGAAGGCCGCGCTGGAGGCGGCACTCGCGGCCGGGTAGATGCGAGGCCCTGCGGGGGCTGGCCCGGTCAATTATCGCGAGCGCTTGACTCCGATTTCTGGCTTGAGGGTCGGCCTTGGCCGCTCACTCCGATTCCGGCGTGAGCGGCTCTGGCGGAGCACCGAACAATCGCTCCTCATCGCAGGCTCGGGCCAGGTCGGAGACGGTGATCGTGACGAGTTCGGTGCCGCTCGGCGTAGCAGAAGGGTCGGCGTAGAGCAGTGCGTTGCGGGCGCGAACCGCCTTGTCCATGACGTTTCGCACCGAGCGGCCGTTGCCCCAGTCGCGTGTACTGAAACGGCCGGAGCGCTCGGCATCGTCGAGGCGAGAGGCGAGCAGAGCCACGGCATCGGGAGTGAGCGTTTCGCCCTTCGCCCGCGTCATACTCACCGCGATCTGCACGAGCTCATCAGCCGAGTACGAGGAGAAATCGATCTTCTGGGTGAACCGTGAGTCGAGGCCGGCGCGGTCGACTTCGATCACCTGCCCCTGAGGCAGCACGCCGAGCGCGCGGTAGAGGCGCGCGAGGAGCCTGGCTACCGTTGTTTTGCCGGTGCCGGGCGGCCCGGTGAACACCATGTGCTCGATCAGGTTCTCGGATGAGGCGATGCCCTGCGCCTCCTTGGCCTGGCGGGCGCGCACGCCCGCCATCAGCCCAGCCACCTGCTGTTTGAGCTCTGGCTGGCCGATCTGAGCCTCCAGCTCGGCCAGCACGTCTTCAACGCGCTCGCTTCCCGAGTCCGCCGTGCCGAGCACCTTGTCGGCGGCCTGCCCCAGGTCGTCGGACGTTACCGTCACCCGATCGCCTGCGCTCGGTGTCGCTTGAGGATCGCCGAACAGACGCAGGTTGCGGATATTGATCGCATCCTCGACGATGTTGCGCACCGAGCCGGCATTGCCCCAATCCTTACGGTCGAAGAGTCCGTCGCGCTGTGCGCGGTCAAGACGCTCCCTGAGGAGGGTCGCACCGTCTTCGGCGACCGTTTGGCCCTTGGCCTCGAACATCACCTGAGCGATGCGCGCAAGCTCATCGGCGGAATACGGGGTGAACTCGATCTTTGTCGGAAAGCGGCGGGCGAGGCCGACGTTCGCCTGCATGAAGGTCTCCACGCTGTCTGGATAGCCAGCGGCGATCACGAGGAACTTGTTGCGATCATCCTCCATGCGCTTGAGCAGCGTGTTGACCGCCTCGATCCCGAACTGGTCTTCGACCAGGGCGTAGGCTTCATCGATGAAGAGGATGCCGCCCATCGCCTCATCGATTTTTTCGCTGGTCTTCAGGGCAGTTTGCCCCACGTAGCCGGCGACGAGCGAAGCCTTGATGCGCCCTGGGTTTAGTGGAGACTCAGCTCATTTGATTTCTACCAGTTCTTTGGCGCTGGTAACCCCAGCATAGAACTTGGCCTCGAACTCCGCAGGTGGCACGTCCCCGAGGTAGCCGTGGAG